>CAZYWG010000004.1:126521-129722 GCA_964651815.1 uncultured Gammaproteobacteria bacterium | reverse complement strand
TTGCTGTAGGTGTGCCAGCAGCGATACCTGTCACAGCGAACAAGGCAGAACTTGTTGAAGTACCACCAAGTGCCAGATCGATTGTATTTGAGAATGGACTTAATAAGCCGCTATTAAGCTGCCAGTAGTTTGAGGCGGCTGAAGAACATCCAATCCATGAAGGAGATGATGCACCAGAAACAAGACAGAGACCGCTTGAAGCAGTTGTTGCTTGGGCAAGCACTCCTGATGTCTGAGTTCCATAAATTACGCCATTCTGACCGTTAAGACCGGAAAAAGTGATTGTACCGGAAGAAGTAAGACCGGTTAAACCGGTTAACGTACCTGTTGCTGTCAAGTCTCCTGCTGTACCAACCCTAAATCTTGTTGCATTGTTGTAAAAGAAACTGAAGTCTGTAGAGCTTGATATATTTTTACCAATTATCCATTTTGATAAGTTATCATCTGCGTTTGCATAAAAACCAATACTCGCTTCTTCACCTGCAATCGGTGCAACAGCTTGGATTTGTCCAAAATTAGCTGTACCTCGGACTTCAAGAGCCGTAGAAGGACTGGATTGATTAATACCAACACGATTGTTTATAGAATCAAATGCTACAACATTACTGGTTCCGTCCCAGAAAAGTAAATCTCCATCAAGAGTTCCATGTAATGCATTCGTTGCTGATATCACTGACCAGGAAGCTCCACCTGAGTTTGTATTTGTGATTGTCATCGAAGGGTCGGTTGCGCTGGAAATTTGTAGAGTGTTTGCAGGAGTGCTGGTTCCAATTCCAAACCTACTATTCACTGTATCAAAAGTTGCAAAACTAGATCCTGACTTATTTTTAACGTTTATATTTCCTGTTGTTGTTCCACCAAGAGTTAATGTGTTACCTTTCAAACTCTGGATTGTCGAGCTTGAAGCATCAATAGAGAGACCATTGCCGTTGGTTGACGCTGAGATTGTTGCAACAGGTGTGCCGGATGCGATTCCTTTAACTGCGAACAAAGCCGAGCTTGTGGCCGTGGAACCCAATGCTAGATCGAGAGTGTTTGAGAATGGACTCAAGAGTCCTGAATTTATCTGCCAGTAATTTGTAGCAACAGTTGCCGAACCACAAGTAAGCAAGTTTGATACCGTAGTAAGTGCTCCACAGTTGGCAAAGCTTGAGTCAGATAGTTTGATGTTAGGGTCTGAAAGCTGTAGGAAATTTGAACCACTGTCGATTACGATATTTCCTGTTGTGTTTCCTCCAAGTGTGAGAGTATTGTTTCTGAGTGATTGGATAGTTGAATTTGCTGCGTCCAAAACCAAACCGTTTCCATTGGTAGAAGCAGAGATTGTTGCAACTGGTGTGCCATTATTTACTCCAGTAATAGCGAACTTGGCGCTGGCTGTTGATGTACCACCTATTAGTAAGTCAAGCGTGGTGTTACCGAGCTGTGCCGTTCCCGCAAATTGATTCCAACGTGCGAGTGATGAATCAAGTGAAATAATTCCTGTTGAACCTGCATTTGTTACATCAAAATCTGTACCTGTGAATCTTAATGTATCAATTCCTGAAATTGGAGTATTAGTCCCTTCTTGTATTTGGATAACAGCAGAAGATACTCCCCCAATATCATTCGAACATGACCAAATTCCATTGACTGAATCCCACTTGAGTACCTGCCCGTCGGTACACCCTTGAAGTAGACCCAACTGATTCTTACTGCCTGTACCTGTGTTGAATTCAAGACCAGATCTTGAACTTGAAAGTCCGGCGCTTGCAGAGCTAGTAAGAATATCAACTGACAATGCATTTGAATGGATTGCAATTGCGTCTCCGGTTATATCATTGAAATTGTCTCCATTGAATGAAAGGAAACCTGTGCCACCGTTGGGTGAAAGAATTATGCTTCCAGTAGTTGCGCCACCGATTGTGAGAGTATTGTTTCTGAGCGATTGGATAGTGGAATTGGCAGCATCGAATACCAAACCGTTACCATTGGTTGAAGCTGATTCTGTTGCAATGGGAGTGCCGGACGCGATTCCCTTGACGGCGAATAGAGCCGAGTTTGTTGATATTGAACCAAGAGCTAAGTCGACTGTATTTGAGAATGGACTTAATAGTCCTGAGTTTAACTGCCAGTAGTTTGTGCCAAGTGCAAATCCACATGAGGACGAACTTTGGAGACAAAGAGTCCCATCAGCATCAGGGAATGTAAATGTTCTGGCGGTTGAACCGGTTTTGGTAAGAGTGGAAAGCGCTGTCTGCCCACCGCCAAACTGGATATTACCGTTGTTATTTATAACAAAGCGAGTCACTCCAGAGGCACTTGCGGTCAGAATATCGTTGGCCGATGCTCCAGTTTGGTTGAATATGGCAAGCGCTCTTCCACCTTGTGTGCCGCCCGCAACTTGCAATACAGAAATTGGGGAAGCACCTGCGCCAATTGACAAGAATTTATTTACATTATCAAAGTATAGGTTTGAGTCTGATGAAAGGTTTTGTGAACCGCCCGAGAAAAATGCAAGTTGAGTTGCAGTTCCGGATCCCGTAATGCTAGACCCTGCGCCCGCGCAATTACCTGTGTCAAGACAAACGACCCCAGAAAGATCTGGGAATGTGTAAATCTGGGAGGTTACACCAGTCTTGGTAAGTGTTGAAAGGTTTGAAGTTGAACCCGCAAACTTAAGGTCACCGTTATTTGCTATGATAAATTTGGTCACTCCTGAAGCTGATGCCGATAAAATATTATTTGCGGAAACTCCCGTTTGATTTAGTACTAAAGCCGCCTGCCCCCCAAAGTTACCACCTTCAATATCAAAGAACCCTGCTGGTGTTGTTGTCCCCACACCAACCTGTGTACCATTATCATAAAGAAGTGAATTGCCAACGCTTGAGCCGTTGGGTGTGAATTTTGCAATAAAGTTAAGAGTTCCACCGCCGCCAATTACTCCCCCTACTCCTGCACAGTTACCGGAAGTGTCACAAACCTGGTTGCTATTTTGGAAGACTGTCTTTCCATATATATTGTTGAATTGAAATGCAGAAGTCCCTAGATCAACTTGTTGGTTAGTGCTTGGTCTGACATTTGAGCCTGTTGCACCAGACAGCGGTGAAAGAATTACGTCTCCAGTTGTTGCGCCTCCAAGAGTTAGAGAATTATTTAAGAGCGACTGTATAGTAGAACTTGATGCATTAAGTGCTATTCCGTTGCCGTTTGTGCTAGCTG
>CAZYWG010000004.1:0-126421 GCA_964651815.1 uncultured Gammaproteobacteria bacterium | reverse complement strand
TACCGTACCGCCAAGAGAAACTGGAGAACCTGCAACTCCAAGGCCTGTTCCACCACTCACTGTGATTGAGCTATTCTGTAGTTCTGCGTTGGTAACAGCAGAAGTTGATAGAACGCCACCTGTTGAATGGACTACTCCGGTGCCGATACCGGCTATTGCAATATTTCCCGTTGTATTCCCTCCTATTGTCAAGGTATTGTTCTTGAGCGACTGGATTGTAGAGTTAGCTGCATCAAATACCAATCCATTCCCATTTGTTGAAGCAGACTCTGTTGCAATTGGTGTACCATTGGCAATGCCTTTCACAGCGAACAAAGCAGAAGAAGTTGACTGTCCGCCAACAGCTAGATCCACGGTTGGATTAATTGCAAAAAGAAGTCCGTTTACTTGGTTCCAGTATGATACTGTGCCTGCGGGACAATTAGTTCCGTTAACAAGACAAACAGACTGGCCATTAACAATAACATCGCTAGCGGCATAAATTGTCCTAAATCTGAGGGACGCGGTGCCAAGGTCTGTAACGTTATCCGCTCCAGGTGCCACAAACCCACCGGCAACACTATTTCTAGGATTGAGAATTATATTACCCGTAGAACTTCCGCCAATTGTCAATGTTTGGGCGTTAGTTGTCCCCAGATTCCCGCTTCCTGTCAAGAAAGTTGCATTATCACCATTATTGGCAGATATTGTTGCAGTTGGTGTACCGCCCGCAACGTTGATAAAAGCAAACTTTGCACTGGCCGTTGATGTGCCGCCAAGCAAAAGATCTAGAGATGGTACACCTGTATAAATTGCGCCATTTGAAACAATCCACTGCTCCGTCCCAAGCTGACAAACCCCGGTACCTGTAACAATACCGTTTGAAGTTGTGACACAAGAAGGCGAGCCTTCTGTTAAACCGGGGTTCCCATTGACATAAAGACCGCCAAGATTAAATGACACTCTCCCCGATCCGGCATTTGGCGAGAGAATAAGATCTCCCGTTGTTGCACCACCAATTGTCAAAGCGTTACTTCTAAGCGACTGGATTGAAGAATTTGCTGCTGAAAAAACCAAACCATTGCCATTAGTTGATGCCGAAAGTGTTGCAGTCGGTGCTCCACCGTTTACTCCTGTTATTGCAAAAAGTGCCGACGCACTTGATTGTCCACCCACAGCAAAGTCAACAGTTGGATTATCAGGATACAAAAGACCGTTTGTTAGGTCCCAGAAAGAAGTTGTGCTGCCCCCAGGGCACGCTGCCCAAGTTGGTGTTACAACACCCGAAACAAGACAGAGTCCGTTGCTGTTTGTATTAACTCCAGTTACAACTCCTGATGTGTTTGCATATAGAACGTTATTGTTTGATGTGAATCCTGCTCCCAAAAGATTTAGTGTCCCATAATCAAAAATGTCGGAGACGTGTGCTCCGGCAAATTTGTTGGCTGCTGAACCAAGGTTATACGTATTGTCTATTGGCGGACCCACGTCTCCTTGGATAGTAAGTTTAAATGGCGTGGTTGCTGTCCCTATTCCAACACTGCTTGTGGAGTTAACAAGCGAAACAACTCCCCCGGATTCTTGCCATGGACTTGTTGCGCCTGTTGCGGTTATTGTTAGTGTTTTAGTGCCGGTATTTGCGGCAAGCGATACTCCAGACCCCGCTGCAATAGTAAGAGTGTCGGTAGAAGAACCAGCGCTAATTGTATCAGAACCGATCGCAATATTCTTAAAAGAATCAGATGCGGAGCTGCTTTGGGCTGTGTTGGTGATTGTTGTCCCGGATATCGAGATTCCGGACCCGGCAGTAAGAGAGATCGATCCCGTTTGTCCGCCTATTGATAGAACTCCTGTGTTTGTGATGATTGGGTTCTGCCCTGGAGATACCGCGATTCCAGCTCCGGCGTTGACGCTGTATATAACATTCGATGCTGTAAGCGTACCCGTACCGGCGTCTATATTTGCGTTATTAGTAACTATGCCACCAGAAGCAGTGGCAAGACCCTGAATAGTCACACCTTTAAGAAAAATTGCGTCCTCTCCAAAACTTGAAGGAACGTTGACTTTAAATTTGTAGCCGGGGTTACCGATTGTTGCAGCCAAGACATTCTGGGATTCTTTAGTTTTTGAATTAGTGTCGCTCATCCCGCTAATCTTTGTGCTTTGTGAAGGCGAGAAAAGTATCTGTGTTAAGAATACGATAAGTAAAATTGAGCCTAGAGACGCTGACGCCGATACTACTAGCATTCTCCTTGTGCCAGATTTCCCTTTTCCACTTTTGGATTCGGCTGTAACCGATTCTCTAATATCCGAATCGGCAATTAAGGCCTGAGTGATGTTAAACGGTGTCGTCTTTACCTCTTCTTCTTTCGGTGCAGGCGCATTTACTTGTGCACTATTTTCTTGGACTTGATTTGGAAGATCACCAGGCTTTTTTGATTTCTTCTTGGCAACCATTTCTGCCCAGAAATTTTCTACTTCATTTTTGGAATACCTTCTGTGGTTACCTTCTGTTCTATTGGGGACTAAAACGCCTCTTGCTTCCCAGCGTCTTAGAGTCTTAGTAGATACTTTAAGACGTTTTGCCGCTTCTTGTATGCTTAATAATTGATCATCCATTCGGGCAGGTAATAAATTCTCGTGAAAAATTGGACAACTCGCTTCAAATGTACAAATTTTTCGTCTGTATTAATTTATCCATATTTTCACGGCTTTGTCAAGACTTTTTTTCACACCAATTTGGGGCAATTTTGAGGCTAATTGTCCAAAATCTTGAGAATTTAGAATTTTTGCTATGTTTTTTTCGATGTAAATTTGTGTTTTTGGGATCTCTAATTATGGGATTTTTATTGGTGTGAAACTCTGGTGAAACATACGTGAAAATATATTAAGTAAATTGTAGGCACAGAATTCACGACTGCGGCAATTATTTCACGGTCGATTAAAGAATTAATTCTCGAGATAATTTAATGCTTTTCGACGATATTCGAAGTTTGATTTTGAAGAATCATAAATAGGGTCTCCGTGATGCCTCTTGCTGATAATTATGGTTAAAAACAAAGGTTTTTGCTGCAATTTTAGGCATTAAACGATTAACTTTAAATCCTGTTGGTAGACTTAGATCATATCGAATGGATTTTTAACTGCTTAGCTTTTCAAGTACTCTTGAGAAATGTTTTAAACTCACTCTTGAAATGCAAAAATAAATTTTACTTTATTGGGTTATATATGTATCGTTTAGATATCTATTGATATAGTCATAAGTTACTCTAGAAATGCAAATTTTAATGCTTTTAAATTCCAACTTAGTCTCACTTGTTAATAGTAAAACTACATCTAAACGTCCAATCTCTTTCACCGAAATAAATACTATAAACATTTGTTTATTTACTATAAGGCTACATATTTGCATACCATATTATGGCTCTAAAGAACCATTCATATACACCATACTCCCAAATAATATATTCTGTTAAAGTTGGACTTCTGAGGCTTTTTGTCCAACATTTGTCTAACTTTGGACAAGTTTGTATATTGACACAAACAAGTTTTAAATCATATGCTATTTATATAGATAATGTAATTTAGGAAGGATACCTATGAAAGCAACTAAAAGTTTACTAATTATTACTCTAGGATTACTATTGTTATCGGGGCTTTTACCTAATATAGTCTTTGCTCAAGAAGGACAGCTGGGGGTTGGAATGGGTCTTCAAGTAAGCATCTCAGATAAGGTAGAAGAAGGGGATATTATTTCTTCCACGTCTACAGGGTATGGAGTTGCCCGTATTCCTTATGATACCGCAATTTACGGGGTTGTAAGTTTTAATCCTGCGCTAGCTCTATCTACAACAGATAAAAATATAGCATACGTACTCTCTTCTGGTCAAACTACTGTAAAAGTTAACACAGATGCCGGTGCAATTAAAAGAGGCGACCTTATAACAACATCTGATGTTCCGGGTGTTGGCGAGCGCGCTACAAGAAACGGATTTGTACTTGGCAACGCTCTAGCGGATTATTCTAACACCAAAAGTGTTGGCAAAATAATGGTTAACATTAGCCCGCATTTTGCAAATACTACACCGGACTTTAGAGCAAACCTTCTGACTTCTCTAAGAACAGCAGGCAATGCAGCCTTCCTCTCACCACTTGAAGCCTTAAGATATTTGGCCGCGGCTATTGTTGCAATACTCTCCTTTACAATAGGATTCACGTTCTTTGGTAGAGTTGCCCAAAAGGGAGTTGAGGCTGTTGGGAGAAATCCTCTAGCCGGAAGGCTCATTGAATTCTCTGTTATTTTAAACATTGGACTTACAGCAGTCATAATTTTTGTTGGCCTTGCTATCTCTTATTTGATTTTAATATTGTAAATGAATTACACTGATTATTGATAAAGATATTATATGAACATAGACGCAAAACTATACACATTTTTAGTAGGAGGTATTATCCTACTTTCTATCGTTTGCGTATCTCTTGTGGTTTCTTATGTGACAACTGTCAAAAGACTCAGGAAACTTGAGAAAAATGAAGACGACCTTTACAAAAAAACAATTGAAGAAGAAAAAAGCATTGTAGAACGTTCTCAAACAGAATATCAAGAAACACTCCACCAAGCTCAAGAGAAAGCAAATGAGATAGTTGCGAACGCAGGACAAATCAACAATGACTCACAAAAGGCACTTACCGACGCAGTTAACACATTGACAGAAAAAGAGAAACAACAAGTTAGCGAGTTAACTCAAACATTCATGAAAAGTTATCAAGCAGAGCTTTCAGAAATAAACAATAACACTATCAATGTATTAAAGAGTACATCAGATGACCTCATTAAATCCATGACAAGCAATTTTGAAGAATTAAAGAAATCTATGAGTGAAGAAACATTTAAATCCCATGAAGTAGCCGAAGAAAAAATAAAAGTAGAATACGATAAGCTCGAACAAGAACTACATCAATACAAAGAGGCCCAGCTCAAGAAACTGAATGATAATATATACAAAATACTACTTAATGTATCAAAAGCTCTACTGAATAAGAGTATAAATTTTGAACAACACGGAGACTTAATAATGGAAGCATTGGAAAAAGCTAAAAAAGAAGACGAATTTGCAAGCTAGTATGTATTTAGTTTTGAGTCAAGAAGCAAGGAAAAATAGGACCATGATTAATTATTCATAATTCAAGATTCCAAAAATATGGATGAACAATTTAAACGTCTGCTCCTAGTGATGCGGACAGAAGAAGACAAAAGAAAAGCGATCAATTTCCTTAATGGTTTGATTGAAAATTTGTATAAGACGGACTGGTCTCTTAAAAAGTTTATTGCCGATGAAGGTGAAAATACAATGTGCAAAGCCATTATTGAGATTTTGCCTGATGGTTGGGAAAAAATAGAAAAAGGGGCCCTGGAAGAAAAGTTCTCAGGAATTAGGCAGAAGATAGAGGCAATTAAAACAATTAGGCTTACGTTGGCTATCGCACCCGACGACCGCCTATTAACAAGAATTAAAGGGTGGGCCAATTCTAATTTTGGTGAAAATTATGTGCTCGAAATTGCTGTACAACAGGAAATTATAGGAGGCGCGATAGTAATTGTTGGTGGAATTTACCATGATTTTAGCCTATCTAAGAAGGTTGACACACTCGTCGCGGATCAAAAGAGTGAGATATTGGATATGCCGCAAGAGATGGGTAATTCGGGTATAAACAACCCTGAAGCCCACTCGGCAGGCCCAGCGTAAATTCGAGTCACACTACAGTACAATTTGAAATTTACAATTTTCAATTTAAAATCAATCCCGATTTAATCGGGATCAATTTGAAAGCTAAAACATGAAAGATTTCGAAACACATCTTAGTAAAACATCAGAAGTAGGCTTTGTCAGAGAAGTCGTGGGATCTATTGCTTACGTCTCGGGTTTACCTACAGTCCGCCCGGATGAATTTGTAATATTTGAATCCGGGGGACTTGGCCAGGTATTCTCTCTTAAGCGCGATCTGGTTGAGGTTCTTACTTTTTTTAAAAATCCTATCAAAGTAGGTTCGCGTGTAGCAAGGACTGACAATCTTTTTCAAATACCGGTAGGAGACGCGTTTTTGGGGAATGTTATTGATCCTTTTGGAGAGTCATTTGACCACCACAAAGCCTACGCTCGGCCAAAGGAATCAAGAGCCGTTGAAACTCTACCACCTGGGATAGTCAGCAGGAAAACCATAAGACGTTACTTTGAAACAGGCGTATCAATTGTTGACCTTATGATACCGCTTGGCCGTGGACAAAGACAACTTGTGATAGGTGACCGGAAAACGGGAAAATCTAATTTCCTGCTCCAAGCAGCGATTTCTGCTGTGAAACAAGGCGATATATGCATATATGCTGCAATTGGAAAAAACAAAATAGACATAAAGAAAACAGAGGAGTTTTTTGCCGCAAATGGTGTCTTAGGTAACGTAATTATTGTGGCCTCTGCTTCAGAAGATCCACCCGGAGTCATTTATTTAACACCCTTCTCTGCCATGACAATCGCCGAGTATTTCAGAGATCAGGGGCGGGATGTTTTAATAGTCCTTGATGACCTCACAACGCATGCTAAATTTTACAGGGAGATCTCGCTTATCGGTAAAAGATTTCCTGGGCGTGACTCATACCCGGGAGACATATTCTATGTACATGCAAGAATACTTGAGCGAGCCGGCAATTTTATTCATGGACAGGGAGAGGTTTCAATAACATGCCTTCCTGTAGTTGAAACGCTGCAGGGAGATTTATCAGGCTATATTCAGACAAATATAATGTCTATGACTGACGGTCACATATACTTTGATAGCAATCTTTTCTCTCAAGGGCGACGACCCTCTATTAATCCATTTTTATCTGTTACTCGTGTTGGCAGGCAAACCCAATCCGATTCCAAAAGGAGCATAAGCCGCGAATTACTTACATTTCTAACGCTTTATGACAAAATGCAAAATATTGTTCATTTTGGTTCGGAGCTTAATGAAGCCGTGCGCGTAATCATCGATACCGGTGGTAAGTTGCTTGGGCTTTTTGACCAGGACCTTGATACAGTGGTACCAAGTAATGTGCAATGCATAATACTCAGCCTTTTATGGAGCGATGATTTTAAAAAGATAGATATTGCAACTTTAGCCTCTTACAAACAAAAGATTTCAGAACTATATCAAAAGGATCCTAAATATAAACAACTGATTGATGAAACGGTTTTGAATTCCAGCTCTTTTAATGAAATCTTAAGAAAAGTAAAAGATAACGCGTCTAGTTTTCAGGTTGATTTGCCAACTACACAAACACCGGTCCAGAGAGCATTAAGCAACCAGGAAGGTGCAAACGCGGCTGGAACTGGCTCACAGGACAAAAACAATCCGAATTAAAAATATGATTAGCAAAAAAATTGTTCAAACAGAAATTACAAGTCTTTCAGGCTTATATAGCGTTGTCCAGACTTACAAAGAAATTGCCGCGGCCCGCGTTACGCGCACGCGTAATTCTGTTGTTAGAAGCCATGCCTTTTTAAACGAAATTAACCAGATCTTTCAGCAAGTCAAAAGCTCTTATAAATCACAACTTGAAAAGCTTATGAAGCAAAAGAAGGTTAAAGATCCTTCAAAACTTTCTTTTCTTAAAAGTAATGGCAAAACAGTATATATTTTCCTTTCCGCAAATACAGGTCTTTATGGAGACATTATCAGACGCACTTTTGACGAATTTAAGATAGCTGCCAAGCGTGCGAAAGAAGAAGGTAATCATGTGGCCGTTGTGGGGCGTCTTGGGCGATTTTTAATGCGGGACGCTGGGCTACCCGACCCATACCGATATTTTGACTTTCCTGACCAGGCTTTTGATGATGACAGATTGCATGAAATAGTTCAATTTTTAATAGAATACGAAAAAATTGTAGTATATTATGAAGTTTTCAAAACAGTTGTAAGGCAAGACCCTATTTTTTCTGATATTTCCGGCAATTATGCAACACAAACGGGGCAGGAGTCCCAAGCGAACGTTGAAAATGTAAAATATTTATTTGAACCTTCCCTTGAGAAAGTATTGGCATTTTTTGAAAAGGAAATTTTTGCAATCATTTTTGAGCAAACAATTCGCGACAGCCAGCTTGCCAAATTTGCTTCAAGACTTGTAAGCCTTGATTCATCATCCGAGAATATTAAAAAGAAGCTAATAAGCACTATATTTGACGCCGAGAAACTAAAACACAGAGAAAAAAACAAAAAACAGAATCAAACTTTCTCAAGCATAAGTCTTTGGGGGTAATCTGGAAGGCATATAGACTACAGTCAACTGCCTACAGTAAATTCTGTAGTCAGTAGACTGTAAACAATTAGCAAATATGGATGAAATAGAAGTTATAAACGTAAACAATAACAACTCTACTCCACCGGCACCTGATATTCCAAAAGGTGGGACGATTATTGGTATTAGTGGCCAAGTAGTTGAGGTGGAGTTTGCCGAGCATGATATTCCAAGCATCAGGGATATTTTAGCGCTTGAGGACGACCCATCCTCACGTATGGAAATCATTAAGTCCTCAGGGAATAGAAGCTTTTATTGTATTGCATTCGCGTCTGTCAGCCATTTGTGGCGCGGGGCGCGGGTTTTAAATACACATGAACAAATTTCCATCTCCGTTGGGCCGGAAGTTTTGGGCCGGGTAATAAATATTTTTGGAGAACCACTCGACGGAAAAGAAGCTCCCAAAACACACAAGAAAAAACCAATATATTCTGACAATTTAACTTATGACGAAATTTCAATTCATAAAGATGTCCTTGAAACTGGGATTAAGGCTATAGATTTTTTCTCGCCCGTTTTACGCGGCGGCAAAATTGGCCTTTTTGGTGGAGCCGGGGTTGGAAAAACGCTGCTTCTGACTGAAATTATCCATAATGTTGTAAGCCTTAAGGCTGGAAAAAACGTCTCTGTTTTTGCTGGGGTTGGTGAGCGTGTCAGGGAAGGTCAAGAATTATACGAAACGCTCCTAGAACAGAAAGTTTTGCCCTCAGTCGCGCTTATTTTTGGCACAATGGGAGAAAACCCCGCTGTCCGTTTCAGGACTGCTTTTTCTGCGGCAACGATTGCTGAATACTTCAGGGATGAGCAAAAAAAAGACGTCCTTTTCTTTATAGATAATGTATTTAGATTTGCGCAGGCCGGAGCCGAGCTATCAATGGTTACAAATACTATACCGTCTGAGGATGGCTATCAAGCAACATTAACGAGCGAAATGGGATCGTTTCACGAAAGAATTATTTCAAACAGGGAAAACTCAATTACTACAATGGAGGCAATATACGTGCCTAATGATGATATTCTAGACCAGGGAGTACAATCGATACTACCTCACCTTGATTCAACAGTTGTTTTATCAAGAAATATTTACCAGGAGGGTTTGCTGCCCGCAATTGACCTATTATCATCTACCTCTGCCAGCCTCAACATATCAATTGTTGGAGATTTACATTATAGAACTGTTCTACGTGCCCAAGCACTTCTAAAACAATATGCGGCGCTTGAGAGAATTATATCTTTGGTAGGAGAATCGGAAATTTCAGTTGAAGATAGGGTTATTTATAAACGAGCAAAGATGTTACGCAATTATATGACCCAGAGCTTTTTTGTGGCGCAAAACCAAACAGGGAGACCTGGTAGATACGTACCTGTTAAGACAACCGTAACTGACGTTGCCGATATTTTAAATGGAAAATACGATGATCTGTTGGATGAAGGAAAGTTTATGTTTATTGGAGAGGCAAAAGAGGCAAAATACGAGATGGGCGTGCCTACACAAGCTCAAGGTGGTTCTAATCCAACTCCGGCAGCATCTCAGGGTGGCGCCGCAGGTGGATCAAACCAAACGTAAGTATAAGCATCGGAAAATCTTAAATTGAAAATTACAAAACCATGGACGATTCAAACAGCAAAAAAACTGAACCAGCAATAAGCAGGCTTCTATTACATGTTGTGGTTAAAGATAAAAAGGGAGTTATTGTTGAGGAAGATGTGAAAGCCGTTTCGTCATACAATGAAGTAGGCTTGTTTGACGTTTTGGCAATGCACACAAATTTTATTTCTTTAATCCGAAAGAAACTAATAATACATAGACCACAAGGGGACAAAGAAATTAAAATTGGCACAGGGCTCATGAAGGTGGACGAAAATAATGTTCAGATATATTTAGGGTTACCAGAAGAAGATATGTTTCAAAAAAAGAACTAACTAACTGTGAACCGACTAGAGGTTTGCCATTGATAACAAAGCAATAATTCCACGAAGTTCTTTTAATACTTTTTCAATTAGCGTGTGATTTTTCTTTTGTCCCTTACTAAATCGAGGTTGCTGTTTTAACATATATATATAGTAAAGCAAAAAAGACATGGCTGTCAATAGGCAAATAATCTTATCATAATCTTATCAAATAGATAATTTTCACGGACTTTTCAGCCTCAAAAATATGCCTGTTGACTTTTAAACCTGGAGGATTTACAATTTTCCTAAACCAAAGTCTAGCAAATGCTACCTTTAATTGATAACTCATGAAAACCTTTTCTTATGTTCTTTCCACAACCGTTGCACAGGAATTAAATAATATTGACCAAACCCGGAGAAATTCAATACTAGAACTCTTGTCTCCAAGACGAGAATTGGATTTAAAGTTTGATAATCTACTACGAATAATTTCATCTTCCCTTCTACTCTCCGGCAAATCTTTATCAATTTCCGAGATTTCAAATGTCATAACACGAGGTAAAAAAAGCTCTACGTCAGAAGACGTTTATGCAATTAAAAAAGCATATGATTATTTAAATCATTTTCTCTTTTTGACTGAGGACAAAATTGATGCCGGAAAAATTGATTCGCTTCTCAAAGTCTTAAAACCACAACGCAGACTAGATACGGATAATCTTACATCAATTATTGATTTTGTGAGTGTAAATCCGGAGCACCCTGTAGTCCAAGCGGCTCTTCTCTTTTTTCTTATTTTGGACATTCTCCCGAATGACAATAACAACATCAATATAGCAACTATATTATCAGAAGCTATCATCTATAAACACGCTTACGATATACGAGGCATGATAAATGTCCAAGAGTTTTTATTTTCTGACCTTATGAATCTAAAAAGGAAGCTAGAGGAAGCTTCAAAAAAAGCCAATTTATCTTCTTTTATAGAATATTACGTTCAGGTTTTTTCAATTCAGGCAGAAAAATCACTAAAAATGTTGAAGACCGGTATTGCTGCAACTTCTCTTTCAGCCTCATATTCAAAACTATCTGAGCGGCAAATAAAAATACTATCTCTTTTTGATGTTCCTCAAATAAAAATAAGTAACAAAAATGTCCAAAAGCAATTTGGTATCTCACAAATAACGGCTTCCCGTGATCTTTCAAAGCTGGCTTCTCTTGGCGTTATCTTCCAAATGGGTCGCGGAAGGTCTATTTACTACGTTAAGACATAAAAAAAGCATATGATCTCATTTGACCATGTTTACGAAGAAATTCCTTTGTCTTCCTGGTTTGCTTCACTACTACCACCTTTGGCACCAGCAGCAAAACCCCCACGGAATGGAGAAAATTGGCGGCTGAAATCAGATGCTTCACGAGTCGTGTTAGTTTCACGGCTATTTGCATCTATAGTCTTGATATTGTCTGCTCCATTTCTATTTAGCATATCTTTGACTGTCTGCTCTTCACTATCTGCGGCTGGAATTACAACCATAACTTGCCCCTTCTGCCCGGATGAAGACACAATTGAATTTGAATCCTGATAATATGAAGATATTTCAACTCGCCTGCTAGAACTTATTGCAAACCCAGCCAATGCCCCTATAACTAAACCCAATATAATTCCTATAAAAACAACTCCAAGACTTCCATGGATACCAATTGAATTAAATATTGAAGTTGATTGGAAGCCCCGGACAAAACTAAGTCCAAACCCTGCCAAAGCTCCAAGAATTGCACCAACTAGAATACCAAGAATAATATTATTGGCGGTTCTTGTCTTAGAATGAAGAACCGGATGCTCGTAGGCAAATTCCCGGCTCTCTTTTGAAATTATTGAGACATCATCATTGTGATACCCATACTCAAGTAGCACTGCTACGGCTTTTTCAGCGACTAGTCTATTAGGAAAAATCCCGAGTATTGTTTTTGACATAAGCTTATTCAAACAGAAATGCTTAAAAACAGCACCAAAAACAGGTAAGAATTTAGGAAGAAAAACTGAAAAGCCTTAAAACAAAGAGTCTACCACTGATCCCTCCCAGAATCCATCTAGCTTGACACAGGCTGAAAGTTGCTTTATAGTCACAATGTGGCTAATAATTCTACCCTAGCCTTGGAAGAACTGACTGCTATCACTCCGCTTGACGGAAGGTATCGCTCCAAAGTAAAAGATCTCGCCAACTTTCTCTCCGAATACGCACTTATAAAGACACGTTTTGAAATTGAGGCTAAATATTTGGTTGCTCTTTCTGAAGTTGAGGTTATCCGAAAATTGACGAGCGAAGAGAAAGACTTACTCATGTCCTTTGCTGATAACTTAACTATTGAACAAATAAAGCTTGTTAAGGAACTGGAACAAAAAACTCGACACGATGTAAAAGCTATGGAACAAGCATTTAGGCAACTCCTTGGCGAAACGAGCCTTGCCGATCTTTTGGAAATGATACATTTTGGCCTCACTTCTTCTGACATCAACAACATATCCTTCAATTTGATGCTGAAACGGGCAGGTGAAAATGCAATTATTCCAAAAATTCAACAAATCATTAAAACACTTTCTAAAATGGCTGACGAAAATAAAGATGTCCCAATGCTGGCCCGTACGCACGGGCAAGCGGCAGTACCAACTACACTTGGAAAAGAGCTTGCAGTTTTTGCCGCTCGACTTAATAAGCAATTAAACATACTAACTGAACAAAAACTTACTGGAAAAATCAACGGCGCTGTAGGAAACTATAATGCACTTCTTCTGACTTATCCCGAAATTGATTGGATAAAATTTTCCGATGACTTTGTTAATTCACTAGGACTCGAACCAAATCTTTTTACAACTCAAATTAACAATTATGATGATTTAACCCAATATGTCCAAGTTTTTGATAGGGTTAATATTATTTTGATAAGTTTCTGCCAAGACGTTTGGAGATATGTGAGTGACGGTTGGTTTGTTCAGGAGAATATAAAAGGCGAGGTTGGGTCTTCCACTATGCCCCAAAAAGTTAACCCCATAGACTTTGAAAATGCGGAGGGAAATTTGGGATTGGCAAACGCTATATTTGAATTTATGGCAAGAAAATTGCCTGTCTCAAGACTTCAAAGGGATCTCTCCGATACAACAGTTATCAGAAATATTGGAACCTCCCTGGGTTACTGCGTTGTTGCTTACGAGAGTATATCGACGGGATTAGCAAGAATTAAGCCGAACTTAGAACAGATCGAACAAGATCTGAATGCCGACTGGTCAATCCTCACCGAGGCGGTACAAACAATATTACGAAAAGAAAATATCAAGGATGCCTACACTCTTGTTAAAGATCTCGCACGCGGGAAGAAAATAGATTCTGAGGAATGGAAAAAATGGATCAACTCGCTTCCAGTTGAAGAAAAAGTAAAATCTAAGCTTGCAAAACTCACTCCATCAAACTATATTGGATTAGCGAAGCAGCTGACTGAAAAAGCGGTTAATGAGACTGCAAAGGATTAGGAATAATTTTCAATTTATAACTTAAAAATCAAATGACTATAACTCTCCCCGGCCTAATTGATATCCACGTACATCTACGAACGCCTGGACAGGAGGAAAAAGAAGATCTTACCACCGGAACTAAAGCCGCAATTGCCGGCGGATTCACAACCGTTTTCGACATGCCAAATAATAAGGTGCCGATAACTACTCTTAAACGTCTTGAAGAAAAAATACAACTAGCGCAAAACAATATTTATTCTGACATTGGCTTCTATTTTGGGACGCTAGGAGACAACTTAGACGAGTTCAGGCATATTGCAAAACATGTCTACGGCCTGAAACTTTATCTTAATGAAACAACAGGCAACTTTTTGATTTCTAAAGCAAAGCTCCAAGAAATATTTGAAGCTTGGAAGAAAGCCACAGACAAACCAATTCTTGTTCATGCAGAGGATGATGCCGTTGCGGCAGTTATTGAAAACGCACGTTCGACAAAACAACAAGTCCACTTTTGCCATATCTCTCTGAAATCCGATCTTGAGCAAATTATGCAGGCTAAAGAAGATGGTCTTCCTATCACCTGCGGCATTACTCCTCATCACTTATTTTTGACTCAAGAAGATGCCGCCAAGCTCGGTCCTTACGGCCGCATGAAACCGTTTCTCAAAAGTCCCGAGGATGTAAAGTTTCTTTGGGAGCATATCGATCAAATCGATGTTGTTGAATCTGACCACGCCCCTCACACAAAAGCGGAAAAAGATAGTGATACTCCGCCTTTTGGTGTCCCGGGTCTTGAAACAACTTTACCCCTACTCTTAACCGCAGTAGATGAGGGAAAATTAAAAATCGAAGATATTATTCGCCTTTGCCATGATAATCCTATAAAAATCCTCCATCTCAAAAACCACGATACTGGAGAGATCGAAATACAAAATACCAGCTACGAAATACAAAATTCTGATCTTTACACCAAATGCGGCTGGTCCCCTTTTGCAGGACGAAAAGTTACAGGAAAAATCAAAAAAGTTACCATCCACGGCAATATCGTATTCGAAGACGGAAAATTCACTTCCGAACCCCAAGGGAAAGTAATATAACGATAAAACTTAAGATTTAGAAGATTCGAGCTCTCTTTTAACCTGGTTCAACTCTCCATAATGCTCTGCTGAGTGTGCCAAACTGAAAGTCAGCGCGTCATTTTTTGTAATTAGCGTAAAACCCCCGTCATTCATTTCAATTGGATTTGCAAGTTTTTGGTTCATGTTGGGGTTTTCTTTTTCCACCATTTCACACGCTTCAAGCGCCATATCAAGAGACTTATTAATTTCCTCTAGCGTATGCTGCTCTCCGTACTCTGCCGGCTTATTTCTATCAAATGTTTTCCCAAGCACGTGAACTCTCAAGAAGTTGTTAGCACTTTGCCCCGCGTGAAAAGCGATTTGATTAACCGTAGACCCTTCAACATACACCGCCTTATCAAGCGGTAATGTCTGAACGAGCTCCTGAAACAATATTAAATAGTGTCTAAATTCTTTAATCATGCCTTCCTTAAAAATACTATGGCACACTTAGGAGTCCAAATTTATTTGGACGACGTATAGTGTTAGCCTAATCTCTCCTTTATTTCCTGTGCTAAATGTGGGTTCCACATTGCAGCTGTTACGGATTGTACCACGTCTGCCCCGGCTTCCCTATATTCAAAAAAATCTTCTGGCGTCATCACTCCACCAACGCCAATAATTTCAAACTTGTAGCCCTTATCTTTTCTCATTTTGTCCAAGCGTTTAACCATGTCAAGTCCTGCCCATTTAATTGACGCGCCGCAAATTCCACTAGTCAGTCTTCCAGCACCCGGCAACGCTTGCTTGCCATTCGAATCGACTACTGCGGCGGGAATTGTGTTAATTGCGGAGACCGCGTTGATTAAAGGTGCTATTGATTTGATTATTTTCTCGAGTAAGTCCTGTTGCTCGTGAGAGAAGTAGCCGAATTTTACAACAATTGGTTTGTCACCCAAAACTTTGCGTGTTTTTTGACAAATGGCAAGAACCGCCTCTGGCGAATAGCATAAAACTCCTTCACTGGCCACATTTGGACAGGAAAGATTAAGTTCGATTACTTTTGCGCCGGCGTCACTTGCGGCCTTGGCCGTTACCGCAAAATCGTCATAATATTCCTCAGCCGTAAAACCTTCCTTTATAGTCCCCACAACAGATGCAATGAGCAGCTGCCCGTTTTTTGGATATTCTACTGCAAGTTTCATATCCTGCGCCCAAATTTTTGAGTCCTGGGATGGGTTCCCAAAAGAATTTGTAATTGAATAATGTTTGTCATCCGTGAAAGGCTTGAGACTTCCTTCGAGTGGCTCTTTCGCGCGTTCCAAAGTCAAATCGCCTTTGATATTTATGAATAAAACGTTAGGCCATTGATTTGACGGGAATTCGCTGCTGCGGCGCGTCTTATAACAAGAGACATCAAATCCCATATCAAAAGCCGCGTTTGTAAATTTACTATTTGGGAGAGAACCCGCAGCAATTCCAAAAGGTAATCCGATTTTAAATCCTAGGAATGTATACTTTGGCTCAGTACTCGAAGTCGAAGACGTGGTCTTGGCAAACGCACCATAAGGCCCCTTTTCAAAGTTTTCTTCGTAGCTCTTATTTGGATCGTAGATAGGCTGATTCATTTTTTCTTTGCTTCTAAAAACTTCTTCCCATGTCCGTGCTCTGTGTCTATAGGAATGTTATCCTTACACAGTGGACATGTGGCTTCATCATAAAGGACAACGGGCAATTCAGTCAATGAAGAAAATGTAGCGCCTATAATTTCATTCGTGATAGATTCTGGCTTGGGATTAAGATTTGCCATAGAACAAACCTCAACAATCTCCCCTCCCGCGGCTTTCACAGCGTCTACAACTTTTCTGACTGAGCCTCCGGTTGTTACATTATCCTCAACTATTAAAACTCTTTTCCCTTTAACTAATTTATCGTACCCACGGGTAAAAATCTGTGCCTTTTCAGGAGTCTTTTCAGTGTAAATGCCAAGAACATCCCTTTTGTTTAACTCCGAAAGATGATACGCAACCCAGGTTGAAAGTATAATTCCTCCAAGAGCCGGTGCCACCACCACTTCAATGTTTTGGTCAGCGAACTTTTCGGCAAACAACTTTCCCATTTCAGAAGCAAGCGTTGGATGCGCAAAAAGCGCCATTTTGTCTATATAACGTGGTGCATGTTTTCCGGAGGTAAATACAAAATGTCCGTAAAAAATGGAACCGGAGTCTTCAAGGAGTTTTAAGACTTTATCTCTAGTATCTGAGCTTGGACCTTTTGGTGCCATAATTTGATTAAACTATATACGTTCGTGAATTCAAAATCAAGTTTAGTTTTTTATTGATTGAAACTATATCAAAAGGTTAAGCAATAGAACACATTTTAGAATCCAAAAAGTAGGAAGTTGAGTACGCTTGTGGTTGAATCCTCGGTTGACGCTCCCTTAACGGTTTGAATTGTTGTTGTAGGTGGTGGCATGAAAGGCGGAGGAGTTACAGTTACACCTTGACCATCAAAAGTACTTGTTTGACTTGGAAATTGACTAGGTGGTGGTGGAGTTCTGAATTCAGAAGACCTTGAAGAGGTTAACGGTACTCCGGATGACGTGCAATTTTGCGGATGATCATGGCAAAATCTTTGTTTTTCCAATTGGATTGCATTCTGAGAAGTATTTTGTCCAGTAGTTGAGGGACCACTACCCGATTCTTGTGTATTCGCGTGCAATTTATCCTTACCTTCTTTGAAGGCCTGGCATTCTATTGTGTGAGTCTCGCAATATGCGCGGCACGCATCCTCACTAGCACACCCACCCGGCCCGACTTTCTTAATGCCGCCTGAAATTCCTGCAATCTTTGCAAATTCCGTGCACTTTTCCTGATTTTGGCTTTCAGCACAAAACGCTTTACATGATGCCTCTGAAACACATCCTAAAATCTTTTTTGCAATGGAAAGGGTTTTATTACTGTCCCCATTCAGGCCTGTTGTATCTTTTTTTGAAATGACCGAATTGCTAGTTGTACCTATATTGTTTTCTTTTGCAAAGGCAGCACATTTATCATGGTTCGCGCTGTCCGAACAAAACTCACGACACGCGTCAACTGAATCACACCCAAGCTCAGTTTTTGCTTTTGCTAACATGCTTGCGCTTGGTGTGTTTGATTGTTTGTAAAACCCTTTTTTCCTGGCATAGGCGGCACAAGCCGTGCTGTTATCTGAAATTGCACAATAAGCTTTGCAATCTGCGGGACTTGCGCAATTTCCAAGCTCGGCAATTGGGAAAGTTACTCCATATTTCGCGCCTGGAGTACCACTGTGTGAAGCGTCCGGCGTCTCTCTTGAATCAAATGTTGGTGGTTTTATAGTTGAATTTTGTGTTGGGATAAAACTTGGCGCTGCAGAAATGATAGGTGGTTGGGAGATTTGCGTAGTTTGAGCAGCAGCGAAATTAAAAGATGCTCCTAAAATTAAAGCTGATATAAGTAGCGATAAAGCTTTTTGTTTCATTGTAAATTGTCAAAAGGATTTTGTGTTGAGTCGAATGGATTTGTGTAGGTGTCAAATGGGTTTTCATAGGTTTGAGTAAGTAGCCCCGATGAACCTGCAATAGGCGACGGAGTGAGCGTAATTGATTCTGAGCTTGCGGTATTGACTTGAACTGTAACGTTTTGGCTGCTAGAAGAAGTATTACCTCTAAGAAGAAAAAAATAGCCTGCAATAGCTACAAAAACAGCAAAAATTAAAAATTCCGCGGCCAAAACAGGAATTGCCGTCTTTGAAGAAGTATCTGAAGCTGAAGTCCCATCCATTATTTAAGTATTAAGCAAAACAGAGCGGGTGTCAAGAGTAATTGATGGAGCCGACTCAGGGATTCGGACCCTGGACCTGCTGTTTACAAAACAGCTGCTCTACCACTGAGCTAAGTCGGCACGATATTGAATTGTAACAAATTGAGCTAATTTTTGGAATAGATTTAATTCTGCGAAAACCCTACTTTATAGTTAAAAATCCAGATGAAGTGATTGTGATAAGATTTTTCGTGCTGCAGACACTATGCGGCTTTATCAACTCTATACTTTTCATCAGGGCGGAAAGTGCCTTCCATTCTTACATTTGGAAAGAAGTAAGTCCCACTCGGCAGTACAACTGTGGTATCAATAAATGTGATATCAGTAGCGTTTGATAAAGCCCCATCCCCTCCTATAACAACTCTTTCAAACGTAGCTCCGTGCAAGTATTTTCCGATATTCCTACCATACCAAAGGGAATCAACAGCATGTAGATCTTCAGACCTTTTATTGGGAAAGTGCTTCTCAATAGATGGATGTATTCCTTCAAAACTACGGTCAGATACTATAATTGAACTCATAACATTAATTCTCTTTCCTGAACTCATGACTCCACTCCCAGTTAAAGCAGATTTTCTTACTTCAAAGTCTACTCTGTCCTCAAAGGCATAATCGTTCTCAGTCCATTTGCTACTAAACATTGTTAAGTCTGAAAGATCTAGGTTAGAATCTACTTTCTCTACGTGACCTAAAAGTGATACGAGTTTTCTAGCATATTCCGCTCGGAGGTCCTTAAGGTCCTTCTTTGTGTGACTTTCTCTCATTCTTTTTCTCTCGGCTTCGTCTTTATCTCTTAGCTTGTCAACCTCCAAAAAGTGTTTAAATGTTATTCCGAATTTTTCATGGTCGGAAACTAAAATAAAGGGTTTTGCGGAAATCTCATCGGCTGTTAATTGTTCTTTATCGTGAACACTTGGAATAAGATCAAATAATTGCGCTGGTTGGTCTAAATCTTTTGGTGTGGAGCGAGATGCAGTACGCGGGCTTTTTTGTGTTCTAGAAAGTGAAGTATTTCTTTTGCGGGTTTGTTTTCCTGCAGAAGAATTTGGTGAAACAAGCTCTAAATCAACTCGGCCTGCGTCTCCTCCGTTGTGTTCGGACATACCATTATATTATTACAAGAAACACCTAAATACAACCAAGCATATAAATAGATCAAAATAAATAGATTATATTAACTATGAGACACCAAACCGTCGGTATAATGGATTTACTCTGGGATAATTAGATTAATTTATCCAAATAAAATAGGGGTTGACAGAGACTTTTCACGGTTTTATACTAAAAATGCTCTTAAGCGAATTTTGTAGGTAACTTGTTTTCCTCTACAACTTTTTCGACTTGGGTATCGGGTAACCGAAATAAAATGTTTTCACTTGATTCCGAGGAATTAAGCGAGCATTCTCCCGCTTTTAAAGTCGGGGAAGCGTTACCTACAGCTTGCTTAAGGGCGAATTTATCTTATCATTATCTTATCGCTATCTCGCCGGCCTAAGCCGTTCCTTTTTTATTCTCCGTCTGATAAAATCTCTGTAGTCTCAAGTGCCGATTTAGCTCATCTGGTAGAGCGACGCTTTCGTAAAGCGTAGGTACAGGGTTCGAGTCCCTGAATCGGCTCAAATATAGCCTGCGCAAACTAATTCTAATTGACACAACCATTTCAATTGACTACCATAAATAAAGACAGGAAAAAATGGTTTTTAAGAAGGCCTATACTCTTTATTATCAAACAGGTGCGCTTTTTGTCATTTTGATTGTTATTACAGGCGCGCTTTTTTACGACTTATACGGGCCGCCAATAAAACTCCCAAACTTTGGCCAGAAAACTCTTAGTGCCAAACCTTCTAATATTGTCATAGGAGAAACTGCAGAATCCCACAGAAATGCAATTATTAAAACACAAGATACGGGGTGCGTGGCAGACCCATCAATTGACTCAGAGGAGCAAAATTTCGTAAATGCATTAAACCAATACAGAACCGCGAACCATCTACAACCTGTGACTATTTCAACCAAACTTTCACAAATGGCTCAATGGACAGCAAATGATATGCCCAACGGCAACATAATTCAACATCTTGATAGTAATGGACTGCATCCCGAAAACAGGGCTGCCGGTTGTGGAGTTAACAATTGGAGTGCGGAAATTTTGGACGGTGGTTTGACTACGCAAACAGGACAAGGAACATTTAATCAGTTCAAATCCTCAGCAGCGCACAATGCAATAATGCTCGATAGCGAAGGCCCATACGTCCAAGTTGGGGTTGGAAGATTTTATAAACCTGGAAGCACATACACCTGGTACTGGGCTGTGGAATTTAGCAAAACAGATGATGGTACAAGTGGTGGTGGTGGCACACCATCCCCTACTTCACCGCCCAATCCAACAAATCCTGCCGGATTTTCTGCGATGCCGGTTATTTGTACAAACGGAACTTGGTATGTACATTTCTACTGGGATATGACAAAGCTTGGCTTACCTGCGGGAGCCACTCCTGAAAAATTATATGTAGACTTAAAAACTGACAATTCTGATTGGGGAACATATTCTAATGGCCCATTGGCAAATAATGCTACTAATCTTGATTGGGGAGGAATTGCCCCCGGAGAAAATGATTCATGGCGAGTAAATGCCCTATATCAGGGTACGTGGTACGGTTACCAAAATGTAGCAACACTTAAAACGCCCGCATGTCCGGATGGTGCTGCTGGTATGAGTGTTTCATTTATTTCTTGCAATGCCGACTCATGGAAAATGAATTTCTATTGGCCTGCAAGAACCGGTCAACCTCAACAGATTTATGTAGATCTGAAAAATGATGATAACACTCCATTCTGGAACCCTGATGGAAGTTCCAATGCAGTTTCTAATGGACCTCTTCCGGGAAATGCGACAACAGTTGTTTGGGACGGTATAAAAGGCAATCAAGCTCATAGATGGCACGTAAATACATCTTACGTTAACAACGGTCAGACAACATGGGACGGTTATCAAGATGAAGCAACATTCACAACTCCTGTTTGTCCCGACTCAGGAGGTATTTGGACAGGTGGTGGAGTTGGTCTCACAGGCGGTGGCGGAGGAATCACTCCGGGCGTTAGTCCTCCTACTGGTTCCTTAAAGATTACGGCTCACCTTGATAAAGCTAGTTATAACCAGGGCGATTCGGGACAATTTTGTTATAGTGTTGCCCCCAAAACTCCATTCCAAGCTAAGTTTTATCAGTCAAATGACAATACTAATTTCCAGAAACTCCAGGAATGGGATGATGACGGTCAGGATTATTGTATCCCTATGACAATTTCGCCGACTGCAAAAACCGGGCCTTGGCAATTGAAACTTGAGGCATATTTAAGTAATGCGCTTGCTGATAGCATTACACTTTCAACCATAATAAATGCTGCCGGTTCTCCAACAGGAGTACCAAATCCTTCTCCCAGCGTGTCACCAAGTGTCACTCCGGGGACAAGCCCGAATCCTACGCCGACTCCTTCACCAATTCCGACGACAGGAGGTGCTACAAACACCCCTACACCTACTGCGGGAGGGCCGACGTCAACGCCCACACCAACTCCCACAGCCGGTGGACCCACATTAACACCAACACCAACAATTACTGGTACTACAGGAATTATAGATTGCGGAACGGACGTAGTTGGGGACAGCGCGCCTGCAACGCATCCTGGTCTGACTTGTATTGCCAATGCTGCAAAAACATGTCAACCTGCAAAAATTAATATTAGTGGCACCATAACTCTTTTTGGAGTAAGTATTACAGCAAGCACATATTATGAAATAAAGGGCACCCAAAGCGCACAGAACAATGCTTGTCAGCTTTATTTAAAACAAGGGACAACAACTCTTACGTTCCCGCCGGGAACGCCCCAAGATATTATTGACCAGGCAACGGCGTCGGTAAGAAAGTTTGATAATACAGATGGAAATTGTCTATTTGGAAACAATAACGATCTTTCAACTATTTTTGTTAACTGGTCTAACGGTCAATTCTCAACCAATGATTATTCAACTGCTACCTGCACCGGGAGTTACTTTACTGCTCTTAATGGTGGTGGCGGGACTCCTACTCCAACACCTAGTACTTCTCAGAGTGACTTACAGGTTGCTGTAAACTTACCTCAGATTGTAGGACAAAATACGGGAATTGGCGAAAATCCAAAGCCTATAAACACGGCAAAAACGGGTGAGGTAAAAATCACTAATCTTGTAAATAACCAGGTTATTTATGATCAGACTGTGCCATTTATCTTCAAATCAAATTACACATTTGTTGCAGACGTGGGACATTTATCTGCTGGCAATTACAATGTACGTGCAAGGTTTGACAATACTCTTTGGAAAAATGTGGGAAATGTACAATTATTTGACTCGGGCACAACTTTTATTACACCTGTATCAGCGCTGCGACTTGGAGATTTAACAGGAGATAATGTTTTGGACCTTTCCGATTACAATATACTTTTGGCATGTTACGGGCTTGGAAATTGTGGTCGAAGGACCCAAGCAGACTTCAACCTTGATGGAAAAGTAGATGAAAAAGACCTCAACATTTTCTATACAAATTTGTCAAATAGGATTGGGGAATAAAGGTTATGACTTTTGCCTCCTCTATTGACTTTCACGGACTTTTCACGGTAATCTTTATGTATGGGGAAAACTCCTGCCCGCAGTAGACCTAAACGCAAAAGCTTTTCACGCAAGACAAACTTTCTTGAGAGAAATCCTTTTTTTACAAAAGGCGGAGAAATTTTATTCCTACTACTCGTCCTCATTGCTTTTCCTATTACCGTCTGGCTTTTCCCAAAACTTCAGACCATTTCATTTGAGAAAGGTGTGTTAGTAAACACCGCGGAGAATAACCCATGCCCCGGCGGCGTTCAGTTTGCAATATTTGGAATGGGAGGAGCAAATGGAAGCGGCCCATGTCTTCAGCAGCAGGGCGACCAAAAAGGAGAGAAATCTGATGATCCTAATCTTGGAGAAATAGTACCGGGAACTGATCACCATAATTTTGATATAGATGGAAACCAGATTGCAATTTGGACGTGCGAAGATGGTAAAGAAAAATGTAGGGGGGATAAGGATATTTGTCCCTGGCCTTATAAATTTGCATGTGAGCCGTACAACGAAAAACCTTCAGCGTGTAAAGAGGTTACTTTTAGTGGTAAGGGGGCAGGACCAGGAGTTGGTTGTTATTATTCTAAAGGAACAAACAGCTCTAGCAGCTCTAACAACAGCAATAACTCAAATGGTGGTACGAAAAGTACAAAAATAAATGATCTAACCATTTCTTCTAATGCCTGCGAGGCGGATGAACCATATATTAACTTGAGCTGGTCCCCGCTCCAGGATAGATCAGAATACAGATTGTTTTTGTCAGGAAAACAAGTGGAAAGCTTTAGATCTACAAGCGGCTCACATTATTTTGGTAATGGTACGGGAGGTCGACTTGAAAATAAGGGAACATATTCCATTTATCTTGATGCTAATGACCCATCAATAAAAAGTGATACTGTAACTATCACAACAAGAGACTGCGCGAAAGAATACGGTGATAAATCTGCAAACTCAACTGCACAAAGTGCAACCGGCTCCTGTAACACCGCCGAGGGTTATGACCCAAAAACAATGGGTTGCGGAGATTACCTTGGCTCAGACTATTCTCAAGAACCCAGCTCTATCCTTGCTTGTAAGCAAGCGTGTGATAATTCAGGAGGAAAATGTGCTGCCTGGACCTGGAATAACGGCATTTGCAACCTGAAAAAAGAAGGGTACAAAGCTTTAGATAACAGTAATTGTCTGAAGAATAATTACACATGTATTTCGGGGATCTACGCAGGCGGATCTAATAGCAATCCCACAAATCCTAACAATCCAACCAATCCTAATTCTTGTACAATTGCACTTAATAGTTTAGATGATGTCACCGCTTGTAGTAAAAAGCAGGGTTGTTTTCCCGAAATTCTTGCTTCTGACGACTCAGATTCTTCCCCTAATACATTAAGATGTACTCAAGGATCTGCAGGTGAAATATGTGGCGCTCTTTATTGTTCACCAGGAAAGCAATGTGTTGAGGGGCAGAATAGGTTCTATTGTGTAAACAAACCCGGAATCGTTGAGCCGCCTGTTGGACCTGGAGGTCCCATTCAAACACCACCAAATAATCAGACACCTCCAAACAATCAGACGAGTCCACCGAATACGAATAGTTCCAGCTCCTCCTGCAGCGGTGTTGTTGGATATAACCCTGCCAGTATGGCTTGCCAAAATCTTACCCCCGGGGGTGGAGACTATGCATTTTCTGCAAGTGCCAATTTACATGATTGCCAAGCCGGATGCTCAGGAAATCCGGACTGCAGCGCGTGGAGCTGGATTGAAAAAGGACAGTTTAAAGGCTGCTATTACAAACACCACACAACTGCAACTGGCATCTGTCCGGATGACGCCAGTGGACATTGTGTTTATGGAACAAACAGATTTAACGGACCAGACTACGGTTTGCAGAATCCTACAACTCAAAATCCACCTCAACAACAAAATCCTCCGGTTCAACAACCACCTCGCCCACAACCCACTTCAAGCTATGGCGGGCAATCTTGCACCTCATCCGTAAATGTAACTTGGGATGCGGTTAATGATCCAAATGCTACGGCAATATTTTTTGATTCAAAGAAAAATGTTGACCCCAACTGGCCAGCAATTGGCAAGCAATTATCTGCTTCTGCCACTTCAACAACGTTAACAGGTCCTGGAAACACTCAATATCAATGGAGAATTTTTGTTCAAGTGGTGGGCGGCGGATACTATTTCATTAACGGAGGTTCAACTACACCTATGTGTAGATAAAAATTGCACCGAAAGAATTTTTATGACACACTAACTAATATGGCAACTAAAACAACACAAAGTTTACCGGGCCCAATTAAATTATTGCAGGACGCCTGGCTCATCTATAAATTAAGGCTCAGGACAATAATTATTTTACTTGTCTTATCCCTTGCCATCTCATGGGCACTTACAAGTGTCTTTATATTTGTAGGGGTTATTGGTGTCATTATTGGATTGGTATCAAAGTCCCCCATTCTTATTGGAGTATTAATCATTTTGGCCATAATATTTTTCTTTGTGTCAATATTTGTCCAAACACTCATGAACATTGCACTTATTGCGTCAATTGTTTATTATCGTGAGGATCGCTCCCTAAAAGAATTAATTCAGGCGTCTTTCAAAAAGGTCCTCCCCTACTTTTGGGTCTCTGTACTTTCAGCTTTAATAGTATTTTGCGGTTACATCTTTTTTGTTATTCCGGGGATTATTTTTGCAATTTGGTTTGCTCCGGCTGTGTTTGTATTAATTGGTGAAGGAACGGGCGGCATGAATGCTCTTCTCAAAAGCCGTGAGTATGTAAGAGGTTATTTTTGGGCCGTTTTCCTAAGATACCTTTTTCTGGTTTTTCTTTTTATAGTTGTAGAAATAGTTTTTGCGTCCGCGGGTTTTGCATTTGCTTTCCTTAAATTGCCATCAATTTCTTCACTCATTTTTATACCGTTTGGATTTGTGATAGGCCCAATTGCTATAATTTATACTTTCTTAATATATGATAATTTGAAAGCCATCAAGGGTAATTTTGTATTTAATCCAAGTACCAAGCTCAAAACTTTCTTTTATATTTTGACTGTGCTTCCGATTACACTTATTATTGTTTTTGCGATATTTGTTGGCCCAACACTTTTAAATTTGGCAAACGTTTATAAAAATCTCGCGACTTCAAATAAAATGGGGACTATAAGCAAGCCGGTTGATTGTATGAGTGACGACCTAACAGCGGAAGGTGCTGCGGCAATGAACCCTGGACTTTCCTGCTTTGAAAAAAATGCCGAGACATGTATCCCAACAAAAGTCCAGGTCAAACAGGCATTGGATTTTAACGTAAACGGATTAACTACTACTTCTAAAATAACTACTAATTACGAGATCCAACCTCTAGATCAATCTAAATGCGTTCTTAACGCAAACCTTGTTTCTCAATATTTTATACTTCCAAGAAACGTGACAAATGCTAAAAGCGAGAAAATTTCACAGGAGACATCAAACCTTGTTCAACAATATCTTGGGTCTACAGGAAGCTGTGTATTTATAAACAGCGACCTAGCAAATATCTTAAATCGAAATGGAACAAGCGTTTTCTCGCCAATAGATGTTCAAAAAGGCGGCTGCACAGGAAAATATTTTGACATGATTAAAAGCGCAGAGGGATTTGTGATTCCAACACAGGCTCCCCAAAAAATTCCCACCAATTCTTATTAATTAACGAGTTAAAATCGGTTCTTTTCCATAATTCCTAATTCCAAATTCAATCTAACATCGTTGACATTCAAAGCGTCAAGCCACTATTATTAAATTGTGCTTAATTTATTTGAAAAATTTTTCCACTCTTATTCTCGCGTTGTGCTTTTTCTATTTGTTGCAACGCTAATTCTCTCTATTCCCTTTACTATTTCAATAATTGCGAGGAGCAAAAATAAACACAACAGGATTTTGTTTAGAACGTCTAGTACTGCTACTAATTGCACTGTGAACGACGCGGACTTTGCCATGGATCAAGATGAACAAACACTCGCAACAATCTTAAACCAATACAGGCAACAGCATAATTTATCAGTTCTGCCAATCTCTGCTACTCTTACGCGTGCGGCGCAGTGGATGGCAACAGATATGGCAACACATGGCAATATAAATTCTCATACTGATTCCTTGGGACGCCTAGACCCGCAAAGAAACGGCGATTGCGGTTATCCGAATGCCACAACTTCATCTGGCGTTGTTGCTGCATCTTCTCTTGTTCCGCCACAGGTTGCCTTGTCATCTTGGGAAAATTCACCTGAGCATAACGTTGTACTCTTAAATCAAATCAGTAATACGTCAGGAGGTACTTTACCAAGGAATTGGCAGGCAATAGGTGTGGGTAAATCAACAATCGGATCAGGAGGATTATCTGAACGGTGGGTTGTAACATTTGGAGAGGTAAACGACGGTGGTACGGTTCCAACTGTTGCACCAAGCCCAACTTCTACACCTACCCCTACTCTTCCAGCCGCCACTGCAACACCAACACCTACTCCCACCGCAACTACTTCTGCAACTCCGACACCGACGCCTACCTCTATATTAATTGGAACGCCATCCGCCACTCCAACTCCCACTGCTTCGCCAACGCCGGGGCCAACTCTCCTTTCAATCTCTTTGATTGCCCCAGGAGTTGGATTAAATACGGCTTTAGGAGAAAATCCGCACCCTCTCTTAGAGCAAAACTCCGTAAGCGGCGAGGTCCAATTTTTCAATCCCGCGGCCGCAGATAGCGCAACAACGAGTGCCAAGGCAAACTTCAATTTTCATGCAATAAACGCTACTTTTGTTGCCAGTATTCCCGTGTCTGCCGGAACCTATCAACTGCACGTAAAGGCGCGGCTTAACAACAGCTTGTGGAAAGATCTAGGGATAGTGCAAATTACAACAGGTACCACTTCTAAAATCGTACCAACACTAGTTGCAGCCGGAGACTTTACGGGTTTGGATGGTATACAAGATAACGCTCTAGACTTGTCAGACTACAACGTCATACTTTCATGTTACGGCCTTGGTAACTGCCCACAAAAAGCACTTGCAGATTTAAATTTTGACGGAAAAGTTGATGAACGCGACCTTAACATTTTCTTTAGATCCATTGGGACTAGCCGCATCGGCGACTAACCCATGATACTTGTGGTACCCTTGATACTTTTGATACACTATTCGCATGAACTTCTTCCATGCCATCATTCTAGGAATAGTTGAGGGAATTACCGAATTCCTTCCAGTCTCTTCTACCGGCCACCTTATTTTGGTTTCGAACCTTCTTCAAATCGCGCAAACTGACTTTGTGAAAACGTTTGAAATTGTAATTCAATCTGGCGCAATACTTGCTGTAATTGTTTTGTATTCGGGGAAAATGAAGAAAGATTTTGAACTAGGAAAGCGCGTCTTGGTAGCTTTTATTCCAACCGCGGTTGTTGGATTCATTCTCTATAAATTTATAAAACATTATTTAATCGGTAATCCTAGTATTGTCTTGCTCTCACTTCTCATTGGTGGTATTGCATTAATTGGGGTTGAATTATTATTTAAACGCCGCGGCAAAAAACAGACGGAAGACAAAGAAATTACCTATGAAAAAGCCGCTGTAATAGGCCTATTTCAGTCAATTGCTGTCATCCCTGGTGTATCACGCTCGGCATCAACAATTATTGGCGGAATGCTTCTTGGAATATCACGAGAAAACGCAACGGAATTTTCATTTTTACTCGCGGTCCCAACAATGCTTGCTGCAACCCTACTTGACTTAAAAAGTTCAAGTTTTCATTTTAATACCAACGAATGGATGTTACTTTTAGTAGGATTTATAGTCTCATTTGTTGTTGCAATATTTGCAATTAAATGGCTCGTGGGTTATGTTAAATCTAACAACTTCATCGGCTTTGGAATATATAGAATTGTTCTTTCGATTGTTTATTTCCTGTTAATCCTCAGGTGAGCTGAAACCAAACGCATAAAACCAAATCATAAATTAGGTGTTTAAAAATCTTTTTTTACTTGGTATAATCGTGACTCCTATGGGAAGAATACCCGAAACACCCGGTCAAGGAGATGGTCAGATGCATCAGTCGGGAGAACAAAAGGCTTTACAGCCTGCGACAAGAACCGGAAGAGTTATTAATTGGCTTGAGCATCAAGAGGTTATCTTTGACAACGAGATCTTTGGCCAAATTGCTGAAAGAATTAGAACAGGTGTTGAACAAGTCACCAACCTCTATCTTGAAACCGGAGGGATTATCACCCTCGATGGGAAGGTTAAACCATATGATGGAAGAAATATTAATGGAAGCGGAATAAGAATCAATGTTGGTCGCGGTACTAAAACCGCCTTAAGACTTGCTTACAAAGAAGATGTAGTTCCAACACCCGAAAATCTGAAAACTCTTAGAAGGGTCAAAAAACCTAAGCCTATTTCTATCCAGAAGATGATTATGAAAGATGGAAATCTCGTTCCTCAAAGTGCCGATACACACGTTACAGCAGTAGCCTCTGTATTCAAAGCTATATATGCGGAACCTGGGCATGAAATGCTCCAACCCCTCGCTACAGATCTCGTACCACCAGATGAGTTAGCTATCAAAACTCTAGCGGATATAATTGATCAAGCCTCTTCAGAAAATCCGCAGCCACAGACTTATTAAACTATAGATCCAATAATCTCCTCATTAAGCTTCTTTGTCGCTTCGCGCGCAGCCTCTGCAAAATCCGGGCCATTAGAGGCATAAATTATTCCACGGGATGAGTTGACTATTATCCCCTGCTTATTCGAATCAAGACCGGCTTTGACAGATTTTTCGATATCTCCACCCTGACTTCCTATGCCCGGCATAAGGATTGGCATATCCCCTACTATTTTTCTGACTGAGCTCAATTCCTCAGGATATGTGGCGCCCACTACCAAACCAACGTTTCCATTTGAATTCCACTTCGTTTTTGCAAAAAACGCTATGATTTGATAGAGTTTGATCGCTTCCTCTCCAAGCTCACCAAATTCTTTTCCCAAAATTTGTAAATCTTGAATTTCGCCGGCCCCTGGATTTGAAGTTTTACATAAAATTATAATTAGTTTGTCACTCTGGTCCAGAAATGGTTGGAGTGAGTCTGTCCCAAGATATGGGTTGACCGTAATTGCGTCAAATTCAAAGTCATCAAATGCCATTTTGACATAACCCTTGTTTGTGTTACCAATATCGGCACGCTTTGCGTCTAAAATTATTGGGATCGAATTATCCTTTTCTTTAATATATTCGACCGTTTTTTTGAGAACGACCAAGCCGTCTGCGCCTTCTCCTTCATAAAAAGCAGAATTTGGCTTGTAACAAAGGGCTAAATCGTACGTTGAATCGATTATCTTTTTGTTAAATTCGAGGGTTGCTTCTGCCCTATTTTTAGAATTTCGAAAAACTTCGGGGAGCTTGTCATACTCCACATCTAAACCCACGCAAACAAACTTATTCTCTTTCCACTTTGATTCGAACTTTTGAATTGCTTTGAGTTGATTTGAAGCTGAAGACATTATTTAAGTATTAGTCGTCAATTGTTAATTGTCAATTGTTAATTGTTACTAAACTTCGGTTTTAGCCTGGATTCCGAGTAGATAGAGGACTGCTTCTTTTTTGTACCTGCGGTCGCCGCGCGAATTGATTCTAATTGCCGGAAGTTTTCCCCGTTTCCCCCATCTTTTGATAGTTAATGGAGAAACTCTTAAAATTTCAGCTACCTCACGAACTGTGAGTAGATCTGGTAGGTTGTCGATTGATATATTTTGGTGTGGCATACTATATAAAAGGAATTAACTCTATATATTATATGCACCTAGACTAGCAAATGACATCAATGGTGTCAAGCAGTAAAAATACTCTAAGTTATTTTCTTTGATAAAAGTTCAAATTCTCGACAGTTTGTCCAGAACTTTTTGGAGGTTCAATAGACCAAAATTACTTTGGGATTATTTTTGGAAAGCACCCAAGCAGTGTAAATTTATATGTAAGAGCGCTTTTACAACTAATCTAAGAATTTTGAGAAGCGTACTTTGTTTAAGATTGATCAATGTGTCTAACTCGACCTTTACAACAAGAACGACCCAAACGAATGTGAGAGTAATTTTTCGACCGAGCGTACAGGGGGGAGCCCCACGTCTTGACAACGATCAAGATCGTGGAGGTGGGAAGGTTTCCCCCGCTAGTGAAGAAAAATTAGCTCGACTTGTGGGTCGAGCAGCTTTTGGTTCTTTTCGCTGTCGAAAAGAACGTATAAAAAAGCTGATCTTGTTTGTACAAAAGAAAAATAAAAAAAGTTTGCTCTGGAAGTTAAATACTTATTTTTTATCGTTTTTCAACCGATTACTTACTGCTTCTTTCAAAATTAGCCCCCCAAAATGCAAAAGTCGTGCCTGGCGAATTATCCTCCATGGCTGAATTGTTAATCTAAATAACCACTCCGCACCGAGCTTACGAACAAACTTTGGGGCCCGTGGAACTCTTCCTGACAAAAAGTCTAATGACCCACCAACCGCCATTATTATGCTCGCCGGAACTTCATTTTTATGGGCGAGTATCCATTTTTCTTGTTTCGGAAAACCAAGACCTACAAATAGGATATCTATATCAGAATGGATCATTCTATCCTTATCGAAAGTGTCTGAGGCATATCCTATAGCCATTTTTGGCGCAATTTTTTGTAAGCAATTGGCAGCTTCGATTGCTACCCCAGGTTGGCCTCCAAAAAAGCCTGTTACGACGGGCTGTTTTGAATCACTTTTCACAAGACTTTCCATGAAGTCTACCCCTGCAATTCTAGCCTCGAGCTTCCTTCCAAGTAAACTCGCACCCCCAATTACACCTATTCCGTCGGGCAAATTGATATCTGCACTGTTCAACATCTCTTTGAGGCTAGCATTTCCTGCTGCTGAGGAAATCTGTTCTGGGTTGGGTGTAAAAATCACTAACTTCCGGCGATCTTTCTTAGGCTTGTTAAGTTCCGATCTTAATAACTCTAGGATCTTACCCTCATTTTCTGCTGTTATTTTTACCCCTAGGATTTCAATTGTTTTGAGCATGGGAATATTATACTACAAGTCTAAATTATATCAATTTATTAATTGTTAGATTTTTAGTTTGCGTGTATTTTTTTTATTCACTGAATTCGAGGTTAAAACCTGGGGTAATCTATCATTCATGATTTATTATTTTGTATTCATAATTCATCATAATATAAGATTCTAGTTATTTAAAACAAGGCTTTTTTAATTGAAAAATCTCGTACGCTTATTTATATTCGAGTTTAAACTATAAGCTATCAGTTCACATTCATAATTTCTAAATCTTTATTCGTGATTCGAACTTTAGTCCTTATTAATGCTTCTCTTATACAACTCCAAATTCTCTAGGGCAACTCCCACTCCTCTAACAACGCAATAAAGTGGATCTTCAGCAACATAGGCCGGAACGCCGGTCTCACGAGCTATGTAATTATCAAGATTTTTAAGGAGTGATGTACCACCCGATAGTACTATCCCCTTCTCGATAATATCAGAGGCAAGTTCTGGAGGTGTTATTTCAAATACTTCCTTAATTGCAGAAATCATAGCTTTAAGAATTGGCTGTATAGCTTCGTTTACTTCAACTTCAGATATCACTATCGCCCTCGGTAGCCCGGTCACACTGTCTCTTCCTTTTACTTCCATGGTCTGGATGTCCGCTTTATCTACAATAGCGTTTGCCATCTTCATTTTTATATCTTCTGCGGAACGCTCCCCAACAAGCAGATTAAAACGCTTCCGAATATAGTTGGCAATGGCTTCTTCAGTTTTATTTCCTGCAACCCTAATTGACTTATGCACTACTACTCCACCGAGTGAAATAACCGCTATATCTGTTGTTCCACCGCCGCTATCAAGAATCATATGCCCTGCGGCCTGCGCAATGGGGATTTTTGCACCAATTGCTGCCGCAAGCGGCTCTTCTATCAAGTAAACGTTCCCTGCCCCAGCTGCAGCCGTAGCGTCTAAAACTGCACGTTTTTCAACTTGGGTAACACCTGACGGTATACAAACCATAACCTCGGGCTTTGCAAACCTTGAACGCCCGCAGACTTTATCTATAAAATATGAGAGCATGGATTGAGTTATGACGTAATCGGCAATTACTCCGTCTTTGAGGGGACGCGTAGCGACAATATTTCCCGGAGTCCTACCAAGCATCTCTTTTGCCTCTACTCCAACGGCAACAACTTTGTTATCATCGGCACGGACTGCAACAACTGTTGGTTCATTTAAAACCACACCCTCGCCCGCCAAGTAAACTAGAATATTTGCTGTGCCTAGATCAATTCCAACGCGTTTGTTTCCGAACATACTTAACTAATTTTTAACTTGAAATTTGTAATATTCATTCAATTTTTGATCTTTTAAATTTTAAAGCTTGAGTCTGGCTACGTACCCTTTAGCCAATCGGGTTTTGCTAGAAGTATTCAAACCCTATCTTTTCCCTATCATTTTTCACCAAAACGAACCCATTGCCAGTATGGCAGGGATATGTTTTTTATAGCACGCATGTAAAAAAGATTCAATATGTCAAAAGAATAAAATACCTCTCATTGACAATTGGTATGAGATATGGGCACAATAATATATAAGTTCTCGTGAAAAAAACTAACGACTTAATTGCTCATTATAGAAAAACCATCAACCCCCCTTATTCCAGGCAGGATTTTCCAATTATTGGAGTGACTCTGGTATTCTTTTTCCTGGTGGCGGCACTAGTATTTCTTTTGCCTAACAGTTATAAAAGCCACCAAACTGTGCAAATAAGAGCATCTGATTCTACTATTGCGCGTCTTGACTTCAATCCTTCCGGTTTTGCAACTAAACCAACTACAAAACAGGTCAATCTGTCTGTCTTGGCATATGACTCAAGTAATAATCCTATATATTCTGGAGTGACTTATGAATGGGGAATAAGCTCTGTTGGCGGCGTTGGAAGCATTGTGGGGCAAGGCTCAATTGCTTCATTTTATCCTTTGGCCTTGGGCAGTGGAGATATTTTTGTAACAGCCAGGACTTCATCACAAAATTTTACGTCCTCAATTCCGGTTTTTGTGACGCTCACGGGAATCGCGCCTACTCCAACTCCCACATCCACTCCCGCACCGACTCCCACTCCAACGCTTACCCCCACCCCAACGTCAACACCGACTCCCACTCCAATTCCGGTTGACCGTACATCACCTACTGTTACTATAGTATTCCCAGTTGTGGGTGTAGCGGTAACGCCTAAAAGTACTGTAAACATTGCCGCAACGGCAACTGACAACGTAGGAGTAACAAAAGTTGAGTTTTATATTAACAATATACTTACGTGCGCAGATCCTTCTTCACCATATAGTTGTGCCTGGAAAGTGCCGAATCCCAAAAATAAAACATATGTTATATCAGCAAAGGCATATGATGCGGCGGGCAACTCTTCCCAAAGCTCAATCAGTGTGATTGCTAAATAGGTAAGACTAGCAACCCCCACGTTTCCTTGCAATAAAGCCGATTTGAACTATAATAGAATCAGCTCCATGAAACGAATACTAATCTCCGGAATATTTATTGGTGCGTTTATTGTGATAGGCACAATTGTTGCCATCCTTTTTGCACGCGGCTATAGATTTGATTTTAGCGGCAATACTGGAGGTAAGTTTATTGAAGGGACAGGGCTTTTTGTTGCGACTTCTCGCCCGGACGGCGCGCGAGTCCTGATAAATAGTCATTTAACCACCGCAACAAATAACACTATTAATCTTTCCCCCGGAGAATATGAGGTTACTATCCAAAAAGACGGCTACATAGACTGGCATAAAAAAATAACCATTAAAAACGGTCTTGTTTCAGAGGCTGATGCCCTTCTTTTACCTAGCGCTCCAAAACTTGAGGGGATAACAACCATTGGCGTAAAGTCTGTTATTATGGACCCAACCCACACTTATCTTGCCTACACCGTTGCTTCTACCTCGGCAACACAAAATGGGATTTATGTTATGAATATGAATGCAGGTCCATTTGTATTCTTAGGTACTGGTGGCACACAAATAGTAAGCGATGTTTTGGATAATTTCTCAGGAGCTGACATCAGCTTTAGCCCTGACAGCAAGCAAGTTTTGGCAAAACTTCCAAATGCTACATATCTTCTTAACGCCCAGGCACAGGATCAAAACGCTCAGGATATTACTAATATAATAGAGGCTACGGAGCGCACTTTTGACCAGGAAAAAATGGCTATAAACAAGAAACTTAATGATTCACTACCTAGAAATCTCCGTCCTGTTGCCACAGCTTACTTTGGAAATATGTCACCATCGCCTCTAGGGGACAAAGTTTTATATACTGCAAGTGTTTCAGCAACTCTCCCGTATGTCTTAAAGCAAAAAGTACCATCCCTCAACTCCACACCGGATAATCGAGAGCTAAAACAAGGAAACGTTTACATTTATGATATAAAGGAGGATAAAAATTACCTCATCTTTGATATAACGGGACTAAAAAACTCTCCAAAAGAAGCGCCTAATTTTTTATGGCACTCAGATTCAAAACATGTCATTTTTGCACAAGGTTCAAAGATTGAAATCATGGAATACGACGGCGGCAACAAAACAACAGTATTTGACGCACCATTTGTTGATTCTCTTGTTTTCCCATGGCCGGATGGATCAAGTATTGCGTTTGTCTTCCGTTTATCAAGCGACGTACCATATAATCTTTACCGCATCAGCCTGCAGTAAGGAGGGTAAATAGTTAACCACGATTTAATCGAAATAGAGATTAGGTAATAGGAGATCGAAAGCATTGAGAATTAAACTATTAACTATTCACCATTAACTTTTATAACCTTCTTTTCTTTCTTCCTTTGCATTGCGCCACGAATCTTACTCATAAAACCTCTTATTTTCATCCCAATTTTTGTGTTTAAAAACTTATACCAAAGGACCTTTCCCTGCTCAGTCCTGACTCCCAAAAATCCAAGAGCAGGAATAAGTACAATTAAAAATATAAAAAATATTAGCCACGGGCTTAAATATGTCTTAACTTTACCTGCTTCGCGGGTTGTACCTACCGCGCTTGATGACACAATAAGTTCAACTTCATTTTTAGGCTCAAGTGATTTTTGCTTTTTGTAAATTGCGGCAGCTGATATATGGTAAGTCCCGGCCGGTACATTTTGATAGCTGTAACTATAAAGGCCTGATTTATCAGCACTTAAAGCAAAATTTTTAGAACCTCTTACTCTTATTTCTATTGCGGCAAGCGCTATGCTATATCCTTGAATTGTTACACTCCCACCGGTAGTAATCTTATTTGCGGAAAGACCAATAGTTGGTGGTAAAAATACGTTTTGAAACTCTTTGTTTACGTAAAGTGGGGCAAAAGTAAGACATGAAAGTGAATTTCCAAGCTTTTTAAAGTCAGTCATGTCAAAACATAACTCTTTTATCCCATTAAAAAGTCCTAAACTTACAAAAGAGAAATTACTTTGAGAATCGGAGCTGGTTGATCCTAAAACTTGCGCGCTAGATGAAGCTGTTATAAAAGCATTTGGCGAAGCAATACCCGAGATAGTTGCTACAGGTCCTGGAACTTGTGCACCAACGCTAACGTAATTCGCTGCAGCGTAGGTTTTAGTCGAGAAAGTAACGGAAAAGAATAATAATGCGAAGAATCCGAAAGAGAAAATGATAATCCTTGCTGAAGTCTCTTGACTGTAGACCATAAGCTAATCTTAATTCGAAAGCGAAGCAACCGGCACAGCAGGTTTTTCTTCTGTAACTATTGGTAAGGAGAAATATGCTTTTGTACCTTTACTCTCTTCCGATTCAAGCCAAATTTTGCCGTTATGCGCTTCAACTATCTCTTTTGAAATATAAAGACCAAGACCAGAGGAGGCTCCCTGGCCTAAGCGCTGGTTAATTTGCCCGAATTTCTTGAAGAGCATAGGTTTTTTGGTTTCCGGTATGCCAATTCCTGTATCATCTACTTCAATTACCACATTTCCATCTTTTTCCTCCACCTTTATATCTATTTTTCCGCCCTGATCAGTAAATTTGATACTGTTTGATAAAAGATTATTTATGACTTGCCCAATTCTGATTGGGTCAAAGAAAAATTGAGTAATTTTGGTGTTTTTATCAAAATTGATGTTTATATTTTTCTCCCGCGCGGCATAGCAAAAGACATCAACATGGTCGGAAATGATTTTAACGAGGTCTGATTTCGCAGTATTTAACTTAAATTTACCCTCATCAATTCTAGACATATCAAGAAAATCAGAGACAGTTGCAAGCATATCATTTGCACTATCTAAAATTAGGCGGGGCATTTTTTCTTTTTCTTCCGGTCCAAGAGCGTTTGACAAAAGAAGTGCTGCAGCACCGCGAATTGCCGTTGTTGGGGCTCTAAGTTCGTGAATCATCATATCAGTAAAATCCATTCTTACCTTCTCAAGCTTTTTGTCGGCCGTTGTTTCATGAATAATGAGTGCAACACCAATTAGATCATGCGCTCCCTGAACAAAAACGGGGTTTACAAACAGCTTGAAATCACGGTCAAAAATCTTTGTATCCGGAATATAAACCCCATGCGTTGTTGTAAAAACACTTTTTATAACATCTTCTATATTTATTGATTTATCAAAAACATTCAATATCTCACTTGCGCCTATCTCATTCACTAGCCTTAAGTAGTCTCGTGCAGCTTGGTTGACTACAAATGCTTGGAGCAAATCATCTTTTTGTGTAAAAAGAATGGTTCCCACTGGGAGGCTTAAAATTAAAGATTCTAGCTTTGATTCTTCAAGCCGGAGTGTCTTGTTAAGAGACTCAATTTCTCCTTCTTGTATAAGCATCTTCCTCTCTTTTCTTGCATCAGCATACGAAAGATAAATTGCAATTGAGGCAAAAAAGAAGGTAGTTAGCGTTAGAAAAATTGCAACCATGAATTAAGCATATCTAATAGGGGGACAAGAAGCAAGATGGAGATAAATTTTCAATTCGAAATTTTTAATTTTTAATGAATTTTTAAAATTTAATTCTTAAAATATTTAATATTGATTTCAAATTTTAAACTTAAAATTGAAAATTATTCCTTGGCTCACTCTACTCGCCTATTATTTCCTTTATCTTTACGGGGAGATCTGTGGGGGAAACTTGGTACTTCAGAATATAATCAAGAGCTCCTGTATCAAGCGCCTCTTTTACCATATCATTGTTTCCAAAATTTGAAAGCATCACAACCGGTACTGCTTTTGTTGCATCATCCTCTTTTAAAGTCCTTAGAACTTCATTTCCGGACATATCGGGCATCATTTCATCAAGAAGTACAAGATCAAACGGCTGTTGCTTAACTATATTAATTCCTGTTTTGCCATCAGGCGCGGTCATGACTTTAAAACCACTAGAAGTCAGCGCAACCTGAAAAACTGTTGCAACCTGTTTATCGTCATCAATAATTAGTATGCTCTTCATATAGTCAAATTGTTAACTGTCAATTGTCAGTTGTCAATCTCTACTCTCCCGTCAAACTCTTGATCTTTGCAGCCAGATCAAGTGGAGAAATTTGATATTTCAAAATGTAGTCTCGCGCACCGGCACTTATTGCCTCTTTTACAAGCTCTTCATTTCCAAAATTGGTGAGTATTATAATTGGTATATTCTCATACATTTTATCCTGTTTTAATGTTTTTATTAGATCATTTCCTGACATATCAGGCATCATCTCATCCAACAGTATGGCATCAATCTTCTGCTCTTTTATGGTTTCTAGGGCTTTTTTTCCGCTGTTTGCAACAAGAGCCGTGTATCCGGAGGACGACAATGCGGTTTGGAAAACGCCTACTGCTTGGGGTTCATCATCAACAATGAGTACTGTCTTCATAAAAAAAACTACTAGATTAGAAAAAAACTAATTCCTAATTCAAGGCTATCACAGCATAGCATTCAATTCAAGTGGCAAATGCTTAAAGCTCTTTTTTTTAGAAAGTCTGGAATTTATTTTTAAAAGTATTATAATCCAACTTATGAAAGAGGAAGATAAAAGTCCTCATCATAAAAAGCCTGTCTTCCGCTCTTCAAAACCCGAGACTAATATAAATTTTGAGGATATAGGCGATTCACCTGACGATCCTAATGTACAGGCGTATCTAAAAACCTTAAAGGAGTTTCAAATCCGTTTTCCCAATAAAACCCCACGCTCTCAAGAACCTACTCGTCAACCACCACTTAAAGCAAGACCCGGGAAACCTAAACCTCCTGGATCAAACGCGCAGTAAGTATTCTTTTCATTTTCTTTCAAATCTCTTTCAATTCTCAGAGGTTTCAAATGCAATAATACACTCTACATGCCTGTTGAAACTGCCCTTCTGTCAGAGTCAGAGGCACAAAAACAATATAATCCCCAATTCTTAGTTGTACCGGCGCGTGCCCTTGATTCTGAAACTGTTTTTAGGCCTGGAAAATACTTCATTGGTGACGCTGGAGCTAGAAGCGATATATACAGAGTAGAATCTGACACAATTTTAGGTAACCAAGTTAGAGAAGGTAGCGGCGGTTGGGGAATTGTTGCATTGCAGCCCGATGGAAATGTTTATGAACACTATCAGGAATATGAATTTGACGTAAAACTCGAATATGATGTACCAATTCCAATATCAGAAATACCTATTACATTAACTAAAGGTTCGATTTTCGCGTTATTTGCCCAAACCCAACTTGGAGATGTAGGTATTTTTCTATTTGAAAAAAGCGGATCAAAAAAACCACTCGTTCTTTCTACGTTAGATCAGAATGCTTCTGCTTTGACCCCACGCTTCAAACGGATTGTTAGTGATTTTGACAAAATAGTCCAAGCTAACAATCCAACTATTACAGACTCCGGAACAAAACGCGCCTCAAAATTGAAGGTTTAAAATGCAAAAATCCCAAAAAATTGTTATCAGTAAAGCTTGTTATTTGATAAAGATTTAAACAGATAGAAATAGCTTGTCTTGGCAACTAAAACTAAAAAGTGGTTTTTAATTTGAGCCCAGATTTTTCCCTAAAAATTTCACGGGAAAACTCACGATTATAAAAACTTTTAGAAATGGATCAAACTACTATACTTTTTCTCCGATAAGTATAAAATAATATAGCAATTAATATCAAATAATATCCACCTATCAGACTCCACGGTGTCTCTTTTATACTAATCTGTGGTGCGCTTTGTGCAAAAAATCCGGTGACGTTCATAAAGTATGTTAAGAGTGGCATACAAAGCAAAAGGATAGGTTTGGAAAGAATTGGCGCGAAAGAAAACATGGCAGCAATCCCTCCTAACAACATTAGTGGTGGAACTGTCCACAAAACAAGAAGATTTACCAGAATTGAAATAGGTGAATAGGTGCCAAAAAAGAATAATATTATAGGCGTTGTTGCAATTTGCGCGGCAAACGTTGTCCTAAAATCTTCGAGGAGCGGGTTTTTAAAATACTTTTTAAATATGGGTTCAAAAAGTACAATTCCGGCAGTTGCGGCAAAGGATAAAATAAAGCTTATCGAGACTAAAACGGCAGGATCCCAAAATATCATAACAAAAGCTGTAATAATCAATGTAAATATGGCGCTGTTTTGTCTCCCAATAATTCCTGCGCCAATAGCGAAACCGCCCATAATTGCAGCTCTAACAATAGATGGCTGAAAATCAGCCAATGCCGTGTAAAAAATTATTGCCACAAATGTTGCAACAAGTGCTTGTTGGCGCCTCAAAAAGATAAGTAGAAATGCCAGCAGAAAACTCACTAGCATGCTAACGTTCATGCCTGAGGCGGCAATAATATGTAACACCCCGGTCTTTTGAAATATTTTCACAGACTGTTTATCCATATCTTTTTCTCCGAATACTATTCCCATCAGAAGTCCGGCATTTTGTGCACTTAAATTCTGACTATAAGTTGATTTTATACTCTGCTTTATACTGGTAAAAATGGTAGCTTGAGGATGAATAGCTTTTTGGGAAGTTTTAATAGGAGAATTTAAATAAAAGAACATCAACCGAACTCCAAGAATAACAATTAGTAATGTTACAATTTTTTTCATCAATTTTGCATTTCAACATAGGAAAGCGCGAGCTAGACCTATAAACTTATCAAATCCTTTATCTTTTCAAATGTTGCCTTCCCCACCGCCTTCTTGGCAACTAGGTCATCAAGCTGACTATAAGGCCTGTTGTCAATTATTTTTTGCGCGGTTACAGGGCCTACAGCCGGGAGACTATCTAGGTCTTGTTCACTTGCGGAATTAATTGAAACAAGCCCTCCGTTTATACTTAGATCTGAAGCGGTTTTACCGCCGGATGTTCCCAAACTTGCGCCAACTCCGCTTGAAGCGCCACCGCCCGCGTCTTGTTCTGATGGAACATAAATTTTCTGGCCATCAATCAATTTCTGCGCCAAATTAATTGTCTTCTCAACTAATATTCTATCTGCATCTTGAGATAAACCTCCTGCCGCAATCAAAGCATCCTGAACTCGCGCATTTAGAGGTAAATTATAAACTCCGGGGTTTTGTACCTCTCCTTCAACATCAATTTTTATTTTTGCGCTGTTAGAACTTTCACTGGCAGCACCAGCCACCTCCGCCTCATTCTGAAAAGAAGAATTAGAAGCAGATGTCTTTGGTCCAAGTAACTGTATCAAACCAATAAGCAATAGAACAACGCCACCTGAAAATAAAGCTAAAACTACCCAATTCTTCCTGGCAAATTCCATTGCCCTTTCCTGAAAATTGTCTGAGGAATCTTCCATAAGATTAGAATATAAAATCAAGATACATGAATCAAGAAGCAAATGGATAATTGAGGTTAACAGTTAGATTACGAAATTTATAATCTTGCCAGGCACGTAGATAACTTTGCGTATTTCTTGGCCTTCCAAATGGGTTCGAATGACTTCTTTTGACTTCTCTTCAACTAAATTCTGCACTATAGATTCTGAGTTCTGAATTCTAATCTCTCCCCTTCTTTTCCCATTCACTTGGATGGCAATTGTCAATTCTGACTGCTGTAAATATTTCTCATCAAGAATAGGCCATTTTTGAATATGAATCGAGCCCCCCCCTGATACCTCTGAGACACTTGATTCCTTTAATTCCCTTTCCCATAGCTCTTCAGTCATATGAGGAGCAAAAGGCGCAAGTAATTTCAGGAACGTTTGGTATTCCTCAATTGAAACCAACTCTTTACGGGATAAATGGTTCAGCCACTCCATTAGGCTAGCTATAGCTGTATTTAATTTAACACCTTCTATATCATCCGTAACTTTTTTAATAGTCCTATGCATCTCGTGTAAGTCATCCTGTGTCAATTCTTGTTTTTTGGAAAGGGGATCTTGGATCTTGTCATATAATCCCCAAACTCTTTTTAAGAAACGGTGGATACCTTCTATTCCGCCGGCATTCCAGGGTGCAACAAGGTCATAAGGCCCCAAGAATGCTAAATAAATTCTTACAGCGTCTGCTCCATATTGTTTCACTTGGTCATCTGGATTGATAACATTACCGTGGGACTTGCTCATTTTCTGCCCGTCAGGACCTAAAATTATTCCGTGCTGAATCCGCCTTTTAGCGTATTCTTCAAGATCAGTTAAACCCGTATCTTTAAAGAATTTTGTGAAGAAGCGCGAATAAAGTGTGTGTCCTAATGTATGCTCCGCTCCGCCAAAGTAAATATTTACTGGCATCACTTTTTTTTCTATATTCTGGTCGAATAAACCCCCATCAAAGTGTGGTGAAAGGTATCTAAACATATACCATGAGGAGTCAAAGAACGTGTCAAGAGTCTCAGGGTCACGAGTCGCGTCTCCTTCACATTTTGGACATTTGACTCGCATCCATTCCTCATTTGTCGCAAGCGGCGCGCGTCCCTTTGGTTGGTAGTCAACATCATAAGGAAGCTCAACCGGCAAATCTTTTTCTGGAACAGGTACGATTCCGCAGTTACCGCAATTGATCATAGGCACTGGCGTACCCCAATATCTCTGGCGAGATACCGACCAGTCGTGTAGATGGTATTGGACCTGGCGCTTTCCTATTCCTTTTTTCTCAACATCATCAATTATCTTTGGAAGTGCCGCAGGAACATGATAATCATTCCAGTCATCCCCGGAATTAACAATTCCACCCTCACCTAAATATGGCTGCTTTAGCTCCCCTGACTTGTCAACGTTTTTATCGAACTCAGCAAATTCATCATCAGGCACAATAACCTGTTTTATAGGTAATTTATATTTTTTTGCGAATTCAAAATCTCGCTCATCATGCGCAGGTACAGCCATAATTGCTCCGGTTCCGTATCCAGACAGAACATAATCTGCTACCCAAACAGGGATCTTTTCACCTGAGGCTGGATTAGTACAATATAGGCCTGTAAAAACGCCTGTCTTTTCTTTATTTTCTTTCCTTTCAAGTTCTGTTTTCTTAGATGACACCTCAACATATTTTTTAACGCTCGAGATTATATCTTCACGATTATCAATATCTAAATCCATACTTTCTATATCATTTGCTGTCTCGTTCTTTTTAACTTTTCCCTTTTCAATTTTACCTTTTCCCTTCAAAAGTGAATCGACTATAGGGTGTTCAGGAGCTAAAACAACAAAAGTTGCCCCCCAAAGTGTGTCTGGACGGGTTGTAAACACTTTGAGCTCAGCCGATTTAAGGTTGATTTGACGGTCTAAATTATCAACTTTAAATTCTATCAGTGCACCTTCCGATTTGCCAATCCACGAATTCTGACCTTCCTTTACTGATTTAGGCCAATCTACGTTTTCAGATTTACCCTCCTTCGCTGAAGCTTCGGAAGGCCAAAGCAACCTATCCGCATAAGCCGTAATTTTTAGGAACCACTGCTCCACTTCTTTTTGGATTACCACTGCCCCGCATCGCCAACACTTTCCATCCTCAACGTGTTCGTTCGCTAATACAGTTTGATCATTTGGACACCAGTTTGATAGAGTTTTGGCTCGATATGCTATTCCTTTTTCTGCCATTTTCAAAAATATCCATTGGTTCCAGCGGTAATATTCAGGCAAACAAGTAATAACTTCATTGTCCCAATTATATGAAGCGCCCATGAGCCTAAATTGACCTTTCATTCGTTGTATGTTTGATAAAGTCCAGTCTTTTGGGTGAATATTCCGTTTTATAGCCGCGTTCTCAGCAGGCAATCCAAATGCGTCAAAGCCGTTGGGGAAAAAAACATCAAATCCTTGCATTCTCTTCATCCGCGCATACATATCAGGAATTGAGAAAGCAAACCAATGGCCCATGTGCAGGTCTCCTGACGGATAGGTGAATTCAACTAAAACGTAGAAAGGGTTCTTAATTTGGTCAAGGCTTACAGAATAGACTCTGTTGGCTTCCCAATTATCCTGCCACTTCTTCTCGATTTTGGAAGGAATGTATTTCTCAATTTGATTTCCATCTTGTGCCGAACTTGCTTTACCCATAACCCAATTATATCTTTTCTAGGTTTAAACCTCAATCCTTCGAGTTAAACCTGGTGAGTTTTATACTTAATACTTTATACTTAATACTTCATACTATATACTATCTCTATGAAGCTACTGTTTCAATCAATTACTCTCCTTCTCGCTCTTGGGACAATGCTTTTAATAAATTCAACTGACCTTGCGTTCTACATGATCCCGATATTGGGCTTCCTTATTATAGTATCTGTAATATTTCTGATAATTCGCCAGCGCATGGGTAAATCAAAAATCAAAGCCGGGCAATTGGCTGAAGAGATTTTGATAGGATCAAATAAAGAGGTTTTTGTTGTTACATTAATTCTTTTGATTGCCATTTTCCTGACAGGCGGTCTCGGTTCAAATCTATACTTCCTTCTATACTTCCTTCTTTTTGGGCTCGTCTTTCTTTTTGAACCACCTACAGTGTTTATTTTACTTTTGGGCCTCTGGGTTGTCTTTTTCCCATCACTGTCAGATGGTGACCTTACCACAAACCTGATCAAGCTCGGCTCGCTTGCGTTCCTTGCACCTATTTCATATTTCTTTGGCCGAGAGTTTAAAAAGCGGGAGGAATTGGAAGCTGAGGTTGAAGACAAGACAGGACAAATACTTGAAGACGCTCAAACACTCAAAAGTCATACAAAAAATGAAGATGCGCTGAATGAAATTGATGACATAGTTGAAAAAGCAAAAGACCTGCGTAAAAAAACTGAGGACCAATAGAATGAAAAACTGTGATAGGCAACGAGTCAATTGTTTACTTCTGATATCTTTAATAGCGTTTATATATATTTTACCCTTCTCAGCCAGCGCACAAACAATGTCTAATGGTGCTTATAAAATTGAGGAGGGAAACCTCAATTCTTTTTCTGGCCGTGCTTCTAATAGTCAAACAAATATAACTTTCACTTCAGGTCAAAGTGCACCGGGTTTTTATAAAGGGACTAACTACACTCTCCAATCAGGTTTTCAATACTTAAATAATTCCAATGCTTTCTCATTCTCTATTTCAAATAACTCCATCAATTTTGATGAATTAAAACCAGGAGAACCTATCACTAGGACTAACACTCTGACAATTGATCCAGGCTCACAATCTGGTTATCAGGTTATTGCAAGCGAAGATCACGAGCTAAAAGCAACTCCTTCTGGAGCGTTTATTCCAGATACAACTTGCGACAAGGGTAATTGCACTGAAGCTACATCAGCAACCTGGTCTTCACCACTCACTTACGGCTTCGGCTATAGATGCGACAACCTTTTGAGTCTTGATTGTAATATTGACTTCACGGATCAAACTTATTACAAGCACTTTTCTAATCTATCAAAAAATCAACAAAGTGTAGTTATTATGAGTAACAATAAAACGCCAGCGAAGGCAAAATCCCAAACCACTTATAAATTGAACATTGCAGGCACCCAACCTGCTGGTATATATCAAAATACAATTATCTATATCGCCACACCTTCAATTTAAAATCGTTTTAATTTAAATCTTAATTTTTCAAATTTAATAAAACTTTAATATTAAGGCAAAAATCGAGTTTAATTGAGTAGATTCCACTTACACTTTTCCCTTCTCAACTTTCATTTTTAACTTTACCTTGATTTAACAATCCAAAGTACTATTCTAATTTGTTAACACTTTTATCTCTTCTTTGCTATTTCTCGATACCTAAAAATATTGAAGCATAAGTTCAGTTTGATATGGTCACTTTTTACAAAATTATTCCCCGCGCGGGATTAAAATTACCGCACTATGAAGAAATTTCGCATCGTTATTATGCGTGAAAACCTTAAATTAGCCCAATATTTGGTCTTTTGCTATACTATAGTTTATGACAACCAAAAAAAACGTAACAATATTATCTTTAATTCTTCTTATGTTTTTTGTTCTTGCTCATAGATTGTACGCTGAGAGTAACACGTTTTCTCTGGGTATTTCCCCACCTATTATTGTAGTAAATGCTAAACCACCTGCCAACGTCGAAGCTAAAGTAACAATTCAAAATAAAAGTGAGACCACACAAAACTTAGCTTTAAACTTTAAAACATTTAGGCTTTCGACCAAGGCAAATGGCCAGATTGAATATTTACCCGATAATCAAATTGAAGACAGATACAACCTAATTTTCAAAAAACTGAAAGTTTATGACGGTGAAACGGAGCTAAACACCCTCAAGCTCAATCCTTTCCAGTCAAAATCATTGACTCTAAGATTATATGTTGATCCATCTATTGCTTCTGGTGACTATTACATTTCAGTGCTATTTGTATCAAATACTAACACTTCAGCCATATCCTCTTCTACCACTCTGGGCGGTATAGGGACAAATCTAATACTATCTATTGGAGAAAGGGAACAATTCAAAGGTAGCATATCTCAATTCAACGTGCCTTTTTTTGTAACAAATGGGCCGGTCCCTTTTACTCTACTTATTGGAAACGACGGAGACAACTACTTCCAGCCTCGCGGCAGAGTTAGTATAAGAGATATGTTTGGCCGTGATCAAGGATTTATAGAGATACTCCCACAATACGTACCGGCGCACTCTAAAAGATACATCATTGATACTCTACAAGCTCTACCATCAAAAACAGAATTAGACTATCAATCAAGTCTTAGCCAAGACCATCCGGTTATGATTCTACCCAAAAAGTTTTTGTTCGGAATATACACAGCGAGTTTGAATGTAAAGCTATCAGAAAATGGACCCACTTTCCAGAGAAGTGTGTCTTTTATCTCTTTACCGATATATCTCATATTTGCTTTCACTCTCTTCTCATTCATAATTATTGGCGTATATGTAAAAGTGAAAAAGAAAGTATAAACACTTTCACTTCTTTATTATCTACAAATACCTACGCAATCAAAGTCCCTTTTTATAAATTCTTTCAAATAATGGTAATCTCAACGTACAAGAAAGACGAAAAAAATACGAAATCAGCCTTCTTAAAATTACTATGAAGCTAATTTTTAAGCGCTGCGGGAATGAACTTAAACTACAGGTTGCATTATATTTAGTGCTTAATCTTAATTTTTATCAAGTACTCAGAGAGAGAGTCAATTGATACATCTTGGAGTAAATAACCTTGATATGGCTTTCGGTTTTATTTCGTTAATCTAAAATGAAGCTAACCTTAACAGATTAGAACATCTCTCGTCTCACCACAGAAACCCAAATTTAAATCAGACTGATAGCATAGGTAAAAACTATCATGTATTTTGTTTATCATATACCCAGTGGAAGTGATAAAGATGATCTCAGCAAGTCTTGTCTAAGAATCTTCATACTAGTCTGTTTTATATATAGTATTTCTATTTTTACAGAATAGTATCTTATTAGCAGATATATTTTGACTGTGCGTATCAAAGTATATCAGATCAAAAAACAAACCTAATGATATAGTTTAATCTACAATTATATATTCTATAGATCGTGAAAATTCGGTAATAGTCGCTTCACAAGCTTTTCATACCTATAATTTACCTTTTCACAAGACATTTTTGCCCAAATAAGTGTATCAATTAATATCAAATTTACCATTCTACTTTACTCTGGGTTATTGACAACGCTCGAGATATTAAGCTAAGCTTTATTCACGCAGTAAATAACTTGTATAATCAGTATAATTCCAAAGCTGACCTGATAACAATTCTACTTGCGGGGATATTATTTATTTAAATATTTCATAGCCTCAGTTTTCACAAAACTAGAAATATTTACAAAAATAGGCTCGAGTTTTTATGAATGATCTTATCAATGATTTTAAATCCTTCTTAATTTCGCAGAAACGAGTATCTGCTGTTACTGCTAAGAATTATGTGTCAGACATCAATAAGTTTTTAAATTGGTACAGCACTTACTATGAAAATGAGTTTTCTGCGGAGGATATAAATGATGAGGTTATTACTCTCTTCCAAAATCAAAGCAATTCTAATTCGCCTAGGTCAACAGAAAGATACATATCTACTTTAAGAAAATTTACAAAGTACTTAAAGGACAAGAGCTTAATTGACGCAGATCCTTTTGATGAAATATCTAAAACCAAAGTCCGGGAATTAATTTCGAGTGATCCCTGGGACTTAAAAAACTTTAAGAACCATCTATATCAAAGTGGTGCATCTGCTTTAACCATGAAAAACTACATGGTTGATATAAATGCTTTTACAACATGGCTTTCTGAAAGCGCCCCAAAAGGAAAAGATAATAATCCTGTCCTCGATCCTCAAACAATTGAAATATATAAAGAAAGGTTAGCATCAATTCTTGGCTTATCACCTAGTAGCATCAATCGCAAGCTCTCCTCTATTAGACGCTACATTTCTTTTGTAAGCGGAGGTACAACTCACTCCCAGGAGGCGGAACCGCTACGTGATATTCCTAGCTTTGTGAATCCTACGCTTGAAGAAATCAAAAATCCTGAGGCTAATTCTGGAGTAAATCTTGAAGAAATCAAATCTGTAGAAACACCAGTTGAGGATCTCATTAAATTTTCTCCTTTCCCGCCGCTCAGACTCTTGCAGAAACTTTTTCTACCATACTTAATTTTAGAAGAAAAAGTAGCCACAAAAATTGCAAACGGGATTAACTTATCAAAGCTGAATGACAAAATTTCTTCAAATAGTGGGAAGTCAGGGAAAGTATTGGCCACCTATGTTAAAAGCTATTCAAAGCAACAATATTCGCCTCAAACAGTATCACTTGTAGGACTTCCGCTATACAAACAAATATTACATCACGCAAGTTATTCTCGACCTAAATGGTACTTAAGCTATCATAAGTATACAGTCGCTCATTATTTACATGTTGCAGTTCTTATGATATATGCTTCGGTCCTGGGCTACATTATATATACAGGCCTTTTTGCGCCACAAACCCAAAAGGCGCTGGCTTCTTCTGTTGCTCCACCTAGAATACTCTCATTTCAGGGTAGGCTTACTGACAAAAACGATGCGGCCATAACTCAGCCAACAAACATTCGGTTTACAATTTATAACGACACAACAGCAACCGGCGCAGGACATCTTGTGTGGCAAGAGGTTGACCAAGTGATTCCTGATGAAAATGGGGTTTTTAACGAGTTATTAGGAGACGGAGCGCCTTGCTTGAATCAACCACTCGCTGTCCAGAAAACTCCTTGCACTATTCCAAATAACTTGTTTACTGATAATTCTAGGCTATTTCTTGGAATAACCGTTGAAGATACTGATGAGCTTGCTCCTCGCCAGCAACTCGCAACGGTAGCATATGCTGCTAATTCGGAGTCACTTCAAGGGATGCGTCCAATTACAGACACCACGGCCGGAACTTCAAATGTAGTCTTAGCGCTTGACTCATCCGGTAATTTAACAATAGGCGGTAAGGCTTCTCCAACCTTTCAGGCAACGGGCGGACAATTTAAAATTTCGGGGCAACCCTTAATTTTGACAACAAACGCCTCCACTAACGCAGATATACAAGTGGCGCCTGACGGGCTTGGTAGAATTGACCTTCAAAAACCAATTATTAACTCAACAAACGCCGGGTCAATCCCAGGGGCCGTTGAGGTTGACGATCAATTTGCAGTAATTGCAACAACTTCTGCCGCTGCGGCTTTTATAGTTGATAACCATACTTCAGGCGGGGACATTTTTGCCGCGTCATCAAGTGGTACACTAAGATTCTTGATTCAGAATAACGGGGACCTTTCTCTTTCACCGGGCGTATCTATTGATACTATTTCAACGGGTACTCTTTCAATAGGCTCATCTAATGCAACAACCATAAAAATCGGGCGAGCGGCACAGGGAATTAATCTCCCAAACTTCACAGGCCAAAACGGCGCGCTTTATGGAAGCTATGCCACGGGCGACCTTGGTCAAGCAACAACTTCTACCTCAGGTCTTTGTTTAATCTCCGGAGCATCAAATCCTTCGTGGGGAACATGCACGGGAGCTGTTTCATCAAATGATTTATTCTGGAATCAAACAAACGGCCTGCTCTACCCCAACAATACGACAGCCGACTTTGTAATTGGTGGCCAATCCACGTCTTCTGCCAAATTTGCAATTTTCAATGTAAATTCCTCCGGACCCGTAACTGCTTCGATATCTGGTAATCTCATAATCCAAAGCGTTAATGGCGCCGGTGGGAATGTGGGGATAGGTACAAACGACCCTCAAGTAGCTCTCCAAATAAACTCAGCCGCCAATACAAATGTGCTTAGGCTTCAGGATGCTGATGGAACTTGTGACCACAACCCACAAGCAGGGTCTGAAACAGTAACATGTTCTTCTGATGAACGGCTTAAAACAGATATAGTTGATTCAGGTGACACATTATCCGATCTATCCAAACTTAGAATCAGAGAATATACTGTAAAAACCTCGGGCAATAGATTAACAGGTGTTATTGCTCAAGAAGTACAGAATGTATTCCCAGAAATGGTTCATACCGGATCAAACGGTTACTTAATGGTTGAAGAACCATCAATATGGAAGGTTGTTAAGGCAATTCAAGAACTTTACGCTGCGGCCGCTGCGACAACTCAAAACTTTGTGAATGTCATTGCCCAAAGCGTGAATGTCGCCGGGAGCTTAACTACCAATTCATTGGCAGTTGCAACTAACTCTGTAACAATTGCCGGGCAATCTCTCTCCGACTACATTCAGCAAGTGGTAAAACAAACAATTAGTTCAACAGGCTCTCTCGCCGACATAATTCCTAATTCAAATATTGTTTCTCCTCTTGCAAGTGCCAATCAAGTTGAAACCAATGTAATAAGCCCACTTGCTGCTGATTCAAACATTTCTCTCGGACTAAATAATTCGGAACTCGAAATTCATAGCTCAAGAAATGCAACAGAGTCTGCAACTGTAGCCTCAATTGATAACAAAGGTAATGTCTACACGCAGGGTGATTTAGCGGCTCGAAATGCAACACTCTCAGGAAATCTCACAGCTGATAACTTAAATGCGTCCTACGCTACAATCTCAGGTACGCTTTACGCTAATAATATCCAGGCAAATTCTATTCAAGGACTTGATTCGCGTATTCAAAATATTTTGGGAAGCACCAATACTTCAACGCCTTCTGGTCAATATGTTTCTAACTATCATGAAACGGTTGCCCAAACTTCAGGCGGATTTACCGATATGGCAAATATAATGACTGGCCAGGCAAAAATCACAAACATAGATTACGTTGACGTTTCAAACTTCAACGCAGATTTTGGCACATTCCGTCAAGGACTAATTAGTCTTGGCCCTGCAACTTTTGGTCAAGTGACAGCAAACGACGGGATTTGGGTTGGGACAACACTTATGATTGGATCCAATTCAATTGATACGCTTGGGCAAGATCTTGAAATTGAACCTCTAAGGCAGGGAGCCGTTTCTTTCCTTGCGGGTGCCGTTAGAATTGAGACTGACGGAACGCTTAAAGTTGCCGGAAATGCAGAAATTGCGGGTGACTTAAGCGTTAAAGGAAGGATCCGGACAAATATTATCTCTCCCCTACCCGATTCAGACCTTTTAATAAAAAATTCGTCTGATGCGGCCATTTTAGCAATAAACAGCATCGGAAACGTTGTAGCCTCTGGATCCGGAACGTTTAATAAATTGAACCTTTCATTTGCCGCGCCGGCCTACGCAATCTCAGATACTGAAGTTGTAGCAACCGGGTCTGCAGGCACGGCGGCGATAAAACAATATTCTGGAGAACTGACTATTTATGATTCCCAGGTCACTGATAAATCTTTGATTTACATTACTCCCACCGGAAGTAGCAACAATGAGGTATTATATCTTCTTCGCCAAGAGGCGGGGCTCTCTTTTACAGTTGGGATTGATAGGCCTGCAACGCAAGATATAAAGTTTAATTGGATAATAGTTAATTAAAATATAGGATTCCCGAGCACCTTTGCCGTTTCAGAACTTGACATAATCGGCCATTTGTACGAATATAAAATTATGTCTAAAACAGAAAGTCAGAAAGGTGCGGTTCCAATCCAAACATTTACAGTCATAGGGCTTATGGCTATAATCATTGCTCTTGTGGGTGGTATTTTGTTTTTTAACCAGATTAAATCATTTTTTAAGAATCCATCTGTTCCCGGATCTATCAAAACATCTCAGTCTGTAGCTGAACCAACTCTAAATCCAAAAGTTACTTGCGCGAAATTCACGGACTTAAATTATGCTCTAAAATATATCGATCAGGCATGCATACTTGACCTATCTAGAAAAAATCTTAAAACTCTGCCTCCCGGAATTACCAGTTTAACCCACCTTAATACAATAATTCTTAACAAAAATAAATTTACTGTTTTTCCGGAAGAACTTTTGTCGCTTCGGAGTATCGTAGAAATAGATCTTGCAAACAACCAAATAAAAGAGATCCCGTTAGGTATTTCTAATCTGAAACGCCTTCAGGTTCTTGATTTATCAAACAATAAAATTACTAAATTACCTGAAGACTCAAAATATCTTAACTCAATTCCATCACTCAATCTGATTGGAAATGATATAGACAAGGCTGATAAATCCAGAGTACACGCAGTGTATCAATTACTACCTTTAGATTATAAACCTGCGAGCCCTACCTCTTCGCTAAAATAGTGTTATTAAATTTTGAGAAATCTTCTTGACTTTAAAATACATTTGGCCCAAGATATATTTAGAATACATATATGACCCGAAATATGATATCAAAAATTGCAAAAATAAGAGTAAAAACCCTTGTATTTGGTTTCACTTCATTAGTCGTTATTGCAGCACTCGGGGTTTTAATGTTTCTAAGGCTAAATAACTCGCAAAATCAATCCTCAAAGGAAACAATTTCCAATACCGGTTCCACTTTAAACTCCAAAGTTGAGTGTGCAAGATTCACGAACCTGGAAACGGCATTAGCTCATGTAAAACAAGCTTGCGCCTTGGATTTATCATACAAAAATCTATCCACATTTCCCTCCGGAATATCAAAACTCTCAAAGCTTACTCAAATAGACTTGAGCAATAATAAGTTCACGCACTTCCCTGAAGAACTTCTTTCATTGCAAAACCTAATAGGAATTAATCTATCAGGCAACAAAATTTCTTCTTTGCCCACTACGATTTCAAAACTCAAGAAGCTCCAGCTTCTTGACATGTCAAATAATAAACTTGAGGCTTTGCCACCGGAAATTTCAAGCATGAAAGAACTTACCTATTTGATTCTTAAAGGTAATCCCATAAATAAATCTGAGCTTGATAAAATTAAAGCACTTCCAAGCCCCGAATTACCACAGGCTTCCCGTTCCTCTTCCATAAAAGTACCGCCTCCCCCACCAAAACCTACAGATACAATAAGAAAGTAAACGTATTATTTATTGAGCGAATCGAATATGGATTGGCGTGAAGTAAACCATTTGGCTATATCGGAATTATTGTATTTCTTAACCGCGCTTATATAATCAATATATGCTCCGTTTTCTCCTACTACCCCTTTGACGTTAATTTTTTGAGAGTATGAAAGATTAGTCTTCTCGTAGTAAAAAGAGCTCGAAAACGGGAGGAAAAAAAGTCCGTAAAAGTTTTTATATGCGTACATTAGGCTTAAAAGCTGTGTTTTCTCGCGTCCTTGTAAAACTTGGGCAATCTGACGTGTGTCACTTATAAAAACCAGTGAATAGTTAAAGATTTGGTCTATACCTGCCAGCTTTCTTTGAATCATCAAGTAACGGTTAAGTAGTTCATATTTCAAATCAGGTCTATCTTCAAGTAGACCGTTATCTTGTACAAACCTGTAAGTATACGCATAATTTTGCGCAAGATAAAGTGCTTCTGCGTATGAAGGGAATTTGTTTTTGAAAAAATCGTCCTCCGCTTTTCTTGCAGCATTAAATTCTTTTCTCCTTGAAACATCATAGACTTCCTGCATCAGGGGTTTTTTTGTATATAAGAAAAAATCAAGGGTATTTACCTCAGAAAGGTTACCGCTGTAAGGGCATAAATAGAGATTTGTAGATGCTGTCATAATGTAAGGAATACCTTTATTAAGGAAAACTTTTTCCACCGGGTTTACGGCGTTTGAAGGAATTTTTTTAAAGAAGATATTGTCGGCTAGTTGGATATTTGCGATAATCCTCCCGTCTTGAAGCTTTTCACGGCCAATATAGAAATAATGTTTGGGGTAAGTAAAACTGCTTCCCCATCCATAGCATGGTGTATCTGAAGCATATGGCCCGTTGATTAATTCATCGGATTTTATGGGAAAATAAACTATTTTTTTTTCAACGGATTCTGGTTTTTTAGACACAAAACCCATAGGATCCGGCTGCTTAAAGACGAGAGAAGGTATTTTACACGCGTCTATTCCTTTAAGGCACCCTTCTCTTTTTACAATTTCACTCCTAAGAAGGGTTGCATTATCAAGCAACACATCAAGGTCTGATAATGTAACGTATTTATCCACTCTCATACTGAATCCTATAAGCGGTATATCTTCTTCTTTTGATATTTGTGCCTTTAGGATCTCCAAGGCTTTTTGGTACTCTTTAACTGTATCAAGTTGTGAAAAAATGAGTGTACTTGCAGATTCTTCAGAAGGATTAGCTAAAAAACTGGTATAAATTTTGGCCGTTTTGGCTACTTTTTGAAGGAATGTGATAGGATAGATCTGTGCGCTCCCGCCTGTCAATTTAAGAAACTTTACCTGTTCAGAATTTATCTCATTCACGCTTTTCTCAAGCATAACAGGGTCAAAACCGGGCCCCCAAAAAAGAGGATCTTCAAGATTCCATTTGTAGAAGGATGCAAGCCTCTTATTTGTTTTTAAAAGGTTTTGTAATGAGTAATTTATACCCTTACCTTCCGGGATTGAATTATTCATTCCTTCTGTTTGGCTTTCCAATGATATATATTTGGCGTTTCCGGATATTTCATTATTTAAGTTACTTAAAGTGTCACTATATATAAACTTATATATAAAAATGATACAAATAACTATTAAAAAAATGATTGTTGCGGGAATTAAAAATGTATTTTTCCTTTTCATTCAGAAATTAAGTTAAAATCTTTGTAAAATGAGTATAACCAAATATTTTTTTCTTGACAATGAGAGATATCTTATGTTTTGATAAATAAGTGAGCAAAAGAAATAAAAGTCGAGCAAAAATTGATATCTTTGATATTATGCCTCGAGCGTTTGCAGTTTTGGTATTTATATCACTTGCATCCTCGCTTATTCTCATTGAAGGCGATATATCAAATAAAGTTTTGAGGCAAAATCTTCATAAAAATGTGAACGTTGGACAAAACCCTCAGGAAATTGACTGTAGTGAAAAACTTGCACAAAAAGACCGCTCACAGATTGCATCTATTATTGATGGCAAACAAAAACTTACAAACGACTGCTTGTTTATGAGCTGCAGCAGCTTCTTTTAATAAGACATTATTTATAGTGGATTTCAAATGCTCTTCTCTTCTGTTCAAACGGGATACTCTCAACAAGCTTGACGGTAACGGGTAAAAATAAACCTTTTTTAACTGCATCATTGAGGGTAAGTTTTGCTCCTATAAAGAAGTTTTCCTGGATGAGCCTAGCCGCTGTTGTTGCAAATTGCTTATTTGCAACTAATTTACTATCTTTAGGTACTAAATGAATTTCAAGTCTGTACACAATCCTGCCTTGATTAATATGTTCAAAAATATGCACCTTAAAGTCACGTTTTATTTTATTACCAAGCAAGTCCAGGGCTTTCTCAAACTGAGAAGTGGTAAGCATTGTACCCTGAAGGGGTAAATTATTTATACCGATTTTTCCGTGGACCTCAAAAATCGGCTCCCGGCTTCCGCACTTGCACTTTTGCGGTATAAACGTAATCAAATCCCCGGTTTTATAGCGAATTACAACAAACGGCATCTTAAGCAAGCTAGTTGTTACGCATTCTCCGCTCGTGCCAAGAGTTGCTTCCTGCCCAGTTTTGATATCTAGCGACTCTATGTAAATTCCTGGGAATTTATGGAAAATTGAGGCACTTTTTTCCGCCAGATATTTGCACTGCCAACCCCGCATCCAGTCTTCGCTACTTATATAATGCGAGGAAAAATAGGCGTTTTTATAAGTAGTCCTGAGAACTTGGTATCTTTGGTTTGAGCAAAATTCCCCGAACATCTTTATGTATTTAATCTTTTCCAAAAGACCTTTTTCCTTAAGGAATGGTGCTAAAAAATATAGAGTTGTAGGGCTTGCTTCAATTGAGTCGGCGCGGCAAAGACTGGCAATCTCGGCGCACATAGCAAGATTGTTAAAATCTGCAAAAACCCTGAAAGCTGAGGATGGAGCTTCATGCCAACGTACGTTTAGACCAGTTGTAGACCGCAAAGTCAAAATCCGCTTTGCACCATACTTTTTCATTTCAGAGTACGTAAACACATCCCCCATACTCTTCTTTTTTACACCGTCTAAAAAATAAGCAAAGTCTTTAAGGACAACCAATGGCTTTTTTCCGCTTGTTCCGCTGGTTATTGATGCGCCCCGCAGTTTCCGTTCTGCAACAAAAAGTCTTTCAAACGGGTGGGATTCTGAGATTTCTTGCCTTTCAAGGTACGGAAGTTTTTTAAAATCCTCTATAGATTTCACTTGGGAAAGCTTAAGACCTGATTTTTCATATTTGAGACGGTAAAATGTTGAATATTTATTCTTCCACGCCCATGAGAGTATTTTTTTGATTTTTTTAAATTCCTGGTTTTTCATTCGAATTATATTAACATCACAAACACTCTTTATCAAATCCTCTATTGACGGGTGGGTTTTGACATATGGTATTATGGGTATATGGACCAAAATCCTCAAAACGAAAACATGCAACCGGCAAGTGTACCTCAAAATACTGTTCCGCCTGTAGTGCAGCAGCCTACAAATGTAGCTCAAGGTGTACCTCCAGTATCTCAACCCACAAACGTAGTTCAAAGTGCTAGTAACACCCCACCTGCCGCCTCAAACACTGCGGCTCCACCCGCTCAGCCGCCTCCACCAAACCAAACGACAATGAGTCCGACTCCTCAAAAAAAAAATAACATGAAGATTCCTATTATTATTGGGATTGTATTCTTTTTTATCTTTTTAGCCATAGCCTACTATTTTTTCCTTTCAAAATCATCGGATAAAGTAGTAAACAAAACCGACAACAATCCCAAAACAAATCAAATAACTAAAGCCCCTCAACGAATAATAGTAGGGCTTCCTACTCCTCTTCCTACCTTAACCGCCGAGGAGATGAAAAAAATCGGGTGTCCTGTAAAAGAAAATCCCTGCCCTACCGCTGAAGCAATTTCTTCCCCTACAAGGAAAGATTTTATAGGTATCAAATATACGTTAAAAGGGGGCTCAAAGATTACCGCTGCAGCTTCAGGACAAATTGGAATATCTGATCCCTCCGAGCGCGGGGATATTCCCTCTTTGAAATACAAAATATTTGTTGATATAGGGGATTCACAAAGAAAAATGATTGTAAATTATATTCTTCCCCAAGAAACAAATTTAGCAACTAGTTCCGGGCAGATTGTTCAAGGCCAAACTATTGCAAATATAGGTGACTCAAATATAGATATGACAATTGATGTGTATGACCCTGTAAATAAAAAATTTGTGCCTATAAAATCCACTTCCTCCGGAATTGAACTTCAATAAAATTGAATTTGCTTACGCTACTGACAAAGCTGAGTTGCAGGATAAGTACCACATGAGTAAAGACAACTGCAATAATAATTTGATCCGCTACAACCTCCGCCGCACCACTGATACTGGGCATAACCAGCACAACCGCCGGCGCCATTTGCATTATTTACATAAGCCCCGCAAGCCGGATAGTATGTTGAATAACAAGCTAAACCTTGGCCACTAGAACATGAATACCCGTCAGAATAGATATTAACTGTGTAGTAAGCAAGATAATAATCGTAATAATAGTAGCTATAACCGCCGTCACAATTCCAGTCATAACTTCCGTCCTGTCTTGGAGACGAAAACCAATATGGTGACGCGGGCTTTGCGTACCAATTGGCGTCATAACAATCCTGCGCGTTTGAAACCCAACCCGGGAAATAAGTAGAATCGGAACAAAGCCATTGGCCTGTATAAGGATTCCCATAACCGTCTGCGTCTGAATCTTGGTAACTTAAAAGCCATTGGTAGTAAGATGCATTACCGTCATTGCAGTCTGTTCCCGCGCTTACAGTTGGAATAGAATATTGTCCTAAGTAATCCATATAGTACCAGGCTTGTCCCCATCTGGTATTAATTATGGCAGCGGGCCCTACGCATATGGTTCCACTCCCTCCTGTAGTATACAAATCATGATCGTAATCGTACCAAAATACACCGGAGACCAATTGATATATAAAGGCATAATTATCAGCGCAGTCATTTGCAGTTGGCGCGGCCCGCCAGCCTGACGGAAGAGTAGCTCCGGAGCATATATTTTGCGCTCCACCAGTTGTGTATCCGTCCATATCCGAATCCTGATAGCCTGTTAGCCATTGGTAAAGCGCCGCAGTCCCATCATTACAATCATTGCCATTCGGCGCGGCCCGCCAGCCTGCAGGCAGTGAATTTCCAGAGCAAATGTTTTGCGCGCCTCCTGTTGTATAACCATCATTGTCAGAATCCTGATACCCAGTCAGGTATCTGAAAAGAGAGACATTTCCGTCATTACAATCGGTATTATCTAGAGAATATCCAACTGTAGCAGTTGAACCCACCCACTGATTACCTGCAGAAGTGTTCTGACCAAACGAATCATGGTCATTGTCATAGTAAGTTGCGGCAGTTTTCCAAACCGCTACGTTTGCATCATTCGGATCCCCACCGCCAAGTGCGTCCGTTGATGAAAGCTGTGAATAATTTCCTGAAACATCCTTATAATATGCATAATAAGGCAAGTTGTTATACCTTAGATTATAAATTTCCCCCCCTGTTAGCGCTCTATTCCAAATTTGGACATCATCGAGATAACCGTTAAGAAAATTACCTACCGGACCCGAATCAAGATTTGTTGCAAAATAGGTAGGCCCTGTAGTAGTAACAAGAGAACCTGCTACACTTCCGGAAACAACAGGTAAATATGAAGGACCCGAAACCATGACATAAGTTTTACAAGTTACTCCGTCATTTGTAATAACTATATGATTCCATGTATTAAATTGAACAACATATCCGGTATTTGGGCACCCGTCATTACCCCCATTAACTGTGTCATAAAATCTGTGGTGGACAAACGCTGCACCTGTACCATCAGCGTTGTTTGCATTCCCAACCCACATATTGTAATTTCTCCCGGGTTTTCCAACAACCCCCTTAAAATATTCATTCTGGACCGGCATATATAACCATACAGAAACCGTATATGTGCCAAGTCTCATGTCTTGTGAGTCTGGTACAGACATATAACCGTTAGTTCCATTAAAGTAAGTGGGTTGATCTCCGTATGGCCCTGTCCCCTGAAGAGCATAACCCTGTAAAGAACCGGTATTAGCTATATAAGTATGTCCGTAAGTTTGGGAAAAATCAGGCTCGGACCCGTTATAATCCATATTCCAAAATCCTACTTGTCCGCTACCAACCCAAGCAGCGACTGCATCACCCACACAATCAGGTGATGCTGCACCCCCCGCGTAATATCCGTCATGGTCACTATCTGTTACTCCACTCGCCAGGTTTTGAAAAACATTTGCATTAAAGTCATTACAGTCGCCACCGGGAGTAGTCAGGTAACCCGCTGGTAAATTAGGCCCTCCACAAAACACTGTTGGAGTATTAACCGAGTGCCCGTCCCCATCCGCATCTGCATACCCAGTCAAGCTTATATAGTTTCCGGGCGAAGCGTCATTACAGTCACTTCCGCCTGACGCTTTTGAAGCCAAAATTTGTGTATAGTTACCGCTTGCATCCATATAATAATTACCATACTGATGAGTCTGGGAAATTTCAGACGCGGAAATGGAACGGTTGTAAATTCTGAATTCATCAACTGAACCGTTTAGTCCTAAAGATGAATCCCATGTTGTATTCGCTCCAATCAAAAATGGACCCGTTGTTGTCCGAATCCCGGAAGTATTATATGGGCAACCCCCTCCTGCTAAAAACCCGTTAACATATATATACATATTTGACGCCGCGCTATTTATTCCAGCAGCTACATGGTACCATTTACCAGGGCTTATTAATCCCGCAGCCGTAGAGCATGCGGACTGTGTTGACCCAATATTGTTTACTGAAGTGGATGAAAATGTTAAACTTCCGTTATTATTAAGAAATAATGCGTACTGTCTATCTTCACAACCCGTCGTGCAATCGTAATTGCCTTTAAAAAATATTGTCTGCCAGCCAGACGGCTTGGCTAAATTGCTTGCCTGAAACCAGCCGGTGATTGTTGCGCTTGATGGATTTAGAGATCCAGAACTAGGATTATCAATTTGAACGTATTGTCCGGACCCATTCAAACCGATACCCGAAATAGACCTTGTTGGTCCACCCGCGCCTGCATTGCTATACAGATTACCAACTTCTGTAGACGTAAGGGCTCGGTTGTAGATATGGACATCATCAAGCTTACCATTGAAATAATGGCCCATACCACACGCATCATTCCCAAAATTTACTTTCCCACCGTCTCCGTTGCCTGCTGCAGCGACTGGTGTAGGGCCTGCAACAAGCTGCCCGTTAAAATACAAACTTAAAGTACCAAGACTTCCCGTGTAAACAGCTGTTAAATGCCCCCATGTACCAATGGACAAGCCGGTTGTAGAAATTTGAGTTCCGTTTCTGAAGCCTACTATGTATTGTTGGCTCGGATTTCTTAAAAGGACCGGGTTTTTGTCACATGTAGCATTTCCCACCTCCAGCAAAGTACCCCAGGCAAAATTAGGGTTCGCTGTTGTATTCACCCAGGTTGAAATAGTCCATGCGTGATCGCCTGCTATTCCAGCAATGCTCCCGGACGAACCGTTTGCATTACTGCCATTAAAACTTTCCGCACTACTTAATTTTCCTCCTGTCCAAGAAGTATTTGTAAAAGTTGCCGTGTTATTGTTACCACTTGAATCAAATGCATTATTATTAGCCCCTTCATCCATTTTCCACCAAGCTAGAAGCCCACTGATTGGCGCTCCCCAAGTATTCCCACTATTATTATTACCGGATGATGAATCAGCCACAGAACTACCTGAATTTTCATTCATCGCCCAATGCCCCACCTGTCCACTAGATACTTCCGTTGCGTAAGTTGCTCCAACGCATTGTGTTGAAGGCGCACCGGTATAATAACCGTCTAAGTCAGCATCAGTTGCTATGTTTGCAACGTTTTGGAAAATATTGGCACTCCCATCATTACAGTCACTTCCGCCGAGAGTAGTTGTTGCTGAAGCGGAAACATATTGGTACCCAGATGTAGCAGTTTTGTAATACGTCCTTCCATTAACAACCTGCGCAGCAATTACAGGATACGCTGCAGGTGCCGGGCTAGATGTATAATATCCGTCCTGATCCGCATCTACAACCAGATCATTAGGCACAACAAGGACTGTTGTATTGGTAGTTTTATCCCCAAATGGAGTAGATGTATATAATCCCGATATCTCAGTTTGAATCAACGCGCGATTATAAATTTGGATATCGTCAAGAGTTGCATTTACATAGCGGTAATTTGAAGTGCAGGTATTCGTTGTTTGTCTACCTATTGTCATAGAACCCGTAGGTGGAGAGTATCCAAACGAAGAAGTTGTACCGGTTACATCTACACCATTTAGATATATTTTACTTGAAGTTGAATTTGGATAAGCAATAAAAACTACATGATACCAACTGCCGGCTGATAATGTTTGAACAGTACTTCTAACAATTGCTGCGCCTGTTGTCCCATTTCCCAAAGCCACATATAATTGCCCTGACGTCCCATCATATGCCACATTCCACCCCTTATTAACCGAACAATCATACGAACTCGCAAAAACCTTGTACGGATCCCCTCCGGGAAGTCCTGCTTGGAGTGTAGTAGTAGGCTTTATCCACATGCCTACACTTAGCCCAGATGGAGCTACATCGAAGTTGCTAGAATAGTTAGTACTTATATAATCACTTGTTCCATTAAATGACCTCGCATTGTTAAATATTCCCGGAACAATTGTTGTCCCGGTTGCAGTCCCCGTGCTTGTCCCTTTTGAATCTGCAACGGCAGTACCTGTTGTCTCATCCATTTTCCAATATGATACAAGGCCAGTTGAAGGAATAGTAATTTTGCTTTGCAACATTTGCCACTGGTAATTATAAATACCCCCAACTAAAGGCGCTGTTATGGTGGCATAAAATGTGTAACTCTTTCCGGGAATAATGCTAGATCCTGCTGTCATAGGGACTCTGCTATTTCCCCATGTTGTATTGTCTTGCGGATTTTGAGAACCAAGCTCATAAATGCCAGCGGGTGACCAAGTTGTTGCACCATTATTTTTATATGTGAAAGAAATATTTGCGGTCGCCCCTAGATTCATTAATGCCGGAGGTGATCCTTGAGAAATAAATACAGAACTGTTGCTGGTTGGTGGTGGCGCACCTGGTTGGACACATGAACCGTTAACACATACTTTTCCTCCTGTACAATCTGAATCGCCTGAACAGATAAATGGCGTTGGCGTTGGACCTGCTCCACATGCAATGCTTCCGGATGAAACACAACCCCAGGTTGTATCAAGGGGTGCAGTTGCCGTACTCGGTATACAAGTAGCATTTGTCTTGGTGTAGGAAGGAATGTTGCATGCGGTAAAGTTGGCTGCGGGCTGAGATAATTTGGCAAAAAGCGTCATATATTGCGGACAGCTTGACGAATCGGTTTTATAAATATATGGGTTATCAGTTGGATCAAGCGGGACGATGCTCATATATTTTGTACTTCCTTCAACCCACGCTTTAGTCCCAGTATTAGTCAGAGAGTTTGCAAAAGCATTGTCACTTGCAGCCGGATAACAATTATGGTCTTGGTAGTATAATTCAACGGCTGTTTTTATTTGGTTTATATCTCGCAAACGTACCGCATCTTGCGCACGTTGTTTAACTTTGGGTGAAGTAACGGCCGAATATAATCCTGTTGAAAGTGCTCCAATTATTGCAATTACAACAACAAGCTCAATTAATGTAAACCCACTTGATTTGGAATATTTGTTAGCGCGTGCGAGAGATTTCTTAATTCTTAATTCTAACTTCTTAATTCCAGATTTTGATGGTTGGGCAGCCATAACTTTATGCTAGCATAAAAAAGCTGTGACGTGCAAGGCATTTTTTCCACTCAACAAACCATTCGTGCCTAAGGGCTCGTTCCTGAAAAACTTTTTTCAGGATTACGGCCCTTTGTGCAGCGCTCAAATTTGTACAATTTGTTAACCGGCGATGCCTGGCCTACATATATATAGCGACTATTGGAATATCGAGACCATCTATATAATTTATAAAACGTTCCACAAGAGACTATTTTTAAATTTATCCTTCACATACTAATTTATAATCAGGTTAATGAAGAAGTTTCACTATCGCGTTTTTTCAAACTCTTATCTTACGAACAGGATTTTCGGAAGATGGGATAAATCATTTTGGGTAAGTTTTGATAAGAGCTTTTTTGAATTTTAAAATTTAAGGACGAATTAAATTAGAGCCTTTAATCAAGCTAAACAAAATGTTTTGATCAAAATCATGATGTCTGGCTTTTTATTTTAAAGGGGTTGACAAACAATTAAAATCCTTGTAAAGTTTTACCAATGGACAAAAAAGAATTTATTTCGTATCTTGATCGTGTATCTAATGTTGTTATTTTAATAACATTATTTTTACTCCCTCTTTTCTTTCTCATCAATACAACTGACTCTTTTATAATTCCAAAACAATTTTTGGTGTTGGCTGCAACCAGCATCTTGCTTGTCCTCTGGGGAGTTAAAATAATCATTGACCGCAAAATTGTTGTGACGGTTGCTCCTGTAAATTTAACTCTCGTAATATTTGCAATAGTTATAACAGTGTCCTCTATTCTTTCAGTAAATAGATATGATTCTCTTCTTCAAACTGTCCCAACGGTTGCAGCTATTTTGTTCTCTATAGTTCTTATAAATACAATCCGCACAAAAAGTGCTTTCAATATGGCACTTTACGCATATTTATTGGGTGCAGCAGCATCCGCTATAATAACCGCGCTTTACAATTTTAAAATTTATTTGTTACCTTTCGCGTCGTTGCAAAACCAATTGTTTAACACAACTGGTTCATCAATTCAGCAATTGATATACCTCATCCCAGTCTTAATCTTAGCAGCACTTTACATTGGAAACAGATTTAACATAGGATTAAAAATAGCAAGAGACTCATCCATAGCAAACGATTACGGAGTATTTATTCAAGCGGCTGCAGCAGTATGTGCAGTTATTGGAATTTTGGTAATCGCTGATCAGATTATCTTTCTCCCAAACAAACCAATTCTACTTCCATATGCTTATGGTTTCCAAACAGCCTTTGCCGCAATAAGCCAAGACGCTACCAGATTCCTATATGCCCTGCTTTTTGGATCAGGATATGGAACTTTCTTGGCCGACTTCACAAAATATAAGTTGGCGTCCTTTAACCTCGAGCAAAACATTTGGAACCTTTCCTTCTCTTTTTCTTCTTCCTACTTCTTAGAGCTTATTGCAACAAGCGGAATACTAGGTGCCCTTTCCTTCCTTGCAATAGTCTTTACGATCATTAAGACTCGCGGCGTTAATAGACCTTTATTTATTGCCCTTTTTGTCTCATTTGTGCTCTCAATCCTGCTTCCATTCTCATTTATTACTGTCGCTTCCTTATTTATACTAATAGGGCTATATTTTGCACAACTTAATGTAGAACAGGACAAAAGAGTTTATGAAGTTACATTATCATTGGTTTCAACTAAGAGCGGTATGCTTACTTTTGAAGCAACCCCAGAAGGAGAAAGAGGGAGCACTCGTGCAGAAAGCCCTATATTCCCGGTTATAGTCTTTGTTGTTGTACTTCTTGTTGTAGGGTTTGTAGGATTTTACAGTGTTAAATTCATGATTTCTGATATGGCTTTTGCGAGTTCTCTACGCGCGGCCCAAGCAAATAATGGCCAGGCAACATATACTCTCCAAACACAAGCCATTAATCAATTTCCTTACAGATCAGATTATCACAGAATCTTTTCTCAAGTTAATTTAGCGCTTGCTAATTCTCTTGCGGCGTCTGTTAAACCCGGAACTACTCCAAGCACAACGGTACAGCAAAATATAATCGCGCTTCTCCAGCAAAGTATAAACTCCGGGAGAAATGCAGTTGTACTCTCCCCTCTCAACTCAGTCAATTGGCAGAATCTTGGAGAAATCTACAGAAATTTGATAAATGTAGGCCAAAATGCCGATCAATTCTCAGTTGCATCTGTCAACCAGGCAATAGCACTAGACCCTTACAACCCACAGCTCTACATTCAACTTGGAGGTATATATTACCAACTTAAACAATGGGATCAAGCACAACAACAATTCCAAATTGCCATACAGTTAAAACGTGACTTTGCCAACGCCTATTACAATTTGGGCCACGTATATGAACAGAAGAATGACTTACAGAATGCACTCGCGGCATACAATGTTGTAAAACAATTGTCAGTTGGGAATCAGGCTAATCTTACAAGAATAAATGGTGAAATCAAGGTTATAGAAGATAAACTCGGACAACAAAAGGCCTCCGCTGGTAATGTAACACCACAAACCGAGCAAACTCCACTTGCTCTACCGTCCCCTGGTAATTTACCGCCACAAAAACCACCAATTAAAATCTCTCCTCCACCTTCTGAAACAGTGACTCCAAGTCCAACAACATCTCCTGCACCCTCCCCCACGCAGTAGAATATATAATAACTGATTGGTTGTTAAAGCAGAAATTGAGAAGTCATCTTCAAATGCTCGATTTTATAAACTATTCCCTATTAACTAATAACTATTGTCTGCTCGGGGTTTGACTTTTTCTTGTCATTTCTGGTAAGCTAATGGCTCTTCTATCCCGCTTAGCGAGATAGATGCTTGTATTTGTGCCGCGGCCGAACCCTATTCAGCTTTCGGTTGAAGTTAGAGCCCAAGACCTATTTTCAACGCTATTCAATCACATGCAACTTATAAACGAGGCAAAAGTTACTTTCAAATCCATATTCTCAAGGCAATCATATGTTTACTTATTCCACCAGTTTAAGGGATTTGTTTCCTTTCTTAACATATATCTTAAGGATAAAATAATTTTCATTTCAGCTCGCTTTGAGGGATCAAAAGGAAGCTTAGTCAGAAACATTTTAATAAAACGTGGCCGCAGAAATAGAATTTTCTTGCATATAAGCGCTATGACGGTTCTTACTCTTGGTGTCATTTTCTCTCCGTTTATCTCAGACACAAATCTTTTTGGCCAAAATAAAAATCTTTCATTTGCCCAAGGCGCTACGGATTCATCTATTACTTCTGTTGACGTATTCAATACTCAAACAAGCCAAAAACCCAGAGACAAAATATTAACCTATACCGTCCAAAATGGAGATACTATTTCAACAGTTGCCAAAAAATTTGGCGTCTCAACAGATACTATAAAATGGCAAAACAGCCTCACTTCAGACACAATTACGGCAGGCGACCAATTGGATGTCCTCCCAGTAACCGGTGTCTCTCATAAGGTTGTAAGGGGCGAGACAGTATACACAATTGCTAAAAAATATGGTATTGATGCGCAAAGTATTGTTGATTTCCCTTTCAACGACTTTGCAAATCCGCAGACATTCTCCCTCATTGAAGGAGAGATATTAATTGTCCCGGACGGCGTTCCACCGCAGGAAGCGCCTCGTGTAATTCGTACGCAATATATAGCAACCGGCCCGGTATCTATATCAGCCGGTGGATTTACATGGCCAATTCACGGCCTTGTCACACAAGGGTTCTCTTGGTACCACCAAGCTGCAGATATAGCAGCGCCTTACGGTTCACCAATCGTTGCATCTTCAAATGGGACGGTTTCTGAGGTCTTCACAAGCGGATACAATGGCGGCTATGGCACACATGTCCTAATTCATGGAGACAACGGTTATACAACACTCTATGCACACATGTCTGGCGTAAATGTTTCTGTGGGTCAAACGGTCGCTGCTGGTAAAAGTGTTGTTGGCTGGATTGGATTGACAGGAAGGACAACAGGTCCTCACGTTCACTTTGAAGTAAGAGGCGGCGGAAGCTTCTACAACCCCCTCAGTTTCCTACAATAGATAGAACTCTATCTGATTGTCGCCGCAGCAATTTTTCTTTGTTTGACAAATCTGAACGGACTTGTAGGAGGATATCCAGATATCAAGCCTGACCCATTAGCAGCCTTCACTATCGACGCGTCAAATGATTCGCCAGTTAATTCGGACTCCCCTAATGTTGCTACGTATCCGCGACTACCGTCAAATACAACCCCTAGCCTTTTCCCGTTTTCATCTTTTTTTGGATATACACCTACAGCATTAAACATCCAATGGACGCTCCATTTTCTCGGCCTTTCCTGATTCCCCCAAATTAAAAAAAGTCTCGGAGTCGATTCCATTCCAAGCTCATCGGTTGGAGATACAATTATTCTTGCGTCTTTGTATTCCACCAAAAGACGGTTGCGAGCTCTCCTTAATGCATCGAGTGCTCCTGTCTCACTTAAAAATTGGCCGTCTTCCTTGAACCATTCAGGCCAAACCAGGGGTACATTATTACGTTTCTCTTGCAATGCCCTTGCTGAAACAGCAAGTCCACTTTCCAAATGCTCACGCTTGTATGCTGCTGCAAGTAGGGAGTCGCTTTCTATTTGAGTCATGCCTAGATTCTAACTCTAAATTTTTATATGTCAAGGGAGATGCAAGAGAATCCGGAGCTAAATTAGGTTTTTATTCGCCTTTTCCGAGGGCTTCGAGGAATTCTTTATTATTTTCTGTCTTTGCAATTCTTTCCATCAATACCTCTGTTCTTTCATCCTGCCCTAATACATCAATCATTCGCCTCAAAGTTGTTACTTTTTTGAGGGTTTCTTCGTCAAGTATCAATTCCTCAGCACGGGTTCCGGAGCGCTCTACATTAATTGCCGGCCAAATTCTTCTTTCCGCAAGACGACGATCCAAGTGTACTTCCATGTTCCCAGTACCCTTAAATTCCTCGAATATCAAGTCATCCATGCGTGATCCTGTATCAACCAAGGCTGTTCCAATTATAGTAAGCGAGCCGCCTTCTTCACAATTTCTAGCAGCTCCAAAGAAACGCTTTGCAGGATATAAAGCCGCAGGGTCAAATCCACCCGTGAGCGTACGACCGGAAGGATCAATGGACAAATTATAGGCACGAGCCAGCCTCGTAATAGAATCAAGTAATATTATCACGCGTACTCCACGCTCAACCAGGCGCTTAGCACGTTCCATGGCAATCTCGGCAATTCTAGTCTGTGTTTCAGGAGATTCATCAAAATTTGAGGCTACAACCTCACCCCTTACGCTTCTTGAGATGTCTGTTACCTCTTCAGGCCTCTCACCTATCAAAACAGCCATTAAGTGAACGTCAGGGTAATTGGCTGAAATACCTGCTGCCACCTCTTTAATAATGGTTGTTTTACCGGCTTTTGGGGGCGAGACTATCATTCCACGCTGCCCAAATCCAATTGGAGATACTATATCTATAATTCTGGTTGAAAGAGGCGTTTTTCCGGTTGAGAGCATAATTTGCTCTTTTGGGTAAATAGGCGTTAAATCATCAAAATGGGGCCTGCGAAGCGATTTATCAGGCTCATCTCCATTTACTTTTTCTATTTTTAAAAGGCCAAAATACCGCTCATTATCTTTTGGAGGACGCCCAACCCCTTCAACTAAATCTCCGCCTCTTAGCCAAAAACGTCTAATTTGTGAGGCTGAAATATAAATATCACGGTCGGAGGCACGGAATTTGGGACGGAGAAATCCGTGTCCCTCATGCTGGATATCAAGAATTCCTGAAACAGGCACGGTGACTTCGTCAGCACGCACGTCTACCTCACGGTCCGGTCTGTCATTATAACTATCTCTTGAATATCTTCCACGAGGCTGATAAGATGACGATTGGCCACGATCTGACCTGTCTTGCGCCTGCGAATCCATGTCCACATTCATTCTGTTATCTGAATTACCAGATTCTTCCGACCTCATAGGCTCAGGAGGCATGACTGTAGCCTCTTCCGAAGGAACTGTGGTAGGAGTTTCGATAGACTCGATATTAGCCTCACTCTGAGGCTCAGTCACCTTAACATCTTCCAATTCCTTGGGCTCTAGGGTTTTTGCTTTAACAATCTTTGCAGATTTAGTACTTCGTACTGGCATAGAATTTAGGTATAAAAAATCAAATGTAAATATGAAAATTTAAATGTTCCGACCGGCTCTTTGGCAAAATTTTACTTAAAACTTGAATCCGGAGAACATCTTCGAAGAAGATCTCGAAGCAAGACTATTATCACATGCCCCACCCCAATTGTCAAGAGTTTTCTAACACCGATTTAGGAATCGAGGCTAAAGACATATTTAGCCATATTTATATATATTTAGACTATGATTTAATATCCCGTAATATGATTTAGGGTTAAGTAATAGATCGCCTGATTGTTCGATCTAAAAGTTAACAGCTTATAGCTAAAAGCTGCTCCCAATCTTGGGTAAGATTTTAGGCACGAAATTACTCAATAAAATTTCGTGCGTAGGTATATTGACAAATCCTATAGTTCTTGATATACTTACTCACTTTGTGCCTATTGTAGGCACGAGCGTACTTTAAAAAAAGAGCCTGTAAGTTAATTACCAGCTAATAGCTTGGTTTTCCTATACACCTGTCCGTATTTGGAATTCACAAGACTTGCGTTTTTTCGCAAGACTTGTGGCCACCAAGACAGAGGCTGGTTTTTTGATGGTGTTAAACCATCATCCTGAGCGTTAGCGAAGGATTAATAGATATGTCTGATCCTATGAGAGTTCGCGCTAAGCAAAAAGTACGATGAAAACTTTGTTTTTCAAGTGCGCCAGAGCCAACATCCTACAAGGCACGTTAAGTGCCTGAAGGATATAGCAAAATTAAACCAGAACTTAATCGCCGAAAGAGTGTGCGCAGGATTAATTGTCATTCTGAATTTATTTCAGAATCTCTATCCTCTGCACTCTTTCGCTGATTAGACTCAAAACTGTTCAGCGGAGCTTTATTTCAAGTAGCCTCAATTCAATAGCTGAATTTATGGCTGCAAGAGGTAATTGCTGCTCGCCCAGACAAGCTAGATCTTGTGCCTATATAGGCATGTATGACGAAGCTTGTGGTAAGCGAGCCATGACAAAGCTCTTTGACAATAGAAAGTAAGATTTAAGGTTTTTTAGGCATTTTTTGTGAGGCGCACTGTGGATGTTACACTGTCATTCCCGCGAACGCGGGAATCCAGTATAATTTAACATTCAGATTGCGCTTCATGAGAAGTTAGCCATGTACCCACTTTGGGTATGGAGAAGTTATAGCGGATAGCATAAGGAGTTGATCGAATCAAAAATCTGACATAAACCCCGCTAAAAACACATCGGCAGGCACAGTCTACGCTCAACACTCGTTGAGACAGACACATTCGTAGTCTTAAAGGAGACACGCACAAATGTTCGAACACCCCGCGGTTTGGATCGGCTTGGCTCTGGTTTGTGTCTTGGTCATGATGATCGAGCACCAGCGCCAGAAAACGGCTAATGAAGACAAAGTTCTGCGCGCAGGCGTATGGACAGTAGCTGGGATGCTCACAGTGGTAATGGTCATCGGGTTCATCAACCTGGAGAACATACTCCCACACAAGGAGCCTACCCACACACCTCACTACGAGGTGATTTACAAATCGGCAAGCACGAATTCACGTTAGTCTAGGAGGACACGAAATGACAACTCGAATTGGTTCTCTGGCTCTCGGGGCTCTGCTGCTTCTCGCAGTGGCCTGCGGCGGTTCGCACACGTCCAAGTCAACGACAACCGACAACGAGACGAGTGCGCCCATCAACAACACAAAGCCAACCAACACGAAAGTCACTGCCAACAGCCCGGCAAACACTCCCACTTCCGCTAGCGCGGCTTCGGCCACGTTTCCTATGTGCGGTAAGCAGGAGTGCGCCCCCAGCCTCTTTGGCCTCACGGTCAAAAGCTGGTGTGCAACGTGCAACACTGATTCTCGTTTCCATGACGCGGCCAACCAGGCTACAATGGACTACGGCGAGACTGTGACACTAGAAATTCCCGCGAACTTCAGCTACAACAACGACGGACGCATCTATGTCCTGTCGTACACCGTCGACACGCATGGCAAGCGCGTCACCGGAGAGGTCGAGAGCGGCAACACTCTGTCGTTACCTGATGTTGAATGGGGCATGTTCTATCTCAACAGGCTTCCTGCTGGTACACCTGCGGGCACTGTTGGGAAAACACAAAAGGACTCCCAGCCTCTACCCCCCATCAAGGGAGGCAGTGGTCAGGTCCTACACCCCATATTCAACTCTGACGGAACCGTAGATGCCAACGGACACAAGTATGCCAATGGCGACTATTTCTGTCAGACCATGTCAGCTGTGATAGGGGGCCCGTCGGACTCGTGGAAGCAGGCTCGAGACCAGTTTGGTTTCTTGACGCAGGGATGCAAACTCAGCTCTAAAAGCAACGAGTTTCTCAACCTTCCTGCTGATACTGTCACGCATGCTCCTAGCATCACTGTGGTCGGCCCGGCCTTCAAGATGAACTTCGCTGAGGCAACTGTCTACTTTGACACGTGGCTAAACGCCTATCATGGCGAATGGACTTGTGGAACCGTAGGCAGGACTGACAACCCTAGCAAGGCAACGTGGATTGCAGCCGGCGAAAGCCTGTGGGGCATACCCTGCCTCAAAAACGGATAGGAGAAAACCTTAAATCGGGGTTCTTGTGGGATCCTTCATAAAGTACCGATGAGGTACAACCCACACGCGTGATGAACGTAATTCATTGACTTTGTCATGGGGACAAGGCCCTGGGGGGATGGTTGAGATAGCACTGCTTCTCTGCCCTGGTTCACACCAGTATATCCCTTCAGGGCCCCCCGTTTTACATTTTTACCACGTAGAAGCGTAGTGAGCAGGAAGCTGTTTACGATCTATCTCGCCGAAGTTTTTACTAAGGCGGATGAATTTATTGACCGGAGGAGGACAGGCCCGAGGTTTATATAACTCGTAGACAGCTTTCTGCTAAGTCCCGCTACCCGTCTCTTTTTACCCAACTCTTACAAAGAGTCCTATAATACAGTTGCTCTTTATTACCAACCCACTCTACCTATTATATATATCAAGGCCCCATCTTATTAATTTTCACCTATTAGCTATTCACTATAAACTATTAACTACACATCACGTCCTATAGCACTTGACAAATGCTTTTTGTTATGCTACAATTCACAAATCGTTTGAATTTATGAAAAAACTTTTAACTTTTGTCTTTGCCGCAACTCTTTTGTTTTCTGTTGCAGGAAACGCACTCGCTTCTGGTGGACAGTCTAACTGTCAAATAGTTTATGGTGGTGGACAAGTCTGTCAATCACAAATTAAATTCACAATCAACAAATTAGTCCAAAAGCCTGGAAAAGGCGGCGGAGATTTTGTTGACAACCTTACTGTTAATGATCCTCGCTTTGCTCCAAACCAAAACGTAAACTTTAAAATAGTTGTAGAAAACACAGGAGATACTGACATTTCAAACCTTAATGTTGTTGATACCTTCCCACAATTCTTAACCTTTGTATCTGGTGTTGGAAATTCCAATGCAGGTGCATCTCAAATAAACTTTGTAGTTAACTCACTTCCAAAAGGTCAAAAAGCAGAATTCATTATAACTGCAAAAACAGCAGACGGCGCACAATTACCAAACAACCAAGCTGTCACTTGTGTCATAAACAATGTAACTGCAACTTCAACCGATGGTCAGCAAGCAACTGATAATTCTCAGGTTTGTATTGAAAAAAATATTCTTGGTGTAACAACGCCTAACACACCACAAATCTTTCAAAAACCAACTGTTAATCAAGTACCATCTACTGGGCCTGAAACAGACATATTATTCGGACTAATTTCGTCCGGAGCACTCGGATTCTTTCTTAAAAAGAAAATTAATTAAAACCCTACCTTAAGGCAGGAGGGAGCAGTTTCAAGCAGTTTCAACTTCACTTTCAGTTCAGCGCCCGCAGAAGACCCAAAAAACAAACCTTCAAAATAAACTTCGCTTGAAACCACTTACTCCGACCTTACAAGGTCACAGACTGTTGTTCTATTGGAACGACAGAAGTGCCTTTTTTAGGACGGTATATTCTAGTAGTGAGTAACTGGACTTATCTGGCTTAAAAGCATAGCTAGTTTAAGTTTTAAGTTACAAGTTATTAGTTGTTCTTTAACAAAAGGTACACAGAATATCTATTTGCGTAATCACGCTTGACAAAATGTGTTATTTAAACATATTTTGTCACTCCGAGTTAAAAACGAGGAGTCGTATCATTGTGATGAAAAGTAGATATATTCTAATAGGTTGAGAAATGTGTTATTCAAACACATTTCGAAACACTGATGAAAAATTTCATTAGTGTAAAAGAGTTCCAATTTAAAATTGGAACTAACCGATAATAGTACTCATTTGGAGTACAAATGAATTTATTAATCCTCCCTTTCCTTATATATACATATATAAGACTTCGGTGGCCGAATATAGCGCATCTTTAATCCCGCGATAAGCGAGATGAAATAAGGTGTTAAACCCAGCGTACCATGTCATGAAACTGCGCATGGTGCGTGGTGTTTGACACTTGAAAAAGGTGCGTTTTATTCGGCCATTGATTAGCAAAGAAAGAGAGGAAGGTATAGAAAAATAAGGGACGGTGTATAAACGGCAAGCTCGATTCTGAAATCCAAAAGGATAGGTTCCATGCCCCGCAACAACCCCGCCCCCAAGGCTCTCGCTTGCGAGTTGCCGCCTGAACTGATTGCCCACGGGGTCAAGAAGCTCATCCTGAGTTTACTTGATACATACCCGATTAAGTTCGAGTATCGTGTGGCAGACATCAGGTCTGACTCGGAGCACTTGAGGAGCTTCACGGACGCTGTCTTACAGTTGGCACTCTGCCCGCTTGAACAGTCCCGCGACTCTCTCCTCATCCCGACCGCCAATGGCAACGTCTTCAAGACGCCTCTGCCGAAAAGCAGTCTGGACGAAGTGCCCGAATTCTTACGAGCCAGTAGTCAGGTACACTCTCGCGAAAGCGAGGCGGTGGCATGACCACTCTGGCTCTTACCGGAGAGAACGAAGAACAAAATCTTGTGTTGCGTGCTACGGCAGGCGACGCAGATGCGTTCGGAGAACTCTACGGTCGTTACTCTACGCGTGTCTACCGACACATCTACTTCATGGTATGTGACAACCACGTTGCAGACGACCTTACCTCCGAGACCTTTCTCAAGGCTTGGCAGGCAGTCGGCTGTTGCAGGGATCGTCACGCTTTCGCAGGCTGGTTACTTCGTATAGCGCACAACGTGACAATCAGTCACATGCGCAAGCGGGATAACGACCGGCTTGATGATGACATCATGGAGGAGAAACAGAACCACAACCCTGAAGCTGTTATTCTTCAGCTAGAGGACGAGCAACTCGTTCGCGACGCTGTTGGTAAGCTTCCTAGTGACAAGCGAAAGCTGGTCAGGTTGCGGTTCTACGAGGACAAAGATTACGAAGAGGCGGCTACCGCGCTCGGTATGACTGTCCCCGTGACACGTGTGCTTCAGTTCAGAACGCTAGCGGATCTCCGCAAGCTTCTTGCCTGAAGTCCCCCGAGGGAGCATCGATTGACTACTGGAAGTCTTTCAGCCCCGCAGGAGGATAGAGAGTGTCTAAGGAACCGAAAAAAGGCAGGCGACAAGCTAATCAACTGACCGGTGCAAACCAGTCAGCGAGTGATAAGCCTCCGCCTCGCCGAACGTCTGCGCCGCCCCCACGCGTAATGCCCACCCACGGTGGACGACAACGCAAAGGGAAATCATAAGATGGCCAAGCGCAGCGCCCGCGACCAGAACGTTCGCCAGAAACGAAACGCCGCAGAACAGGCAAGGTTAGCAGAAGCACTCGAAGCCCTTCGCAAGAACGGCATCGGAGGAGTTCTCGATGACGAGGCTCAAGCTTCTGAAGACACCGCCGAACCTGAGGCAAGCAGCCCGCCCGACATGTTGTTCTTCGAGGACGAAGACGACGATGACGAGTTGGCATTTCTGGGAGCTTCACGCTCGAGACGCACGTTCGTGGGTCGCACGATTCACACGCGGAAACGCACTGTTCGTGTAGAAGTCAACTCCCTGGGAGGATTCTGATGGCCAACAAAAAGCCTCGGACCGCCCACGTGGACAATGCTCTGAGAACGCATAAGCGCAGCAAGTGGCTGAGCAAGAAGCACCAGAGTAAGCACACGCGGGAAGGTAGCAAGCGCAACGGCTAGCACGTATCAAGGAGATGCGATGAACAAAACCGTTAGATGCTAAATAGCGTGCCGTATAAGTACTCCGTCTTGAACGGTAGAATCGGCAGCGAGCCCGTCCCGATAACATCGGAATGAGGTTAATAGGAGGAATCTTTGACGAATGTCAGAGGAAGAACCCCTCCCGCACACCTATGAGCTGAAAGCTCGTAGAGAAGGGACGCTACAATGCGTTATCGCGATCTTAACCGGTTGGTGGATCAGGCTCCGTTGGATGTCCTCCTGCGGATCATTGCAGCCATCAACCTTCTGACGAACGCTGGTCTGAATGTACCTGATGACGCCACCGCGGCTCAGGCTCGCCAGATTCTGCGTAACTACCTGAACCAGTTCGCTCTCAACGCGAACGTACCCGTTGGTCTCGCTGAAGAGATTGATTGGGAGGCTCCGCCTCGTGGCAACGGCCTGGTGGACTTTTTCCGTCGCAACTGGATGCCTGTTGCTGGACTCGCCGTGCTGGCCGTGCTCGCCTGGTTTGTCATCATCCCGTTCTTCAACGGTGGTGGTAACGACAACAATGGCGGCGGCTCGCATCTGCGGGACGACTCTACGAGCGCTTTGCATAGCCTCGCGCCCGACAACAAGGACGCCGGCAAGGCCGAGACCGCTCTGGAGAGCCACGACGTAGACGTCCCGGACGCCAAGAAGATCTCAGGCGCTTATGCCAGTGCCCGCGATCGTGGATTGTCTCAGGACGAAGCTGTGACGACTATCAAGAACCTCGACGCTGACGTCAAGGCTCGCGACATCGTTTCGGCTCTCGACGAAGCTAAGCCCGGTCAGGTTACGGCTCCTACGCCTACGCCTGTCAAGCCGGCTAGCACGCCCGCACCCTCGTCGACGCCCGCCACTCTGCCTACGGTACCCGCCGGCAACCCGCCCGCCCCTCAGGCGACGCAGGTCCCTGCCACGGTAGTACCCACGCAGACGGCACCGCAGCTTTCGCCCACGCCCGCAAACCAGCAGGCCAACAGCAACAGCTGCGCGACGAACTCGCCCAATATCCCCTGCATCAAGGCGCAGGCGACTCAGGCCGGGTTCACGCCCTTCACCGTCAACGGCAACGTTATCGGAGGCCCTGCTGAGCAGTGGTGGCCTTTGCAGCGCGCCAACGGTGATTTCGTGCACGACTCGTACAAGATGGTTGGGATGCGTCAGAACGACGTGTTTTTGCCAGGCTACGAGATGAACGTGCCAGCCGGCAAGGTCCTGGACGTGTGGCTTGACAACGCGGCTCTCAACAACCGCAAGTCATCAGTCCGCATCTGGGGTCCTGCCAACGTGAACGCTGGATTCCGTGTCGCGGAAGCCACGCTCTACGACGCCCCCGTGGACTTTGTTCCTGGGTTGGCGGGCAAGTGGGCACGCATGGACGACGAGTACCGGTGTGGCGACTACGTGGCTGTTGGGACTGTCCCTCCGGTCATCACGTCTGCCCACGACTGTCACTTGGCTTCGGCTTCCGGTGTTGCGGCTCCCGCTTCAGCTCCGATGCCTATCAGCCCGGTATCAGCCATGACCGGTACTCAGCAGTCGGTTCCCGCTCAGCAGACGGCTCAGCCCCAGGCTCCGGCCCAGGGTTCCGCTCCGCCCGCTCAGCAGACCGCAGCTCCTGCCGCTTCTGGACTTACGCCCGAGGTCGTTAAGGGTTGGTGCAAGACTGGTTGCAACACTGTGACCGGTTACGATCAGCTCGACGACGGCAAGGTCAAGATCCATGGCGGTGGAACGTGTGCGTATTTCGACATCCCCGCAGGGTATGTTTTCAACAACTGGGACGGTGCGACTAACAAGACCGTTTCAGGCTCTGGGAACAAGACCTGCGAGGCGACTGCGCAGCGTGGCTAGCTCCGTCCGGGGGTTACTTGTGAGTTCACTCACTGGATTACGTCTGACGTAATGTGAGCTCACGCCTCACAGGGATTGGACGCCTACTTTGCCAAACCAGGCAAAGACTGGCTCCTTCCCTTGTGGGGACGGATTTATCGGTAAGCACCGTGCAGTCTCAGAAAGGAGACAAGCATGTTCGGCAACGAACCTATTAGACAAGAACGAAAGGAACCGAATGTTCTAAAACTCGCGTATTGCATGCGAACAAAGAACGATCGTGACCGATTAGCTTCTTGCCAAAAGAATAAGGTCTCAAAACGAGAAAAAGTTTGTCACTTTGACAAGCCCCTCGCTCCGAGAACCCACAAACTGTGTACCTTATTCCTAAGCTCACAAAGAGATTTGCTGGTTTAGGAGTTCTTAATAAGAACAAAAATATGAAAACAATATCTTTTGTCATTCCCGTTTATAACGAGGAAAAGCGAATTGATAAGACATTTGAAGCCTTAAAGCGGGTAAGGTTGCCGCGTGGATTAAAACTTAGTCAAATTATTTTTGTTGATGATGGATCAACAGATAGAACTTTTGAACTCATCAGGACTTGGATATTCAATTTGCCAGAAGTTATGAGCCAAAAGTTATCAGTCATAAGTTATAAGAAAAACCGCGGAAAAGGAAACGCAATAAAACTTGGGATGTTAGCGTCAAATTCTGACTATACTCTATTCTTTGATGCTGATATGTCAACGCCACTTTCAGAACTAAGAAAGCTTTCGCCTTTCATGGCAAAAGGGGTAAGCGTTATTATTGGAACAAGAAAAAATGGTCACTCAACTGTAACGCGCCATCAACCTTTGTATCGTGAGCTTATGGGAAGAGTATTTACCAGTCTTACTCAATTTGTTTTACAGGTTGATGTTACTGATTTTACCTGCGGATTTAAAGCTTTTTCAAAAAATGCAACAAGAAAAATTTTTACAGAAGCAAGAATTAATGGATGGGGATATGATGCCGAGATTTTATTTCTCGCCCTGCAAAACGGTTTCTTTGTCCAGGAAGTAGCCGTCACATGGGCAAATGATGAAAGAACAAAAGTAGACCTTAAAGTAGCAGTATTAAAAACTCTTTTTGAACTTGCGCAGGTCCGCTGGTACCACGGAGCGGTACACAACGTGGTACATAGCGTGCTACCATTAAATAATGCCCTAAAATCGATTATTAAGGTTATTGAGATAAAACCCAGCCATAAGCGCCTTATCAAGAAAATCAAATGGGCTAGTATAACTAATTTATTTGCATAATATGAAAAACAAAATTATTGCTATTACATCTTATCCGGCACGCGGCAAAACCCACGGAGAACAAGTTGTGGGAATCGCGTCATATGCCAAAAATACTTTCCGTGCTATTTTAGGCGCTGCCAGCCTCGACTCAGAAATCGATGGCGAGTCTAGGCGGGCCGGCGTTGAAAAAAACAAGCTATCAATTGAGGTTTTGGCGGAAAAGCTTGACGCGGAAAATGACTATACTGAAAGGGGAATTCAAGTCAAAAGATTATGGAAAAGGAATTCTTTCACGGCGTTTCCCACTCTTCTCCGGGAAATACTAAAAACTACAAACAACGACTCAAAAACAGTCCTTATAGAATTTGAGCTTGCAATGTTTGGTAATCTTTTATATATTCTGCCCTTCCCAATCTTTCTTGCTGTATTAAAACTCATGGGCAAAAGGATTATTTTTGTCATGCATCAGGTAATTGATGATCTTGAAGATATTGCTCCACATATAAATCTTTCTCAAAGATCTTTTACAACAGATTTAATGGACGTGGTTTTGAAGTTGTTTTATTCTTACATATTATTCATAGCCACTAAAGTTATTGTATTTGAGGAAGGGCTTAAAGAATCTTTATCTGCACGGGGGGAAACAAGAAAAATCGTTGTTATTCCTCACGGTGTTGAAGAGTTTAAAAATATCCCGGGAAGAATAGAAGCCAGGAAGAAGCTTGGGGTTAAAAACAATTCTTTTGTCATTTTGTCATTTGGTTTTCTTGCTTGGTACAAAGGGACTGATTGGTTGGTACATGCAATAAATGACATTAAGAAAAAAAATAAAGGGCGCGATATTGCTCTTGTTTTGGCCGGTGGACCAAATCCAAATCACACGGACAAAAATTATTACCAAAGATATATTAAAGGAATTATGAATGAATCTAAAAAGAATGGTTTTATGGTAACCGGTTTTGTTAAGGAACGCGATATTCCAATGTATTTTAAAGCTGCAGATTTGGTGGTTTTTCCATACAGAACATTTATGTCATCAAGTGGGCCTCTTTCAATTGCTCTCTCATTCAAAAAACCGTTCTTACTTTCTCCAAAGCTCCGTGACGTACTAATGGCTGACGACATGAAGGAGATGCTGAACGAAGCACACCTTAAAATAGACAACCTTGTTTTTGAAGATTTTAATGGTGACTTTGCCAATAAACTTTCAAAAATTAGGACTAATTCAAAACTGATGGGAAAAATTGTTAAGTTTGCGGCGTTCGCAAGGCGGGCGCGCGCATGGGAAAAAATTGGAAAAAAATATTACGAGGAAATCGTTAATTAAAAACATATATGAAAATTTTGAGTTTAAAATTTAAAATCATTTTCGCTGTAATTGGTATTTCGCTTCTTTTAAGCGTCATGTTTACCTTTCCTTCTATCTTAAAACTAAATAAAAGTTTTATTGGTGACGGCTGGGATAATTATGAATATGCTTCATATCAAATGCTTGCCGCAAATCAGATAAAAGAGCTGCATTACCCTTTTGTCTATCAACATTTATGGCGTTACCCTGTGGGGTTTGATTTCTCACGCGGTTTTGACTCGTACCTAACAGTTGTAACAGGGGCTCTACTGACCCTCATTTTTAGTATGCCGTTAGGATATAACCTGACAATATTAATTCTTATGACACTTAATGGCGCATTAAGCTATTTGTTTTTCGCCTCCCTCACGAAATCCAGAATCCTCGGGGCAGCGGGAGCCATAATTTATGGATTCTCTTTTTATACAATTGCCAAAGCTGCTTCTCATCCTAATCTTCTTTTTGTGGGTGGTTTTCCATTGTTTGCTTATGCCGTTCTTAATATGCTCAGGACTCAAAGTATCCAAAAAAGGGATTTCTTTTTGTTTTTTGGGGCAATTATTCTTATCGCTCTCTCTTCTCTTCAATACTTAATAATGCTTTTCTTATCTCTTGTCGCAGTAATAGTTGCAACATTTTTTATTGATAAGAGCATTCTATTTGGACTTGTTAAGAAAATAATTGATTCTAAAAATAACCTCAAACTTCCAATTATTGTTTTCGTATTGGTTTTTAGCGTTTTATATTTCCCTTACATTTTTGCATTGATGACAGGTTCATTTGTTTTTTTGGATAGATCAATATTTTTAAAAGATATAAGTCCTTCGTTTTTTGATTACATTCTTCCCAACTCATACCTTAAATTACTTGTCTCAAAAATTGTTGCGAGCCCTACACCCTTCTCTATAGAAAAAGCGGTCTTTTCAGGATTCATAGAAATACTTATTTTCCTAGCATTTATTGTTAAGTCGAACACAAAAATTAAACTATTTTTGGTGAGTATTTTTTCTATCTTTTTGCTTCTTTCTTTTGGAGCCCCAAGCGCTTCCCCTCTATACATTTATAATTTCCTTATAAAAGTTCCGCCTTTCTCATCAATAATTGAAACCGGAAGATTTGTAGTGCTCTTTTACTTTTTTGAAACAGCGGCCATTTTGCTATTTTTAAACTCTCTCACAAAAAAGAAAAACTTAATAATTGCGGCTGTCTTAATTTTCTGTATTTTAGAACGACTACCTGCAACTTTTTATTCCACCGACACGCTTTCCGGGGCAAAATATATAGATGTTGTAAAACAAAGCAAAACTTCAGCCGTTGTTGATATTCCGGTCAATCTTTATTATTCGAGGTACAACATGCTCTCCCTGTATTATGACAAGCCTATTGTCAACGGATATTTCCACTGGTCTGCTGATGGAAGTCTCCAAAAATCCTTTGTGATTCAGACGTTATTAACCCGTTTTATTTGTGACGAACAACGTCTTTTACCAAATACGATTGACTCGGTTGAAGAGGACATTAAAAATAGGCAAATGATAAGCTCTCTTAAAAGCTACGGGATTAACACGCTAGTTGTTCACAAAGATGACAAATTTTACCATTCTGTCTGCACAAACGTCAGAACTGAATTGACTAATCTCGTCCCTTTTACAAAGAGCGCGGCTCTAACTTCTGATTCTGAGGAAAAACAAATTACAGGTAAATCTTTGGACGGATATTCAAGATTTAATGTTTATTTACCATATGACGGAATTTTTTATGTTGATGGTGTATTCCTTGACCCATCAATTAAGTCAGACTTTTCAATTACTATAAATGGTGTACCCATTTCAAATAACTATTCATGGAATAGTACTTATCAAAAATACGCCATTGAGCTTTCACCAAAAAATACAATTAATTTTCCGGTTGCCGGGGGCTCTACGCTAAGTTTTGTTTCAAAAAAACAGGTTCATGATGCTGCTTTTTCCATTTGGTATAGATATGTTGAGTCGGACGCAAATTACGTTCCTAATTTGCCTGCCATCAGTCAAATTTATGATGATAGCGCAGCTACCGTATATAAACTTAATTAAAGACAAAATAAACTAAAATGAAATTTAAAATTGGAAATTTAAAATTGGAAATTATCAAATATTGGCCTGTCTTGGGCCTTCTTGCCCTAAACGTAGTCTTGTTTGCGCTCAACTTCAAACCAGGAACATTTCTAATCGGTTGGGATAACCTGATGCCGGAACTTTCTATTTGGACGAATATCCAAAGGTCTCTATTTGCCGTATGGCAAGAATATCAGTCACTTGGCCTCCTTGGTGGCATGGGACACGCCTCTGATTTAGTCAGACAAATTTACGTATTGGTCCTGATGTTTGTTTTCCCAATGAATTTAGCAAGGTACATTTCCACTTTCACTATGCTTTTTTTGGGAGGAGTTGGGGCTTACTTTCTGATCAAACATCTTTTCAAAAATGGTCAACCCCGATTTGCCCAAGGGGCACGGGGTCAATGGATTTCATTTATTGGTGCACTTTTTTATACGCTCAACATTGGCACACTACAAACATTTTATGCGCCATTTGAGGCGTTTACAGCTCATTTTGCTGCGCTTCCATGGTTCTTGCTGTCATCCATACTTTACCTTGAGAAGCCAAGCAGAAAACGGCTAGCTTTTTTGGTAGTTATTCTTTTACTCGCCGCGCCGAGCGCCTATATCCCCACCTTATTTGTTGTTTTGATGATTGCGCTTTCAATTTACGTATTTGTGAATTTTCTATTTGAATCTAATCGCGTTTCTTTTCTGACACGTGCCGCCAAACTTTATTTGATAATTTTTCTTGTCAATGCCTTTTGGCTTTTACCTTTCTTTTATTTTACTGTTACAAATTCAGGCGTGGCACTAACGGCCAAAATAAATCAAATGTCGTCTGGCGTAATTTTTGCACAAAACAAGGAGTTTGGTACTCTTCCAGATACTGCTTTACTCAAGGGCTTTTGGTTTAACAATGTGGATCCTAACATAAACGGAAACAACACTTTTATGCTTGCCCCTTGGAAAGCGCATTTTTCAAATCCCATTATCCCAGCCGCGGGTTTCCTACTTTTTGGAATAATTCTTGTAGGTTTTATTCACTCTTTGCTAAAGATGCGAACTAAAAACTACGAGCAAAGAACAAAGATAGCATATGCCGCAATTTTCCTTTTTGCCTTCACTATGCTTGCAACCGGCACCCAACCTTTTGCTCTTTTTGACCAGGCATTTAGATTTCTACCTCTCTTAGGTGAAGCATTCCGTTTCCCATTTACAAAATTCTCGCTCCTTGCAGCATTAGCATATTCTATTATGCTTTCTCTTGGAACATCATTTATTCTTGATTTTTTAATAAGTATTATTAAGACTCATAACTCAAAGCTTAAAAAAACTATTAACTATTTTCTATTATCTATTCCCTGCCTTTTGATTCTTTTGATTGCACTCCCTGCCTTCAACGGTAATCTTTTCTACAATAAAGTAACGGTAAAAATACCAAACGAATATTTTGAGACTTTTGACTATTTTAAACACCAAAACCAAAATGCTCGAATTGCAAATTTACCTCAAAACACTTTTTGGGGATGGACATTTTATAGATGGGGTGACCAAGGGTCGGGCGGCTCGGGATTTATCTGGTATGGCTTGAATCAACCAGTTCTGGATAGGGCTTTTGACGTCTGGTCACAAGACTCTGAAAGTTATTATTACCAGCTTTCTGCAGCACTTTATTCCAACAATTACAAAGCGCTTGAAGATGTAATAAATAAGTACCAGATTTCATTTGTTATGCTCGATGAAAATGTTATTTATCCGCCGGCGCCGCACTCCCTTTTTTATCCGGAAACTGAAAATTTGCTCTCGAGAATACCGGGAGCAAAACTAGACGCGACATTCGGCAAGATAAAGATCTATAAAATTGCGCTCAAAGATAAACCCAATTCATTTGTATTTACTGCTCCGGCAAATATTTCAAACGTTAATTCACCTACTTGGAAAACAAATGACCCTGCCTACTCAACAATGGGTAACTACGTTTCAAAACCTAATAACTATTCCCTATTAACTAATAACTATCTCTACCCTTTCTCGCTTTTTTCTCAAAAAATGCTCGACCGAACACAGTATAGTCTTAAAAATAACCCTACTAATATTGCGTTACAAACAAATATCAACTTGCAAAAAGATTCAAATCTTGTCGTTCCAAATTTTCAAGAGGTTGAAAAAATTGTTTCTGCTTCCTTCTATAAGAACGTTGATGAAAATGGAAATATTCAAATCAATGCAAGAATTCAAACTCCACAAATATTAATAGATGGCAAAAAAGTATGGGGAAATGAAACTACTATCCCACTTTTCTCAATTTCAAACACCGCTACATTTCCAGCTGTAATAAATATCAACGGGACAACAAATATTACAATTTCAGATAACTTACCAAGTTCAAAGACCATCGGCACAACCTTTCTTCTTATGTCACTTGATAATCAAATTGTTTTGTCGGGTGAAGATGTCGCTAGCCAAGCAACAATTTCTTCCTCAGATTATGAAAACCTTTTTACACAAGGATCAGAGATTAAGATTGGTGCTGGAACGCATGTAATTTCTGTTATTATCCCAAAGATTGATGATTCTTACCTTTCATATAAAGCAAAAGGCGTGGATGGTAGATTTGAAAACTGTAATTCTTTCAGAAGCGGCGCGGCAAACACATCGTTTGTAAATGGTGTTGCTAATATTTCAGATAAAAACTCAAGTAAATGTTTGTCATTCTATTCTGCAACATTGTCGCACGATCAAGGCTACGCTCTTTTTGTAAACTCTCAAAATTTATCAGGCCGTCCACTTCATTTTTGGGTCTTGAATGAGGATGAAAAAGTGGCGCCAGTTGATATTTACCTTGACGGTCATGGGGCACAAGCGCTTAGCGTTCCGACTATGGAAAGTGGGGGTCTAGGATACTCTTTTCACTTAGATAACAGCGCAATTGGAAATGATCTTGTCCAAAACGAGTTTTCTTCCCTTGAAGTTTACCCTATTCCGTCAAAATTTATAGAAAATATATCTTTCCAATCTGGAAACAATAATAATTCTGGTTCTACGATAGCTCAAATTAAGAATGTCTCGCACCCAAACGAAAGCCTGTATATCGTAAACCTAAAAGCTAACAGCTCCAAGCTACAAGCTAATCTAGTTCTTTCTCAAAGTTATGACCACGGCTGGAAGGCTTACTACGTTACTAACTCAAACTTTTTAAACCAATTCTTTCCTTTTATCTTCGGAAAAGAAGTCAAACAACATTTTGAAGTAAATTCCTGGGAAAACGGCTGGCTTATTTCAAACGAACAATCAATTGTCATAGCCTATCTCCCTCAATATCTTGAATATATTGGCTTCGGACTACTTTTTATAGTCATAATTACTATTGTTATAAAAGCGCTTAATATTAAAATCAAAAGAATTAATTAATACCCCGCGATTGTTGTTACAACTAAAATAAATTTACTTTCTTTTGAACTTTCCTAATCTCACTAAAAAAGTGGCAAAATTACGCTTTGTCAAGGAGCAAAATAGTTTTCCCTGGGTTATCCACATTTTTATATGCTTAAACAAAATTGGTTGATAAATCAATCTAAATTGACATGTAATTTATTCTAGGCCTACTACTTTTTGAATGATTTTTTGCTATAGGTTGCACCACTTAGTGAATTGTGCTATACTTAATAAATAGCCATGAATATTTTAAAACTCCTTAAAAAACGAAACAAAATGAAACCCCGAAAAAATGTGGATTTTTACCAAGAATCTGTTGAACGTGCAGGACGCGACGAAATTTTAAAATTGGTTGAAAAAGGATTGAGTTTTAGAGTTACGTTACTTTGATCAAGCAGGCTTTAAACTTTAGGCAAACAGGCAGGTGAAAACCTTCCGACAAAAGAAAAAGAGCATCACTTTCGCTACTGTGAAATAAAACCTTAAGTACGAAAAGCAATGCTCTTTTAAAAAGTAAGCTTTAGTCTTTAGGCAGGAAAAGACTATGCTATTGAAAGTAAAATTAACAAATGTGAAAAGTTTTGTCAAGAAAAGTTGACGAAGCAAAAACAATTAATTTGGACTGTCAGAGAAACATTTTTCATGTCTTGAAAAGTGTGCCTGCCAAACTTTTGGAGAATTAAATAGGGGTAGAAAAGGTATAGTTAGACCCAGAAACAAAAGTTTTCTGAGGTGAAGGGTCTGTAAATTGTTTTTTTAATGGGGATAGGAGAGTTGTCGCTAGACTCAGAAAACGAAAAGGATTCTGAGGTGCAGGCACTTAAAAATTTTTTTTAGCTTTCAGATTTAATTGAGGTAGGAGAGTTGGGCAGGCTTTCTTACCTCTACCTAAATTTGCAAGCAAAAAATTTTTCAGTGTAAACTTTCTTATTCCCACCTAAGGAAATGATTTCAGGCCAAATAAACAAATAGCACACTAGACTTTTTTTACTCCTTTTTATTTGGGGAACTGTTTGACACAAAAACTGCGGTTATGAAACAGAGAATAGTACTTTGTACCTCTTTGAGTTAAAAAAATAAAATTGACCCCGTTACGACGCAATTTTCACAGGATTTATAAGTACCGTGAAAACTATTTTCTAGTCAAGATTTTTGGGGTAAACTATTTTAATTGTCGAAATTCCTCCTGCTACATTCCAGTTATCTCCATACAGCAGAATATAGCGTTTGTCAGGATTTACATGCTCTTTTTTAATTAAAAATGCAAAAGTTTCTTTCATATCCTCTATCCTGATTGCATTAGTACCAGGCATTTTACTCGGTTGTATAAAAGGCATGACTCCAAAACTCATAGTCAATCCGTCGCGCACTTTTGAACTGGGAGTAAAAACGTAAATGGGAGCTTTTGCTCTATAACGGGAGAGCTTTCGGCCTGTTCTGCCAGTTTCAGAGAACACAATAAAACCCCCAATTGGCTCTTTTTCTTCTTCAAACTTGAGATAAAGGTTGTAAGCGGTGTCACAAAGCATTTCTTCCGAATCTAGTATGTCGTAATCAAAAATGTTTCGAGTATCACGCAAAATATTTTGTTTTTCTGAAAACTCAACCGTGCCAGACATAGTTTTAACTGTTTCCTCGGGATAATGCCCAACTGCAGTTTCTTCTGATAACATAACGGCATCGGTCAAATCATAGGCAGCATTTGCAACATCAGAAACTTCTGCACGTGTTGGATAGGAAGCATTTGTCATGGAAATAAGCATTTGAGTAGCCGTTATCACAGGTATCCCACGCTCAAGGCATTTTTTAATCATGAGTTTTTGGTAAAAAGGTACTTGTTCAATTGGAATTTCAATTCCAAGATCACCTCTCGCCACCATTATTCCTTCTGATGCGGCAACTATAGCATCCAGATTTTCGATTGCAATCCTCGTCTCAATTTTAGATATAACCCTTGCCGGAAGGCCCTCTTTTTTCATCAAGTCTTTGAGGTCCAAAACATCTTGATCTGTCCTGACAAAAGACAAAGCCACGAAATCCACCCTAATTTCAGCAGCCATTTTAATTGCTTCGCGGTCTTTATCTGTCAATGTAGGCATTGGATAAGTAGCCCCCGGTAGATTAAACGTCTTCTTGTTTTTAAGTTCTTGTTTGCCTTCCGAAACAAGAATTGCTCCGGCATTTGTTACTCTTTCTACCCGAAACGTTGCCCGCCCGTCTTCAACAACAATTCTCTGCCCACCTGTTAAATGCTTTAGAACTTCGAGATGACTAATTGTAAATTTTTTGTCTTTGAACTCAGGATCTTGTGTTTCACCAACAAATACGTGCTCGTCTTTTTCAATTTCAATACAACCCTCTTCTTCTGGAGAATTATCCGACGAATGTGGCACAACTGTTCTGATCTCAGGCCCTTGTAAATCAAGAAGTGTGCCAACTGCAATATCTTTTTCAGAGGCTAATTTTTTGACAAGCCCAATCTTCTCTTTATGCCAGGGTAGATCATTATGTTTTACATTGAATCGGAAAATATTAACCCCAAGATCAATAAGCTTTGAAATTTTCTCTTCCGAATCAGTTGATGGTCCAACCGTTGCAATAATTTTTGTTAATTTTTTCATGTTTAATAAAAAGAGGAAATTTAATTGTAGAGGATTTGAAGGTAAGTTTCAAGAAATCCCGATTGTCCAAATGTTAATCCCCCGCTTTTATTTTTGAGAAGAGGATTTTTCCTGCGTCGGTTTGAATGATGCGTGAAACCTCAACTTTTATCGTTTTTCCAACGAAGGTTTTCCCCTGTTCTACAACAAGCATTGTCCCATCAGGCAAATATCCAACTCCCTGCCCGATTCCTTTACCCTCTTGGACTATTTTGACAAAAAATTCTTCCCCGGGAAGCGCTTGGGTTTTTAAAATATTTGTCATTTCATAAAGATCGATTGCAACAACTCCTGAAATTTTTGCTTTTTTAGCAAGATTATAATCACACGTAATAATTCTCCCCTTATATTTCTTTGCGTGGTCAATAATTGCTTCATCCACTGGCTTCACAAATTCATCTTGAAGAATTTTAACTTTCATCCCGCGCGTTTTTTTGAATTTTTCAAGTGCGTCCATTGACCTTCTCCCGCGCTCCTTTTTAACCGAATCTTTTGAGTCTGCAATATTTTTAAGTTCTGACAAAACGCTTTCAAGAACTATAAAATTACCATATAAGGCTCCTATTTTTGCCAAGTCAAACACTCTCATGTCAATGATTGCTGAAGTGTCAAGGAAAACGGGGTTATCAATTTTTGTGTTCGATTTACGTGCTTTACCTCTTCTAATCAAGAGTCTCTTACCTACAACTTTTCCAACTTCTTCAGCAATTTGGCGGACTACCCTTGGCGGAAGCATAATGTTTTGCAAGACTTCCGACCCTACTGCTCGAGCCGCTTCAACCCTGCTCGACTTCTCACTTTTTTTAATTTTAGAGTTTTGAGTTTGGTTTTTGTTTATCCCGAGATTTTTCGACGGGTTTTTTGGTTTTTGGTTTTTGGTTTTTGAACTCATATGCTCTTCATTATAGCACCTAAATAGCTGAAATTTTGCTGAGTGACAACATTTTTGAATCCTAATTTGCGAGCTTCACTCACTCGTGCTTTTTCATTCAAAACACTCTTCAACTCTGAAAGTAAACCAACTTCTGCAATCGCGACAGTGTCTTTCAGTGGTTTATTTTTAAATGATGAAAGAGTGGCAAGACATACGGCTAGATCTGCTGAATTTTCAGTAATTTTAAGGCCTCCTACAACATTGATAAAAACATCCATACGCTCAATTGGAATTTTTAAATGTTTTTGAATAACGGCCAAAAGCAATTCTATGCGTTTTTCTGAAATACCGTTTGATACCCGGCGTGCAAAAGATAAATTTGAAGGGACAACAAGTGCCTGAATTTCAACCATCAAGGGACGGCTCCCCTCCATAACAACTGTTAAACAAGATCCCGGAACAGAGCGCTTGGCATTTTCCATAAAAAAATTAGAAGTGTCTGAAATTTCAACAAGTCCCCTCTCTTCCATTGTAAAAATTCCAACCTCTGATGTATCACCAAAACGATTTTTAAAAGCTCTCAAAATTTTGGTTCCCGTCAACTTTTCTCCTTCAAGATACAAAACACAATCCACCATATGAGACAAAAGCATTGGACCTGCAACAACACCTTCTTTTGTAACGTGCCCAATTAAAAAAACAGGGACTCCCTCTCTTTTTGCAAATGAAACTAAGCGAGATGTTGCATGGCGAATTTGGGGAAGCGAGCCAGGAAAACCGGGATATGCATCAGTTGCCATTGTCTGAATTGAATCAACTATTACAAGATCTGGCTTTGTGGTTTCACAAGACGCAATAGCTTGCTCTATGTCCCCAGTTGAGAAAATAAATAAATTTTCCGGTGCTAGGAGGGGATTATTTTTTAGTTTAGAGTCGGAACCTATGATGCGTTCTGCACGCAGCTTTACTTGTGATTCAGATTCTTCGCCCGTGATATATAGAACTTTTGGAGTAGATTTTTCGTTTTTGTTTTTAGTTTCTTTGAGAACTCCGACTTGCGAAGTGCGATTTGCTATATTAATTGCGATTTCTAAAAGCAGCGTTGATTTTCCAATTCCCGGATCCCCGGACAACAAAATTGCAGAACCTGTTACAATTCCTCCGCCAAGAACGCGGTCAAACTCGGCAAATCCAGTTGAAATTCTATTTTGCTGCACGCTTTTTATACTATTCAAAGAAACTGGCTTGCCGGTAGATGAAATTTGAATTAGTGAGTTGCTACGTGAGCCACTCTTTGACGCTTCTTGCGCAATTGTTACCTCGGTAAAACTGTTCCATGCCGAACAGTCTGGGCAGCGGCCTAACCACTTTGGAGAATCATAACCGCAGTTTGAGCAGACGAAGCGAGTCTTATTAGCCATAGAATTATGAATCCGAATTGAGAATTTACCTATACCCTATCGGGACGGCTTTGAGTATTGGTGATAATACAACAACACGGCGGCGATCATCAAAATCAACAATTTCAGCGTTGATAGAATCCCCTTCTTTGTATGTCTTTCCTGCTTGCACTTTGTCTGACGGGACAAACCCTTTTATTCCTTCTGCTATCTGTACTGTTATTCCACGGGATTTGACATCAAGCACTGTACCCGTCACTTTTTCCTCTATTTTGTATTTTTCGCGGATGTCAGCAAATGCATCTTTTTGGGTCCTCTTGACTGAAAGATTAACTCTGTGATTATTTTCATCAATATCCAATATCTCAGCTTTAATTTTATCGCCATTTTTAAATCTTGCTGACAAATCTGCCACTCGTTCGTATGCAATTTCTGAAATATGGACGAACCCCTCAATAGTTATATCTTTCTCGGGCTTAATTGTGACATAAAGTCCATATGCAGTAACTGAAGCAACTTCCGCGTCAATTACATCTCCGCGCTTAACATATTTCCTGATTGTTTCGGGGTTCATAACAAAGCTTATTGCTTTCTGGGAGAATAAAACTCTTTTTTTAGACCTATCAAATTCAAGGATTTTGACTTTAATTTTGCGCCCCACAATGTTATCCGTATCAGTCACTTGCGAACTTGGCAAAAATCCTTTTACTCCTTGTGGCGTATCAGCAAAGTATCCGCCGCGGGCGGCTTCCACAATATCAACCTCAAATGATTCCTCATTTTTCACTAGATCTTCAAACTTTGAGTAAATCGCGTCATCTAGCATACGTCTTAAAGATACAACAGGAAATCCTTCTTCTGATTCGGGAGAAATAACTGAAGCTTTTACACGGTCCCCAACTTTTAGCATTGAGAGAAGATTCTCAAGTTTCTGATGATCAAATTCTATAACAAGCGCGTCTCCTTTTGCACCAATATCCATCAGGATTTCGCCAGGTGTGAGTTTTTTGATTGTGCCTTCAACTATTTGACCTTTTTGAAGAACTTGAAGGTTTTGTCCGGAACGGGCCATAAGCTCGGCCATTGAAGACGCAGGCGCCGAAGGGGCTGCCGAAGCGCTCGATTTATTTGTAGAATTGTTTGAATTTACCACTCACCATATCCTCGTTTCTTTAAAGTTAGTTACATTTTAACATAAAAACACTATCTATCGCAATGGATGAAGCATTTCTGTTTAAATACATTGAGGCGAGATGTTTACGCTGAGTAAAACGAGGTGTTTACGCCGAGCGAAGAGAGTGTGTTTACACCGAGTTTGACGAGGTGCTATAATCCTCATATATGTCAAAAGCTTTAACAATTGAAGATATTGATGAAAAAAGCCAAGGTCAAATTTACATTCAGGATTACTCTGCCAAACCTAAAATAGACGGCGTAAAAATCATTCCCATTAAGAACTTTGTAGGTGAAGATGGTGATTTTTCTGAGATTATCAGGCTGTCAAATGGGAAAATTGAGGGTTTGGAAGACATGGAGATAAAGCAAGTTAATAGGTCAAGACTTTTACCCGGATCAATTAAAGGTTGGCATCTTCATTTTGAACAGGAAGATATATTCTACTTGCCTCCTTCCGATTCACTTCTTGTCGGCCTTTGGGATCTTAGAAAAAATTCGGAGTCTAAGGGAACTTCCATGAAAATTACGCTTGGAGCTGGAGCCTCTTCCCTACTTTTTATCCCAAGAGGTGTAGCCCATGGCATGGTAAATATCTCAGGCGAACCAATTGATCTTTTCTATTTTGTCTCCGGACAATTTGATCTTAAAAACCCTGATGAGCGCCGTCTCCCTTGGGATTCACTAGGAGCCGACTTCTGGACCCCTACAAAAGACTAGTCTCTTGAAAGCCAAACCACAATTGCTATAATTGGCTTTATTGTATGAAAGAAGTTCCGTCTTCACATACTGAAGGCCAGATATTAAAACGCCGCGGAGGTGGTCGACGTTCCGGAAATTTTGAATCCACTATAGCAGAACGTGATCAATCTGTACTTGATCAACTCGAACCAAACAAACAACTCACTTACGATTCCTTAAGACAAGTTCTACATCCGAGAGTAAACCCAAGAGTTGCATTGAATGACTTAAGGGGATCCCTATATAGGTTGAGAAGCAGAGTTGAAAGAGATGGTGATGTAATTATTGCACAAAGAGTTGGAGGTACACTAAACATAGTAAGAACGAGCGCTGCCAACAAGGAAACAACTATCAGATTTCTCCAGGCACAGGACCAAGATATCAGAAGTGCTAAAGAAAAAGCTCTCAAAGCTCAGGCTTCAGAAAGAGAAGCTGATAGATCAGGACCTTCAGTTTTTGAAAAACAACTCGCTGAATTACTCCAAACGACTAGACCTACAGGATGGCAAATGACTCGAGCACTTTATGGTCCGGACGCGGGTAGAAACGAATTAATTTATACAAACAGGCATTTACAGAGGCTGAAAGCAAGATGTGAAGCTGAAGGAAAAACTATTATTCGAAGGGGTGGAATTTGGGAAATTGTTACTCTAGACGCAAGCGGAAAGCCGGTGATTGACTCTCCTGTTGGAGGAGGAATCGGAGAGAAACCAAGGAGATCTCATTCCAGAAAAGGTGAAGGTGCTCCCGAAAGACGCGTGGAAATCTTGGAAGCTTCGGAAACCCTCAAAATGGGCGAAGCAGAATTATATGAAGTTACAAATAGATTCATTCATCTGGATACTCAAGGCAAGTTGTCTGACCTTTATGGATATAGCTTCGATCGTGTAAAACTGGCAACTCTTGAAAGAATTGTTCAAAAAACGAAAGGTAAGCGCGCAACAGAACCTGAAGATGTCGCTAGAGCTCTCAGAGTCGGGGCTGAAAAATTAGATATATGTTTTGAACGTCCCGAAGATTTTTTTGATGCTAATAGAATCAGTATAGTTGGACCAATTATAGATATATTTGTGAAAGCTCAGGCAAAACCTAGTGAAGTATTTGGAATACTTGCGGCAGATTCAAGTCAACCTGAAACGTAAAATTTCTGTATAATATTACAGATGAATGGTTCTCTTTTGAGTATCTTAATTCCTCTTGCTGTTCTTTTGTTTTCGGCGATACTTCATGAAGTAATGCATGGGGTTGTTGCTGAAAAACTTGGCGACCCAACAGCACGACTCATGGGACGTCTTACTTTAAATCCTATTCCACATCTTGATCCTATTATGAGCATTATTCTCCCTGCAATACTTCTTCTTTCGGGTTCACCAGTCCTTTTTGGGGCAGCAAAACCGGTCCCTGTTAATCCGCTGCATTTTAGTGATCCTAAAAAAGATATGGCACTAACTGCTTTAGCGGGCCCTCTTACAAATGTATTTCTGGCAATTGTCGCCTCACAACTTTTAAGGTTTTTACCAATTAACGATTTGGTTTCTTCTATTCTTTATGCAGTTGTTCTTTACAATTTAATGCTTTCTTTTGTTAATCTCATTCCCATTCCGCCGCTTGATGGAAGTAAGGTTTTAGCGGCTTTTTTGCCAAATGATTTAGCCCGTTCTTATTTGTCAATTCAACAGTTTGGTATATTTATTTTGTTCGCTTTATTACTCTTCCCTATTGGCGGTTTTTCCCTTGGACAAGCGCTTAGTAATTTGATAATGTATTCTATTCACCTTTTAGGATTGTAATTTTTAAAACTTTCAGATGAAAATTAAAAAAATTCAAGGACTTCAAATTCTCGACTCGCGTGGAAATCCTACGGTGCGCGCTTTTTTGACTACAGAAGACGGCAAAGTTTATTCCGCAAGCGTTCCGTCGGGCGCGTCAACCGGTAGTCATGAGGCTCGTGAACTCCGCGATGGTGTCAAAAACGAATATTTTGGTCTTGGGGTATCAAAGGCCGTAGAAAATATAGATTCGACTATTTTTGAGGCACTGAAAGAAAAAGAGCTCGATCCTAAAATGATCGATCAGCAATTAATTGAGCTCGACGGCACCGAGAATAAAAGTAATCTAGGTGCAAATGCAATTCTTGCTGTATCTGTTGCTGCCGTAAAAGCTGCGGCAGGCGCGTCTGATAAAGCTTTATGGCAATATATCAACGATTATTACTTTGAAGGCGTAAAACCGTCCTTTCCGCGCCTTATGGTGAATGTTATCAATGGGGGTCGCCATGCAAACTGGAATTTTGATATTCAGGAATTTATGGTAGTCCCAAACGACAATCTTCCTTCAAAGTCGGCAAAAATTGCTTCGGAAATTTTTCATAGCCTTGGAAAAATTCTAAAAGAAAAAAATCTCTCCACTCTTCTTGGGGATGAAGGCGGATATTCTCCACAACTTGATTCTAATGAAGAAGTTCTTGACACCATAATTGAGGCAGGAAAAAAATTAGGATATGAAAACGTAAAAGATTACCGCTTATCTTTAGACGTTGCTTCGACAGAATTTTACAAGGACGGAAAGTATGTACTGCACAAGTCAAATCAAACTTTAACTGGCGAAGAATTGACTAAGTACTATCAAGAAATAGGCATAAAAAATTTCATACTCTCTTTTGAAGACCCGTTTGCAGAGGATGATTGGGAAAATCACCAAAAATTCGCCAAAATGGCTAAGGATTTTCAATTTATTACCATTGGAGACGATCTATTTGTCACTAACCCGAAGCGAATTCAAAAAGGAATAGACGAACATGCGGCAAACGCAGTTCTTATCAAGATTAACCAGATCGGAACTATTTCCGAGACTGCTGACGCGATAAAAATGACCAAGAATGCTGGCTGGTCAACAATAATTTCCCACAGAAGTGGCGAAACGGAAGATTCGTTTATTGCCGATCTTGCATATGGATGTGGCGCCAATTTTATCAAAACAGGCTCAATGAGCAGAAGTGAAAGACTATCAAAATATAATAGGCTTTTAGAAATTGAAGCTGGATTATAATCTTGATACTGAATACTAAATACTTTATACTCGATACTTAGTAATGGCATACTTAGTACTCGTTCGCCACGGACTCTCAGATTACAACAAACAAGGAATTTGGGCAGGGTGGGAAGATCCTAAACTCGCTCCTGAAGGACTTGAACAGGCAGAAAAAGCAGCAGAAACTCTAAAAGATATTCATTTTGACTACGGATATACCTCAGACCTTACCAGATGCACACAAACTCTCGACAAGATAAAAGAAGTTATAGGTAGAAATGACTTACCCACTATTATAGATAAGGCTCTTAGAGAAAGGAATTATGGGGCATTTAACCACAAAAACAAGTGGGACGTTAAAAAAGAAATTGGGGATGAGGAGTTTCAAAAATTGCGCAGAAGCTGGGATTATCCTCCACCTCAAGGCGAAAGTCTTAAAATGGTTTATGAGCGCGTTGTACCCTACTATGAAAATGAAATTCTGCCAAAACTCAAAGATGGAAAAAATATTTTAGTTGCTTCAAGTAACAATGCACTCCGTGCGCTAGTAAAATATCTTGAGAATATTCCCGATAACGAGATAGCTAATTTTGAAATCGGGACTGGCGAGGTGTATATTTACGAAATAAATTCTGAAGGAAAAATTGTTTCAAAAGAAGTCAGAAACAAGAATCCTGACAAAGGAAAGGTTTAATGAATACTACCAATACATTACAAATACTACCAATTTCCAATAATTCAATTAAACGAGTTATCATTTAAATATTTGTAGTATTTGTGGCATTTGTAGTATTAGTAGTATTAATTCATGAAATTAATAGTTGGTCTTGGAAATCCGGGTGAAAAATATGAAAAAACCAGGCATAATCTTGGCTTTGTGGCTGCGGATCAGCTTCTAGAGAAGCTTGAGCGCGTTGAGAAAACATTTTGGGAAGAAGAAAAATCTCTTAAATGCCAAATTAAACAGATTAAATTCAAAGATACTTCTCTACTCCTTGCAAAACCTACAACATTTATGAACGATTCGGGTATCGCGGTTAGTAAAGTTTTGAATTACTACAAAATTGATCCCCAGGAATTGATAATAATTCATGATGATCTTGATCTGCCATTTGGAAAAATCAAAGTCAGATTTGGGGGCGCCGCCGGCGGGCACCACGGAGTTGAATCTATAATAGAGCAATTAAAAACCGATAAATTCTTGCGTATCAGGCTTGGGATTGGACACCCGCGAGATCACATAGAAGCGCATGCCAAGAGCCGTAATCATGAAAATGTAGATGAATACGTTTTGGGAAATATTACCTCAGGTGACCGTGGCAAAGTTAAAACTATGATAGGTGAAACAATTAGAATAGTAGAACAGCTTCTTGAACACGGAATTGATATCTATATGAGCAAATTCAATAAGTAGATACTAACTCCACTACGCTACGGCGCTATCTCCCTCTCCCTAATGGACGGTATTTTGTAAAAGTCTGTTAGCTGAGGCACAAAATCAAATCTAGACTTAAGAGTAAATACGGGATAGTTTTTATCATTAGTAGCACATAGCGAGCGATTATTCTGGAATGTTCCTGCCCCATCAATTGCAAATGGCTTGAGAGCGTTTGTAATAATTGCGCCCTCAAAATTTATTCTCCCGTCAGCCGTTACCCCATTCGAACAATTTGTACCCGCAAAAATTACGCTTCCTTCAGAAGTCAAAATCTCTTGAAGGTCTGGCGTCACGTCATTATAAACTTTTCCAACTCCGCTACCTACTGTAGCATCCAGTTTTGCCGCAAGAACAAGTAGATTTGCAGCACCGGGTGCACCGACAAGCATATCGGAGTTAATTGTGAGTGTTCCGTTTATTAATATCAAAACGTGTGTTCCGTTAGGACATGTTACTACTGGACAGGTGGTGTAGGATCCGATTTTCAAATTACCGTTATATAAATAAGCACCTGTAGGTAAGTTAGCTATTGTACAACCGGGAGCTGAACCACAGTTTGAGACATGGCTGTCTGCCGCCAGATCAATAAGCGGCACGCTTATAACACGCGCACGATTCCTGAAGAATGTATATGAATAGACTCCACTTCTTGTCTTTGGGTCATCGTTATATCCAAATTCATTGTCAACTACGGCGCATCCAGGTGTTCCACTACCGGAATTAATAGTTCCCGTTGATGAAAAACAGATAGATTTTGGATTTATTGCGATTGATTGTCCAGTTGGCATATCATCTATTATTTGTCTTCTTCTTATGTCGATTGGATCTAAAATCTGAAACCACGGTAAAGTATCTGTAACGCACCAATTAAGACTTGTATTCGCTGTATAATTAAATGAGTAACCAAAGCCTACTACATTAGTCCAAGCGCCTCCTTGAAATTGCACGCTTTTAAGAGTGTACCCACTAATACCTAATACCGCATGTCTTGCGGGCGGGCTGAATGGAAACCCATCGAATACTTTGTAAGCACCAGATCCATCCACTACACCTGTTCCGGTTGTAACCGACCCGTTATCAACACTAATTGTTGCTCCGCCATTCGTATAAGGAGCGAGTGATGCGCAAGATCCCCCCGCGTCAGCTTTATAAACATGCCCAGAAATTGCTTGGGCCAAATCAAACTGGTCCATATATGTCCACCCTGCGTTATAGCTTAATCCTCCCCAATCAATAGCGTTTCCATCTACATTATTACTTGTTTGTGGCCCGTCGGTTGCAAATTTAGGGTTAAATGTGACAGTAAATGTTGTTGTGCGTTGGGTTCCGGACCAATTAGATGTACATCCGCTCAATTCCATATACGTTGCGCCAAAGTCGGGCGGCGGTGGCCCTGTGTAAATTTGTCCATATCCTCCTCCATTCCCTGTGCAAAGTTTGGTGTCTTTTGAAATTCCCGGCCACCAATTTCCCGCTAACCAAGAAACATATCCTCTATATAAACCTGCATTTGGGCCTGTGTTGTAATTAATAATTGTGAGTTGTTGATCTACATCATCTCCACCATTTGCATCATTTGAAGTAAGTGTAATTGTATATGGAGTTGATCCATCGGGTTGTGCCGGTTTTGGAGAAAAGCTTCCGCTGACGTAAGTAGGAGCCTGATTCAGGTCATAAGTGTCGCCAGGTACCCACCCGACAGGATTACCCTCCAAATCCGTTATCCAACCTGAAAGTTGGTTTGTAAAAAGTGGCCCATCTATCAAAAATTGCGGATTAAAAGTGACTGTAAATACAGATGTGCGGGTAGTCCCCGAAACAGAAGTTGTACATGAAACAAGGTTGATGTATTGAGCCCCATAACCTAGAGCAATAGCTCCTTGTCCGCCTCCGGTACATCCTATTGGAGACCCTGCTTTAAAACTACCGCCCCACCAGGGAAAAGAGGCATTATAAGGGGAACTGCCTGCCCACCCTGAAGTTGCTGACCAACCAAGATACCCTCTGTAATCAGTCCTACCATAATTTCCCGCTGAGTCTTGTAAATTGGTCAATGCGTACTCTGCCCCAATGTCACTCCCTCCATCTGGATCGTTGGCGACAACCGTAATTGTGTATTGAACGGCCGCGTTGGTTGAAACAATCCTTTTCCCGTTTCCGTTTGCGCTTATTGTAACGCTTTGAAAAGTGGGCGCTCTATCACATTTAATTGTTAATGGTGTACCGGATGAGGCCGGAGGAAGAAGAGTGCTGTTATTATTCGGGTCTATACTATCAAGTCCATAAATATAAAGTGTATGCGTAGCTCCATCGATTATACCGCTTGAAGCATTAAAAACTATGTCAAATCCATGATTTCCGGTTATTCCATATGCAGTATTAACATCTCCTCGAGGAACGTTTGCTGTATATCCACCAATTAATTGCCCGCTGCCGGCGGGACCTCCTTTCCATACATTAACCGTAATACTTTGTGCAGGTACGTCAGGATCAAATGCCCAACCTGTTGTTTCGCAGGTTTTATTGATAGTCGCTTCATTATTTCCAATAGGTGGTCTGTTGGGCAATCCGAATGACCCAAATGGTCCTATCCAACCCACACGTACATTTTGCCAATTTTGTAAATAACCATAAAGTCTGTTTGCGGATCTAGGAGCCGTAAATTGTGCCGTAAAACTGACAAGAAAATTAACTGTTCTGGTGGTTCCACTAACGGTTGTAGAACATCCCGAGGAATTTGGAACAAGGTCGATATATTGTGGTCCATAGCCTGCCGTATATACAGCAGCATAACCTCCACCAACAGCACAATTTGAAGCAAGGTCTTTGTAAGATGTCCAACTATCAGGCACGCCGTCTGAAGCCCACCCTATCAAACCCCGCTCATCCCCAGCTGGATGAGGCGGTGAAATATTAATTGTTGCAAATGCCTCATGGATATTATTACCTCCCTGAGGATCATTTGTAGTGACTGTAATTATATACTGCGTACCGTTAGGATTAACAGTAGAGACAATATTACCGGAAGTATCCTTTATAACTACATTGGTGACAGTAGGATCTCCAGGTATTGGCTGTATACAGAAGGTAATGGCATGGTCTGGGGGGGTATCAACTGTGACGGATGACGCATTGCAGCTCCGCCATCCCGCAGGTGGAGTAACAGTAGCCGTATAATTACCCGACGGGACATTTGAAAATATCCAACCACCACTTCCGTTGGTCCCGGAATAACGATCTGCGTTATATGCTACATTGTTACCGTGAAGATGTACAAGTACTCCGTCTTCCTTAGATGTAAGATTTTTTTCCACCATTCCAAAAATAGTATTACCCCCATACTGTGCAAACGCACGAGGTACAAAAGAAGAATAAACCAAAAAGGCTGAAATGAATGCAATTAGGCAGATTAATTTACTTCTCACCACTTTTATCTTATCAGCCTGTAAAATTGAAAGTCAACAAGCCTTGTGAAAAAGTATGCATGGATCTTAGAGTTTATATATAATAAATGTGTGATAACACTCGGTAATTTCATCTTTCTATTATTCCTTTCCGGAATGTTGTTAGTTGAGGGGTTGGGATTTCTAAACGGCAGAAATATTTCTTTGTATATAATTTATACTCTACCCGCGATTATCCTTGTTTTCGTTTTTTTAGGGAAACAAAAATTCCAATTGCCAAAGAGGTTGTCGATTCTTTTCATTGCATTTATTGCATTGTCCATTGTATCGACTATCCTTTCGGTAAATATTGGACAATCTATTACCTACCTCTCATTTTATGCAGTAGTTCCTTTTGTATTCATATATTCTGTTGCTAACAGGAAGTGGCTTGAAAAACCGCTTTTATACCTTATTATTGCACTATCATTCATATTTTGCACCTACTCTATTTTAGTAGGTCATAATTTGTTATTTACGATTCCTAGTAATGGTTATCAATTTATTTTCCCAAAGTTTGCTTCCCATAACCATCTTGGGGACTTTTTAATTATTCCGTTAACTGCCCTTCTCTACAGTCTTTTTCTGGAAAAAAAGATATTTAAGCAAGTTTTGATTTTACTTGGAATTGCTTATTTCTTTCTTTATTTTATTTTTTCATATTCAAGAAGCGCTTATATAAGCTTAGTTCTTGTCTTGATTGTAATGGTGTTATTCCTTATCCAAACCCACAAGAAAATAAAACAAGTTTTTTTATATTCTACTGTGGTTTGTATCCTGCTCTCTTTGTTTTTTCTATTTACAGTAGCCCCTGCTTCAAATAGAAACAGCCTCCTACAAACGTTTAACAATATCCTTGTAAAAAATGATAAGCTTTCTGGTTTTAGAAACCCCTCGGGATCAAGACTTGAATATACAAGAGAAGGTTTGTCGTCGATATTTGCTAATCCATTTCTAGGACTTGGACCGGGTAACTTTGCGTATGCTTCGCAAAAAACTTTTCTTCCTAAAAGACTTTGGACTGAAAGCGCTCACAATATATTGTTGGACATTCTTGTTGAAAACGGAATTCCGGCGGGTTTAGTATTTATATTCTTAATGTTTGAACTTTTTAAGCGTTCCCAAAAAAATATCTATTTTTACATGGGGCTTGCTATGTTATTTAACTTCCAAAGTGACTATACATACAGAATTTATTCCTTCTTTATTCTCTTCTTTGTTTTGCTGGGATTATCCTACGAAGATAAACTAAAAGCTAAAAGCTAAACTAATACTGGTAGTACAACCCGTACATATCAAGCTCGGACTGAGGGGCAACTTGAGCCATTATATTCATTTGATTACCCCCCGCATATAATGAGCTTTGAAGTTGTATTGTTTTACTCTTTCTTCCATCTACCAAAACTGTGACTGCCTTCCCTTCCGCGTCGATAAAAAGTGTCGCTTTTATAAAATTCAGGCTTGTTGGGATCAAATGTTTTAAAATTGCGAATTTAGACGCGTTATTCTCCCGTGACTCCAGAAGCCAGTTTTGGCCTTTGGGAAGATAAAATATCCTCAAATGTCTATAATTTGAGTCTTGGAATTTTAGATTGTTTTTGAATGTAAGGCCGCTTGCTTCTGTCGCAGTTCCTTTGCCTAATACACCTCTGCTATCCACTAATTCAGCGTCAATTCTTAGTGTACCTGTTGGCTTAACAAAACTATTTTTAACTAATGTAAATAAAACCTTATCGCTGCCATTCGCAATTTTTTGGGGAGAAGATGGAAAAATAACTGAACGTGTGTTTATTCCCGGTCCTGACGTGCCGGAAAGTTGCGAAAGATTATTTACTCCTGATTGAGTTTGCTGTGGCAAGAAAGAAAGGAAAGAAAACGTGCTCGAAAGTGGAAGGATATTAAAATAATTGAGCGTGAGAAGTATTAATAACACAAGCACTGCGGCAATTCCAACCTCTACTAGAAGAGACGTAAGTGCAGTTTTTTGCGCTTTATCCATAAATTAATCGTAGAAGAACCTCACTTTCTTGTCAAGTCGCTCTTTAAGATTCAATTTAGATTGACAATTCAGGATACCGGAAGTAAGATAAGCTATATTTTTATGGATAAAAATTTCGGCCGTTCCCTGCGCTTTATAAAAAAACTTAAGTTTGTTGACTACCTAATTATTGTTATTGTTTTACTTGCGGCCGTTTTATTCTACAAATTTATTCACCATGAACAAAAATGGATTAACACCACTGCAATTTCATATGCAACCGTTTTCCAGGCAAATTCCCTGCGCACCGGAGACTATGAAGTTGACTCTTCAGGTAAAAAAATTGCTGTTATCAACAATTTCGAAATTGTAGACACCCCTGCCCTAGTCGGAAACCCTTTTTTAAACAAAATTCTAGTTTTAAATGTTGCCATGCTCGTTGACACAAGCACTAAATCGGACCAAATCCAATATAAAAATCAGCCTCTTGCCGTAGGGACTCAGATAGATTTTAATTTTAGTTCCACAAGCTTGCAAACGTATATCTCTGATATGACAGGCGACACAGCACCTAGCAAATACTTAACAAAAAATTTGACAGTTATAATTTATAACCAGTGGCCGTGGTTTGCGGATGCTATTAATGTTGGAGATTCACAAACGGGAGCCGACGGGAAAAAGACAATTGAGGTGATTTCAAAAGAAGTAAATCCTACTCAGGTAGTAAATACTACAGCAACCGGCGAGGTCATGGAACTGATTGGCTCCTCAAAAGTTGATATAAAACTTAAACTGAAAACCAAACTTCAAAAAGTGAACAACTATTATATCTTTGAAGGGTACAACAACATTTTTATTGGCAAGCCAATAACATTCACGCTCGGAAAAATACAGGTAAACAGCGCAGCCGTAACAAATATTGAATAATGCCCCAGAGTGAAATTTTAAATATAGCAAAAAATACAATTGAAGAAAGTCTAATATTTAGCTTTGCAAGAGATAAAGTTGACCCTAAAGAAAGATTAAACTATCAAAGCGAAATAATATCGATTCTTCAAAAACCGATAGCATTCTTTAATAACCTTTTAGACCGTATCGCTAACTTAACCTTATTAACTAAAATTTCAGAGAGGGTTGACTACAAAACAGTTGTCTTATTTTTTTTTGTTATAACGACTTTTATATTCCCAGGATACGGAACGGCAAATACTAGCGTTGCTTTTCTTCCGGGAAGCCCAACGGTAAGTTTTGCAAACCAATACGGATCTCTTTTGAATCTAGTTGTCTTTGTCTTGTCTATTTGCGCGCTTGTTTTAACTTTTGTAAGGGATGCTAGGAAAAAAGCTAAATTATTTTCATTTTCTAGCTTTGAAATAATTTTACTATTATTTTTGATAAGTATTGAGTTATCAACAATATTTAGCTCATATATCAACATTTCTCTCCCCTGGCTTATAAAAGTTCTCAGAGGCGTTTTAATTTATTTCATCTTTTCTAGAATAAATCTCAATAAAAATCACCTTCTTGCAATATGCTTTGCATTTTTAGTATCAATCTATTTTGAATCAACATTGGCAATTTTTCAATATTTTCACGGGGGTTTTATTGGACTATCTATTGAAAGCGCTAAGAATGTCATTAGCCCTAATCAACTCTATGTTACATTGAATAATATAACCGTATTTAGACCGTCGGGTACTTTATCTCAAGAAAATGTTTTGTCCTTTTGGGTTATATTTAGTCTTCCGCCTGCCCTCATCTTTGCCTTAAATAACAAAAGCTTGAAGCTGGCCTCGCTTGTATCAATCTTCCTGTGTGGAATTATAGCCATAATTACTTTATCACGTTGGGGCATAATAACCTTCTTCTTTTCCCTAATAGCCATTGCTTCTATAATTTTTGTTCTAAAACCAGTTCAAATTAATCTAAAGCGCGCATTTAGATCCAGCATGATTTTTTTAATTATTATAATTATCGCATTCATAGTTAAAAATGATTTTTTAATAAGATTTTCTCAGCTTTCAAGCGTGGATGTAAGTTTAATCTATAGATTCCAATTGATAAGTCAAGCACTCTATGTGTTTCAACACAATTTTCTATTTGGAATAGGAGGAGGAACCTTCCCACAATACCTTATTAACTATGACTTTACTCCGCTGCGTATCGCAGATAAATTCCCAGCTCCGGTACACAATTTCTTTCTCCTCACGCTTTCAGAACTTGGCATATTAGCTTTAGTACTTGTCGTATTCTTGATTTTATATATTACATTTTCTTTAATTGCAAATAAGAAAATTCTTACTAATTCAAAGGATAAATTAAACGCACTATTCTTAACAGTCATGTTAACATCCCTTAGTGTTTACTTATTTAACGGCCTCTGGACACTTAAATCTTTAGACGAGCATTTAATAGTATTGCTCTGGATGAATTTAGGAATTTATATCAATATTATAAGATCACGTACCTAAACTACTCTCAACTTAATGTGTTGAAAAAGTCTCCCGCTGATTGTTGTAACTCGCTCGATTATGAATAATGGAATCAAAATTGGTGATTGATAAATATATCCATCTCTTACTAGGTATATTAAAAAGTTTATACCTCTCCCCACCCACCATAGTGGTTTACGCTGAGGAAAATAAACACTTGGCCAATAGAACTTAGCATTTACAACCTGTGCCCCAGATCCAAAACGTTGAGATATAAATTTAAGCAATGTAGGCCTTTCCCAATGGTATATGACTATTTTGGGATCAAAAATTATGGATTCACCTAGAGAAAGAATTTGCTTTGAAAATTCAAAATCGTCTCCACGAGCCCAATCTATATTAAATTCAAGATGATTTTTTTTAAAAATTTCGAGTTTGAAGGATGCGTTTTTCCCATCTATTAGAAGTATTCTACATCCAGATTCTCTAAGAAAAGTACGATTTAAATGATAAAGAAAATTTTTTTTACGAACTATGTTATCTTTAAAAACAGCTTCATGATTAAACTGCTCTACTATACTAATGAGTTTCCCTTTAGGCTTGCTTATCGCCCACCCCTGAATTACTGCGGCATCGGGAAACTCCAAATGTGCTTTAATAATGCTCTTAACCCAATCTGAAGAAGATTCACAATCATCATCAATAGTTGCCATAATATCACCGGTTATCAGCCTTAGAGCTTTATTTCTCGCGTAAGCTGCTCCAGGTTGCTTTTCAAAGCAATACTTAATTCTCAACTCATTTTTAAAAGAATCAACAACGTTTTTTGTGTTATCGGTAGAACCATTGTCAACGACTAAAACACTAAAATCTTTTGCGGTTTGTTTCGTAAGTGATAGCAAACACCTCTTGAGTTGGTTTGCGCGGTTTCGGGTTATTATTGCTACCGTAACTTTCATTTTACCAGTACCCTAGCTTTCTGAGATTTTGCATCAATTGTTCTTTCTCGCGCTCCCGTCCCGAGCGCTCTCCTCCACCTTTCTCGGCTTTTTTTGTAAAAGGTTTTTCTCCAAGAGACCTGTAGCCTTTGCTATATAAATTCACGTACGGAACTCCAAAATGATGAATATATTCCCAAATGTCTTTTTCTTTAAAGTGAAGTATTGGATGAACGCGGTCGTGATCTTTTCTTTTTGAAAAATAGGTTTCGCGCGAGCGAGACTCATGCTCATCCCAACGGATTCCTGCGATCAACGCCTTTAGCTTATACCTTTTCACAACAGCATTGATCGCTGTTATTTTCATAAGGCGCGATAGCTCTTTTTTCCGCTCGCGGTCCGGAGTCCCTTCGAATTCTTTTAATTCCCTTTTCGAATGTTTTATCGTAATCAGATCCAAACCCCAAAGCTTCTTTACTTTATCAATAAATTTATAGATCTCGTCAAATTCCATAGTGGAGTCATTAAAAATAACTTTGAAGGGAATTTTTCCTCCGTAGACCAAACGAACTAGACTCAAAAGCACAGTCGAATCCTTACCGCCCGTCCAAGCTATTGCAATTTTATCTGCCTGATATTTTTTTGAAGCCTTAAGAATCGTATCCATACTTATCTTTACTTTTTTAGCTAACGCCGGATTTGTTTTTAGCCTCTTAAAATTCAGCTCGCGAATCAAATCATAAAGCTTAGCTTCAAGTTCTTTCGCTTTGTTCTTGTTGTTATCTATAATATTGTGTTTTTCTTTCGGATCCTTGCGAAGATCATATAATTCCCGGCTTACTACTGATAAGTCTTCGGTAGGCATAATGCGAATCAAATCAGTCTTCTCTCCACTAACTGTTTGTATGAACTTGTAATTATCTTGGCGAATTCCCCTACGTCTTGTTTTTTTTAAAAAATCCAGCCGTTTCTTTTTTAGAATGTCTTCAAAGTATACAAATTGCCTTTTTATCTTTTTGCCTCCATTTAGAAACGGTACGAGACTTACGCCGTCTACTTTATTGTTAATTCTTATTCGAAGTAGTTCAAGTAATGTAGGGAATATATCTATGTTCTGAACCAAATCTCTAATTTCTTTTTTTGAAAAACTTGGATTGCTTATAATCAAAGGTATCTTTGTAACGTTTTCGTATAACATATCGTGGGCAAAAGGCGAACCACTTTCGTAAAAATTTTCGCCATGATCGGATGTAAATATAATAAGTGTATCCTCCAATTGTTCCGTTTTTTCTAAATAATCAATTAACTTTCCTAGCTGTAAATCTATGAATTCTATCTCTGCTATGTAAGTATCGTCTACTGTATCGAATAGGTATGATTTTAAACCGCGCGGTCGAATATGAGGCTCATGCGTGTCCCACAAATGCAGGTACAAAAACATTTTTTTCTTTTTGTTTTTGTTTAATAAGGAAATTCCCTTGCTTATTACAATATCTGCAGCATCGTAAGGAATACTTGGATTTTTAGAAAAACAAAAATAATAACGAGTAAAAAACTCTCTTTTTAAAATACGTACCGTTAAACTTTTTAACGAATTTAAATAAAACAATATGGGTTTAGACTCAAACCTAAACTTAAGTGGTAAAAAAGCACCGATTGGTCCAGAATAATAATCGAATCCTTTCCTGAACCAAAGAGATAGCCAATCAACAGAAGCAGTTTTATATCCGTTTTCCCGCAATATTTCAGATAACAACCTTGCTTGCTTAATATTTACCTCTTCTTCCTTGCTAATGAGATTTTCACTATCTACATTAGCGTGATTTACCAAACCTAAATGTAATGGATAATTTCCAGACATGATCGAGGATATAGAAGGACAGGTTTTTGTAATGGTTGTATATGCATTGGTAAAAGATATACCTATCTTCTTAAGACGGTCTAAATTTGGCGTTTTGGCTAAGTGTTTTGAATTTGTTTCTAGATTGCCTTGTCTTAAAGTGTCCGCAATTATAAAAACTATTTTTTTGAACTGGCGTTTACCTTTTGGCATTTGTTGCATTATACAAAACTTGACGGAAAACTCTAAATACAAAAACTGTATTGCCTATAAAATACCTACCTGATAGTCTCGCTGGTTCTTTGTATGTTCTGTATAACCACTCCAACCCAATCTTCCTCAGCCACTTAGGAGCGCGAGGGATGCGCCCCGCTAAAATATCAATAGCACCACCTATACCAAAAAATCCGGTAGCATTAATTTCAGATTTATGTTTATTAATCCATATTTCTTGCATCGGAATTCCCATTGCAACTAGAAGAATTTTAGATTTAGTTTTGTTAATTGCTTGGATGACTTTTGCTTCTTCTTTTTTCTCGAAGTATCCGTGATGATAATTTATTAATAGCTTAGGAAATTTCTTTCTCAAATTTTCTGAGGCTTTTTTCGGAATTATCTGTCTCCCCCCTAAAATATAAATTGGCCATTTATTAGATTCTGCATGTCTTAAGACGTCAAACAAAAAATCTAGCAAATTGGTTCTCTCAGAAAGGGGCCTACCCAAGGCTTTTGAAGCAATGACTACTCCGATACCCTCAGGATATATAATAAAAGCATCATCAATTGCATGCTTAAACTCATTATCTTTTTGGTATAAATTAAGAGCTTGAGGATTTCCGCAAAAAAAAGTTTTTTTCCCTCCTTTTTCTATATTCGAAATAATTTCCCTCGATAGTTCACTAAGCTTAATGTCAACGACCTTAACCCCTAAGATGTTTTTTTTAATGTAACCACCCATATTAAAATAAAGATGCCCATATCTCCATTGCTTTCCCAAGCTTTTTCCAATACCCTCCTTTTGTCCCTATTTGAGAACCCAGCTCTCTATAACAATCTCCAACCGTTTTACCATGCAAATAAAAGTCCCTAACTTCTTTCCATAGCAATTCATTATCCTTAAGACCCGACTTTTCTTTTTTAATATTTACTTCAACATTCGACGCTCTTGAATGCTTAATAGAAGGCCCACCAGATGAGACGGCAAGTCCTAAATGATCACAAATTTTCTTCACAAAAATTCCGGCCCAAATATCATCAAATCTGTCATAAGGCCACGTTTCTTCTTTCTGATTCTTCCCCATCAATAAAAAATACAAAGCCGGAATCATTTCTCTTTTAAATGCAAGATTCATTCCGCACATTGGAAAGAATTTTCCACTTGGAACTCTTACCACAGTTGTAAACTCTGGGGCTCTGAGAGTGGGGTTTTTTTTCTGAGTTTTACCATCCAGGTCTGGAATATTTGACCACAAACCATGATGAATAACTGTTTTTTTTTGATTTTCCCTAATTTTGTAGGGAAATCCCCTGGGAAAAACAGGAAGTCCTTCGATAGTATTGAACCAAGAATCTTCAGGCCATTCTGTATTCAAATTTTTAACTACTTCTTTTAGAAAACCTCCATTCTTAAATCTATCTTCCGGCAGGCAGTCATCATCAATAGTCAAAACATATTTCGATTTTCTGCTCCAAGCTTTTATAAAGCCGAACGATCGGATTGCTGAAGTTCTTCTTGAAATAATCCAAGAGTTTTTTCCTAATTCTTTGTCAATCTCCTTCCAGGAATAATGCTCTACCCAACTGGGTAACTTAAACGTTTTTTCAGGATTATCCTCAACAATAATGACATTTTTACCTTTAAATTCACGCTCCCAAGCTTTTAAAAAGTGGATTATTGATTCTTGGCGAATTGTTGGTATAACAATACTAAAATCCTCTGTTTTCACTGCCCTATCTTACAGCATTTTTTCTCACAATAAAAGATTGTGAGAATCCCGAATGAAAACTATCATCGGGACAGAATCTTCATACTCTTAGTTCTTGCAGGGGATTATTTTATTCTTCAACATATAATTAAATATATCTTGCACAATAATTTTATATCCGTCCGGACTTGGGTGTTTATCGTTCAAATAGTAGTCACTGTCTCTGTAGATATCGACTGTATTCGCATAAAACCAGGTTTTAGGCCTTGATTTTGAAAACGAGTATAAAAGTTGTTTGTCAATCTTTGGAGTACTTGGGAAAGCAAATGTCACAAGAGTTTTTTTAAAGTAGGAGCTTAGTCCTAATAGATAGTTTTTTTGCAAATTGAGAACATTATTCTCCCCACCAAAGTCATGGACCACTTCCTTGATCGCGCTTTTCCATGCTCCGTGATAAATAGCATCTATTAACCCGGCGTCTTGTCCTTGCGTATCTATTATTCGTTTGTGTAAGAGGCTAACTTTGGGTATCTGCTCTTCGTCAATTCTTCTGAAATCGTCACCAATTATAAACCATAAAATTAGATTTGGATCATACTTTCGTCCTTTTATTTTATACCTTTCCACCGCATACCTTATGTCATACCCCGGAACCCCTAAATTTATCACTTGAAATTTATTAACGTCTTTTGAAATACACTGCTTGTTTAAAATATCTTCAAGCTGGGATGGATAATTGTCTCCCGTACTAACATTGTCTCCAAAAGTAAAAGAATCTCCGATTGTAACAATTCTGTACACTTTATCGGGCTTTTTAACACTATAATTTGATTTTTGATTTAATCCGTCATTATTTATAGAATATACAATCTGAGATCCAGGCGGATAACCAAGCTCCTGGACAAATCCTTTTCCAAACTCTTGCCTCATATTTGGCATCGGTTCGTAAAAATAATGCAAGCCGTCAACTGGATGAAACGCTAAATATTTTGCATTCAGAGGGCTTATTGATATTTTAGTAGATAATTTTCTAGTAACAACCGTAATTATTGTACCTATAATAACTAGCTCAAAAATTACAAAATATATAGCGAGTCTTTTTTTCACTTGTTAAGTTTATCAGATCAACGAAGAGTTTCCGATGGATTACCGCTGCGCAAACGCTTTTAAGACTTCTAGAACTGCGTAGAAAGCATCTTTTGGCGTAAGGTCATCATTAAACATTGTAGGGTTAGCATTAGGAGATCGGCGATTATATGTTGTACTTGTCTCAATCCATGAATATTTATCCCCGGGCGTCCAAAATGCAATACTTTTAACACCTGCATCTAACGCTGCCTGGACAACTGTCCTGTATATATCTGCCTGTTTCTTAAATCTGTCTTCCCCTACAACATCTTTCATGTTGACGTCCATTTCAGTAATGTAAGCCGGCAATCCATAAGAATTTATTGCCTTGATAATATCTTCTCTCAATGGCGGTTTGGAACCGTCTATATGCATTTGTAAACCTACTCCATCAATTAATGACCTTCCTTTGTATTGCTGCGCTTTTAACCTGTCTACTACCGCTTTTGTCCTTGCGTAGTTAGAACCTGAGGTCGTTTCGTTGTCAAAATCATTATATAGAAGTATCATGTCAGGATCTGCATCTCTTGCCGCTTTAAAAACAATATCCACGAGATCCTGTCCTATAACTTTTCGTAAAATATCATTGCTGGAATTGTTGAGATATTGAAATTCATTCAAAACATTTAATCTTGTGACCTTTCCCTTTAAGTGAGAAACCGTATCAAAAACATGTGCTCTTACAATTTCGCTCAGCTGCTCTTTTGTAAAGTTTCCATTTGATATTCTGTCAGGATATGCCTGGGAATAAATAAGAGCGTGACCCACAGGCAACATATTGTTCTGAGCTGAAAAATCGATAATTTGATCCAACTTATCATACTGGGGAGCTCCAAATTTATCTTCTAAGTTTTTCCAGGATAAGTCGTCCCCAATCGCTGCGACGCTAAATTCCTTAGTTTTCAACGTTGTGAGCTGTGGAAGCGATACTTTATTCTGATAACTTATGCTTGTTCCTATTTCAACACCTGCCTTTCTGGCCCAATATTGAAGGTGTGCCGCCGGGTCATCAACTTCTTCTTCTTTTACAGAAACTTCAGTTTGTGTTACAGGAGTGGATGTAGCAACTTTACCTTCATCTGCACTCGTAGCTGTACTTTTACTATGGGGTTCTGAATCTGCATTTGCTTTCCCACCCCCACCGCACGCGGCAAGAGCCAAACCGGCGGCCAAAGAAGCACCTCCAACAACTGCTTCTCTTCTAGATACTCTGCGGTTAAGAAAATCCCATTTGGAGGATGGCTCCGAACCTATTGCATTCGAATGTACATCAGACTTATGGTCTCCTCTATTTTGCGAAAAGGGGTTGATCCTTGAAAGAAAATTTGGTTTTGAATTTACAGCCTGAGGAGTCTCAGAGGTAATCTTAGGTGCTTCAGACGTTCGAGCTGAACCACTCTTAAAATTTCCCGATTGCTCAGGGTATTGTGGTCCGTTTCCGCCTGTTTCTGCCATAGATGACATAGTCTCCGCCTAAACTATAAGCTTAAGTCGATTCTCTCATTTTTCAATATAAAAGTCAACAAAAAATTTGTAAGAAACGAACCGTTATATGCTAAACTAAAAGTATGTTTAAGAAATTGGGGGAAGCAAAAGACCTTATGGTTTTCTTTAAGAAAACCAATAAGCTTTATTTAATTCCTATAATACTGTTGATTATTATTTTGGGGCTCGTTGCAATATACATGAGTATCTCACCCGTCCCAATATTTCTCTATCCGATTATTTAAGCCTCCGAATCAATGTATTATGCTAAAATTACACCAAATATGTATTTATTTGTCCAAAAAATTCTAGCTCTGATACTACTTATTGTTTTCTCTCCTCTTCTTGTTCTACTTTTTATTTTGGTAAAACTTGATTCTCCTGGTCCTTTTATTTTTAAACAAAAACGAGCGGGTTTCAAAAAAAAACCATTCACAATGTACAAAATTAGGACAATGGTTGAGAACGCAGAAAAACTCCAAGATAAATATGCAAAGCTTAATGAAGCTGATGGCCCAGTTTTCAAAATAAAAAATGATCCTAGATATACAAGAATTGGGAAAGTTCTCGCCAGGAGTGCAATTGATGAAATACCACAGCTTCTAAACGTTTTAAAGAGCGAAATGGCACTTGTTGGCCCGCGGCCTTTGCCAATTGAAGAAGCAAAACAAATTCCAAAAAAGTACCAAGAGAGATTTAGCATCTTTCCCGGTATGACTTCTAATTGGGTGGTGAAAGGAAACCATAAACTAAAATTTGATACGTGGATGGAGCTTGATTTAGATTATGTTGGGAAAAAGTCTTTTAAGACTGACTGTCAAATCCTCTTCCAAACCGTATCTTTAATCATTGTGGCACTTTTTGGTTATTACAAAACAGATGATTTGTAGAAGGTAGTTTTTTTAAATAATACTTTTAATATTTGGATAACAACTTGTGGGTCTAAAAAGATTAATGACTTCTTCCAGATTGGAGAGGGTGACATCCGAAATGCTAATTCAAAATAATTACCTGATCCAAAAGTATCTTCGTCAAAAATATTCTTGACTGTAAAACTGGACTTGTTATTTTCACCTTTAATCAATTTCAGGATTCTTCTTGCCGCTTGCGAATTGTAGTAGTGGTCCAAAGCGGTGAGTGCTGGTCTTACAAAGTTTCCCAGATTGAATTTAGAGATTATTTGAATAATTATTGTGTCATCCAGCTTATCATCCAAAACCTTCTTAATAAAATCGTACCTATATGCACCTTTAAAATCGTGGTGGAACAAATGCAAACACAGGTAAACAAACAAATTCTCTTTCTTCAGAATAGGAAAGATTTCGCCATTTACACAAATATCCATCTTTTCTTTTATAAATTTATGAGTAAGTTCCTTAGTCATAGATTTGGTATAAAGCAGATTCAAATTACCTGCTTTTAACATAACAAAAACCACCTCTTTGTGAATATCAAAAACCACCGGAAAACCATTTATTATTTTGTAAAAAGATATTTCTTTTTCTTTTTTCATCCAAAAATCTTCTTCTGACATGTTTTCTATAGTGTAGCCGAGTTTTTTCAAAACTTTCTCAGTTCTAATAAAGTTGTCTACCAAAATATCACAATCTGCATAAATCCGTCTTGGTTTTTTACCTTCAAAATATAAATGTAGAGGAAGACCTTTTAGAAAAACGAAGTCTATTTGTGCTTTTTTTAAAGCTTTGTTAAGCTTTATTATCTCATTAAAATATAAAGTGGATTGCATTAAATATAGATCTTCTATGTCAAAAAAATGCTCATTTCTTTGAACCTTATGGACAGTCCCTAAAATATTTTTTGGATAAATTTTGCCATCAGATTTTAGATTATTGTCTCCTCGAGTTATTAAATATGTTTTAGTTTTGTAAATGACGCGGTGGGTAAACACTACCCTATTCTTTCTTGCGCAAACAATATCATTCATCCCTATTCTGCTAAACCTACTTTTTTTAAAAAAAACTACATCCCTATACAATAGAATTGGTTTCATGCTGTCTTCAGAAATCCTAAGAGTCTTCATATATCAGTATTTAACTATCTTAGATTTTTTATAAGCGATATTTACCCTTTTTTTCTTGAAACGGGCCTTGAGTTCGATCTCTTAAGATTTAGTTCACTGATCAAATTTTCTAGTTGAAACGAAAGGCTTTTAGCAAACTTTATATTTTTTTGAAAAAGATTGTTCTTTTCCTTAGGATCTTTTTTAAGATTATATAACTCCGTATTTACTATTTTTAGATTACCACGAGGCATAATCTGAGAAATCTCTTCCCTATCACCTCCCAGAGTCTGAATGAATTTATAATTACCAATACGAATTCCCCTTCTTCTTTTATATCCCAAATGCATGAGCCTTTTTTTATTTATTATGTCCTCAAAAAAAACAACTGATCTAACCTCCTTTTTTTGCCCTTCAATGATTGGCAATAAACTTTTCCCATCTAGATGTTTATCGACTTTTATGTTTAACAAATCGAGTAAAGTTGGCATGATATCAATATTCTGCACAAGACTGTCAATCCTTTTTTTAGGAAATGCGGGACTACTAAGAATTAGAGGAATCTTAGCCACATTTTCGTATAAGGTGTCATGTCCAAATGGCGATCCACTTTCATAGAAGTTTTCTCCATGATCTGATGTAAAAATTATAAGAGTTTCATCTAATTGCACTGATTCTCTTAAATAGTTAACTAATATTCCTATTTGCTTATCAATAAATTTAATTTCCGCATTGTAAGTCTCGTCAACGGTATCAAATATATAGGACTTCAGACCTTGAGGCTGAGTGTGTGGTTCATGAGTATCCCACAGATGTAGATAAAGAAATAGTTTATTTTTCTTATTTTTCTTTAACTGCTCAATCCCCTTGTTAATTACCTTATCCGCTGAGTCATATGGTATTCTTGGATTTGTTGAAAAACAAAAGTAAAAACGTTGGAAAAGTTCTCTTTTAAAAAGTTTCACCGTAATTTTTCCCAAAGAATATAGACGAGCTAGATATTCAGGCTGTAGATTTTTGGAAATAAAAGCATCAATATCCATTGGTCCAGAATAATAATCGAACCCCTTTTTATGCCAACGTGATATCCAGTCCACGGCTATATTTTTATAGCCGCGCTCCTTTAAAAAATCGGGTAAAAACTTTAGTTTTTTAATACTCTCCTCTTCTTCTATACCAATGGCTGATCCGTGATTTACTAAGCCATTTCTTAGAGGATAATTACCAGTCATTATTGCTGTTATTGAGGGGTCTGTTTTTGTAATTGAAGTATATGCATTGCTAAAAGAAAGCCCATTTTTTTGAAGGTAATCTATATTTGGAATTTGTGAATGACCATTTGACAGTTCCACTAAATTTTCCTGTCTTAATGTATCAACAATGATGAATATTATTTTATTGAAGTTGTATTTTTTTCTTCCCATAAAGTTAAATTGTTTTTCCGACTGAAAGCTTAGTGATAAAGCGTTTTCCACGAACTAAACTAAGTAAAATAGAAGCTATATGCTTAGGCATATAATATATTGCGAGTGAGCAAAAAATGAAATAATACTGAAGTAAATGGGTTTTCCTGGATTCAAAGTTAATTGATCCGTACATTCCGTCGACTTTTGCAACTTTACCCAGCACTTCACTAATTTTTATAGGCTTGTCTACAAACGGCAAATTATCACCTTTTGCAACTATCCTGTTATTTTTCTTTGCTACTACCCTATGACATATTATTTTTCCTTTATCATAAAAAACTACTAGGTCACCAAGTTTAATGTCCATTTTCCCCTTCTTATAAATAAAAAGACTATCCCCTGGATTTATTAATGGCCTCATACTTTCACCAAATACTTTCCCGATAAAAATGGTTTTTTTCATATTTTATGCTACTTTCCTGTGATATAATATGCCAATCTTTCTCGCTATGCAATCAGAAACCATATATATTTACGTTGCTGACTTAATTTGTAAAATAATCCTTGAAAACGTAAAATATGCGGATTATTTTAAAAAAAAATATCACTATCCCCCTTCATCAGGTAGTCGAGGGATGACTATTCACCTTAAAGAATCTCCAGAGGAATATATGCTTACCTCATCTCCCACTAAACTAGAGATGAGATTAAAAAAATCAAGTCATTTTTCAGAAAAAGATTTAGACTCAGTAATCAGAGTATTAATTGAATATAGCAATATAAAAAACGGGCTATTTTTTCTCCATGGGTCATCATTCATAAAAAATGGAAAAGCATTTATATTTGTAGCCAATTCAGGTACTGGTAAATCAACTATTCTAAAACACGTCTCAAAAAAAAATATACTAAGTGATGATGTTGCAGTTTTAAAAAAACACAATGATAAATTTTATGTCTTTACTTCACCGTTCGATGATAAAAAATATTTAGGTTTGCCACAAAAAAAGGTTGAATTGGGCAAGATTTACTTCCTAAAACAGGCATCTTTTAATGAAGTTGTCCCTCAAGAAATCAATGAAAAGTTATTCAGTATTATGTATAACAATATGATATTTTTTTTAAACCTTACACGTAAAGAACATAAAAAACGAATCGACACCAAAATTGAAAACAAACTATATGATTTGAGCTTAAGTGTGATTAAATCTACTCCAGTTGAAACCCTATATTTCACTAAAGACGTAAGAATTAACTCCATAATTTAATGTTAAAACAAACAAATGTCATTATTAGAAATAAAAGAGTTATTGCAAAAAAAATAGGTGGGGAATTTATTGTTTTAGATGCAAATACAGGAAGACTTTACAGACTTAATCCTACTGCTGAATTTGTTTGGAAGTGCTTGTCCAAACCAAGATCTCTTCACGATATAGTTGAGAGCATTACTTCGGAATTTTTGGTTGATAAGCAAGCAGCCACAAAAGATATATCTTTATTTATCCAAACATACCTTGGTAAATTATTTTTTGTTTCGGTAAAATAGTAACCTACACATTTAAAATATAGACTTATTTATCAATACCCCTTACCAGAAGGTGCCCTTTCTTAATATGGATTTTTAAAAAGCTAATTAAATCCTTTGATAATTGTTTTTCGCCTATGTCATAAGTTTTATGAAGATGCCTAATAATATCAGAAATACTCATAGGATTTGCCGCTAGCTCTTTCCATATAAATGAAGCTGAGTCAGTAAATTGATGAACAACTCCATTTTTTAAAACATATATTGATTGGTTTGATTCATGCCAAATAACCTCTTTAGAAATTTCAATAATACTGGAAGAGTTAAGGTGAGGTGTTACGTTTTCCTTTTGTTCAGATGGCTGCTTTTTAGCTTTGAAAGAGCCAATAATATTGTGGATCCTCTTTCTTGCTCTCCCTGCTGCCGATAGGGATTGGTATCGAGTTTTGTCTGAAAATCCAATTTTTTTAAACGTTGCCTTTCTAGTCTCACAATTAAAACATACCCCGCAATGAATCATGTTATTTTTTCCACAACTCCAAGTTTTATCAAGAGGAAGACCAATTTTATGCGCAAATTTTGTTAATTCACCTTTAGTAAAGTAAAACCCTGATTTTTTTTCTATTGGAGCACTTACCTGCCATTCAAAATTTCCTAACATCAAGCACATGCTTAGATTGATGCTTCTTAACACTGTGAGTGTGGATTCCCTTAAATTTACTCCATCCTCAGGAACAATCCCAAAATAAATATTGTTACAGTAAATCCCTTTATAAAACTTAAGTGCGTAGGCATATTCATAGGCTCCAAAGCTAAAGATGCCAAGTCGTGATGGATTATTGATGAGTGTAGGTATATGTAATTTATATAAAGGATCATAGGTTAAATTATTTACAATATTTGGTAAATCAGTCCAAATTCTATTTTTATCTTTAACATTACTGAAAGAAAAAGAAGTCTCATACTCTTTTATAAAAACTTCGTGAAAAAGATTTTTATATTTCTTCTTAAATATCTTTGAAAAAAAATCAATAGATTTTTTTTGAGGGTTATTAGTCGATTTTTTTTGAGGATTTAAGAAAAAAATAGGATATACATTTAACTTGTACTTATTAAGTAACATGTTCCATAAGCAAATTGAATCTAAACCCCCAGATAAAAGCAGAATGACAGCTTCGCCCTCGTTTGGCATATTGAAAATGTATTTTCTTTTAGATCTGAAGATTTTTTCAATTTCCAACAAACTGTATTGATCTTCGAAGGCATTTTTTTTAGGAACTGATAATACATTTCTCCCTCTCACAACATAAGCATTCTACAAAAATCAACAATTATTGACAACGAGCTAATTATTATGCTACTCTTCTATGATGAAGTTAGCTTTAAAAAATATCGTTAAAAAAAGAGCAAAATATAAAGCTCCAAGAGTAAATGCTCGCGAAATGAGACTTTTTTTAAACAAAGGGATTTTTGACCCTAAAGTCCTAAATCCTAATAAATTGTTTGCAGAAAATCTCTCTTAAATACTGTGTTTACTCTTAAATTTTGCCTGCATGTTAAAAATAACTGAACATAAAAAAAAGGACTTAGGTGAAAAGAGAAAATATAAAAAACCTAAGGTTATTCTAACAAAAATCTCCGTAGGGGTCTGGGGTGGAAGTGGAACCTGCTGCGGAAGCTGTTTATCTCCGTTGACAAAAATTTCAACTCTAGATAGTAGTGTTGCTGTTGAAAAAATCAAGGTAGGAGATTCTATATTAAGTACCGATAACAATGGCAACAAGCTCAATACTCGAGTAATAAAAACCTCTAAAATTCGGGTTGCATCTACTCACAAAGTGATTGACCTACGTCTTTCAGATGGGAGAAAACTACAGGTTTCACCAGATCACCCAGGCATTGGAAACAGAAATATTTGTCAATTACAAAAAGGCGAAAGATATGACCGTTCTACAATATTGGATATCAACCTTATTAGGTATAAGTATAAATATACGTATGATATACTCCCGGAAGGACCCACTGGCTATTACTGGGCGAATAATATTTTGATTGGGAGCACATTAAGTCCCAAAGAATTAAATGAGAGCTCTCTCTCAGTAAAACGAGTATTATCTTTGGTTGAAGTTTTATAAAAAATCACTCAACTCCAATTGCCAAAAGGTAAATGGATTGTTCTTTTTCTACATCAAGTTCAAGCAACTCATTCAATAAATCGTCGATAAATCCTCCAATAGCCCTGCATCCTAAGAGAAGCGCGCTTGATACAAGGTAAAAGTTTTGACCAAGGTGCCCTGCCTCAAGCAGCATGAATCTGTATCCCCTAATACCATACTTTATTTCACTCCTTGAAAAAACTCCTGAAATCGCGATCACCATAAAGCTTTCACTTAATACTTTTTTATTTATCTCTCCCCCAATTTTTCTCAATTTATTTGAAAATTTACCCTTCTGTAGAAGCTCGAGAGCGTGATGTTTTACGTTGTAATGGTATATGCCCGCTGGAATTTCCGTTGAATCTCTCAGGATAATTGGGTATATCTCAAGAGGGTACCGAGCCCCTCCGGAAGGATATGTTCTCTTGGCAAGCGAGCTCTTTTTTTCTATGCGTGATATTCCAGCAGAAAAAAACATAATCTTAGAAATCCGATCTAGGTCCACTACTCCTTTGGGTGGATTATCAGCTGATTTTCTATTTATGAGAGTACTAAATATGTCTGCCTTTTTGACATTTTTTTGAATCGGTAAAAGTATGTGGGGAAACCTAGGATACTCCTTGTAATATACTTTAGACCATACCTTGGGATAAGTTTTAACAGGACTCGGCAAGCTATTTGCTTTTGTCGCCTGATGGATCTCGAGCGCGGGAGTTTTATTGTTTCTCATAAATTCTTTAAACTTCATATTATGGTAGCGGGTGAGGAATTAAGTTTAGTTCTTCGCTTTTGATTGGCTTTTCCCTAAAACCAAGTTTAACTGGTACACTATACAGCCTTCCTCCTCCGAAATACAGATAGTTCTGGTCAAGAGATATAGGTTGTAATTCTGGAATCAACACTTTTACTCCATAAAAATTAAAGCCCTCCAAAACAGTAGGAGCAATCTGCTTCCAATATATATTGTTAATACCAACTTCCTTAAGTATTTTAACAACTACATGAAGCTTTTCTGAATACGAAAACCCACGATGCTCAACGTATCTTTGTTGTTCTAATGATTGAGTTGACTGTGATAAAAGAAATTGAAGATCATCAATAGAAGATGGGTCTGTCCAATAAAGCATTCTTTCAAGAATCGGCCTATTAAAAACTATATTTCTATTGAATTTATGATTCATTGATTTCTTGATAAGAATAATATTACGTAGTACGGTTATACCCTGAAGGCTTTCCATAATTGCTCCCCTCATTGCATCAGCCCATGAAAGATCACATTTTATTCCTACTGTAATTTTTGATCCAATATTTGTTTTGTCAACAAGTACGCACAAAAATGTGGGTATGTTTATGTCTGTGGTTATATCGAAAATTGATATTTCAAAATAATGCTCCTCTATATAATCTATTAATTCCGCTGTATTCTTGTCTGTAATTTTCTTTAAATTTATTTTTTTTGCAGGAGTCTTGTTGTAATACATAATGGCATATGCATCCCGCTCTACCAGTTCGCAGACTGCATTATAAAGAGCTTGATCAATTGAAGTTCCAGCAGCAGCTCCAGAAGTATCCGGTATACGTATGGTAGGTTCCTCATTTTTATTGTCATACATAAAAAAAACCAGCTGTGCTGGAGCATAAACCTCCTTGGTTCCACCTAATTTGCGCACTTTTGTCCAATATAGATTTGTATCCTCTGAAAATCTAAACTTAGCATATTTTCTAGAAGACAACTGCTTGTCATTTATAACTGCGAACAACTTAGGACTTAATGTTTCAGGTGACTTTTTTTTTAGATTATTGTATGAATTAAAGACTAAATCCTTGGCGCTATAATAACTTAGATACCACCTTTCAATTGTCTCCATGACAGTTTTTATGAATGCTGTATCTTTATCAAAAGATATGCCATTAGGAATTAAATCTGCTTCGTATTTTCCTCTTAAAGGCAAATAATCCGTTGCATACTGAAAAAAAGATGGGTAATCATTGTATGAATCTATACGATAAATATTAGTAATTACGTTTTGAGGAGATTTAAGATATTTAAAGATATATCTTAGCGTTTGTTTTTTTGTGGGATGAATTTTTATCATGTGGCTATAACTTTTTTTTACGAGCTGAGAAGCTAGACCAAATAAGAAAATCCATGATATCTTCAAGTTGCATATTGTCAACTGAAAGATCAATGTTTTTTTGATCGCTTAAATTTGTGGGCTGGGACTTAAAATATCTACGGTTAGTTCTTATTATCTTTCTGAAATCGTCTGCCTCGTTCATAATTAGTCATCCCAAAGAATGAATGCATTATACCACTTGAGAATTTTCACTACACGGGGAGAAGACTATTTAATTCTTCGTATCTTTATTTCTAAAACGTCTTGGTTTGTATTTTTAGCTAGATCTATTACCTCATCAATAAGAACATTGTCTTCTAACTTTAAAGTATCAAAACCGTTCTTGGTGTCATTGTTTGCACCTCCTTGAATTACTTGGGTTTTACTAAAATCATTTTCATTTAGGTAAAGGTCTGTAAAATAATCACCCGCTCCTTTGAGCCTAAACCCTTCTACATAACTAAATCCTCTAGGGCTAGTGCCCGGCTCAGAATAAAGCTTGGTGATTTTACCTGTATATTGGATTCTTAAGATAGCGGACCTTACATCTGCTTTTCTAAAGTTAGCTAAAAATCCGAGAGCTCCTCCGTAAACCGCAGCGGGATATTGTTGTCTCTTCAAATCATTTTGACTGTTATTGATTGGGCTTGCCGTTGAAGTTGAAGTCTTAGCCTTAAATAATGATGGAAGAATTAAAAAGCTTACTTCAAAAACTGTTATGACAAATAAGGCAATAAATGATGCAATCAAAATTCTGTTTAACATCTCAACCTAAGTTTAAAATTAGACTAGATGAATGTCAATAACATTTTTTTCTGATCCTATATTCATTCTATATTCGCAAAATACAATTGAAGTAAAATTAGGTGGAATCTACGCAAAACTCTTCAATATTCAGGCTGCCGGGTGTAAATAAATCCTGCCTCAATTTGTAGTCTTGATTACTGAATATTTATGATATAATTCCCCAAAATGGAACCTAGTAATAATAACTTGAGAAAACGTCTTGATAAAATTTGGGAAGAGCCGGATTTTGCCTCATTTTTTAAAAAATTTTCAAAACGCCCAACACTGAAAATTAAAAAAGGGGGAATTGTGTTTTATGAAGGGGACACTCCTGGAAAACTTTATTTTATAAATAGCGGATTTGTCAAACTCTACAGAAGCTCTCCTGATGGCAGGAGCACAATTATTTATCTTTATGGGCCCGGCAGCATGCTTGCTCTCCGAGCTCTTACATCCCGCGATAAGGAACTTAAACACACCGCAGAAGCGATGACTGAGGTTGAAATAGTCACTATTAGCGAAAATGATTATTTTGACGCGTTATGTGAAAACCCTGAATATGTTGTAGATCTGCTTCATATATTTATTGACAGGCTTAACTATACTGAAAGAAAGCTTGAGGGTTTTATAGTAACTGATACAACAGCGCGTGTAGCCTCCTTTTTATATGATTGTGCAATAAGGTTTGGTAGCAAAAAAGGCGACAAAGTAATTATTTCTTTAAATTTGACCCATCAGACCATTTCAGAATTTGTCGGTTCATTTCGCGAAACCGTAACCGTTGCAATGAATAAATTAAAAAAAGAAGGAATTCTTTCCGATAAACGAGGGGCTATAACAATTGTTAACCTGAAAAAGTTAAAGGAACAAGCATTGATTTAGAAAATTGATTGTGCTATCATCAAGCCCTGATATGGCAGAAACATTACCACCACGACAAAATAATCAAGAAGGGCAACAAGAAAACCCCGCAGGTCAACTAGGTACCGAAATGAAATCACAAAAAACGCCCTGGATTATGAGGCGTCCTTTTTCTTCAGTAGGCAGATTAGTTGCAAAAGGACTCAGGGAAGCAGGATATGAAATTTCCCTAAAGCCTCTCCCTCCAGAAGATGACACAGAGGGTCTAAGAAAAAGGTTGCCGGAAAGTGCGCAATCCAATTTATATCAATTAGAAGGTTCGCCCGAATCAATAAAGGCATTTAGTAGAATTTATAGTCATATTCGGGCGGCATATGAAAAAACACCAAAAAAATCTTTAGTTGCAGCCGTCACTAGCGGAGTACTCCTTAAAGTTTACCTTGACCATGCCAAAAAAGGGCAACTTCCACCACGAATGACTGGTAAAGATGTTGAATAAACCTCTTTAGTAAGAGGGCTTACAATTTTTCTTCTATCCCCATTACAAATTTTGTGTATTAATTGCTACTGAGCCTATTAAATCAACCTGTTTTAATTGGGACTATGGCGCTTTTAGAAGGATCAAGATATTTTCCCGCTTCCCACCGTGAAGCACTACGTGACCTGGGTGCCGAATTTGAACTTAGGCCAACCGAGCATGTAGTAGTTACTGGATTTGAAGGAGCTACTCCACTCGGAAATGCAGAACAGACATTTAATGAAATGCTAAAAGGTAACTCTGCAATTAAAAGTTTTCCTGTGGGTAATTTTAGAACCAATATTGCCGGTCCAATAAATTTTGATATTAGCCGCTTTTACCCAACTGATAAAGATAAAAGAAAAGTATCACAAGTTGCTGCCATGGCAGAAATTTTAGCAATGGATGCTGTTATTAACGCGGGGATTTTTGACCCTGAAGGTCAACTCTCAGAGGGTGTTGATAGAAACAGGATTGGTGTTTGGATTGGATCCGGAATTGGACCTGTACAAGAACTTATTAACGTTTATAAAGCAATTTATTCGCGTCCTGACGCAGAAGGTAAACCGGATTTAGTCGCTGGATCACGAAAAGTCGATATTTTAACAGGTCTTCGAATTTTTCCTCAAGATGTTGCCGGAAGACCTGCTATGAGACTAGGCGCACGCGGCTGGAGTGGATCAACTGTTGAAGCGTGTGCAACGGGAGCATCAAACATTGCCGACGCTTACAGACTTGTTAGGGAAGGAGTTGTTGACATAGTAGCCGCCGGTGGTGTTGAAGATGCGCTCCATCAACATCCTGAGACCGCAATTGGGGCATTTGCACCGATGAGGATAATATCTTCTAGAAATGATGAGCCAGAACGTGCCAGCCGTCCATTTGATCGTGACAGGGATGGATTTGTTCTCTCTTCAGGTGGAGGAATTGTTGTTCTGGAAAGTATTGAAAGCGCGCAACGTCGAGGCGCTCACATTTATGCTGAAATTTTAGGAGCACTTAAATCGACCGACGGCGATATAAACAACCCTACAGGGATCGATTCAGGAAACGTTGCCAGATTAATTCGTGATTGTTTGTTGGACGGAAAAACTAAACAAATACATTGGCCTGACGCAATTTTTGCCCACGCAACATCAACTGAATACGGCGATGAATTCGAAGCGGAAGCATTACGTCAAGTGTTTCGTGAATACTTATCTGGTATTCCTATCACAGCTTTAAAATCAATGTTAGGTCATTTACTCGGCGGTGCGGGGGCAGTAAATGTGATCACTGCAATTCAGTCTATGAATAGTGGAATAATTCCACACATCGCAAACCTTGACAACCCGGATGATATATTTATGGATTTACCACTTGTTAGAGGAAAACCTATGGAAAAAGAGTTAAATGACGTACTTGCAGTTGCATACGGATTTAACGGATTTAATGCTGCAATTAATATCGGGAGATTTTCGTCATAATTATGAAAAATTTTAGTGCCCTACTCTATTGGCCGGCATTTATTAAAGCTTTTTATGACGTGTTGAATTTTAGAATTTAGCAATAAAAAAATTATATGAAGGTTTTTTTGCGCTGTTTAAAAATAATAATTAACATATTTCGCTACCCGGAGACGCTATTATTTGCACTTTTGGCTAGTTTTGAAGTTTAAAAATGTATCTTCTAATATTATTGCTCCAGAAAAATAAAAAAAGAATTAAAAGAAGATTAGCAAACGCTAAAATGAATTGGGGAAATAGGTCCGACTTAATCGGACCCAGTAAATATCTTCGCACGTAACAATTGGGGTGGTTTTGTTCTCGAGTCCCCCGGCCTTGACCTATTGTCCCGGGTATACACCCAGTATCGTGAGCGCTGACATGTTTCACTACTCTGTTCGGAATGGGAAGAGGTGGTACCATATCGCTCCAAAGACCGAAAGGCTTGAGAACAAAACCGACACTTTGCGTCATCTCTTCAAGTCGCGTTTTAAAACGACCGAAGAATTTCTACACAGTGTCATTTGCTATTCTTTTTTAAAATTAAAAAACAACTAAGCGTGGTTTTCTAAAACCTACGCTAAACGAGCTATTAGTATAGCTAAGCTGAAACGATTACTCGTCTTACACTTGCTACCTATCAACCTAGTGGTCTACTAGGGCTCTAAGAGATCTTATCTTGAGGTGGGCT
>CAZYWG010000003.1:0-161034 GCA_964651815.1 uncultured Gammaproteobacteria bacterium | reverse complement strand
GGACCCACTGCTTCTCGCTCCCAAAGCGAGCGTTCTACCGATGAACTACACCCCGATGTTAAAACTATCCTTAAAGGTTAGCGCTCTAATTGCGTTGAGCAAACTACACCCCGCATAGAAATTCAAAGTTCAAAATCCGAATTCAAATGTACGGACTACCTATTTTATAAGTTCGGACTATAAAACTCAAGCCTGATTGCATACTTGACAAATGCAATCTAGTTGCATTATGATATGCATATGACATTAGATTTCTCAAAGGTTTTAAACAAACACGACTTAAAAATCACTCAGGCGAGAATTTCACTTCTGAAATTGGTTGAAAATGAACACAAGCCTGTCGATTCACAGTTCTTAATTGAAACACTTCAAAAATCGTTTAGCGTGGACAAGGTAACAATTTTTAGAATACTAAACGTCTTAACGGAACATGGAATTTTGCGGAAACTTGAATTTGGTGAAGGAAAAGCCCGTTATGAGCTTAACCAAGAGGACCACCATCACTTAATTTGCCAGAGTTGTGGTTCTGTTGAAGATATCTCCGATTGCAATATAGAAGCTCTTGAGAAAGAAATCAAAAGAAAGAAAAAATTTTTAGTAAAACTTCATACACTTGAGTTTTACGGATTATGTAAAGACTGTTTACTCTTATCAGATCGGGGTCAGATTAAAAATTAACATGGAGGCAATTATCTTATCTTTATTCACATTCGTTTCAACCTCTTTGGGCGGGCTATTTGCACTTAAAAACCGCGACAAACTTCATTATGTCATGAGTTTTACGGCAGGAGTGCTACTAGCCGTCTGTTTTTTTGATATTCTTCCTGAAGCACTAAAAATAGCCGCTGAAAAAAATCTTGATTTATCCCCGTTATTCATAATGGTTGTTTGTGGATTTCTATTTTTCCATGTCCTTGAGAAAACAGTCACAATCCATTTAGCACACGAAGGTGAATACGCAAAACACAAGCACCCAACAATTGGTGTTCTTGGGGCGTCAGGCCTTTCTTTTCACAGTTTTCTAGATGGTATTGGAATAGGACTTGGATTTCATGTAAGTCCGCATGTTGGAATGCTTATTGCTTTAGCAGTAATTGCCCATGATTTTTCGGATGGACTCAATACTGTAACTCTTATGTTAACCCACAAAAATACAAATAAAAAAGCTTTAATTCTTCTTGCCGTTGATGCCATTACTCCAATTCTTGGTGTCCTTGCTACTTTCATAATTCAAATTCCTGAAAATATCTTGGTCTTATACCTTGGGTTTTTTGCAGGATTTTTGTTATACATTGGCGCAAGCGATCTTTTACCTGAAGCGCATTCCGAACATAGTTCTTATAAAATGATTGGCTTAACTATACTCGGAACTCTATTTATATTTATAGTTACTCGTTTTACCTAAAAGAGCGCTACCACGGCTTGAAGTCTACTTGATTTAAATAATTTAGAAGTTCTTCTCCCGTTCTATATCCGGGGCGAAGACGGTATAAAAAAAATCGATTTTGGCTGTTCTGGGCAATTCCAGGAATTGTTGAGACGGCGTTTGTATAACCCGCGCTTTCCACAACATTTATTGCCTGTTCATCAAACGATCCTGCCGGGTACGCAAATGAAACAACCTTTAAGTGAAATTCATCTTCAAGCATTTTTTTGCTTTGTTTGACTTCATATTGGACAACGGGCAAGAATTTTGCTTTAAGCGCTACATGGTGAACAGTATGTGCTCCAATTTCTACAAGACCGCTATTTATTACGTCTTGAAGCTGCTCACGGCTTAGAAAATCAGACCCACCAAGAAAGCCCGGGATGATATATGCCGTCGCACGAACGTTATACTTTTTGAGGATGGGGAGTATGACTGTATCGAGGTCCCAATGCCCGTCATCAAAAGTTATAAGAATTGGATTTTTTGGTAGTCTCGCGCGTCCGTCAATCACAGCGCCCAGCTCGCGGGCCGTCATGAAAGTGTACCCAGCATTAACTAGCGTCTTCATTTCTTCATCAAAAACGTTAGGATTGATATTTAGAGTCTGGCGAATTGTATCTTTTTTATCTTGAACATATTCAACATAGTGGTACATGAGAATTGGAACCCGAAGCGTAGCAGAAATACCCGCAGGATTCTGTTTTGAAATCGCGCGTTTAACATCTTCCGGGATTTTTCTCATTAAATGCCTTGGGGATTCATTGGCTTGGCCTACTTGGAATACAATGAGTTTTAAGAAAAAAAATCCCGCCGCCAAAATAAGAATTGCAGCAATAATTCGTTTTGTAGTTAGCTTAATTGGAGGAAATACTTTGGACTTTTGCTTTTCAAGCGTTTTCTTTTTCCTAATTTTAACTTTGGATTTTTTAACTTTAGATTTTTTGCCCATTCATATATTATAAACAAAATCAGCCTCAAGTGCTATAATTTATCCCAAGGATGAAAAAGTTAATAATTTTGATGCTTGCGGCGATTTTTTTTGCAGTGGTCAGTCAAACCCATGCTGCAAATATTTCCCAGATTCCAAATCAATATTTTAAAGCGCAAGTTGTAACAGTTGTTGATCAAGGAAAGATTATATCTAACGGTATAACAAATTTATACCAGGATTTAAAAATAAAGATTTTGGAGGGAAGCGAGCGCGATAAAACTATTAATCTCCATTACGGTGACACTTCAACTTTGACTCAAGCGCAGGAAGTGGCACCTGGCGACCAAATAGTTTTATTAAAATCAGCTGACCCGGCAGGCAAAACATTTTATTCGATATACGATAAGTACAGATTTAACAATGTGTTGCTTGTTATTCTTTTCTTCTTTGCTTTAATAATTGCAATTGCGTGGTTACGCGGGATTGGATCTATAATAGGCCTCGCAACAAGCCTTGGAGTTATTTTATTTTTTATAATACCTCAAATCTTAAAAGGCGCAGACCCTCTTTTAATTTCAATCATTGGGGCATTAATAATTTTGTTTGTGACAACTTATGTGGCACACGGTATTTCAAAACAAACAACAGTGGCACTTGTCTCAACATTTATTTCTTTGTTTATCACTGCCACGCTTGCAACTTCTTTTACTACATTTTCAAAGCTTAATGGAGTAGGAAGTGAAGATATTGCGTCGCTTCAAGCAGGCGCAACTAGCATTATAAATTTAAAGGGGTTATTTTTGGGAGGTATTATTATTGGAACGCTTGGAGCGCTAAATGATGTGACAGTTACTCAATCCGCAACAGTTTTTGAGCTCGCACGAAGCGAGCCTACAATAAAATTCTGGCATTTGGCAAAAAAAGGGTTTTTAATTGGCCGAGAACACATTTTGTCGCTAGTAAATACTTTGGTGTTGGCCTATGCCGGTTCGTCTCTATTTATATTTATTTTCTTGGTCTTAAACCCGGAGAGAGTCCCGTATTGGGTAATTTTGAACACCGAAACAATTTCTGATGAAATAGTGTCAACTATTGTTGGCTCCAGCGGATTGATATTAGCTGTACCTATATCAACACTTCTAGCGGCATGGGTTACTTTGCAGTTTGTTAACAAAATTTCGGTTCAAAAATAACCTGTGGACCTAAGGGGAATCGAACCCCTTACCTCTTCCGTGTGGTCCTTTTGCTTTGCACCAAATGCGCCCAGTGAGCCTAAAGTAGTGGATTTCGAACACGCGATGCAAGGTCTTAAGTCAATTTATCTTATGTGCAATTGCTTAATAGGATAATTAAGCTTATCATAGATAAATGAATATTAAGAAAATCCTAATATTTATCTCGATTTTCGGAATTATACTGAGTCCTATCAATTTTTTAATTAGCGTTTCAATTGGTGGTGGATCGGCAGGAAGAAATCCTCAACCCCTCAGGGAGTCTTTCACTTTTCTCTTAGTGTTTTGGATTGAGATACTGATAGCAATTTTTTTGCTCAGACCTAAGACAAATGAAAATTCAAGGACTATATCAAGAATTATAGGTATGACAATCATAATTCTACTTTCAATCGGATCGGCTTTGTCTATAATGATTGGAAAAGCAATTCTTTGTATTGATAGTTGCTCTTCTCTCTTTTCGGAGTACGTCTTTGCTTATAATTTTTTAATAGTCATATACATAATCGAACCAATTGTAGTGATGACATTATTATATAGATTGATTGCAAAAGAAAAACAGTCAGCTAATAATCTTGAAGAACTAAAACCTCAGGAAAATGTAAAAATATCGATCTAAACCGTATATATAAATTTATCTTGATTTAACGGCCTCAATAAATTAGTAGTCCGAAAGAAATTCGGACTCTTGCCCCTTTGGGCACCCCTCCATGTGGTCATAAATTTTGTGGACTCGAGGGGAATCGAACCCCTAATCTCATCCATGGTCTTTGGACCAGAAGCGCTCAGTGGACCGAAAGAGATTCGAACTCTCAACCCCCTCCATGCCATGGAGGTACGCTACCATTGCGCCATCGGCCCTGATAACACCAAATAAATTCCAGAAACTTGATCCGTAAAGTAGTTTCTTGTAGCCCAAAACTGAAATTATTGTAACAAAAATAGAATCAAAATAAATAGATCAAAATTGACTTTTCTTTATATCTTAATATATTAAATTTGATGGCATTAAAAGATAGCATTATATATCATAGCGGGAGAGATACCGCAGCTAAAAATGCTAAAGAACTTTGGTCCAAATCTGGCGAAATGTTTACGCCAGGAAAATCGCTCCAGCAAAGATTTATGGCACTTGGCGAATTATGCGTAATATCAATAACCCAAACGAAGGATCCGCTAATTGCTCCGTATAGAATTGTTAGGAAGTTGATTACCGGCAAAGGCACCCCAAAAAAATAGGGTTGAACTGCAGTGGTACAATAGAGCAATGCAAACACCCCTGGCAGACCGCCTCAGACCCAAAACTATAGAAGAATTTGTAGGGCAACAACATCTACTCGGGAAGGGTCAACCAGTACGGCGAATGCTTGAAAATAGGGCAGTGACCTCCATGATTTTGTGGGGGCCGCCGGGAGTCGGGAAAACTACGCTTGCCTCACTCATTGCACACTACATTGAGGCCGCTTTTGTATCTTTTTCAGCAGTAACCAGTGGAGTAGCAGATGTTAGAAAAGTAATTGAAGAAGCAAAAAAGTTAAGAAGAAGCATAGAGCAACGTCAAACCGTTTTATTTGTTGATGAAATTCACAGATTTAATAAAGCGCAACAAGATGCATTTTTGCCAAGCGTTGAAGACGGCACAATTATTTTAATAGGCGCGACAACAGAAAACCCGGGTTTCCGAGTTAACGCACCCTTAATTTCTCGCAGTCAGGTTTATGTATTAAATTCTCTAACAGAAGATGATCTTGGAAAAATAATAAAACGTGCGCAAAAAGAATTCCCAAAAGTAAAGTGGTCTGCTGATGCAAATCGACATATTATTAAACAGGCAAACGGCGACGCGAGAACCGCTTTAAATGCCGTGGAGCTTGCCGCGTCAATTACAAATAATGTTGATTTGAAAGCGGCAGAGCAAGCCGTACAGCAAAAAGCAATTTTTTATGACAAGAAAGGGGATTGGCATTATGACACTATTTCAGCATTTATAAAATCTATGCGCGGAAGCCAACCCGACGCTACTCTTCACTACTTGGCGAGAATGTTGAAGAGTGGAGAAGATCCTATGTTTATTGCCCGCAGAATGGTCATTTTTGCGTCGGAAGACATAGGAAACGCGCAACCAACTGCTTTAGTTGTTGCAACGTCTACTATGCAAGCAGTACACATGATTGGAATGCCGGAAGCGCAGCTAATTTTGGCACAAACCGCAACATATCTTGCCACAGCAAAAAAATCATTATCTTCAAGCATGGGAATCTGGAGTGCAATGTCTGACATTGATGAAGAAAAACTCGAACCAATTCCGCTACACTTAAGAAATGCGGCAAACAATGTTATGAAAAAACTCGACTATGGAAAAGGCCACGTAAGATATCCCTGGCAAGTCGAGCGCGAAGAAGGTAAAAAAGTAAATCAAGAATACATGCCAAAAAATTTAGCCGGCAAGAAATACTATAAAGAGGACTGGAAATAAGAAGAGACTCATGAAGCGAAGGAGTTTATTCTAAAGTCTTAAGTCTGCTAAACTGATTATATGACCGGCAGAACTCACGATTTAGCTGCATTTACTGCTCTGACATATGTGGTTGTTGCGAGTCCCTTACCAAAAATTATATTAGCAACAGCACTTATTGCTTTTGCCGCAAATATGATAGGTGGAGTTGGGCCCGATATAGACCAGCCGACGGGAAAGTTGTGGGGAGAAATGGGCCTCAAACACAACCTTGCTGGCTTATTTACACCTTTTCTTGGCGGACATCGCCACATTTCTCATTCAATTCTTGGTCTTGTGCTTTTTGGTTTTCTCTCTAAAATTGCACTGACTTTCCTAACTAAAATAGTAGTATTTGATCCAAATATTGCATGGTGGACCTTCATGATAGGATTTTTCTCTCATCTTGTGATGGACACTTTCACCGAAGAAGGAGTTCCATGGCTTTTTCCTGTACCTATAAAATTTGGCATTCCGCCGCTTCATTTCTTAAGGATTAGGACAGGCGGGCTAGTAGAAAGCTTTATAGTTTTTCCGGGATTACTTTTGGCAAACGCTTATCTTTTCTATACCCATTACCACGTCTTTCTAAATTTCATAAAGCACTATATAAATTAGAATTAAGACCTTATTCGATACTTATCTGATTTAAGATCTGCAACACCCTCCGCTTCTTTCTTATACCTAAGCTCGATTAACTTCCTAACCTTCCGGTGAAAATTCCTGAATTTATTTTTTTTAAACTTAAGATTTTTTTCAGGCTCCGAAAGCTGTTTGAAATAGGCAGCATACTGTGAATCAACAATTTCCAAAACCATTTCTGCAGGGGTAAATAAAAGCTGAGTTTCACTTGCGGCAAATTCTTCAAGCCTATTTTTGAAGCCTGGGTCTTCCGGAGCAATTAGTCTTTCGAGCCTAACCCACATCTCTTGAATTCTTTCAATATGATAATCATTTGCAATTATTGCAACAGGGGAGGGTAATTTATTTTTTAGCACAAAATTAACCATTTCTTTTAGTTCGCCACGGGTCCCTACAGAATTTTCCTCAAGGCTAATTCGCCCTGGGTCAACTCCGTGTTGAACAAGTTGCTCTCTATATACTTTTGCATGTGAAATTCCACTTTCCGGGTCATAACTCGTTGTGACAATTTGAGCTTGTGGAAAAATTCGTGACAACTCAACCGTTGCAAGCATTCTATAAACTCCCCCTAAATATCCAAACTCATCTTTGTCAGCAAAGTCTTCATCGACAATATTTGTCGCCCGCAGACTACCGTCTTTTGCCCTTGCGATACCACCACTAAATAAATATAGAACTCGCGGCTCACCACCCAAAAGGGTAACTATTTCTTTTTTTTTCTGGTCAGTCACTTTTCTAGGAAGATTCTCTTTTTCCTTCATTATTAAATTATAACAATTAACTAGGACTGTTGAAGGACGCTAATAATTAAAGTAAAATACATATTGCTGCCTGGGTGGTGGAATGGTATACACGCACGCCTTAAGAGCGTGTGTCGCAAGGCATGCGGGTTCGAGTCCCGCTCCAGGCACTAATCGTGAGGAGGAGGTTTTACTCCGAGAGTTTTAAGAGAGTAATCCAATAAATCTTTCATCTCTTGTCTTCTGTTTTCTGCATTTAATAAAATCGCGATAATTCTATGGCCATCGTAGTCAAGGTATGTGATTAAGCAAAGGCCAGCTTCATACGTATATCCTGTTTTGATTCCTTTAACACCTGGGTAGGAAGTAAGCAAATTAGTCTCATTGTATAGAGTATATTCCTTGTGATTTGAGTCTTGTGGAATATCATGCTCATATGTTGCCGCAACGGTTGCAAATTCCGGGATTTCCAAAGCATAACGGCTTATCACTAAAAGATCATATGCTGTAGAGTATTGATTTCCGTCTCCTTCAAGACCTGTTGGATTTGTAAAATGAGTATCCGTGAGGCCAAAATCTTCTGCTTTTTTATTCATAAGATAAATGAAGTTTGCACGACCAAACGGACTATCTTGTGCTATTGTTTCAGCCGCGTCATTTCCAGAATTTAAAATCAAACCATACAATAAATCTTCAAACTTTAGTTTCTCGCCCTCCGTCAAACCCATTGAATCTTCTCCTATATTTGCAGCATCATGAGTCACATTTAACCCTTGATCGAGTTTGTTATTTTCAAGTGCAATTACAGACGTCATGATTTTTGTCAGGGAAGCAATTGGAAGTCTTTTTTTGGGATATTTTTCAAAAAGAAGTGTGTCTGTAGTTAAGTCATAAGATATTGCAGAAGTCGCCGACAAATCAGGTTTTTTTAAATTAGTGAAACTCAAACCTTTAGTATTTGGCCGCCAATATTCGTTGCCAGCTTCCGCTTTGGGGAATACTTTAGTCAAAATTTGGGGGAGGGGAGAAGCAATTTTGACACTATAAAGCTGGCTAAAATTTATTCCTTTTTGGTGAGTTGCGTAAAAGAAAACTCCTCCACCCAAAATTACTAGAAATAGAAGTAGGTAAAGCAACTTTTTCATTCGGAATTATTAGTATATAGAAATTTTCATAAAAACTAAAGATGCTTTGCAATAAAATTCCTATATATTGGCCTTCACCCCGATTAATTCGGGATTGACTATTTCACGCGTATGCTCTAATATTTTCACTTATGGTCGATACAACAAATTATCTCAAACACACAAGCCAAAATCCTATCCAGCGCGCGTTGATTGGCAATTTTAACAAAACACTTGTCAACCTAATTAAACCATTAAAACCCTTAAAGATTTTGGATGTGGGCTGCGGGGAGGGCTTTATTTTGGTGAATTTTGCCAGGAATAAAGTTGGAAAAATTTATGAAGGGGTTGATAACTCAAAAACGGCTATAAAACTCGGAAAAAAAATGTATCCTAATTTAGATATAAAAGTAGGAGATATCTACAATCTTCCGTATAAAGATAATTCCTTTGACCTTTTGATTTGCACAGAGGTTTTAGAACATTTGAAAGATCCGGATAAAGCGCTGGCGGAGTTGAGACGTGTTACAAAAAAATATATAGCTATTTCTGTCCCTAATGAACCGTTTTTTATTCTGGCAAATTTATTTAGAGGAAAATATTTGACACATTTAGGTAATCACCCGGAGCATATCAATCACTGGACAAATCCCGGTTTTAAGAGATATTTACGTAAAAACGGCCTGAAAATTTCAGGAAGCCGAGCGCCTTTTGCTTGGACTTTGGTCCTCGCAAGAAAATGATTTTGTTAAAAATCATCCTGAGCGTTAGCGAGGGATCTCTTGCCTAGAGTATAATAACTTCATGGATAAATGGCAAACGGCAACGGTTACAAAAATTATTGACCAAACGCCAAGCTTCAGAACCCTAGTTTTAGCGCCCGAAAATTTTTCCAATTTCTATTCCGGTAACTTTGTTGAGGTAGGCGTAATAGAAAGCGCGATTAGTTTAAATAAAAGTTATTCAGTTATCTCGTCGCCAAAAGATAATTCAAAAACAATTGAAATAGGTGTGAAGCTTTACCCAAATGGCGAGCTGTCACCAAAATTGTTCAAGCTAAAGGAAGGAGACCATGTATTGATACGTGGACCCATGGGCGCTGGATTTATCTGGGAAAAATCAGACCATACAACAATTATGATAGCTGGAGGATCAGGAATTTGTCCCATGGTTAGTATTCTAAGGCAATATGATCCTAAAAAAGGAGCACTAAATCTTTTATTTAGTACACGGGCCGATTCGATTTATTATAAAGATGAGTTAGAGAAACTTTGTAAAGAAAAAAACGTCAGCTATATTCTTAGAACTAGTACAAATGAGGGCCGCGTGAATAAAAAGTATTTAGTCGAACAGTTTGGAAAGATGATTGGACATCAAACGGATTTTTTTATAGCCGGGCCAACGGATTTTGTCCAGGATATTTCCTTTTGGTTACGCGAATTGGGAGTAGACGAAACCAACCTTAAAACGGATGACTTTGGGGCGGATTAGGGCTTTCTTTTTATTAACCTCGCATTATAAACAATTTGCATGGCACCATTTGGCGTCTCTATTTCGTCACTACCAGAAAGTCTCCTATATTCTTGCAAATAGCTATTCATTGATTCTTTGATTTCTTTAATTTCTGCAACAATCTCTTTGTATTTTGCGTCAACGTGTGCAACATCAGGCCTTTTTAAAATCTCTTGTTTTGTAGCCGTCTTTACTTTTGCTGCTGCTTTTGCCGCTTCTTCATGCTGTTTGTATGTTTCATCATTCCCGAGAACCGAATCTATCATTTCCTTGTGCTTATTGGACTCTTGTGTAAGCGTATCAATTTTTGCAATATTCTCTCGAATTAGACTCTCAAGGCTTTCAATAACCGTGGCGCTTGAATCTGTTGGGGTAGAAGGTAAATCAGAAGAAACTACTTCACCTTCTTGAATTTCATTATCTGAATTCTTTTCTCCGTCATCTGTCTTCTGGTCATCATCCATAGATTATCTAATATACTGAAAATGCCATCATTAAATCAAGTGGGAAAATGAAAAAATACTACAAATACAATACCAATACTACCAATAACTAATAATTCAATGATTTCGGTAGGTCATCATTTAAATATTTGTAGTATTTATGGCATTGGTAGTATTTGCAGTATAACTTTTCTTTTCTTTCCATTTCCTTACTTTATCTTAACTGTTTATAGCAATAATTAGCATATTATATATTTACTTCAATCAAAGAAGTAATGAAAAGCATACTCAAAAAAAGCGCCAACGGGTAAACAGTTGAGGTCAATTCTAAAAAAACGATTCTTAACCCCCGCGGCGTTTTTTTATGTTTTTGAAACGAGTTTAGGTATAATAATACCAAGCTATGTTTAGAAACATAAAAAGTGCATTGTATTTTCCGGTTGCCTGGTATTTCAGAATTTTTGCTCAGATTAAGCTTGCAAGATGGAAACCACGCGTTGTTGTGATTACAGGCTCTAGTGGCAAAACCACGCTCCTTCATCTTATAGAATCCCAACTTGGAAAAAAAGTAAAATATAGCCATCATGCAAATAGCGCATATGGCATTCCGTTTAATATCCTTGGCCTCAAAAGAAAAACCCTAAAACCCTTGGAATGGATAAATCTTTTTTTACTAGCACCATTTAAAGCTTTTGGGAATATTCCGAGAGAAAAAATCTATATTGTTGAAGCTGATGCCGATAGACCCGACGAAGGAAGCTTCCTTTCATCGCTTCTTCAACCGGAAGTAACAATTTGGGTAAGTACATCGCGCACGCACAGCATGAATTTTGACTCACTGATTGAGGCGAAAGCTTTTGAAACCGTTGAGGACGCAATTGCATACGAATACGGATATTTCCTTGAAAAAACAACAAATCTTTCTATTGTTAACGCAGATTCCGAATTGATAACTCGACAAACAGAACGGACGAATGTGGACGTGTTAAATATTACTAAACAAAAATATTTAGACTCATATGATTTAAATGGCAACAAAACGGTTTTTGTAATTGACGGTAAAAAATATGAATTTGATAATTTACTTCCGGAAGGCGTATTTTTTTCAATTGTCGCCTCAAAAAAGCTTTCAGAGTATTTGGGTTTTGAATTTGATCCTACTTTTAAGAATTTTATTGTTCCACCAGGAAGAAATAGCGTTTTCAAAGGTATTAAATACACAACTCTTGTTGACAGCTCATATAATACTGGCTTTGCCGCTTATACTGAAATTCTAAATATGTTTGACACAATAAAAGCAGATAAGAAATGGGTAATAATAGGAGACATTCTTGAACAAGGAAAAGAAGAACAAGAAGAACATGAAAAGCTGGCAAATTTAATCTCTAAATCGGATTATGAAAAAGTTGTTTTACTCGGTCCGAGAATTAAAAAATACGGATTTGAAACAATTAAAAGTCGCTATAAAGAAAATGTTGTATCTTTTCTTTCGCCAAAAGAAGTTCTTGATTATTTAATATCAAACCTAAACGGAGGAGAAACTATTTTGTTTAAAGGTGCGCGTTTTTTGGAAGGGGTAATAGAAAATTTACTTCTGGACCCAAATGATGCGGCAAAACTTTCAAGGCGGGAAAAAATATGGGAAGAAAGAAGGGAAAAATGGGGACTCTAAATAGTATTTAGTATCAAGTATTATGTATAAAGTATATATTCTACACGGTTGGGCTTACTCAACAGAAAAATGGGCGCCTTTTTTGAAACTTCTCGAACATGACAAAATTTCATTCGAAATGCTTAAAATTCCAGGCCTTACTACACCTCTTGATGAAGTCTGGAATCTCAGTAATTATGTTGAATGGCTAGAAAAAAAAACTAAAAGCCAAGAACAAATTGTCCTCCTTGGTCACTCGAATGGCGGAAGGATAGCTCTTGCATTTACACTTAAGAATCCAAAAAAAGTTTCAAAACTTATTCTTATAGACAGCGCAGGAATATATCATAATGAAATGGCAATCAGAATGAAAAGATTAATATTCAAAAAACTGTCGAGTTTTAAAAAGATTGCATACAACTCCTTATTAAAAAATGCTTTATACAAATTTACTCGCGAGGCTGACTATAATAAAGCGACCCCGGTTATGAAAAAAACTATGCAAAACTTAATAGAATCAGACCTTTCGAGTAAAATAAGTGACGTGAAAGTTCCGACAACAATTATTTGGGGAGAAAACGATACTACAACCCAGCTTTCCGACGGAAAAGTAATGAATAAAGAAATAATGGATTCAAAAATATTTATTATAAAAGGGGCGCGCCATTCACCACAATTTACAAACCCTGAAGAAGTCTTTGAAATTATAAATTCCGAACTAAAATAATATGGCAATCTTTAATTCTTTAGGATCAAATTACAACTTTAAATACGTTAAAAAATCGCTACTTTCGAGTAGTAACAAAAATAGCCAGGAAAAACTTCAAGAATTATTGGAAAAGAAGTACGCTGGAAAAGCTATCCTCTTATACAAAGGGCGGGAAGCAATAACTCTTGCCCTAAAAATATTGGGTCTCCCGGAAGATTCTTTCGTTGCAATAAATGGATTCACTTGTGTTGCAGTGTTTAATTCAATTAGAAAAGCCGGGCTCGAACCGAAATGTCTTGATCTTACGGACACCGGAGGACTTAATTTTACAGCAAAAACGCTCGTTGATGAGGTTAAAAAAAACAAAAAAATTAGAGTTGTTGTTATACAAAATACGCTAGGGTTTCCTTGCGAAATAGAAAAGATTAGGAAAATTTGTGACGAGAATAAATTAATTCTTATTGAAGACCTAGCCCACTCAGTTGGAACAAAATATGAAAATGGGAAAGAAGCGGGGAGCGTAGGTGACTTTGTAATTTTATCTTTCAGCCAGGATAAAATAATTGATGCAGTGTCAGGAGGCGCTCTTGTAATTCGGAACACAAAGTTTCAAGACTTTAAATTAGATTTAAACTTTCAAACTCCAAAAAACGAAGTAAAAGACAGACTTTATCCGTTAATAACATACAAAATTAGAAAACTCTACGGTTTTAGGCTTGGTAAAGCTTATCATTTTCTATTAAAACGCGCACGTCTTATGTCCGACCTTATGAACGAAGCATTTTATGAATTTTATTCTTTGCCAGCGTGGTATAGCAGCCTTGCGTTATATGAATTTGAAAGTCTCACAAACCAATTGGCACACAGAAGAAGAATTGCTGAAATTTATGTAGAATCATTACCTGAAAAAATGTTTATGTTTGAAAAAACAAAGGCTCAAGAAGGCGTTAATTTATCTTCAAACCTCCGGTTTCCAATCTTTATCGAAAATCGAACTTCGTTAGTAAAACATCTTAAAAATCACAGTATTTATCTTTCTGACATCTGGTATACGGATGTAGCTCCTGAATGCCCCAACGCTGTGGCCGATTCTAAAATAATTCTCAATCTCCCAACACATATAAATATAAGTGAAAATGAAGCTCTCAAAATTTGCGACTTAATAAATAAATGGAAACAAAAATAATAGAGGACAAAAAAGTTTGGGAGGATTTTTTAAGTCTCCACTCTGAGGCAAATTTTTTGCAGAGTTGGTATTGGGGTGAATTTCAAGCCTCTTTGAATAGAAAAATTTTTAGGATCGGCTTTTATGCAGGAAATAAATTGGAAGGAGTGTGTTTTTGTTATATTGAAACGTCAAAACGCGGGAAATTTTTGGTTGTACCTGGCGGGCCCATTATTGACTGGAATAAAAATAAACAAATTCATGATTTTGTCACTGAAGTAAAAAGAATTGCTAGAGAAAATAAGTGTATTTTTGTACGCGTGAGACCGCAACTTGAAGATTCTGATTTTTCAATAAAGATATTTCATAATTCTGGTTTTAAGAAAGCCCCAATGTATTTACACGCAGAACTTACATCCCAACTAAACATTGAAAAGAGCGAAGAAGAATTAATGATTGCTATGCGTAAAGCAACAAGGTATGAGATAAAACAGGCTGGAAAACTCGAAATTAAAGTAACTGATGACTATAACAATAAAACAGCGCTAAAATTTATTGAGCTTCAAGATGAAACTGCAAAAAGACAAAAATTCGTGCCGTTTTCTAAAAAATTCTTACTAAATCAATTTGAGGAGTTTATTAAAAACGATATAGCAAAACTTTACACTGCGAAGCATAAAAATGAAGTTCTTGCACAAGCATTTATTATTTTTTATGGGCAGGAAGCAGTTTACCATTATGGAGCGTCAACCGAAGCGGGGAGGCGTTATCCTGGCGCATACCTTATTCAATGGGAAGCAATACAAGAAGCGAAAAAACGCGGAATGAAAAGGTATAACTTTTGGGGGATTGCGCCTGCAGACTCAAACGACCACAGATTTTCAGGATTATCACTTTTTAAACGGGGATTTGGGGGAGAGGATGTTGCATATTTGCCTGCACAAGATTTGGTAATTGATTCTGGAAAATATCTTGTAAATTACTGGGTAGAAAAAATTAGAAGGCAAATCCGCCGATCGTAAGGAGGGGAATAGTTATTAGTTATTAGTTATTAGTTTTAGTGCTTTTTCAACCGCTTCGTGTTCACTCCATGGATATTCTCCGTGTCCTAAATTCATAGACTTTTCGTGCCCTTTTCCGGTTAACACAACGGTATCGCCCTCCTTTGCATTACGAATGGCAAAATCAATGGCGTCCTGACGGCTCTCTATTTCAAATAATTCACCTTTAAAGTTCTCAAAACCCGCTTTTATTTGTTCGTTAATTTTCTTGAAATCTTCGTTTCTTGGATCTTCTGCTGTCAATATGATAAGGTCTGCATTTTTTGAAGAAAGCCTACCCATAAGCGGTCTTTTTGAGCGGTCACGTGCTCCTGCCGCTCCAAAAACGTGGATTAAGCGCCCGGTTGTTGTTGACTTAAGTGCAGGAAGAACCTTTTCAAATGAATTTGGGGTATGGGCAAAATCTATAACAACCCGGAAATCTTTTTCATAAACAATTTCTTGCCTACCTGCGGGAAATTTAAAAGTTGATAACGCAAGCTTTATAAGGTCATCTGGAACTTCCAGGAGCTTTGCAACAGAAACGGCAGCTAGAAAGTTTTCATGGTTAAATTCAAATTGAGGGGGGAGAGTAATACCTATAGACATGGGTGTAAAATCCGCATCTTTTTTCAGTGAATATGTATAAACTTTTTTGTTCTTACAGAATTCGTGCATAAAATCATAAGACTTGTCATCAAGATTTAATATAGCAATATCAGATTTTGCAAAAAGCTTACTTTTTGCCTTAAGATAAAGGTCATAATTTTTGTGGTAATCAAAATGGTCCTGCGTAACATTTGTTAAAACACCAATCTTAAAATCTATTCCTCGGACGCGGTTTTGGTCAAGTGAATGCGAAGTTACCTCAAGAACTAGATAAGAACATCCGGCAGTCACTGCGCGTTTTATATATTTTTGAAGTGAAAATGCTGAAGGGGTTGTAGTATGAAGTCCTGTGTCATATTCACTTTCTCCAATTTGCGCACCCACTGTTGAAATCATAGCAGGTTTAAATCTGGCCTCTTTTAAAATATGGAAAATGAGACTTGTGGTTGTTGTTTTACCATCTGTCCCGGTAACGCCGATTGTAGGGATTTTGCGGCTAGGTCTTCCATAGATGGTTCGTGCAATATCAGCCTGGACAGCGTGGACTAGATTTTTAAGTTTGCGAAGCATATAGATAATTTTATCATAGTTAATACAATCCGTTGCTTGACAACTTATTTAAAAAGGAATACGCTCAAATTAGGTTCGATTCGATATTTCGAGAGAAAGGATGTGATTATTAATGAAGGCATTACACTTGATCTCATACGTACTTTTATTTATTGGTGGACTTAATTGGGGATTGGTTGGTCTTTTTGATTTTAACTTAGTAAATTCTCTTCTTGGTTCATGGCCAACAGTTGAAAAGGTAGTTTACGTGCTTGTAGGAGCAGCAACCGTTTACATTATTGCAACGCACAGAACAGACTGCATGATCTGCGCAGGAAAAAAGAAATAAAGAATTGGATTAAAAACATGTAAAAGCTACAAATTGGTGGTTATATTTTATTTGTGGCTTCGAATTCCCTCGCTTATAACATCCCGTAGTTTGTGTATTTATTAATCGGGGGTTTTCTAGTATAATATAGCCAGGCACCGCGAGAAGCGGTTTTTTGTAGCTTAAAAACTAAATGCTATAAGCTATTTGCCATAAACCAAATATGATAAATATAAGAAACGTTGCTATTATTGCCCACGTTGACCACGGGAAAACTACGCTTGTTGACGCACTTTTGAAGCAATCTAAGACAAAAATGCATAAAGACACGGCGGATACTCTCATCATGGACTCAAATGAGCTTGAACAAGAGCGTGGAATTACCATTTTTTCAAAGAATGCGTCCGTTGAGTGGCAAGGCACCAAAATAAATATTATTGATACCCCCGGGCACGCTGATTTTGGCGGAGAGGTGGAGCGAGTTCTAAAAATGGCAGACGGCTGCCTACTTTTGATAGATGCTAAAGAAGGACCGATGCCGCAAACCCGTTTTGTATTAAAAAAAGCGCTTGAAATGAAGCTAAAAATTATAGTAGTAGTCAATAAAATTGATAAACCTGACGCACGGATCCACTATGTCCTTGATAAAACACTTGAATTGTTTTTAGACCTTGGGGCTGATGACACCTCGGCTGACTTTCCTATTATATATGCGTCGGCCAAAAATGGGGTTGCAGGAATGGAAAGCGAGATTGACAAGATGACAGACATAACGCCCGTTTTTGAGATGATTATGGGCCAAATTCCAGCGCCTAGTGGCGACGTTGAGAAAAGTCTTCAAATACTTGTTACAACGCTTTCATCTGACGCGCATCTTGGAAGAATTGCAATTGGGCGTATCTATAATGGGCGGGTTTCAAAAGGCCAGGACGTTACGCAAATTAAACGTGACGGGACATCTTCTTCTTTTAAAGTCACCTCCCTCATGACATTTGTTGGGCTAGGGCGAGCAGAAGCAGAAACAGCCGAATGTGGAGACATAGTTGCTTTATCCGGTGCAACGGAGCCTGAAATTGGTGAAACAATAGCAGATTCCGCAAATCCGGAGGCTCTACCTCTACTAAACATTGAAGAGCCTACAATCAGAGTCACTTTTATGGTAAATAGCTCTCCCTTTGCAGGACGTGAGGGGGAATTTAAGACCTCAAGGCAGCTCCAGGAAAGACTATATAAAGAACTCGAGACAGATATGGCGCTACGTGTAGAAAATGATACAAATGGAGCAGGGTGGGTGGTCTCAGGGCGCGGAGAACTGCACTTGGCAATTTTAATGGAACGAATGAGGCGGGAAGGATATGAATTTCAAGTTGCGCGTCCCCAAGTCATTGATAAAATTATAGATGGGAAAACTGTGACGCCATATGAAAAGGTTTATATTGAAGTGCCGGAAGAATTGGCAGGTGTTGTAATCCAAAAATTAGGGGAAAGACGGGCTGACCTAAAAGATATGAGAAACGAAAACGGCATTGCTTTTATGGAATTTATTATCTCAACAAGAGGTCTTTTTGGATACAGAAGTGAATTTGTTACAGATACTCGTGGTCTTGGAATTATAAATACGCTCTTTTACCAATACCAACCCGACAGTGGCTATAATTTTGAACGCCAGCAAGGATCAATCACAGCATTTGAATCCGGTGTCACAAACGGATATGCGTTGACTTCAGCGCAAGACCGTGGGCAGCTCTTTGTTGGAGCGGCTGTCCCAGTATATAAAGGGCAGGTTGTGGGACAAAATTCGAGAAACGAGGATATTGCAATTAACGTCTGTAAAACAAAGAATTTGACCAACATGCGATCAAAAGGTGAGGGAGTGAATGTTCATATTAAAGAACCTAAAAAAATGGATCTTGAAGACGCTCTTGAATATATTGGCGACGACGAGCTTGTAGAAATAACGCCTAAAAATATAAGAGTAAGAAAAATTATACTTGATGAAGCGGAAGCCAGGCGAAAAAAATCCCAAGGAATCTCCTAAAGCAGCAATTTAAATATCGGTTCAGTAAAAGCTCTACTTCTTCTTTTTACCGTAGTGGGGATTGATGAGGAAGAGAAGACCAACTAAGAATATTAATCCAATACCGGCCAGATACATAAACTGTTGGTAAGAACCATTTGCAATAATGTCATCTTTGTTATTGTAGAAAACAAGGAGGATTCCAAAGGCAAGAAGAAGGATGACGAGTGAGAGGACAGCACGTGCGTTTGTCTCATGATTGTATGATTTAACCGGAGATTTAGCTGATTTAGCTTTTGCTTTTTTAGCTTTCATAGGGTAAAGAGATTATCTGGTGGTAGAGATTGTCTCACCATTCTCGGCGTGCGTAGCAGTAACGGTGACACGGTTGTTAGCGTCTTTTGAAATATTGTAACCTGTGTCATATGTAGCAGGTGCTGCTGGGCATGGACCTACAGCCGGAACATTAAGGGATGGATCTGTTGGAAGAGCAGAGATATATGTTGGAACAAGGACAGAACAAAGGTCAGTCCCTGCTGTACTTACATCAGCTGAGAGAGCTGTAATTGGTGCAGGAAGAACTCCATGGTTATCAGCAGCATATGCACCTACCGCATTAAGGATTGCCGTAACATCACTTGACCTCTTTGTATTGTTTGCTTGTCCAAATTGACGTGCTGGGTTAATAGCAATAAGAACGATTGATAAAAGGATTGCAAGGATACCAATGACTACAAGAAGTTCGATGAGGGTGAAACCTGAATTTCTTTTGAATGTCTGGGCAGTGACTTTCATATTTATTACTTATTAATCATAATCATAAAGGGAAATACTTGTCAAGAGGGGAGTTTGGAGGCTGTTGAGAAACTATTGATATAGTTTGTGCCATTGAAATTTACACCGTATTTTTGAAATAATTATTAACTCTATGTCACTTAGTAAGTCGGATCTATTACAAATAGGAAATGTTGTTGATGAAAAATTGGATAAACAAAATGGTCTTATTACAGAAAGGTTCGATGATGTTGAAAAAAGATTAAAAACTATTAACAAAGACCTAAGGTATGTTAAGAAAACCGTTTCTGTACTTGTTGAAAGAAGCGACAGAGAAGAGACTTTGTTAAAACGCCGTGTAGTCAGAATAGAAAAGCATCTAATTCTTCCCCAAAATTAACCCCGGAGTTTATAAATTCAAAAGGACTTCAATCGAAAAGATTCTCTACTTCTTCTTTTTACCGTAGTGGGGATTGATGAGGAAGAGAAGACCAACTAAGAATATTAATCCAATACCGGCCAGATACATAAACTGTTGGTAAGAACCATTTGCAATAATGTCATCTTTGTTATTGTAGAAAACAAGGAGGATTCCAAAGGCAAGAAGAAGGATGACGAGTGAGAGGACAGCACGTGCGTTTGTCTCATGATTGTATGATTTAACCGGAGATTTAGCTGATTTAGCTTTTGCTTTTTTAGCTTTCATAGGGTAAAGAGATTATCTGGTGGTAGAGATTGTCTCACCATTCTCGGCGTGCGTAGCAGTAACGGTGACACGGTTGTTAGCGTCTTTTGAAATATTGTAACCTGTGTCATATGTAGCAGGTGCTGCTGGGCATGGACCTACAGCCGGAACATTAAGGGATGGATCTGTTGGAAGAGCAGAGATATATGTTGGAACAAGGACAGAACAAAGGTCAGTCCCTGCTGTACTTACATCAGCTGAGAGAGCTGTAATTGGTGCAGGAAGAACTCCATGGTTATCAGCAGCATATGCACCTACCGCATTAAGGATTGCCGTAACATCACTTGACCTCTTTGTATTGTTTGCTTGTCCAAATTGACGTGCTGGGTTAATAGCAATAAGAACGATTGATAAAAGGATTGCAAGGATACCAATGACTACAAGAAGTTCGATGAGGGTGAAACCTGAATTTCTTTTGAATGTCTGGGCAGTGACTTTCATATTTATTACTTATTAATCATAATCATAAAGGGAAATACTTGTCAAGAGGGGAGTTTGGAGGCTAAATTAATCCTATAACTTATCAAAACGGTTTTGTGTTGCCGCTAGGACTTGAAGAGGTTGTTTCAACGGGGACTGAATCGCCAGCCGAATTTGTACCTTTCCCGCCTTGCTCTGAAACAACTGTGGGTATTGGTATCAAAGGAGCAACAGGTTGGGGAGTTTTCTTTTGCGGAGAGAGAGCATTAACAACCATAATTATCAAAATTACACCAAGAACTCCAAAAACCCCAACAAGAGCGTAAATGCGTTTATTGTCTTTTGGTGATTTAGCAGATGCTGCACCTGTAGTAGGATTAGGATTATTCTCTACAACTGTGACATTTTCTACCATATTGTATTGTTTCAAGGCATCAAAACGAGAAAGCATTAAATCAAAATTTACCTGGTCTGCAAGTTCAGGAATCACATTTTGAAGAATAATATATGGTGTAACCGCGGCAATAATAAATTTATGTTTTTCAAAAGCGACCCGTGCGGAGTCAACCATTTTCCTATTTACTCCAATCGCTATAGTTTTTTTACCTATTTTGTATAACTTGTCTGTAACATCTTCAAAAGGCACAAGCTCTATAAAATTTTTAATATCTTGATTATCTTTCTCAGTAAGAACGGTTGTCCCATCGTATATTTTTTCATAACTTATGGCAGAAGATAAAACAATAGCAAGTATTGATACCTCAATTTTATTTGCCTCGATAAAGCTACTAATTAGATTTTGAAACTTTTCATCGCTTATTATTTCCTGGTCGGCAACAACATCAGCCGTAAAAGCAAGTGAAAATACTTGTTGCCCATCATAGTAAAAAGCGCTATTTTGGTCTACATAAAAAATTGCGGGTTTATTTCGGTTCATTAATTTATTTCCTTCCAAGATGTGATGCTTGTTCCATATTGATCCGTGAATGTCTGTACCTGAATTTTACGTACAACATTATTAATACTTCCCGTTGATGTAATCACTCCGCCCACAACCTGAATAGTTGCCGTGCCTGACCCTACACTCAAAGTCCCTCCGGAATAATTTGGGTTACGAATTATTCTAATTAGCGCTTCTTGAACGCCGCTTTGGGCAATGTAATATGCGTATGAACCTTCCTGGCTTGTTGTGAGTGACGAAGTATTTGCATATAACATAATTGCCGCGGCAGAGATTATTGTTATTCCAATAATAGCAAAAAAAAGTAGCACCAACAAAGCTTGCCCATGGTTTGTGTTCTCCTTGACAGAAAATACCCTTCGTTTTATCATTTTATTTTTCTTAGTTTTTTCCATAAATATTAGACTAGCGTACACCTATTGTTGTCTTGAAAGTTTTGGATTTTGACGAATTTCTATCAACAGCCGTAGCCGTTACCTTAAATGAAATTGTTAGGGTTTCAAAATTTTTCCCTTGTGTGTCTGTGAGTAACGTAAAGCTAGGATTTGAAACAGTTGTGTTAACACTATTCAGCTGATCGGCAGTACCTGCAGTTAGGTTTGCGAGAATTAAATTTCCAGAGGAAGTAGAGTATTTATACGTACTTCCACCGGCAACAAAACCAAACGCAGAAGTTGTCAGACCCGCTGCAGAAGGTGTTGCGATTGACGTTGCCTGCTGAATATCATAAGTTAATCTGTTCATGATAAAAAGGCCATCTTGGTCAACGCTTGAAGAACCGGTGGATTCAAGCTGCACATCAAAAATTGACGTAAGAAGCTGGAAAAGAGTCACTAAAAGCATGGAAAATATACCTATATATAATAGTAGCTCGAGAAGAGAAAATCCTTTCTCTTGTTTTGTACGGCCAGTAATTTTAAAAGTCTTGAGTCTCATGGTGAATAACTATACGTCATGTCAAATAAAACCGGCGACTGTGTTATATCCGTTGTATCAAAAAATGTCTTATACCTGAAACATCTTGCGGGATTAAGATATGATCCGCTCGCTTGGAACGGAATAGAACCTGAAATTGAAGCGGCAACCGGCGTGAAATAAGTGTTTGACGTTAAATCAGGCCCAACATAGTTGAATGTTGAAGTTGCACAGCTATTATTAACCGGAGCGGCTCCTGCCACTTGAAGCTTAATTGTTGTTTGTGTAGGAGAAGAAATGTTTGCAACAAATCTGTTAAACGCGGAAGGCGTTGCGGCATCAAACGTTTTAGATAAGAAAGTCCCGGTTGTTGAAAATACGTTACCCAGCCCTCCCTCAATGATTTGAAATTCTTGACTTGCGGTGTTTGTTAAAACATAAGAAAAGGCGGTGTTGTCAGCATGAAAAACAGTTGCAATTGCGTTTATGGCAGTTGCGCCGTTTGGATTTGTCAGGCCTCCGCACCTGGCGGGGGAGGACTCAGTAGATAGGTCAATGACTTTATATTGCTCGCCGCCCGACCCGACAACTATAACCTTGTTACCACTAACTGCAGCAACTCCGTTTGGACTCATAACACCAGTATTGAGCGAACCTATTGGCGCAGGAAGTGTTGCAATTTTACTAGACGTGTTAACTACAAAGAAATCATTTGTTGGGGTTGCGGCTTGCTTTGTAACAATGTAAGTTCTGCTTCCTGCGGAATTAACTGATATATCAACTCCTGGTTGGCTATTTCCAAGATTTATTTTTGAGACAATCGACGGACTTGCGGGATTACTTATGTTAATTATATCGAGTTGCTCTGTGCTGCTTGAAACCGCTACGTATGCATAATTTCCAATTACAATTATTTTTTTTCCGGCACCTGCAAGATTTACATGCCCAAGCTCAGTCCGGGCTCCTATTCTTGACGTTAAATCAAATGTGTAAAATGCGTTTCCAGCTGTTACATACCCAACGTCATGTCCGTAACCTGCGTTAAATGCTTCATAAATACTACTCCCATTGCCACCACCCGAAGCACTAAATGTACCTGTTTGCGTGTATGGCTTGTTTGAAACTTCAACTATATCAACTGTTAGTCCCGGATGATCTGAAGTAACGTATACATATTGATTTGGATTGTCGACATAAATTCCGTAGGTTTTATAATTGTTATACGAAGCATAATTAGTTGACACGGGAGGATATCCCTGGGTGATACTAACTGCATCCATTGAGTTGCCCGAAGCGTTCCCACCAGAGGTCATGTATGAAAAGTCTAGTGTTGCTGTAGTTGTAGCTGAGATTGCCGTAGTTATACCCTGCCCTGGTAAGTCAAGAGGTGTTATAGAAAGATTTGGGTCACACCAGGAAGCGCCCCGTCCACCACCGCCCCCTGCGGCAAGCTCTACTTGCCCGTCATTTGCGAGTAACGAACCCGCGGTTGTTGCAACCACAGTCCCACTTAAAGTTCCGCCATTAAAGTCAGTCCGCGTTGTATCAGTATGAAAAAGATTTGAAAAGCGGGTAAAATAGAATGACCCAGCAACTGATGAGGGGACAGGCGTCCCCCATGTTACAGAAATTGTAACCAGCTTTGTTGAAAGGTCAAGCGTACCGCCGCTTGTCACAATATTTCCGCTTGCGTCGCGATACACATCAGATATCACAATTTGCCTGGTGTAAACCGAATTTAGAGTTTCAGCACCCGCGGCAAGCGCCCATGTTATTCCTGACACAATAGGATGAAATGTTCCATCGGTAAGGTTTGCCCAATCATTTGCCTGGACTATACGGATAGCTTCTTGGGCCTCACGGAAATAGCCAAGCCCGCCAAGCCTTTGGTCTTGCTGCGCGCGTCCTCCGCGAGTTGCCACAAAACCTGTTAATAAAGCAGGTAATAAAATTGCTGCAATCCCAATAGTTATTAAAAGTTCAACGAGTGTTTGCCCGCGAGTTTTTCCAGGACGATTGAAGAATCTGTGATTTTTTCTAAAAAATTTAAACATTTTAATTTATTTGGTCTATGGTTCCAAAACGATTTACCCGAATTGTTTTTTGCTGGTTACCCGTAGAATTTTTTACGACAAAAGTATTGCTCCCTGCAATAAATCCACTAGGAGTCCCAGACCTTTGTGTAAAGTCCAGAGTGCTTGACGGAAACGTATCATTTGTAATAGTTATACTTTTATCTAGCATCACCGTAAAATTTGCAGGGTCTGCCGCGGAATAGGATGCACCGGTAAATAAAATATAGCGGTCTGTTTGAAAATAAATCCCAAAATTACTGCCTGACGCGCCATTCCCAGCGCCGTTCATAGCTTTTTCCTGCTGACCACGCATATCACCTATGAGTTCGACGACTGAAGAATTGACTGAAGTTGAACGCAAAACACTGGGAAGGTTGAGTGTTATAAACCCAAATAGAATCGCAAAAATACCAATTGCAATAAGCATTTCAAGAAGAGTAATGCCGGAATTTTCCTTCAAAAATTTTGAATTTTGAATTTTGAATTTTGAATTTTGAATATATTTGTGCATACTAGTGTCCTCCAACATGACTAATCAAACCATAAATTGGTGCAATTATTGACATCATCATTCCACCAACCAATAATCCAACGCCAACAAGCATTAACGGTTCAAGAAGTGAGGTCAAGGTCTTTAAGGTATTTGAAACCTGATAATCCATATAAGTTGAAATATCCTGCATTGATTGGTCAAGAGTGCCGGTTTTCTCTCCTGCTTCAATAATTTTGAGGATGATGCTTGGAAAAATAGTATTGTTCTCTTTCAACGCGTCTGACAGCCTGCTTCCCGCAAGAATTGCCTCTTTCGCTTTTGTAATTTTCGCAGAAACGTCAGGCCTTAAAACAACGTCTTCTGATAAATCCAAAGCCGATGTGATTGTAATTCCAGAAGACAGAAGCAGAAACATACTTCTTGAAAAACGGGTTACATCAATTTGTTTTACTAAACCAGATATTAAAGGTAGCTTGAACAAAAAGTTAAGGATTAAGCGCCTCTGGAATTTAAACAGAAATATTACTCCGGCAACAAAACCCCCAGTTCCCAATACAAAAAGGATAGTGGAATGTGTGATTATATTTGAAAAACTTATCAAAATTTTTGTGGGCAGAGGTAAATCAACTCTTAGCTGGTCAAAAACTGTTGCAATCTTAGGGATAACGACAACCAAAATTATCAGAAGTACAACCAAAAATACTACAAATATAATAAGAGGGTAGGTTACCGCAGACTTGATTTTATCTGTAAATTCCATATCTTTCTGGATTTGGTTTTTTAAATCTTTAAGGACAACGTCAAGTGTCCCTGCCTCTTCACTGGCTTTGATTATGCTGACAGTAACTTTGTCAAAAACACCCGGGAATTTTTCAAATGAAATATGGAGGGATTTTCCTTGAATCAGGTCGTTTTTTACCTCCTCAAGAATTTTTTTTTGGTTTCCTTTTGAATCCTCAAGAAGGGAGTCAATTGTCTCAAGAATTGGAATACCAGCATTAATCATGGTAGAGAGCGTACCAATAAAACCTAATTTTTCGTTGTTTGATAGTGTGACAGTTTTTGAACTCATGCGCTTTCTGTTTTTGTAACCCTTAATACTTCTTCAATTGTAGTCTCACCGTGCGCAACTTTATCAAGTCCGTCTTCAAGCATTGATGTCATACCTTCCGAGGCTGCTTCTCTTGCAATTGCGTCCGAATCATTTTTCTCAGAAACCATTCGTCTTATTTTCTCTGTCATTTCAAGAACCTCAAATACCCCAATTCGGCCGGTATAGCCAGTAAAATGGCATACTTTGCAACCGTTCCCTGAATACGCAAGAATGTCTTGATCAGCTTTGAAATGCTTGGCAAGAATCACCTCGGAAATATTTTTTTGTACATCGCGACGCGAGACAACGGTTTGCACTTTGCATGATTCGCAAATTTTCCTGACCAAACGCTGGGCAATAATTACATTAACCGTGGAGGCTACCAAAAAAGGCTCAACCTTCATATCAACGAGCCTAGGTAAAGCCGTGGCCGCATCATTTGTATGCAACGTTGAAACAACCAAGTGGCCGGTAAGCGCAGCATTAACAGCAATTCCGGCAGTTTCAGAATCCCTGATTTCACCAACAAAAATAACGTTAGGATCTTGACGCAAAATAGATCTTAATCCGTTTGCAAACGTAAGGTTTGTTTTGGGGTTTACCTGGATTTGGTTAACTCCGGAAATTCTATATTCAACTGGGTCTTCAATTGTTGTAAGATTTTTTTCGCGGGTATTAAGTATTTTAAGTAATGCATAAATACTAGTTGTTTTACCAGACCCGGTGGGACCAGTTGAAAGAATCATTCCATAAGACTTATTAATTGAGGAGTTTACAATTTTTAAATCTTTTTCGCGCATTCCAAGGTCGAGAAGTGAAAATTGCCTGAAGTGGGAAGACAAAAGTCTCAAAACGGCTTTCTCGCCGTCCGCAATTGGAATAATTGAAACACGCAAATCAAGGTCTTCATCATCAATCCTAAGCCTCATTTTTCCATCCTGCGCACTTAAATGCTCATCTGTCCTGAGACGCGACAAAACTTTAATTCTTGAAAGAATTCTTTCGTGAAGATTTTTGTTAAGGAAAAGAACGTCATGCAAAATTCCGTCAATTCTAAAACGCACAAGAAAATCTTTTTCCTCCGGCTCTATGTGAATATCGGAAGCTTTATCTCGCGAAGCATATGTTATCAAAAGGTCAACGAGCCTTGCTATTGGAACATGGTCAAGTGCTGTTGCATCTCCTCCAACCTGGTCACGCAGCATTTCATTGAAAGTCTGCTGCATGTTTTTTCTATAAAGTTGGAAAGTGTTTTCTATATCGCGCTCCGTCCCAAGGTAAGGAATAATTTTTTGCCTAGTTTTCCTAATAATCATCTCTATGAGCGCTACATTTGTGGGGTCTGTCATAGCAAGCTTTATACCATCCGCGCCTCTTGAAAATGCCGCAACTTTAAATTTACGTGCAAGGCGTTCCGGCACAATTTGGGAGATTCCATCAGGAATATTCTCTTTGGAGAGAGCAACAAACGGCACTTTGAGTTGGTTGGCAATTAGCTGTCCCAGCTTGTCATCGGTTAATGTGTCTTTTTGGATTACCGCTTCCTGGAGTGGGACTCTAGCGTTTCTTGAGAACGTCTCAAGCTCGGCAATTGCAGCAGGAGCAATTCCCGCTTGGGTCAGCAATGTTTTTATTTGGTCATCGGGCAGTAACATAAAAATGCGCTTTTTCTTTAAACAATATCTTTAGAACAGCATTAACCTGCCTTAGAGAAAAGCCACTATTTTATTATTAAGGATAAGTAGTAAAAATGTCAACGAATTCGTCTTTTTCTTACTTTGATTTTCCTATCTATTTTTTGTTTATTTTTTTCAGGAGCAAAATAATTGAAGGGATAGCAATTAGAACAATTGAGGGGACAAAAAACAGAATTAGCGATCGATGTTTAAAGTACGAAGCACTATAAAAGTAAAGAACGTTAAGAATAGTCCAAGGAATAAGGCTAGACACGAAAAATTTAGGGAAATTAACCCCTTCAATTCCTGCAGCATAACTTATTATATCCATGCCAATTGCGTGTGCCGTGGGCAAGACAAATCTTAAGCCAAAAATGGTCTTGGGTGTAAGCGATTTCATGAGTTTTTTAATATATTCATTCTCTTCTTTTGACGTTATCCTTTTAAAAATGCTATTTCCATATTTTTTTGCCACCAAATAATTGGTTGGTAACACAAGACAATGTGCAATAAACGTTGCAATAACGGCTTCCTGCGGCGGAAAAAGAAATGCTGCAACGTTAACAACCAAAAAGTCGGAAACAGGATTGAAAGGGATAGTCAAACCCAAGTAAAAAATTGTTCCGTATACCAGTGGCCCTAAAATGCCAAAAGATTTAACCAACTCCTCAACTTGGGTGAAATGAACATTGAAAACCCTTCTTAAAATAAAACTTATTGATAGCGCAAGAGCAGAGAGGAGTATAACTCTAAGCAGTAATTTCTTTTCCACAACAATTATTATACCTGCAAAAAATAATTTAAACTACATGATCATTATTTTAAGCATATTTTTAACATTTCTTGAAGCAAGCTCGGCTTTCTTATATAATGGTGAGATATTGCCGGGTCGTCTAATGGTAGGACAGCAGACTTTGGATCTGCTTATTCTAGGTTCGACTCCTAGCCCGGCAGCCAATAGCTTTAATGTGTAAGATAAGAATTAATGTTTAACAAACTTTTCGATTTATTAAATTCTGTAACCAACTTTTTTGTTGAGTTCTTAACGCAAATAATCGCGCGCTTCAAAGAAAAAAATCCGGGAAATTGACATACCGCTTCAAGTCTTTTATTTAGATTCAATTCTTTTGATATAATACGCCTTATGAATAGGGCAGAACTTGATCCACTTCAGAGACAAAAATATTTTGATGTTGCTGGCGAATTAGTAAGAACACAAGGAGATAACGGACCAAGAATCGAGACTGAAAGCGAAGGATTTAAAATTTCCGCAAGTTATTCAACAGGAGATAGCTTTGATCAATATGTTAGCGTCAACATGAAAAAAAAGGAACCCGATGGTACTCGCTGGAATTGGGGAGGAACTTTATATTTTAGGGACGGAAAAATAAGAGCATCTATTGGTGAACATGCTTACCTGAAAGGTCTGCGGCTGGAACTTTCTCACAACGAGATACCTGTGGGTTTATTCCCAACGGATATATTAGTAAAGAATGTTAGATATGAAATTCCTGAGGAAAATATGCCACTTGTGATTGAATCGCTTCTCAATTTTGCACAACAAACAATTAAATCTACTTCCTCACAAAAAGAATAGCATTGGGGACGCCGCGGCCAGGACCGTCTTGGTAACCTCCATTTGCCCAGAGTGCGACCGAACCGCCAGAGTCCAAATTCAAAGCACCGTCCATTCCCATTGCTTGCAAAACATGCGCCATTTCGGCAACCGTCACGTTGTGTACCGTACCTATAAATGCCATACTCCCTTTGTTTGCAACAAAACTTCGCGACCCTTTTGACCCTTTTTTAGGATCCCCGTCATCCCCATAAACATCTTGTCCTCCAGAAACAAGCAACCCCTGGTTTGCCAAAACGCCGTCAGGGCTTGTATCACGTCCCCATTGCAAAGACTGTCCTACAAAACGCATAGACCCGCCCAAGAATATTACAGCCGGCACAGTGCTATATACATTATTTCCGGAATTAAAATAAACTTTATTTTTATTCATGGCTAGAGTGTCGAAAGAATTTGTTTTGCCGGCGCAAGAGGGATAATCCGCCGGACAGAAGTAAGACCCGTTGACTCCGGCAAACGCGCCGTTACGCGCCGCGTAATCCCCAACTGATAAAACCGGACAATTATTTCCACAATCGCCACCGGACGCGGTATCAACAATAACGCGTGTTGATCCCATATCCGCAGCTACTATGTCCACCACATACGTTGAACCGAGAGCGGCAACGGCCTGACGTGAAAACCCGGAGCCTGGGGGAGTATTACTCTGCGTGACTGATGCTGTCGAAACAACAGCGCCACCCGCAGAGAGCAGAGTAGCAGCAATTTTATCTTGCTCTTTTTTAATATCAGTTGATAAAGCCACTAGCGTCGCGTCCGCGGAAGCATAATTTCTCTTAGCAAGGAAATCTAGCGACATTGCAAAATTTTTCTTCATGTCATCCGTTTTTCCGCTTTGCGCGTCAAGGTCAACAATAGATTGGTATTCATTTTCCGCTTTTTTGTAGGTTTTGTTTATATTGTCAATTTCACCTTTTAAATTTTGGTTGATTTTATATTGGTCTTGATTTTTTAAAGCGAGATAATCTTTTTGTGATTGTGCAAATTTTTTAGCAAGTTCTGTATTTTTTGATTTTTGGTTATTTAAACCTGAGGAGTAATGAATAACCAGAAAAATTAATGTTGATAAAATTGCTACGAAAATTATTGAGGAGATACCTAGTATTCGCCAGTTTTTGGTTATTTTGAACTTTGAAAATAAATTCTTAATGCGGTGCATTACTATAAGCGTATCACAAAGGGAATTTCATTTCCAAGAGGAATTTTAGGATTTGCGCCGGGTGGAAATTTAAAGCTTGGAATAAATACATTATCAAAACTCCGGTCATACCAAGAGTGAACGAGAGAAGAGAGGATTTGCCGATTTTCAAAACGTCTGTCATTTGGAGTATATCTAACTGTAGCAGGTCGTGAAAAGTACGTCAAGCAATTGGAAAATAATTTTTCAACCTGAAAGGTGTAAGAGTTGTGTAAGAACCACACTTTTTCGAGGCAATATTTTTTATGATTTTGCCGCGAGCAATTTTTCGACGTGTTTAGCAAGCATGTCTACTTCAATATTCACAAGAGAACCAACAGTAAGCTTTCCGAGATTTGTGTGTTCAAGAGTAAACGGTATTAAAGAAACGGAAAAAGAATTGTTATCAACTTCAGTAACTGTCAAACTTACACCATTCACTGCAATCGAACCTTTGTAAACAATATATTTTGTAAACTCTTGAGCAATTTCAAATTTTAATACAGTCGAATCTTCAACATTTTTAACTGATTGTACTTTCGCCGTTGTATCAACGTGCCCATAGACAAGGTGCCCGCTTATTAAATCATTAAGAGTCAAACAGCGCTCGAGGTTGAATTCGTGCTCATTTGCAATATTTCCGAATGTGGTCTTAGAAAGTGTCTCGGGCATATAATAGACCTGAAACTTTCCGCCTACTACTTTTTCAACAGTGGAACAAACGCCATCGATATTTATACTTTCGCCAGGTTCAATTTTCCAATCTTTGGGGACTGACAAAACCACCCTCATACTATTCTTTTCTTTAAGAATCGAACTAGCCTTAGTTATATTTTTTATTATCCCACTAAACATTTTTTTTAAAGTATTCCCGCGCTTCTTCAATATCTTTTCTTATTTGTATTACTAAATCAAGCGCCGTTTCGAACTTCTTATTATCCCTTATTTTTTTAAGTAAATTGACTACAATTTCTTCCCCATAAATATTCTCAAAAAAATCCAAAATAAACGTTTCAAGTAAAACTCGCTTTTCACCAAAAGTCACAGCATTCCCAAGAAAACTTACGGATTGATATTCTTTCCCATGAAGAAGTGTAGTAGAAACATAAATACCTTGAGGAATTTTTCCGGCAACTTTTATGTTTGCGGTTGGATACCCAAGCCTTTTCCCTTCTTTTCTTCCAGTCAATACTTTTCCTTTTACTTTATATTCCATAAGTACCAAATTATAAATCATACTAAGCTCTCATTCAAACTTTAAATACCTTCCTAGCGAGTTGCTTGAAGAAAAAAGTTTTATTTTTTATAATATTCCTCAAATGAACAAGATTGGATATTTTGAAATTCAGGCTGAGGAACCTGAAAAAGCTGTCAAGTTTTACACTGATATATTTGAATGGAAATTTATAAAGGACCCAAATATTCCAATTGATTATTGGCGCATTGAAATGGCAGGAATTTATGGTGGATTGCTAAAACGCCCTGCAAAAATACCCACACCTCCATCAGGTACAAATGCGTTTGTTTGTTCTGTAGAAGTTGAGGATTTTGATAAAACAGCGGAAAAAATATTGGAGGCCGGGGGTAAAGTAGCACTTCCAAAATTTGCGGTGCCTGGAAAATGTTGGCAGGGATATTTTCTTGATACGGAAGACAATACTTTTGGATTATTCCAAGTTGACCCAAACGCCGCCTGAGCTAAATTTTCTTAGCCTTGATTAGACAATCGTTGTCAACTCCGCCCAAAGCGCTCGCGTGCATGGCATAAAAAAATTCATCCTCCGGATAAGTATGAATTCCACCTTCTTCCCCCCAATACGGGTCATTTATTATTATGTTCGACCCGTCTATTCCCACAACTAAAACCGCATGAAAGGTGTAGCTAAATGGCTTTCCAAGTTTTTCGGCAATATTTACGTTATAAAGAGACGCATTCGACAAAAAAGTTATTACCGGTCTTTCCGAGTCGAGTTCGCTTTTTATATCGGCGAGTTCCGGAATTTTTATTTTGAGTTTTCCGCCCGCCTTCATAAATTTTATAAAGTAATCGATCCCAGCATAATTATCATCACGAGTTTTGTAACTTGAAAGTTTATACTCGAATTTTTTAAGAAGTTCCTCCTGGTTTAATTCTTTATCTTTTTTCTCAACTAGTAGGGGATTACTTGTGATTATTTCAACCTCGAATCTGTTATTTATTAGATTCAATCCAAGCTGTGGTGAAAACGTGCCTACCTCGACTGTTGAAATTTCCTTTCTGAGATCATCCATCGTTTTATTCTCTTTGTAAAACGAGTAGAGCATATCAAGCACCACGAGTCCGCACTCCACAGATCCTTCTTCTTGACGAATGTCTTTTATATTTAACATCAAATTATTATATCAAAAACGTTCTCATTGACTTCTATAACTGGCCGGACTTATAATCCGGTAAATTATGATAAAAGACGTTTTACATAGAGCCCCAAAGGAAGTTCGCGAACAAAAGGAGGCAACCGGAAGAGCTTTGGATAATATATATGCTCTTGCTCCTCACGCTCACGGTAGACGGCAGGGCCCGTTCGTTGCTTCATCTACTCTTACTCAGCTATTAAATGCGGAGCAAAATTACCACGTTAAAAGCGCTGTTACACTTATCGAACCAGTGGATGGAGTAAATATGGAGGTTTTCATTTCTGATTCCAACACCAATAGGGGCTGCTCATCTATTGCTCTCAGGCAGGATATACCCGCCGCGCCAACTCTCATTATTGATTATGATAAGCGTGACTATTCTACTAAAGATGCATTTTTCTCAAAAATGGAGTATTCAGGACACCCATTCAAAAAAGATCAAAAACTTCTTCTAGAACTTGCAAAAGCAGTGGAGGGAGATTTGAGACAAAATAGGGAGGCCTGGGCAAATGGGCTCAAAAATTCACGCAGAGAATATTTAGAAAGAGAAGGAAGTTGGGCGAGCAGAATGCTTGATGTAATTGCTTTCAGCATGGGTGATGTTTTTCCGGAAGGATTCGAGCTCTATGGTACTCCAAGCACAAAAGAAGTGCCTGGAGACGGAACTCAAATGATTCGCTTATTTACAGACGCAGCAATCTACGAATCTTCCGCAACACAACTAGCTCAACGCATTGATAGTCGCGCTGGGGATGATCCTACCGCCATTCGATATAAATATGAAATGGAATTAGATGGAATTACTTCAACAGAGGGCAAACTTAGCTTAATGCTAAAAGGCGGATTGGGCTTTTCAATAGAAAATTTATTCCCTGTAACCATTGATCCCACAAATTCACCCTTTGAATGGGGCGAGGTTAACCCGTTAGAAAAAACCTTCGAGGCATTTATTAGTGGAAATCCTACACATTTGGTACCCTCCCACCAAGCTGAGGTCGCAACGCTTGTTTATAAACATCCAAATGCTGTCCCCGGAGTAACTGAGTTATTTCAAAGAACAATGCATGATGAAACACTTCAGTCCTCAAGGTAAATAAATCACTTCCAAATCAACCAATCAACCCCCAAAACATCACGCTAACATCCTATAGTTGATTTGCGCTTTAACTCCTGATAAAATCTTCTTCATGGAAGCCATTTATACAATAGAATATGCCGAGTCGCAGAGTAGGAAATTTCCTCGGTCTCATGTGAGAATTATGGATACCCAAATGCCTATCAATCCGCAAGATGAAATTCTTGAAATAGGTTCTGGTAACGGTTCTTTTCTATCCATATTGAGAGAACGGAGCAATCATGTAATAGGTATGGATATAAATCAAAGTGGACTCGGAATCCAAAACACTATTAGGGCAGATGCGAGGGCATTGCCTTTTGATGATAATTCTTTTGACAAAGTTATCTCTTCTCACACGCTTGAGCATATTGAAGACTTAGCTACAGTTTTTAAGGAAATAGATAGAGTTACCAGGCCCGGCGGAAAAGGACTTCATTTCTTTCCTGCACACTTTATTACTAAAGCAGAGGGAGCTATTTTTGATGCAATTCGAATGTTTGGTTTTAACCGCAGGGCATGGGAGGAAGCACATAAAATGCATGTTCACTGGCTAAATCCTCATAAATTGTATGAATTTATGGGGGATACAGAACTTAGAATTACTGGAGCGACTAAATTTGTTGTACCGGAAACTCACGGAACTAACTGGGCAATTCTACTTGAGAAAAAAAATACAGCAAGTACTTCCATGTACGTCGCCGCTCCAGGTTATTGAATTAAAAAGCGTTAAACTTTATAATACTTGATATAATCTGCCGAGATTGCAAAGTTGGACAAGGTGTCCTGACCGAAGGTCATGGATAATGCGGGTTCCAGGCCACACAACTCTCGGGGATAAATTAATGCCGAGATTGCCAAGTTGGTCAAGGCGCTTGTCTGAAGAACAAGTTATGCGGGTTCGATTCCTGCTCTCGGCACTGAAAAATTTTAATTTTTCAGTGTAAACACTTTATTCTGATATTACAAAACGCTTGCGGGCGTAGTTCACCGGTAGAACGTCTCCTTGCCAAGGAGAAGGTAGAGGGTCCGATTCCCTTCGCCCGCTCACTGAAAAATCTTTGATTTTTCAGTGCACCAGGCTTAAAATGCCTGGGCAACAACCAAAAGTTCATGCTTGTGATATAATGCCCTAAATACTCCTGCCCAAGATATAAAAAATTATGGGTGAGTTTGTCAGCAGATTTAACCCTCTAAGACATTTAAGAAGACGTTCAAAAGATTTGGAGCCGCAGCCAGAGCCCTCATCATTCACACTTTTTAAAGATGGGCGGGCAGAAGTTTTAATGAAAGGCGTAGAAGTAGTGCTTGATGCAGGCATAGATGACTCCACACAGGCAACACCGTTTAGCGTTACTCCAAACGAAGAATACCTAACTTTAGCAATTCGACAGTCCCGAAGATCCAACACATTCCAGTGGGGAATGGTCGCTGCGACTGAAAAAGAAGTAGAAGAAGGAAAAGGCCTCTATAAATTTTTGTTTACTGTAGCAGAAAGTGCATTTGAAGAACGCGACGGCGCTAATTATATAAGAGGAACGGATATAAGAGTAGACGACAAAGTAAAACCAACAAATCTTTACGGAAGATCTTGGAAAATCAAATTCGAGCCTCAAATTCCTCCAACCTCAGGTCCCCAAAAATCTTCTTAGAGGCCTATAGTTGACAATGCCATATTTATGTGATATACTCCCGCAGCATCATGAAAAAGGCCGTCCTATTAGCACTTTTATTCACCTACCTGGTAGGTGTACCAATATTATTTTCAGCCGTAAGCGCTAAAGCCCCTAAAAAGCCTGTAGTAAATAAAACAGCGAAGAAAAATGCTTCCAAAAAAATTCTCGGAGTAATTTCTAAAAAAATAGTTTCATATTTTTATAACCCTGTTACGGGTCTTGTTAGTTGCGCCATGCCAGACGGCAAAACTATCAAAGCTTCCAAAAAAGATTGCGACGCGGTTACAGCTTTCTGGGCAGCACACCCAAAACCATCTTCACCTTCAAACGGTGGCGGTGGATCAAACGGCGGCGGTGGTGGAGGCGGAAGCTCAAGTGGCGGATCTGATAATTCAAATAAACCTGCACCAACCGTTACAAATGTAATAGTTCACCCTTGTACGTCCTCAAGCTGTTCATTCATCACAACAGTAGAAGTAGATGGATCAGGATTTACTGGAAATACTCGCCTTCAATTATCACAAAACATTAATGGGACTTTGGTAGGAAATTCTTCAACCCAAGTAATTACTGATTTTTACAACTTGCCAAAAGGCACATATGATCTTAGAGTCTACTCAACAAACGGGGACACACAAGAAGTTGTAAAATACGGTGCGGTAGTAGTTAACTAATTTCCTCTCGGTTTTTTCTCATTTGATAAGAATTTCTCAGCAAGATGTAATGCTGCAATAACACGGGCTTCTGTAATTTGACCTGACTTGATCAATTCGTCAATTTTTTCAAATGGAGTAGGGAAGAGTTCAATTTCTTCATCTTCGTCCCCCTGCAATTTACTTTCCATCAAATCCCGCGCCAAAAATACGTGAGTTGTGAGAATTATATATCCTGGAGCTATAGTAAAAGAGGCCAATTTGTCGAGTTTTCCGGCCTTAAACCCGACCTCCTCCTGAAGCTCTTTATTTGCTGTTTCAAGTGCGATCATGCCCTTTTCAACACTCCCCTTTGGCAAGCTTATTTGAGTCTCGTCAATTGCATAAAAATATTCTTTAATTAAAAGCACGTCTCCGTTTGGCAAAATCGGGACAATCATTGCAGAATCCCCTAAGTCCACAGCGTTATAGGTACCCTTTTTTCCGGATGAAAACTCTATATCAAACTCGCTAACTTTAAACGCCTTAACTTCAAGAATTATTTTTTTGTTAGTTTGTCTTCCCATTTATCTTTTTAAAATTTTACCATATTGCTTTTTAAATTAAACAGGGATTATGCTAATTAATGTAGGCGGGCAAGTTTATGTCGTTATCGGAGTTTGAATATTCAACTCCTTATTGGGTCAATAATCCATCTGAAACAGAGGTGGAACATCAAATTGTCGCCACGCAAAACCTCATAAATATTGCGCGGTATAGACTATTCCTGAATATGGCCCAAAGACCTGTCCCCACTAATACCCCGGCAGTCAACCCAATACCCGTTTATGACGGATATTTTGCGCTTCCTGACAAAGGAGTTCTTTATTTATCAAGCGTTGACCACCCGTTAAAACTCGATGGACGCAAGGCTGGGTTGTTTATAAAAATGCATGGAAAAGCAGAAGGTAACGTCCAAGAAAAAGTATCTCTCCAAACAGCAAAAAGTGCCGATCTTGTGGACCAAGAAGTAGCGAGAAACCTTTCTAGGCACACGCCGGCTCAATTATTTGGCATGGTAGAGATGATAAGTAAGGCACAGCCTATACCAAACACAGAATACAAAGCGTTTTTTGAAAAGCCTCAATCACAAAAAGTAATTCCGGTAGGAGTACTTGTTGCACTATCTGCTGCTTCGTCCAGTTCAATCGCATTGAGTCGTCAATAGGATTATTTAATAAACTGGGGAATTTTACGCTATTTGGGGAATAATGTTTTCAATATAATTCAACATAGAAAATACTGCCATTCCTTGTAACCTTGGATTTTCCGGATGGATATCTGCGTGTTGTTCTTCATTCCTGTCAGCGTTATTCTGAGTGAATGAAGGAATAACTATTCCACTCGAATTTTCTAGAATTAAAGTTCCGGTCCACCTACTGTTATCAGGTGCAACTATTTCTGCATGGAGCTCTTGTGATCCATTTCCATGCCAGTTAGCGTAGGCAACGAGTACGCGGTTTCCGGCAACTTCTCCCTGCATGAAGAAGTGAGGTTTGTTTTTCTTTCCACCTTTTTTTACCAAACCCCTAACTGAATTAAATTTATCAATAGGTTGCTCACCATAATTTGCCTCAAAAAAATTACGATATTTCTCAGGTCTCCCGTGGAAAACTCGGGGAATTCTGCTTGCTATTTCTCTAGTTCTATACATCTATGGATTGTACCAAAATTAGCCTCAAATTACCAGAAGTAAAGGCGTTTTTAGCCTCAAATTCAATACTTGTTGATTATTTATTTTGTCAAGATTCAGGTAAGAAGAAGGGGGTTGCTCACTGAAAAATTTTGTTGTTTAGGCATTTCATGCCTACATTTCATGCCTAATACACTTTTTTTGCTTTGCAAAAAAAGTGGACGATGCAAGATTCGAACTCGCGACATCTTCGGTGTAAACGAAGCGCTCTACCAACTGAGCTAATCGTCCAAAACCTGCAAAACAGGTTGCAGTGCCGGGGACAGGACTTGAACCTGCACATCTTATTTAAGGATACAAGAACCTCAATCTTGCGTGTATACCAATTTCACCACCCCGGCTAAACTAACTTTAAAAACTTACGATGGCAAATGAGCCATCTAGACTTATTTCGATCGAATTGAATCGAGCAGAGCAGATTAGATTTTACAAAATAAATAACAGGAAGACAAGCGTATTACTACGCTTTATCCTCCAAATTCAAAAATTCAGAAACGTGGACTATCTCATTGCTACCAAAATAGCGCTCATGACAAGCACGTTTATCAATTGGTAACCAACTGTTACTCCGTAATATGTCCAGGATTTCTTCTCAAATAGAACAGCACCAAGAGCTGAGGTCGCTATAAATCCGAGCCAAAGCCAAAATGCCATTTTAAATCCTGTCATGTAGTCAGCTGTTCCGGTCATTTGTAATAAAACAGCCAGGACATATGCCATTACAGCTGCTCCTACATATTGCGCACCGTAAAGCTTTGCCATTTCAGACCCTGCTGGTTTTGTGTCACCCATTTTTACTCCGGCTGCTTTCATCCAAGTCTTTCCAAAAAGTGGACCGTACCAAGCGTATCCAATTACCATTGCACTAATTGCCGCGATAAGTACTGCTAAATAATTTACTGCATACATCATAATTATCACCTCCAATCAAATTTTCGTCAGATAAAATAAATAGAAAAATTTGATTGATCCTGAGCCCTGAGGGGCGAAGGACAACCATTTCATTTCTAAAATCTGAGCCTAATCTGAGAGTATTCCTTTTTTAAAATCGTGTCAAGTAAGCTAGATTACATAGATTTAAAAACTTCTAAAGATTCAAATAATCCTGCTTACAAACGTGATAAAATAGGCTTTGAGCCGGGGTGATGAAATGGTAGACATGCAGTGTTCAGAACGCTGTGTCCGTAAGGGCGTGGAGGTTCGAATCCTCTCCTCGGCACAATTAATATTTCAGACAGTTCATTTGACAAGATAAACAAAATATGCAATATTTAAGGGAATGAGTAAGAGACTTATTCTGCTCGTAGTCTACTTTATATTTACCCCAATTTTCTTGCTTGGACTGATTTTTTATCAGACATATCTTTATCACCAAAATAGCACAGTAACAGCTCACGCCGTAGGTGTCCTTGGAGCCAGCGTTTCTTATAGAGCAATTCCAGATGTCCAGTCACAAACTGATGTAGCACTAACAACCCGTGAGGGACGTTTGGATGTTTTAAATGAATTTTTCTCAAAATATAATTCTCCGCTTGCTGGATACACGGGAAATATAGTGGATGCTGCCGATAAATATGGCCTTGACTACCGCCTTTTACCGGCCATTGCCATGCAGGAAAGCACGCTCTGCCGAAGAATTCCCAAAGATTCTTTCAACTGCTGGGGTTTTGGAATTTACGGAGGGAAAATAAAAAGGTTCGCTTCTTTTTCTGACGCAATAGAAGCTGTAAGCAAAACGCTTTCCGAGCAATATCATCAGCAAGGTTTGCAGAACCCGCAAGAGATAATGAGCAAATACACTCCAAATAATACAAACAACTGGGCGGGAAATGTGACCTACGTCATGGACCGCATCGGCGCCTCACTGTAATCTAACCAATAACTTATGGCACAACAAGCATTAATTGTGCCTGAGCAAGTTTAAACCGGCCTCAAATTTACTATAAACCGTGCCTGAGTTACTATATAGTATCCTAGAGTATATACTTGACAAGCCTAGAGTTATTTGCTATAATGCTTGTTAGATCCTAAGGTAGCCCAAAACTACTTTAGGATTTTTTTTGCCCAAAAAGCGCGAACAATGCAACTGTAATTGTGAGCGCGGTGGGCAAATTATCCTGCGAACCCCATTCAGGGGTGAGCACGGATTATTGACTCAATAACACAACCTATCAAACAAAGCACTTTTTAAATACACGGTTTGAGTAATCATCAAGCGTCGTTTACATAAGCGACACTTGACCAATTACAAAAACCTATGAAAAATTTAGTCTTACTTACTGTCCTTCTAATTACAATACTAATCCTCCCCAAAACAGCAAATGCTGCAGAAACGGCCAGACCATCTGCAAAACTTGCAGTTATTTCGAGTGGTAAGGCAGAAGACACTGATATTAGGAAAGTTGCCCTTAAAAATATATTCAAAAAATATAACTCTCCGCTTGCAGATTCTGCAGACGCTTACATTAAATATGCAGATGAAAATGGGGTAGACTGGGAACTTTTACCCGCAATATCTGGCGTTGAATCTACATTTGGGAAAGCGCTTCCCGGCGGCTCATACAATGCGTATGGGTGGGGTAATGGCAAAATTTACTTTACTTCTTGGGAAGATGGAATAAAAGTAATTGAGCAAGCTTTAAGGCAGAATTACATTAACCGAGGCGCGCGTAACGTCTGGTCAATAGGCCCAATTTATGCCGCGTCTCCAACGTGGTCAGTACGCGTAGATAGCTTTATGAGTGAAATAAACAGGGAATACCAAAGGCTTTCTGTCATGACCCCAAACATCTAAAGTTCATTTAAATTCTCAAAAATTGTATAATATCTTTTAAGCCGAAGTGGCGGAATGGTAGACGCGCATGGTTTAGGACCATGTGTCTTTACAGACGTGGGGGTTCAAGTCCTCTCTTCGGCACACCATCTAGCACATTCTCCTATAACAAAGTAACACTTGATTTCTCCTAGCTAATTAGAGATAATTCGGCCCATATTATGCGGGGAGCAGAATTTATTAAAAGTTCCACGGAAGTCGACTTTCAAAGAGCTTTAAGGGAAGGTAAACCCATATACTCGGGCCAGCTTTCTATGATGGATATTGACTTTGCTTCCCGTGTAAAACGAGACTTCGGTGATGGGGAATATATACAAAGTACAGGATCCCGTTTTCTTGCTGACAAACCATTTGATTTTGCAGCATATGATACTCCGGATTCTAGGATATTTCTGGCTGTTTATAGACCTGAAGCAGAATTATTTAATAAAAACTTTTTTGGAGCACTAAAAACAGCTATACCCTCCGGGGCACAATCAGAGCACGAAGCAACAATTCTTTCACACTGGGATATTATGTTTGAGGAGGGCAGAAAGAGAAGAGCGCAAAATCCCGCAGTTTTTTCATCCCATTCAAGACACCTTGAGGCGTTTCGAGAGTTTGGTGAATTTCATTTTCAGAAATTCTGGGATTCTTCTCATGCTAAAACGGAGCAGATACAATTCATGGAGTTATCGGGACATCCAAAAAAAGTAAGGAGCGTAGAGTGGGTATTAAACCCTACACAGCAAGATCAACGCGTCCTGAGAAAATATGATTTACATTATGCAGGACCAAAATATGAATTAGATGTGATCTACCAGTTATACAACCACAATGGGAACAGAAGAAATAATGTAGATTCGCTATGGGATAAAATGGCTTCGGTCTTAAAAAATAGGGGGTTTTTTGAAGCTGGTCCTCCCTACTTATCTTTAAATATTATTTTTGATGATTTCAACCAAGATCAAACAATCGCGTTGTTTGGAGAGTTTGTAGAATCATTAAGTCAGAATGAAAAAAGACAATTTGCTCAGATGATTTCGTGGGAAAATAACGAAAACGGTACTCATAGTGAATTTATAGCTTATGGAGATGCGGATTCGGTTGGAACTACATATGACTCACTATGGAATCAAAATAGAGCCGGTTATCAATTGACAAAAACGGACGACAATCTACTTACTTGGAGCAACGGTACAAATTCAAGAAGGCTTAAAGTCGGTCCAGTTCAGGAAAATGGTGAGCGCAATTTAACTTCTATAGAAGAAACGTTTGAACCCCAGCCCGCTGCAGCTATAATTCCGGCTTTTGCATGGGGAGTAGATAAAAAAACCGGCAATCGAGTATTTTATTGTGGTGACATTACTGAGGAACTGAAAAATGTAATTCCCGGACTTTCGGATCAGCACGACTTCCTCATGGGTCAAGTAGTTGTTTTAGGATATTCAGAAGCGTTAAAAAAAGAACTTCCGCATAGTCTGTCAATGGTACCAGGAGGCCCCCTCATGGAAATCGCTGAATCTCAACTCCCCGCAACTTGTGACTTTTATTCACCGGTCATTTTAAGAGAAAGCCAGGTAATTCGAAGGCTGGAATCTTTGGTTGAAAACCAGACACAACAAGTGTTGGGTTTTTAAAAGCAGTATAATCTAACTTATGAAATACGACTTTTCAAACAAAAAAGCGCTTATTTTTGACTTTGACGGGGTTATCCTTAATTCGGAGAATTATAAGCTTCAATCATACCCACAGCTCTTCACTGAATTTCCGGACAAAATGCCCGCAATTAGAGAGTATATTAATGGTGCGGCCGGAATCAGCCGTTTCAAGAAATTTCGCCAAATTTACGGCATTTTGGGGCAAGAATACACAGATGAGATAGGGGAGAAGCTCTCCAAAAGATATGATGATTTAACTACTGACCATCTCAAACAGCTACCTTTGATTAATGGGGTAGAAGAATTTTTGAAAAGCTCACGCCTAGCTCATTACGTAGCCTCGTCCACTCCAATTGATAAGCTCAATGAAATAATTGAAGGTAAAAATCTTAAAAAGTACTTTAAGCAAATTTTTGGCCTCCCGGTCACAAAAGTTGAGGCCGTAAACAGAGCAAAAGAGGAGCTAGGGATAGAATCGAGCGATATAACTTTTTTTGGGGACGCTATCGCAGACTACAACGCGGCAAAGGAAACAGGAACGGACTTTATTGCTGTAACGAATTCACTCGACGTTTTTCCGCCGAACACAAAATCTATAACGGATTTTCAAGAACTCTTATAAAGTACTCTTTTTGCAAAATACACGTAAATTAAGTATAATCACAACTTATGGCAAAAACAGATCAATCTGAACCAAAACAAACCCAAAGATATTCTTCTGAAAAAAAGGCCGACGGGACAATTGTTATAAAAATCGCAGTCCCTGCAGAAGACCTTGAAAAAGTTCGCGTACAAATTGTTGACGAGCTTGTAAAACAGGTGGAGCTTCCAGGTTTTAGAAAAGGCGCGGCCCCAAGAAATATTGCTGAGGAAAAATTAAATAAAGAATCCGTTCGCGAAGAGGTTTTGAAAAAGGTATTGACCGCCGAATACATTGCCGCAGTAAAACAAATGAATCTAAACCCAATTATAAACCCAAAAATCCACGTTGAAGAATTTGCTGAAGGGACTGCTCTTATATTCACGGCTGAAACCTGCGAAACGCCTAATGTTGACCTCAAAAATTACAAAGATGAGATTAAGAAAATCAAACCGTCGCCAAAAATCATAGTTCCGGGACAGCCAGAACCTAAAGAAGACGAACCCAATAAGAAGCTTGACGACATTTTGAATGCAGCACTGTCTGTAGTCCAAATTACAATCCCAAAAGTTCTAATAGAACAAGAGTCGAGCCGCCTTCTGTCCCAGCTGCTTGATGAGATCAAAAGGCTTGGAGTCACGCTTGACCAATATCTTGCTTCCCGAGGCAAAAAAGATGAAGACTTAAGGCGTGAATATGAAGAGAGGGCTGAACGTGATTTGAAGCTGGAATTTATGCTTAGAAAAGTTGCCGATGAAGAGAAAATCACTGTAGAGAAAGAGGATATAGAAAAAGCTTTAAATGCAATAAAAGATGATAAAGAGCGTGCGCAAATTGCCGAAAATCCATATCTTGTGGCTGCAATCATTCGCCAGCAAAAAACCCTCGACTTTTTGAGCACCATATAAATACTATTCTGAACCCTGGGTAGAGTGTCTACACAATAACCCATTTCTATAGGTCTAAAATTCTTTGATAAAACTTGACCCCTATGTTATAATACAGGAGTAATTTTGCATACTTAAAAATGAGCACAAAAACAAAAAATAAAAAACATATTTGGGAGGAGTCAGTTGAGGCTAAACCTCATAATACTATTGAGCCAACCACCTTTAAGGGTGAGCTCAAAAACCTGGCGTCTGGCCTAGGCGATAATCTTTGGAAAGATTTACTTGTAGGATCAGCAAAAACCACTCCAGAACTACTTTTTGGAGGCGGAGAAGACTTACAAGAAGGACAAGCTGTTTCACTATCCAAAAAGCACGACCAGGCACCCGCTCAACAAAATGAAGAAAAACCCCAAGTATCAATGGAACACATGAATTACTTTAGGTCAACAGTTGAGAATGCTGATGGGACCGGCGAGACCCACATGGAAATGCAAATTAAGCGCAGCGTTGATGAAATCCGAATGGAAATTAAAAGACTAATTGCAACTTCTAAGGTTGTTGAAATGACTGTAAAAGATGCAACTGCCGACAAAGCGCCTATCAAACCCGGAAAATACCACCTTAATTTCTTTGAGTTTGTATTGTCAGTTATTCGCGATGCAACCCGCAAGCTAGAAGATGGCGCAGCGTACGGCTCATTATTCCAAAGCAAAAAACAACAAAGCAAATACTGGAGCTCTTACAAAACACACGGGACATCTTTCGGACTATCTGGTGAGCGAACAACAGCTACTCAAACTGGATGACCTGTTGTGAGCGAAATGTCGCACTTGCTGCGACCAAGCGAACAACCGCTACTCAAACTGGGTAATACGTTTTCCCCTCTTGACAAATTTTCACAGTCTCGTTTAAAATATCTTTTATGAATCAGAAGTTCCTTCACATTATTTGCTTCGTCCTTTATTGGACTGAGTAATTTATGGAGGAATCGTAAAAACAAATTAAGACAAAAAACGAAACCTCCCACAGAAATGGGGAGGTTTTTTTGTGTTTAACTTATGACAAAACCAGAATTTATTAATAACGGAGAAGCTCAAGCAAAATTTCAAGCGCAACGTGGCGGCGAATTTTCTCGCAATCCTATTGTGCCTTTAACGCCTGACGAGATAGGTGCAATAAGAAATGGAGTTTTGTCACCTATCGAAACTCCAAAAAGAAATGTTGAAAATGAAGTCCACAATACAAACGGGCGCGCAATTGCTGAGCAAATTAAAAAAGATCACTTATTTTACAGCAACGGAGAGGGACAACTCCCATGGATGGGAGTGAGCCCTGATTACTTTTACCTTCCAAAGCCTACACAAGAAGGAATGCGTGTAATGGGCAAGCTTTTAGATAGATTCGTTCATGCTGCTTCAGATTTATATGGCAAAAGTGATGTTGTTAAAGAAGTGGTGAGGAGGGGGAAAAACCAGGCTACACTTGACTTCATAGATGCGTCCGGTGACATGCCATATTCTTCTAGCATGTTTAGGCCTGATCTTTGTCTTACCACAGAAGGATTCAGACTAACCGAACTTGAACTAATGATTGGTGGTCGCGGAATAAGTTCATCTTTAAGCACTATGTATAAAGATGTGGTTGAAGACCCTCAGATTGTTAAACCGGAGGGTTCGGAAAAAGGTTATGCCAAAATGTGGAAAGCACGTGGAGCCAACGAAAATAACGCTGTAGTTATTATTTCTTATGAAGATAGCAGGGATTTCAAGCCAGAACTTAAACTACTTGCTGAAAGAAGCAGAATGCAAGGTGTACCCGTGTGGACAAATGATGAAGGTGAACTTTTAAAGGAGAACGGCAAGATGGTTTTTCGTCCATCAAACGCAATAAGCAAAGCAGGAGGAGATATTTTTGTTGCTGGAAAACCGGCCGGAATTCCCGTGGTAGGTATAGATAGATTTTTCGAAACTTACGAAATAGATCCTGGGTTTGAGATGACAAACAAAGAGGGAGCTGTTGTTGCCAGATATGATGCCGGAGTAGAACCAATTCTAGATGAAATGAGAAACGGGTCCGGAATAGATGTTGTACCCACATTGCAACACGCTTACCTTGAAGAAAAAGCAATTCTGGCATTTCTACACCACCCTGATTTCGATAGACACTGGAAAGAGTATTTTACTGAAGAAGAAATTGACATTTTAAAAACGTTAATTCCACCTACGGTGGTAATAACACCAGAACTTGCCCCTCAACCTATCGCAAATACATGGGAGGATTTAATAAATCTTTCAGGAAAAGATAGAGAACTTGTAATCAAAAAGTCCGGAGCAGCTCCTGACGCCTGGGGCGCAAGAAGCGTTTCTTTTGCTCAGGACAAGAGTAAAAACGGGTTCAAGCAACAAATGGATGCATTACTAGCTGACTCAGGCGGTGTTAGCGTAATGCAAAAGTATGCTGAAGGAAAATCGCTGGAGCATCCAATTTACTTTCCTGATGAAGATGTAACAAAGATATACAAAGCGGGAAATGAAGTTATTAGAGGACGATTTACACCATTCTACTACATCACCGAAAACGGGATAGAAATGTCGGACGTAATGGTTACTATACGTCCCGGTAAAAAAACCCACGGCGGCTACAACGCTCCCAGTATGCCTGTAGCATTTTTATGAGCAGCGAAACACGGCCATTCGTACCAAGAGGGGCAGATGTCACTCTTCCATCCGGTGGACTACCGGAGGTAATTCCTGTACACCTTCAGAGCCTTATTGCATCAACCGGTGGGGTTAGAGGACCAATAGGAATTCAGTTTGTGGCACAGCCCGAATTAGAAAGTGCCAAATATGATATGGAATCGAGCGACCCTCTGATGGAAGACGAACACGAAGTAGCTCCAGGATTAGTCTATAAATATACAGCAAGTGGAAAAGATAATGGAAGAGCTTTATGGACTATTACTCGTGGCTGTGCAGCATATTGCAGATTCTGCACAAGAGGTAGAGAAGTGGGTATTGCAAAAGGACATGACGGCCAAGGTAGCGGTTTTCTTGCCCACAATCCTAGTTTGACCAAAGAGGACATGGACACCACACTTTCCTTTATAAGACAAGAGCCTGGATTAAACGAGGTAATTTTATCCGGCGGGGACCCATTAACTGTACGGCCCGACGTCCTAAACTACGCGCTAAGCAATTTAGGAGAAATGCAAAAAGATGGAAAATTAGATATTGTCCGTATAGGAACACGTTTGCCAGTACATAATCCTAAGGCAATTAAAGAGGCACACTTTGAGGCGGTTTCAAAACTTGAGAACCCCAGGCTTATGGTTCACATAAACCATCCTGCGGAACTCACGGACGATACAAAGGATGTTTTAAAACGATTCAGGAGGGAATCGGGCGCGGTGGTTATGAGTCAATCTGTACTTTTGAAAGGAGTAAATGATTCCGTTGACATTCTGGCTGATTTGTTTTCAAAGCTTGCAAAAGAGGGAATTGTCCCTTACTATCTGTATCAAAATGACCCTGTGTATTGGGCAAGACATTTCACTGTGCCTCTGGAAGAGAGTGTTGATATTTGGAAAAGTTTGCGGCCCAGACTTTCGGGAGTTGCAGCCACAGCTCGTTTTGTAATTGACGTGCCTGGAGGATATGGGAAAATCCCTCTTCCTGAGGGAGATGCGTGGAATGTTGATTATTCGAGCTATAAAGATTTTAAAGGAACAAGTTTTTCAACTTCCACAAACATGTAGGCAATAATTATGACTATAAATGAAACCGGAACTCCTAGAAATGAGAGAACCGCAAGCTACAATGGAATAAAATTCTTTAGAGGAAATCCCCTTCCCGATAGGTCAGTTGTGGCTAGAATGTATAAAGAAGTAACCGCAAACCAACTCAGAGATGAAATGAAGGTTTGGAGACCTGAAGAAACAGTTGAAGCAGCACAACTTTTATTTGAACATGGAAAAGTAAACGTTATTGGTGAACCCCAAAGTGGTAAAGGAACAATTCTCTTTGGACTTTCCGAGATTTGTCAAAAAGAAGGGTGGGGTTATGTTTTTATCGATGGACATCACCAAGAAGTACCATACGGCGTAGTAACTGACGCATTACGTTCAGCTGATCGCTTGAAAGTCGCCGTTTTTTTTGACAGCTTTGACTATTTATTTATGGGTTCGAGCAGACATAGGACAATCCCTCTTGCTACACAACGAATTAGAACAAGTGAAATAATTGACGCGGCTGTTAACTTGTCTGTCCCAATTGCTGTTACAACTCACGATGAAGGCTGGGCGCAAGAATTTGTAAACAAAGATCTTCGCGAACAACACAGAGAGGAACTTGATAGTTTTCCAAAATATGAAATACCTCTTGATTTTAGATCTTATGAATCAATAAGGAGATTTCTTTTAGATAGTGATTTTAGCGAACAATCCGCTGCATTTTTGATTGGCATGCACGCAGATCCTCGCGTAATAAACATACTTACAAACTTTTACGGTGACAAAGGCAAGGTACAGGAAGTTTTTGATGCAGTGCAAAACTATCCTGTGCTCAAAGAGCTTTCGCGAGAAAGAAGAGCGGAAATTGGACCGGCACTTTTTGCAGCCGGTAGAGGAGATGTGGGAAAATCGATCGATATTGCTCAAATAGTAAGGGAAGCAGAACACAAACGTCACTTTCTTACATTGTTAAGAAAGAAAAAATAATTTTAGTATAATTTTGTATGATTAATAAAAATCGACTCATAAAAACTTTCGTAGATCTCGTTAAAATAGACAGCCCTTCGGGATATGAGGATGAAATTGCTAAAGAATTGATATTTCGTCTCAAAAAGCTTGGCGCAAAAACTGATACTGACCTTTATGGAAATGTATACGGATTTTTTGATGGAGTGGGTGACCCTTTCATGCTTTCTGCACATATGGATACAGTTGAACCCGGAAGAGGAATAATGCCAAAAATCGACGGAGACATAATAACTTCTGACGGAACAACAATTCTCGGTGGAGACCCAAAGGCTGGAATTGCTGAAATTCTCGAAGCGCTAACATCCCTTGCGACAAAGAAGAAAACACATGCTCCAATAGATGTAGTAATTACAAGACAAGAAGAAACGGGTTTGATAGGCGCTATGAATTTGGATTATAGAAAAATAAGGGCCAAAACAGGCGTAACCTTTGATGGAGACGATGATGTAGCAACGGTTGACATTGCTGCACCCGGATATAATAGAGTAGACGTTACAATAACAGGTAGAGGTGCGCACGCAGGAGCGGAACCTGAAAAAGGAATCTCCGCTATTCAAATTGGTTCCGAAATTATTTCAGGTTTGAAACTTGGGAGAATTGACGAAGAGACAACTGCAAATATAGGTTTAATTGAGGGCGGAAGCGCCCGCAACGCAGTCCCAGAAACCATTCATTTTAAAGGAGAAATAAGAAGCAGAAATATTGAAAAACTTATAAAACACACGCAGCATTTTGAAGATGTATTTGATTCCGTCATGAAAATAAATCCCGAAGTACAAATTGACTTAAAAATCGAAAGGGAATTTGATCCTTACAGACTTGACGAGCAACATCCTGTTTTAAACAAAATGAAAAAAGCTTTTGCTAAATTGAATTTAAAGCCTAACTTTCATGAATCGGGAGGAGGGACAGACGTCAACATATTTCACACAAATGGAATTCAAGCCGTTGCCGTAGGAATAGGAGATTATGAAGCTCATACAAAGAGAGAATTTGTAAAAATTTCAGACATGGTAAAAGCAGCGGAATTTTGTGAGCAAATCGTATTGGTCTAGTGGACCCAAGTGGACTCGAACCACTGGCCTTTACAATGTCAATGTAACGCTCTAACCAACTGAGCTATGGGTCCCGGTTAGGTTCAAATTTTATCAGAAATATCATTAATTAACAATCTGACGGAATGTTATAATTAAACTATGCCTTATCTATCAATCATTTTAACAGTTGCTTTAGTCCATTTTTTGGCAGTTGTAAGCCCTGGGCCGGATTTTATGATGATAACCCGCAACAGCTTAATTTATTCAAGAAAAACCGGAATTTATTCTGCATTGGGACTTGGCCTTGGGATACTTGTCCATGTTACTTATTCACTAATAGGAATAGGGTACATTATTTCAAAATCAATTCTGCTTTTTAACTTCATAAAATATTTAGGCGCCGCGTATCTTATTTATATCGGCTTTAAATCGTTAACTTCAAAGCAGTCCAAGCGTGATGAGAGCAGAATAGTGGAAAAAATAGATATTCCAAAATGGCATGCAGTCAAAATTGGCTTTCTGACAAATGCTCTTAATCCAAAGGCAACTTTATTCTTTTTAAGCCTTTTTACTCTTGTAATAAGCCCTAAAACCCCGCTTTTTGTAAAATTAATTATGGGTGGAGAAATGTCTGTTGTAACAACTCTTTGGTTTGCATTAATTGCTTACGTTTTTTCCCATCATTTGATTCAAGCAAGAATTCATAAAATTCAGCATTATGCTGAGAAATTTATCGGTGTTGTTTTAATTGGACTAGGAATAAAAGTTGCGCTCTCAGGCTCAAAATAACATATGTCATCAAGAAGACAAAAATTCGAACCATTAACTGAAGTAGCTAAAGATTCCTACTCATTAAAAAAGAAAATAGGTGGTACCGTAAGAAATATTAGGGTATCAACAATTATTCCGGAATCATTAAGAGACGCTCCAATAGGTGGAAGCGTGTCTGATAGGGAAGTGAAAAATCAAAGCATTGAACCATTAGACCATGATACGAGAAGACGCAGATAAAATTTTAAACAAGTATCTTAAGAATAAAAATCTCATTAAGCATTGTCTTGCGTGTGAAGCAGCAATGATGGGTATTTGTAAATATCTCGATCCGAATGTAAACGAACAAACGGTTGAAACCTGGGGAATAACCGGACTTTTACACGACGCGGATTATGAAATGTACGGAGACGATCCGACTAGACATGGAATGGTAATAACTGAAAAAGAAAATCTCCCAGAAGATATAGGACACGCCATTAATTCTCACAACTTTCAGAACACAAAAGTCACACCCGTAACTCCTATGGATTGGGCAATTACTACGTGCGACCAATTGACAGGTCTTATTGTTGCTGCAACGTTAATTTCACCGTCAAAAAAACTATCCGATATAACGCCTGATTTTGTGCTAAAACGCTTCGGCGAAAAATCGTTTGCGAAAGGCGCGGACCGTGAAGTAATAAAACTATGCGAAGAAAAACTGAATATTCCGCTTTCAAAATTTGTGGAAATAATCCTCTCCTCAATGCAGAAAATTGCGGGCGAGTTAGGCTTGTAATTTACAAAGCTCTTACCGCTTGATACAATAGCTTCATGTCTTCATCACTTGATAATTTACGGCATTCGTGTGCGCATTTGCTTGCTGCGGCAATAATTGAACTATATCCTGATGCAAAACGTGCAATAGGGCCATCTATTGAAAACGGGTTTTATTTTGACTTTGATTTTGGAGATAAAAAAATTTCAGAGGATGATTTTGCCAAAATCGAAAATAAAATGCATGAGTTGGTTAAAACTTGGAAGGGTTTTGAAAAAAGCGAGCTAACGGCAGAAGAGGCCAAGAAAGAATATCCCGGAAATCCTTACAAACACGAATTAATTGAAGAATTTACCAAAAACGTAGAAAAGGTTACCTTTTATAAATCCGGTAGTTACTGGGATTTGTGTAAGGGGGGACATTGTGAAAACCCTGCTGAGGAACTAAAGCATTTTAAACTTTTGTCCGTTGCGGGTGCTTATTGGCGGGGGAGTGAAAAAAACGCAATGTTAACTCGTATTTATGGGACGTGTTTTCCTACAAAATCCGAACTCGACGATTATCTTTTAATGCTTGAAGAGGCAAAAAAACGCGACCACAAAAAGCTAGGACAAGCACTTGGGTTATTCATTTTTCATGAGACGTCCCCTGGCATGCCTTATTGGCTTCCTAAAGGATTAGTTTTATACAACGAATTGTTGAATTTCTCGCGTATTGTCCACAAACAATTTGGATACCAAGAAGTTGCAACCCCAATTTTAAGTAAAAAAGAATTATATGAGACTTCCGGGCATTGGTACCACTACAGGGACGATATGTTTGTCTCTCCAATGTCATTTCTCCGGGGCGATTCAAAAGACGCGCTCGCCGGGACGGAAACTTTTGGAGTGAAACCTATGAATTGTCCAAATGCTATGACTATTTTTTCTTTAGTCACGCGTTCTTATAGGGATCTCCCAATGCGTCTTTCAGAAACCTCAGCTTTACACAGGTTTGAACTGTCAGGCACTCTCAATGGGCTTTTTAGAACCCGAGAATTTCACCAGGACGACGCACATATTTTTATTGCTATGGATCAACTGAAAGAGGAATTTGAAAAAATTATGGAAATGATAGAAATTTTTTATTCCGCTTTTGACCTAATATACAGGTTAAGATTTGGAACCCGCCCGGAAAAGTTTATGGGTGAGAAAAAAGACTGGGACCAAGCAGAAGCTTCATTGCAAAAAATTCTGGACGAGAGTGGCATTGAATATGTTAAAGAAGAAGGGGAAGGAGCTTTTTACGGACCAAAAGTTGACATCTTAATGAAAGATTCTCTAGGACGCGAATGGCAAACCGGGACAATACAACTTGATTTTCAACAGCCCAAAAATTTTAAACTCGTATATACTGACCAAAATGGAGTAGAAGTGACTCCTGCTACAATTCACAGAGCAATTTACGGGTCTTTTGAGCGATTTATTGGAATCCTTACCGAGCATTTTGTGGGAAGGTTTCCATTATGGCTTGCGCCTGTCCAAGTGGCTGTTTTACCGGTTTCCGAAAAAGTTGCGGATTATGCCCAGGAAGTTTACCAAAAGCTTAAAAAAGAAGGACTACGCGCAGAAATTGATGACTCCAATAAACCCATTGGCGCCAAAATTCGCGAGGCTACTTTACAAAAGATACCCTATGCCTGTATAATAGGCGAGAAAGAGAAAGCTCAGGCGGGTGTTGGCGGAGAGTTATTTGTGTCCGTTAGATCCGGTGAAGGTAATGACCTAGGAATACAAAAATTGAGCGATTTTCTGAAAGAGCAAAAAGCGCATATTGAGAAAAGGAAATAAATTCAAACAAGAAAGAGTATCGTATAGGATTAACCATCAGATACGAGCACAAACTGTCCGCCTTCTTGATGATGAAGGAGTTCAGATTGGAATTATTCCTTTCCAGGAAGCTTTAGCTATCTCAGGAGAAAAATCTCTAGATTTGGTTGAGGTTGCGCCACTTGCCGTGCCGCCTGTTGTAAAACTAATTGACTACAATAAATTTTTGTACCAATTAAAAAAGAAAAAACAGGAGGAAAAAAAGCATACACATGCATCGGAAACTAAGCAAGTGCAATTTGGGCCATTTATTGACAATCATGATTTGGGAATAAAACTTGCACGCGCAAAAGAGTTTATTGCGGACGGGGATAAAGTAAGATTTGTTGTCAAGTTTAGGGGGCGTGAGATGACTAAGCAGGATTTGGGAAGAAAGGTACTTAATAGGGTAATTGAGCAACTTGAAGAAATTGCAAAAGTTGAAAAAGAAATGCATATGGAAGGACGACAACTTGTCATGGTAATGACAAAAGGGGCAAAACACGAGTCGCAAAAAACAAATAATGAAGCAGGTACAGAAAGTGTAAATATATAAAATATGCCAAAGTTAAAAACAAGAAAATCAGCAGCAAAGAGATTTAAGATAACCTCAACGGGTAAAGTTTTGTATGCGCATCAAATGGCGAGGCACAAAAGGCGCAAAAATAAGGGTAGCAATCTCAGGAGAAAAGAAATCCCGGGACAGCTTACAGGTAAATTTGCAATAAAAATTAAACAGATGATTGGAGGAGTCTAAAATATGACAAGAGTTAAAAGAGGAATAGTTTCTAGAAGACGCCATAAAAAATTATTAGGCCTTAACAAAGGCTACCGCGGAACAAAAAGCAAGCTCGTAAGAGTAGCACACGAAGCCGCTCTTCACGCAGGAGAATACGCGTTTGCTGGACGTAAGAATAAAAAGCGCGACTTTAGAAGACTATGGATTACAAGAATTTCTGCCGCATCAAAAGCAGAAGGCGTCTCATACAGCCGCTTTATTGACAAACTCACCAAAAATAACATTAAAGTTGACAGAAAAATTCTTGCTGATTTAGTCCTAAACGACCCTGCAACTTTCAAAAATATAGTTGAAACTGTTAAGTAATTTTTTTCCTCAAGATTCTTAATTAAATGATTAGTACTGCAAAGAGATTGGATAAATTTCCAGAATACGTTTTTTCACGTCTAGGGAGGAAAAAACGTGAAGTTGAAAAAACATCTGGTAGACGTGTGCTTGACATGAGCATGGGTACACCGGATTTTCCACCCAGCAAAAAATACAGAGATAAATTAAAAAAATTTATAGATGATTCAGATTCCCATTTGTATCCAGGGTTTGGCGCTGGCGGCGAATTTTCTGATGCTTTAATTTCTTGGTATAAAACTCGCTTCGGCGTGACATTAAAAGAAAACGAGTTACTTCCACTTCTTGGTGGAAAAGATGGAGTAGCACACCTTCCTTTAGCGCTGGCCGATCCTGGAGACGAGGCTTTAGTTCCTGATCCCGGATACCCTGGTTTTTCAGGACCAGCCCAAATATTTGATGTAAAGCCCGTTTATTATAATCTTCTCGAAAAAAATAACTTCATGCCGGATATGGCAGAACTTGAAAAAAAAGTCACTAAAAAAACTCGCTACATCTGGGTAAATTTTCCATCCAACCCAACTGGCGCTGTTGCCAAACTATCCAACCTTAAACCTTTTGTGTCATTTGCCAAAAAACACAACATAATAATTATTTATGATAATGCGTATGCTGAAATTACGTATGACGGGTTTGTCGCACCGAGTATTCTTGAAATTCCAGGAGCCATAGATGTGGCTTGCGAACTCGGATCTTTTTCAAAAAGTCATTCTTTTGCAGGAGACCGTATGGGGTGGCTTGTTGGAAATTCTGAAGTAGTTGGGGCTCTTGCCAAAGTAAAATCACAACTTGATTCTGGCATGTGGATGCCGCTTCAAAAAACCGGAGCATATGCGTTGACACATCCGGATCTTGCTTGGAGTAGAAAAATGATTAAGAGTTATGTTGAAAGACGTGACATAATTGCTGAAAAACTTAAGGTTTTGGGGCTTAATTTCAAACTTCCAAAAGGAGGGCTATATATTTGGGCAAAAATTCCGGGAGGTATTGAATCGGAAGAATATTGTATGAAGCTTCTTGAAGAACAACAAATATTGCTCGCTCCCGGAAGCGCGTTTGGCAAAAACGGCAGAAATTATGTCAGAGTCTGTTTCTCATCTAATATCACGGGCATCAATGAATACTTCGCTTAACCACATACTCGTTTCAAATCGAGCCTAATTATGGTATCCTAACTATTAGCTGGCATATTGTTGCTAGTTGCTAACTGATGGAACAAGATTTAATAAAACTTAAAAATGACGCAAGCTCACTTATTATCGCGGCGGAGGACGAGACAGAGCTGAACGAAATTAAGCTTAACTTCTTGGGGAAGTCAGGAAAGTTAACTGAGCTTGTAAAAGGTCTCAAAAATATTCCGGAAGACAGACGTCCTGAAATAGGAAAACTTGCAAATGAAATTCTTAATAGTGTCGCGGAGCTTCTTGAAAGAAGGATTGCTGAATTTAAGGGAGTAAAACGCGAAGCATTTAAAAAAGAATTTCTTGATATAACTCTTCCCGGCCAAAAACCACCACTTGGACATTTACATCTAATAAGTCAGGCGATTGAAGAAATTTCGGATATTTTTTCACGTATCGGCTTTACCCGCGTCCGGCACCCTGAAGTAGAGTGGGATTGGTACGCGTTTGGCGCTCTGAATTTTCCGGAAAATCACCCGGCCAGGGACGACTGGGAAACATTTTTTATTGATCACGCGTCCGTGCCTGATACAAAAATGGGTCCCATGATTTTAACTCCCCACACATCAAGCGGCCAAATCAGGGAAATGACAAAAGGAAAGTTACCGATTAAAATGCTAAATATTGCAAAGTGCTATAGAAGGCAATCAGATGTCTCCCATTCCCAAATCTTTCACCAGTTTGAGACGCTTGTAGTTGACAAAAAAATCTCCGTAACAAATTTAAAAGGAACGCTCGATTATTTTGTAAAATCGTGGTTTGGCGAGAACAGAAAAACAAGATTAAGGCCATATCATTTTCAGTTTACGGAACCATCTTTTGAAACAGACGTTTCCTGCGGAGTTTGCAACGGCACAGGCAAAATAAACGGTGAAAAATGCAGGCTTTGTAAAGAAGGATGGCTTGAAATTGGAGGCGCCGGAATGGTCCACCCTAATGTTCTAAAAGCTTGCGGTATTGATCCGGCAAAATATACGGGCTTTGCCTCCGGCTGGGGAGTAGAACGAGTTCTCATGATGCGCGAAGGCTTAGAGCTTGATGATCTCAGAATTTTGTATTCAAATAATTTAGACTTTCTTGAGCAGTTTTGATCTTATGGGAAAAATTACAATAAAAATATTTTTTGCTCTCGTTGTTTTTGTTATTTTCTTTGTAATACTTATTAACGTAAACCAAGCTCTTTTCCCTCCCTGCATGATGGTTTGCTTTAAACCTGTAAATCTATGGCCTCAAACACTATTAATAATGGTCGTGTCCATAGTTCTTACTTTTCTGGTTTATAAATTTTCTATAAATAAGATTATGCCTAAAAAATGAACATACGAATTTTGCACAGTTGGTTAAAAGAATATTTAAAAACGGAAGCATCGGCTCACACAATTGCCGAGAAACTTTCTTTGACAAGTGTCTCGGTTGAAAGAATCGAACCGTTGGAAAAAGATTTTATTTATGACATTGAAATCACTACAAACCGTCCGGATTTAATGTCGATTATCGGATTGGCAAGAGAGGCGGCAACCATTCTACCCCAGTTTGGTATTGAAGCAAAATTTATAGAACCTGATTTTCAAAATATAGCAAATAAAAATCCGCTCGAGATAGAAATTAAAATTGATGCAAATCTTGTAAACAGAATTTGCGCTGTTGCGCTTGACATAACACTCAAAGAATCTCCTGACTATATCAAAAAAAGACTCGAGGCAACCGGAATTAATCCACATAACAACTTAATTGACGTTACAAATTACGTCATGCGTGAGATAGGGCACCCTATGCACGCATTTGATTATGACAAGCTTTTGGGGTTTGGTAAATTTATTATCAGAGAAGCCGCGGCATGCGAAAAAATTGTTGACCTACACGGAGATGAATATACTCTGAAAGGTGGAGATATTATCGCAGACGATGGAACAGGAATAATAATTGACCTTTTGGGAATTATGGGGACACAAAATTCTGCAGTTGATGATAACACAAAAAAAGTTATGTTATTTGTTGATAATGATAACCAACACAAAATCAGAAAAACTTCCATGTCGCTTGGAATTCGCACAGACGCTGCAATCCTTAATGAAAAAGGAGTAGATCCTGAAAAAGCATTTGATTCGATACGCCGAGGCGTGCAACTTCTGAAAGAAATTGCGGATGCAAAAGTCATTTCTAAGATTCATGATGTTTATCCAAATAAAGTAAAAACTAAAACCGTAAGCGTAGCAGAAGAAAAAATAAATTCGGTAATAGGAATAGACATTCCTCTTATTACTTGCGAAAAAATTCTTTCAGATTTGGGATTTGAAGCCACAATTGAAAAGAATGAAATTAAGACAAAAGTTCCTTCCTGGCGCTCAAATGACGTTGAAATTCCGGAAGATTTAGTAGAAGAAATAGCCCGTGTTTATGGATATTTTAGACTTCCAAGTGTTTTGCCTCAGAGTTCTGAGATTCAAATATACAATCAAGCAAAAGATATTTTTTATTGGGAGAAGCGTGTACGAAGTAGCATGAAATATTGGGGTTTTACTGAAATCTACACATACCCCATGGTCTCAGAAAATTTACTTGAAGTGGCGCCGGGAGAAGCGGTTACTATAAAAAATCCTCTGACTGAAGATCATATCTACATGAGAACTACATTAATCCCAAGCATTCTAGAGGCCTCACGAGAAAATAAAAACAGGAACGAGCTTAAACTGTTTGAGCTAGCAAATGTATATATTAAACGAGAAAAAGATTTACCGGAGGAAAAACTAATGCTTGCTGCGGTTTTAAAGCATGAAAAAGTTTCTTTTTTTGAGGCAAAAGGGATTATGGAGGGTATTTTGCAAGACCTAGGAATCAAAGATTATGAATTCAAAGAAGCTAAAAGTGGAGGCCAGGGGACTGATATATATATAGGAAAGACTCAGGCAGGCGAGATAGAACAGCTTGAGGCTAACATAGTTGATTTTGAGCTTGATTTTGATATTCTCTTCAAAAATGCCAGCTCCGCAAAAATCTATAAGCCAAAGTCCATATTTCCTGAGGCAATTGAAGATTTAAGGTTTGAAATTGACCCTAAAGTAACTTATGAAAAAATAGTTAAAACTATAAAAGAGCAGAGCGAACTGATTACAGATGTATCGCTACTTGATATTTATCAAAATAAAAAAACCTTCAGGATTGTTTATCAAAGCAATGAAAAAAACCTGACTGCAGAGGATATAACTCCGATACGCGAAAAAATAATCTCCTCACTCAAGAAGTCCTTCAAAGCCGACCCGGCATAGGTTGCATTTAAATCTAGCCTATCCTATAATATATTTATGGCAAGATCTGAGGCTCCAATCTTTCTTCCAGACCCAAATGGGCGGAAAACCCTAATAATAGGTGCAACCGGTTCTATGGGAAAGATTTATGTCAGAAGGCTTGCTAGATTTGGTCCGGTTATTGCGATGGCAAGATCAGACCGCGACGTTAATGTATTATCCGGAATGAAGAACGTCATAGGTGTAAAAGGAGACCTCACAGATAAAGACTCAATGAGACGAGTAACAGAAAACGTGAGTACGGTTTTTAACGTTGCAGGAAATCTTTCTTTAAATGATGAAGAAGCAAATAAAAGAGTTCATGTTTTAGGAAGCCAAAATTTGGCAGAAGCTGCCAACATAAACGGAGTAAAACACGTCCATTTCCTTAGCTCAGTGAGCGTCTACGGAAAACAAGAAAGCGATGATATTATTACTGAAGACTCACCCAAAAATCCTACCACTTCTTACGGAAGAACAAAAGTTGAAGAAGAAGAAATTTTCTTTGACAAGTCTAACAAATTTGAGGCGTCTGCAGTCAGACCTGTAAACGTTATAGGTTCTGAAATAGATGTTTACACGCACCTGATCTTAAACTTTTTAAGCGGTGTTGATCTAACAAATGTAAAATCCGATACGGTAAGAGAACTAGCGTCTAAATTTTCCCCCTATTTGCCTTTTCTAACACGGGCTAGAATTCCGGAACCGCTTATTGCATACGCAGTAACAAATGCTGTTTTCCCTTATGTTGATATAGAAAATGTAATCGATTTATCAATTGAATCTTCTCAAAATCCGGCGGGCGCTGGACAAGCATTCAATGCAGTGGACGATAATTCAACATATGCAAATATACTTAACGCATACGCAAAAGGATTGTTCAATCAAAAAACTTATAAATTCTCGCCACATGCTACAGAACCGGTGCTCAAAGCGGTTGATGCAGTCATGGGAATGCTTGAAGGCTTTGGACTAAAGTCTTTAGGAAACGCAAGAAGTTTTTTAAAGAGTAGCAATAGGTATAGCTCGGAAAAAGCGGAAACTGTTCTGGGGCATAACCACAGAGTTTCACTACATGATTCGGTTGCGAGAACAAAAGATTACGTTGACCACCACGGAATAATAAGAAGTTCTAAGATTTATAGATAAATCTGTGAATCTTAATTAAATTTCTTCCATTCACCTTCGGAGATGACTGAGATATTTTCGTTTTCGACTTTTATTGCTGAGTTGTCGTCGAGTGCGTAGAAAGTATTTTTATTTTTTCCGGCAATTTCTTCAAGATAGGGTATTTTTACTTTTTCAAAATAATCGGAATTTAAATGTGGTCTAATTTCAAAATCTACAAATCCTAGACCATCTATATCCTGAAACTTTCCAGTTTTTTCATAATATAAAATATCGGCATAAGAAAGAGATATCTTTTTTGCAGTAACCATGCTGCCTGCAGAGATCCCCACGTATACTCTTGTCTTTAGAAGATCCGGAAGTTCTTTTTCGAGGCCTGATTTTTCTATCCAATCCCTTAAATATTGTGTATTCCCACCTCCAAAAACAATAATGTCTGCTTTTGTAAAACTAGGAAGCCAAATTTCTTTTGGAACGGCCGCAATATCTATTATGTCGAACGTGGCAAATTCGAGCTTCTTGAAATTATACATATCGTCCACTAGCCAACTCTTATTCCCCTCTTCAACATTTGCAGCAGTTGGGACAAAAGTAATGTTTGACTTTCTAAAAGGCTTTCCAAGAAGTCCAAGCAGCGCATTTTCAATAGACATGTTAGTAATACCGGAAGATGTCAAAAGCAATTTCATATTCGTAAAATTATATCACGGCTATGGGGTTATCTGAATTGATGGAACAACACTCGTCGGCGTTGGATTACCGGGTGGAGTAGGCGTTGGCGTATCCGTTGGTGAATTATTATTAGAATTATTATTTTGGTTCGAGTCATATTTGTAATCGGACGTGTCGGTTGGCGGGTGGTAGAGCACATCATCTTTATGATTTTTATCAACCCACGCATTTATCCCATCCTGCCAGCGATTTTTCCCGTCTGTTGACACCGGATCTTTTTCCATAAATATAACGTATTCTTTTGCGTGGTAATCCCCATGAGAAATTTCGTCCCCATTTGCAAGTTTTCCATCTTGGTGGTTTGAAATTTTAACTTGTGCATAAATAGGTGAGACAGCCGTTGGTTCTGTCCCTTTCATAAAGTATTCCGTTCTTGTAGATTGCCCGTTATGCGCAATTCCGCCTGAAAAAGCATCCACTTGGATTGCACTAACCCCACCGGGGACTGCGGGTTGCTCGGCTTTTTTGCCTTTGAGAATTGCCGCCATAATGTCATGCCAAATTGGTGTGGCACCTGTTATTCCCGAGGCAATCCTTGGATTCATAGGAGTATTATCATTATTTCCTACCCAAACACCTACCACATAAGATGGTGTGTAACCTATTGCCCAGTTGTCACGTTTTGAATCCGTTGTACCTGTCTTGACCGATACGGTTTTGCCGGGAATATTGAGAAGAGAGTATTTTCCAAAAGCATCAGACCGCGCGTTATCATCAAGCAAAATATGTGATATCAAAAACGCAATTTCTGACGGCAGAACTTGGTTACCCGCAGAATCCTCATGTTTGTAAATTGTTTTGCCGTTTGCATCTTTTACAGAAACAATGGCAAACGGGTCATGCTTTACACCTTGGTCCGCAAAAACAGAATACGCCGTAGCTTCTTGAACAAGAGTTGTTTCGCGTCCTCCCAAAACAAGCGACAAACCTACACTCGCAAGATTTGATGTAGTAGGCTTCCAATTCTCAATCCCCATGTTATACGCTTGCTGCATGACCGGCTTAATTCCAACATTTGCAAGCATTTTGACGGCCGGAATATTTAAGGAATTGCCAAGCGCAAAACGTAACTGTACTGGACCGCGGAATTTCCCATCATAATTAACCGGCGTATAATCCGATTGCCCCGGGACATTACTCGGAAAACTGGTTGCCACATCCATAATTAAAGTTGCCGGCGTGTAACCTTTTTGGAAAGCCGTTGCATACATGACAGGTTTTAAAGAAGAACCGGGCTGACGAAGCGCGGTAGCAGCATTAAAATTTCCTTCATTTTTTGTGTCAAAGTAATCGTGACTTCCTACCATACCCAAAATTGCGCCTGTTTTTGGGTCCATAATAATGGCAGCGCCGTTTCCAACGTTATACGTTTTAAGCCCCGCGACTTCGCGATTTACAATATCCTCAGCTTGCTTTTCTATGCTGTAATCAAGAGTTGTCTGGACAGTTAAATTACCGCTCTCAACAACCGCGTCACCGTAAAGTTTTACAAGTTGATCCCTAACATATTGCACAAAGTGAGGCGCTTTAAGATTTCCGGGATCTTGCATAAATACAAACGCGTTTACTTCTTTCATGGAATTTTTTTCTTGGTCGCTTGAAATAGCTCCATCCCTATGCATAGCGTCAAGTACTTGTTGAGTGCGTGCAATGTATGCTTTGCCATGCCCTGCATAAGGAGAATAAACTGATGGCAGCTGCGGAAGTCCTGCAAGAAATGCACACTGTGCAAGATCAAGTTCTTTTGCATGTTTTCCAAAATACAGGTTTGACGCGGCTTCAACACCAACTGCCGTTCCCCCGTAAGGCGCGTTATTTAAATACATTTCTAGAATCTGGGTTTTGGAAAATTTCTTATCCACTTCAATCGCTAAAATCAACTCTTTTACTTTTCTTGTGACGCTGCGCTCCGGCGTCAAGAGAGTATTTTTGACAAGCTGTTGTGTTATTGTTGAACCTCCCGAAGCGCGGCTACGTAAAATTGGATCTAAAATTACACCTCTTAAAAGCCCAGTCACTGAAAACCCTTGATTAGTGTAAAAAGTCCTGTCTTCAGTTGAAATTGTTGCGGTTTGTAAATATTTTGGGATCTCCGCAACCGGGACATAAATCCTATTGTAGTCTTTATAAATAGAGTAGAGAATAACACCATTCTTATCCAGAATTTTTGTTGAATCTTTTATATTCCCGTTGGCAAGTCTACCTGGCGTTGGAAGGTCGCGCGAAACCCAAAGAAAATAAATAAAGAAGATCACAATGACGCCTATTAGTCCAAAGAAAGCCCATCTGGCTAATTTTGAAAGAACCAAAACATTAGTGAGCGAGCGGGTGCGCCTAACTCTGTTCAGACGAGAAGAATATCTCGAAGAATACTTGAGCATAAAAACATTATATCAGCTTCACCCCGCAAGACGCTAGTCTTTGAAAACGGGGTTTACAATTTCAGTTCAAAATACGTATAATAGCTCTATGAATGATATAGAGGAAATTTTAACAAGAGGAGTTGCAAATATAATTCCCGGAAAAGAAGAACTTAAAAATGCACTTTCTGAAAGAAAATTAAACATCTATCTTGGCATTGACCCAACGGCTACAAAAATACACCTGGGACATGCGGTTCCGTTAAGAATCTTGCAAAAACTTTCAGATCTTGGTCACAATGTTACATTTTTGATTGGGGATTTTACTGCTTTAATAGGAGACACTTCCGATAAAGATTCTGAGCGCCCTATTTTAACAAACCAACAAATCGAGGAAAATTTTAAAACTTATAAAAAACAGGCGGAAAAAGTTTTAGATTTCTCAAAAATAAAAGTTGTACACAATAGCGAGTGGCTGTCAAAACTCGGATTTGAAGATGTTGTAAAACTGACACAAAAGTTTTCTGTTGGAGATTTTATAAGCCGCGAGCTTATTAAAAAAAGATTGTCCGGTGGTGGAAGAATTGGACTTCATGAAGTTCTTTATCCGGTTATGCAAGGATACGATAGTTACTACCTCGATACGGATTTACAAATTGGTGGAACAGACCAAACATTTAATATGCAGGCAGGACGAACTCTACAAAAGCTAATGCGGGATAAAGAGTCGTTTGTACTTGCAACTGAATTCCTTATGGGGACTGATGGCCGTAAGATGAGCAAATCATGGGGAAATGCAATCTGGCTTGATGATGTACCGAATGATATGTTTGGGAAAATAATGTCCGTTGATGATGGATTAATTATTCAGTATTTCACGCTTGCAACCAATTTGCCACTCGAAAAAATTGACGAGTTCGATGAGAAATTAAAAAATAAAGAAAATCCAATAAACATTAAGAAAGATTTGGCTCTTACTGTTGTTACCGAACTCTACGACAACAAGACTGCTGAAGAAGCTCAAGATTTTTTTGAGAAAACGGTCCAGAAAAAAGAAATGCCTGAGGATATTCCAACAGCGGAATTAAGTGCTGCCGATCATATTCCTATCTCCGATTTACTCGTGAAATTAAATTTGGCAGAAAGTAAATCGGAAGCAAAAAGGCTGGTTGAACAGGGCGGAGTGCTAGTTAATGACGAACTCGTAGGTACGTCAAATCAAGAAATAATCCCTGAAGACAATATGATAATAAAAGCTGGAAAAAGGAATTTTATAAGAATAAAAATTTCAGATGGCAGGTCTTAACAAGAAAACCGTTGTTGTAATAGATTCAGGCGGACGTGGAGCCGTCCTTATACAAAAATATTCAGAGAGTAATCTAGTGGGGCAGATAATTGCCATACCAGGCAACGATTTGATGGCCCTAAATTCCAAGAAGCTTGTCAAAATTTTCCCCGAGCTAAAAACCACGAGTATCCCTGAAATTCTTGCAATTTGTAAAAAGTTTGAAGTAGATTTAATTGATGTTGCTCAGGATAACGCCGTTGAGGCAGGACTTGTTGACAGACTTATCGAACAGGGATTTAAAGTGATTGGGCCAACTCGCGCAGCGGGACAAATTGAATGGGACAAAGCATGGGCCCGTGACTTTATGAAAAAGTACGGAATTCCCTCACCTTTATACAAAGTGTTTGATTCCAGAAAGAGAGCAGTTGAATTTATAAATAAAAATCCTGGAAAGAAATTTTTTGTGAAAGCATCTGGCCTTGCGGAAGGAAAAGGAGCACTCCCGGCCGAGACAAAGGCGGAGGCATTTGCCGCGATTGATCAAATGTCAAAATTTGGTGAAGCGGGTAAAACATTTGTTATAGAAGAATGGCTTATTGGAGAAGAATTTTCAATGTTCGCGCTAGCGGACGGCAAAACTTTTCAGATTATTGGAAGTGCGCAGGACCACAAAAGATTATTTGATGGAGACTTAGGCCCCAATACCGGCGGAATTGGCTGTAGTACCCCTGCACTAATTGTAAATAAGTCCATATACAATCAGGCTGAAGATATTATAAAAAAAACGGTGATAGGCCTGGCAAAAGAAAACCGCCCATACAGCGGGATTTTATATTTAGGAGCAATAGTTGTTGAAGAAAAAGTTTATGTTATTGAATTCAATGCCAGATGGGGAGATCCTGAAGCGGAAGTATTAGTCCCGGGAATTAAAAATGATTTATATCAACTTTCACTCGCTGCGGCAAATCAAATGTTAACAAAAGAAAAGATCACACTCGACGGAAAAGCAAGAATTGTGGTTACAGGCTCACTCCGCTCTGGGGCAGAAAGCAAAAAGCGAGAACTTTTTGGAGTAAATGATCTATTAAAACTTCCTGGCGTAATGTTTTTTGGTACCAGGGTCACAGAAGAAAAAAACCGCTACTTTGTTTCATCAGGAAGGCTTTTTCATGTTGTTGCAGAAGGAAAAAATGTAATTGAAGCTCGCCAAAAAGCATATGAAGCGCTCTCATTATTATACATTGAAGGAAACAATTTACATTTCAGAACAGATATAGGCTGGCGCGACGTCGAAAGGATTAGGCAAAATATTGTATAATAAAAAATATGGAAACAATTAGACGCAATAAATGGATGTTTAAAGTAATTTTGGCAATTGCCTGTATTGCAATTCTAATTTCAGCGCTCATTCCTTTCCTAACTTCTTTATAATATGACCTATGGATTTAAAAACTCCGCTGGTAACACTCGGTCCGGTGTTCCGCATGAAAGGAAAAATTCTATCAAAGATTGGTCTTTTAACTGTAGAAGATTTGCTGTTATATACGCCCTTTAGATACGAAAAAACTCTGGTTTCAAAAATCGGAATAACTCAAGCCGGGGAAATAGTAACAATTCAAGGCAAAGTAACAAAGGTTACGAATAATTTTACTAAACGCGGACTAACCATCCAAAGAGTGACCGTAAATGACGAGACCGGAAAAATTGATTGCGTTTTTTTCAACCAAAGATTTATTTTAAAGAATGTTCATGAGGGAGATTTTCTGTCAGCCGCTGGGCGAGTGGATTTATTTGGAAGTAAAAGGACATTATCTGTCAGGAGTTATGAAGTTTTAAAGACTGAAGACGCGGCGGCAATTCACACTACCGGCTTTGTACCTATTTATTCTGAAACCGCAGGCCTTTCCTCAAAATGGATTAGGGGAAGAATCAAAACCGTTCTTGATCTTCCGTTTGAAATTAGTGACTATCTTCCAAAAAGCGTAATTACAGAAAATAGTTTACTCGCTTTATCAAACGCACTACATAAAATTCACTTCCCGGAAGGTCTTGCCCAAGCAGAAGAAGCCAGAAAAAGGCTCTCTTTTGATGAACTTTTTCTCAAACACTTGGCGAGTACCATTAGACGTGAGGAATGGGAGAAAAAACAAAAAGCAATTAGTTTTGAAATTGAAAAGCACAAACACAAAATCGCAAAACTTATAAAAAATTTGCCTTTCGAGCTAACCGATTCTCAAAAAAGAGCAATTGAGGACGTATTCAAAGATTTGAAGCTTCAAATTCCAATGAATAGGCTACTAGAAGGAGATGTTGGATCCGGAAAAACAATTGTTGCTGCAATTGCTATTTATTCTGCTTTTTTAAACGGTTTTCAAACGGCTCTCATGGCACCAACTGAAATTTTGGCAAATCAACACTTTGCTACTGTCTCTAAGCTACTCGAGCCACTTGGCGTAAAAGTGGAATTATTCACCGGCTCGACTAAAAGCCATAAGTTATCAACCGTAAACGATAAACAATTCGATGTTGCTATTGGAACTCATGCACTTCTCCACGGAAGGGCAGAATTCAAAAAACTCGGACTAATTGTAATTGATGAGCAACAACGGTTTGGCGTAGAGCAGCGCGCAATTCTTAAAGAGAAAAGCGCAACACTGAATCCGCATTTATTAACAATGACGGCAACCCCCATCCCAAGAACAATATTTTTGACTATATATGCAGATCTTGCATTGTCTTATTTAAACGAGCTTCCAGCAGGTAGGAAAAAAATTAAAACATGGCTCGTTCCGGAAGAAAAAAGAGAGAGTGGGTACGAATGGATTACTAAAAAGATTAAGACGGAAAATAGCCAAGTATTTATTGTCTGCCCGTTTATAGAACCCTCTGAAACATTGTCAACTGTCAAAGCTGTGAAAGAAGAGTTTGAGCGGCTAAGACAGGACATTTTTCCTAAATTTAATCTCGGACTTTTACACGGAAAAATGAAGGGAAAGGAAAAAGACGATGTTATTAAAAAATTCAGAAGCGGGGAAATTAATATTTTGGTGGCAACGCCTGTTATTGAAGTGGGAATTGATATTCCGAGTGCTGACATAATTTTAATTGAAGCTTCAGAAAGGTTTGGCCTTGCACAACTCCATCAATTACGAGGACGCGTAGGGCGGGGTGAGAAAGAATCATATTGTTTACTTTTTACCGATTCAAAAAGTGATAAGATTCGCGAAAGATTAGGTTTTCTACAAACTATTACCAACGGTGCGGAGCTTGCGGAGATTGATCTCAAGCTCAGAGGACCCGGTGAAATGTTTGGGACTATGCAGCACGGAATTCCAGATCTAAAAATTGCTAATCTTTCCGATGTTGAAATAATACAAAAATCAAAAAATGCAGCTGATAAGATCTTTCCAAATCTTAAAGATTATCCGGAATTAATTGAAAGAGTAGAACAAACCGACACACCCAAAATAGCAAAAGACTAGGTAAATATTGCGATTTGAGGCAAAATCAGATATAATACTACCAATACAGTACCAATACTACCAATATCAAATAGTTAAATGATTTCGATTTTTCATCATTTAAAAATTTATAGTATTTGTGGCATTGGTAGTATTTTTAACATTTAACCATGCCACACGAACCTAAAAAAAGACATTCTCGCGCCCGTCAGGGAAAGCGCCGTGCTGCAATTTCTCTCGCAATGCCAACAGTTACAGTTTGCCGCAATTGCGGGTCCGCGGTCGCACCGCATACCGTTTGCCCTGCGTGTGGATATTACAAAGGAAAGAAAGTAGTATAATAATTAAGACACTTAGAATTTTGGTTACTTGGAAGCTTCGTAAATCAAAGCCTCAAAGCAACAAAACTTCTAAACTTCAGAAATGAAAACCGCACTTGACCCCAGACACAAAAATCGCCAAGAAATAGTGAAAGACTTGTTTGCGCAAAGTTTTAAAAAACAAAGTTCCAAAAACGCCACAGTCAAATTAATCCTTGAAAATAAAGAGTCAATTGATGATAAAATAAGAATGATTGCACCGGAATTTCCAATAGAAAAAATAAATAGAGTAGATCTTGCAATTCTCAGGCTTGGGGTTTACGAACTCATGACTGAAAATGATATACCGCAAAAAGTAGTAATTGATGAGGCAATTGAGCTTGCAAAAGAATTCGGCAATGACTCATCCTCGGCATTTATAAACGGCGCTCTTGGAAAATTAGTAAAAGATTTATCATGATACTTCCACAATTTAAAAATCAAAAACTAAAAGAGAAGGTTTTTATTCACAGGTCATACTTAAATGAAATGGGTGAGGGCCTCGAATCAAACGAACGGCTAGAATTTTTAGGAGACAGCATCCTGTCCTTTGTAGTCTCTTCCCATATATTTAATCAGCATGTAAATTTAAAAGAGGGACAGTTAACAAGCATTAGATCCGTTTTGACAAATACTGAAACACTATATGAAATTTCAAAAGAACTCGAGCTTGGTGAGCACCTAAAATTGTCAAAAGGAGAAGAGACTAGCGGCGGCCGTCAAAATAAAACCATACTTGCAAATACTCTAGAAGCGCTAATTGGAGGTTTGTATATAGATCAAGGGATTGACGCAGCCAAAAAATTTATTGAGGACAATATAATAAGCCGTTCTGAAAAAATTATTGAAGAACAAGGCTTAAAAGATCCTAAATCAGCACTTCAAGAAAAAATCCAGGAAACCCATAAAATGTCCCCACTCTACAAAATTATAAAAGAAGAAGGACCGGATCACGATAAATCTTACACAGTCGGGGTTTATATTGATGAAAAATTGCTAGCAGAGGGTGTGGGTTCTTCAAAGCAAGAAGCTGAAAAAGCAGCCGCCCGCGCGGCCCTCGAAACTTCTCTTTAACACCATTTCCACATTGATTGACTCTTAATACTTAAAAATGGTAAAATAGCCTTTACATGTTAGTAATTAGACTTTCAAGAATCGGAAGAAAAGGTGAAGCCAAATATCGCGTTGTAGTAAAAGAAAAGCGCTCCAAACGTGATGGTGACGCTGTTGACACAATCGGGTCATATGAAAAGGTTTCAAACACCAAAATTGTAAAAAGAATTGATGCTGCAAAACTAAAGCTCTGGCAATCCCGTGGAGCACAAATGACTCCGGCCGTTGAGAAAATGCTTACCTTCAAAAATGAAAAAGAAGGGCTTGCCGCGTAATAATATCCTATGAAAGATTTACTCGCCTACATGCTTAATGGAATTTTGGGTGAAGAAGTTGAAGTCTCAGAAGAAGCAAATGAAGACTTTACCACTTTTTTTGTTAATGTTCCAAAAGACAATGTTGGAATGGTAATTGGAAAAGGTGGCAAAACCATTAATGCCTTAAAGAATGTCCTCAAGATTCGCGCTATTCGCGACAACGTACGAATTGACATTCAAGTCAACGAAGCGAACGTGGCATAATGCAGATAAGTATCATTACGCTTTTCCCCTCAATGTTTGAATCCATTTTTGCATACTCTATAATTCGCCGTGCCCAAAGAAAAGGCCAAATCAAAATAAACATAGTAGACTTACGGGATTTTGGGATTGGGCGCCACAAAACAGTTGATGACAAACCTTACGGTGGGGGAGTAGGGATGGTTCTTAGGGTAGATGTATTAGACCAAGCCATAAATTCAGTAAGACTAAAAAAAGGACGTGAGAAAGTAGCACTTCTTGACCCAAAAGGGGAGGTTTACAAACAAAAAACGGCTGAAAAATTTTCAAAACTCGATCATTTAATTCTCGTATGTGGCCATTATGAGGGATTTGATGAACGAATTAGAAAACTTGTTGACTTGGAAATCTCTATTGGCGACTTTGTCCTTTCTGGCGGAGAAATAGCAGCTGCCGCAATAGCGGAATCAGTTGTGAGGCTTGTACCGGGCGTTTTAAAAAACAGTGAAGCAACTGCATTTGAATCTTTTTCAGATGTTGACGGAAATAGAATTCTTGAACATCCACATTATACTCGTCCTGCAATTTACAAAAATAGAAGGGTTCCAAAAGAGCTATTGTCAGGAAATTTTAAAACCATTGAAGTCTACAGAAAAGAAAAAGCCCGTGAATTGACAAAAAAGAAAAGACCAGATCTTACCCTAAATAAATAGATCTTATTGGCTTTCCCAAGTTTTAAGCTCATTAAGCAAATTCACGGCATTCTGATTTGGAAGAACAACCTTGTCTTGTTTTGATATAACCGATAAATCTACAGGCTTATAAAAAAAGTTGATTTGATAAGAAGCTGAATTGTCAGAAATTCCCATTTGTCTAATTTCCGAAAGAGGAAGTGCTTTTTGCAAGTCTTTTGCAAAATCAGAAAGCTCCCGAGCACCATTACCTTCAACACGTACATTTACGGTAATTGACGGGGTCCCTTGTATTTTTCCTTCCAGTTGCTGAGCACGACCGTATATTGCTCCAACGTTCAAAGAAAATTCTCCAAGTACTGTTTGGGAAGCATCAGAAGCTTGGGATAGCGCCGAAAAAATTCTTGATACATCTTTTGCTGTAGGCAATGCATCCGTTGCAATTCCCACTTTTGCGTTTAAGTCTTGGTCATCTTGGGATGAAACAACTTGCAGAGAATTTTTAAGTGTATTTACTTTATCATTTTCTGCAGCAACCTGATTATTTAAATCAGAAATAGTTGAAAATTGAGGTATTATTATAAACAACAACACAAATATACCCAATACTATAAAAAGCAGTGGAGTTAATATTTTTTTATGTTTAATAATAATTTCCGGAATTTTATACTTCATATAATTATTTAGGCTGACTTAATAAAAAACTCACAGATAGTGAGTACCCATCCCCATCCTGGCTAAACGAACTAATTTCTACCGAGGAAATACTTGAAAGCTTATTTTTTGCAAGTTTAGGAACGATTTGCTCAAAGAAATTGTCAAAATCGGCTAAACTATTTGATGATATTGCAAGTTGTATTGCTTTATCTGTCCCAACTAGTGAAGATATTGTGAAAGTATTAGGGATTGCGGCAAGAAGATTTGAAGTCAAAATAGTCAATTTATCCCGATTTGAAATAATATTTTTTATAGAGTCCGTACGTTCATTTACCAAAGCAATTTTACCTATTCTCCCAGATAGTGCAGTGAGCTGTGAACGGACATTTGCTTCCTCATTTGTAAGTCCCCCAAGTCCAGCCCTAATTATTAATGAATAAGCGATAAGCAGTGCACCTAACAAAAACATCACTGAAAAAAATCCCAAAGAAGCATAAAAATAGTTGTTTAACATTTTTCGTTCTTCTTTTTTTTGAGGGACTAGGTTTATATCTTCTTTCATACTAAATTACGTAGAGCCAAACCAATCGCTACATTGTATGCGGGTGCTTGGGACTGTAACTCATCAGGTATATTTGAAATGTTATAAGCAGACCAAGCACGACCCAAAACTACTTGAGTGGATAATGCGTTTGTTAGATAAACATCAAGTCCTGGGAGGAGAGAGGAGCCGCCCGACAAAACCAATTGTTTAATATTTTCGTTGTTATTTTTTTCATGGTAAGATAGCATTGCTTTTTTAACGTCTGCTACTATAGATGTCAAAACAGGGTCAAGGACTTTTGCGATCTTCCCTTCAAATGCCGATTGTGAAAGTCCATAAGCTTTTTTGTAATTTTCAGCTTGCGATATATCTATACCAAGATCAACTGATATTGAGCGAGTCATAGCTGCCCCACCAAGCCCTAGCGAAAAAATCATTTTTATTTTACCTTCTTTAACTATTGCAATGCTTGTAGTTATGGCTCCAATATGCACAATCATATTTGCCTCGGGATTGTTAATTAGCGGTAATAATGAACGGTGGGCAGATACAATCTCAGTCTCAATTGCATCAGGTAGCAAGCCCGCCATGTCCATAATTTTTTCATATTTTGAAAGAAGTGAGAGAGGGGCCGCAACAATCATGACATTCATTGTCTTTTTCCCACTTGTTTCATTCCTACTAAGCACTTCCCAATCTGTCTTTACCTGATCAACTGGGAGAGGTATGTATTGTTCCATTTCAAATTTTAAAGCTGCAGATAATTCTTGGTCTGAAAGCTGTGGCATTTGTATTATTTTGGTATAAACCATGCTATCAGGAATTGAAAGCACAACTTCCTTGGTGTGAATATTTGCTGAAGAAATAAGTTTTTTTATCGAATCTGCAAGCCCTTGCTGGTCAAGTAATGAATCGGATATCAATCCGTTTGTATTTTGCGGCATAGATGCAATAGAGTCGAGGGTAAAGGAATTTCCTTCATGCCTTAAGTGTGCAACCCTGATAGAGGTGCTTCCTATATCAAGGCCAATTGTTTTTGTTTTCATTGTGTAATAAGTGCATATGGAAACATTTCAACAGGTATCTGAGGGTAAGAAGCAAAATATGTTATTTTGCGGACTGTATCTCCGGCAGTCCCAGTTGCCTGCACCAGGGTCCCTTGTGGAGGAAAAGTTACGCCCCCTGTATTTGATATCGCAAAAATCTTTGAAGAATTATAAATGGGAATTACTTTCATAATCAAACCGTTTGTAACTGTAAAAGTCACGTAATTTTGGTAGTGAACGCTTGTGCCGCTTGGAGTAACGTTCCCACCGGTTGGAGCAAGAGCGCCGGCAATTCTTCCACAAGTGTTTGCCTCATATAAATTTTTAGTAAATGTGGGATTCAGCTTGTTTCCTGAAAGTATGGCAATTTCAAGAGCGGATTTAACGTTTGATAAACCACCTGTATTGCATGTAGTCTGATTATCTGTACCCCAATACAACGTAATGCTAGCAGCACTACCGTTTCCCATAGTGCTACTAAAATCGGGATAATTTGAAAGCCAGACATCAAGCCCAGAATCCTGGTCAACAATCTCTCCACCATTAAGCCCAATACTCGCGCCGTTTAAATGAGAAACGGATCCGATATTATATGTAGCGTTATTTTGAAAATTTGGGTTGTTAAGTGCGCTTCCCGATTGTAAAACTTGCTGAACCCCAGCCTCTGCTGCTTGAAAAGCGCGTTCTGACTCATCATTTTGGCGTGAAAGTTTGAGGTTGGTAACCGTTCTTGAGGCGACTGATAAACCCACAGTGAGCGCAACAATCATTGTCAAAACCACAACAAGAAGCATTTGCCCTGAATTTGGGTTTTTTACCATATATCTATCATAAATAAAAATGAATGAGCGTGTCAACCCTCGCTCGAAACGGACAGTTGTGCCCGGAATTTTTACGGGGAATAACTCCTAAGAGAAGAGGAGGTTGTAAATACTGAGGAAGCACGACTTTCAAATAATCCCGTACCACGGTCTGAAACTGTAAATGTAACGTTAATTATTGGCACGGAGTAAGGATCGCTTACTAGCTGAGCACACGAAAATATGCAGTTTTGTATCTTAACACTTTGGGTGTTAACAAGCGACGCACTGTTTGAAGCAATAGCATAGGAAGGTGGTCCTACACACGAAATTGTAGTCGTAGTATTATCTAATCGTTTAAATGTGATTGAAGATGCACCAGGAGTAGGAATAGGCTGCGTACAATCAGGCGCAACGCCATCAATAAGCGTAACATTACGTGAGTCGTCAATAATAGACCTAACAACAGATATAGCATATTGGCCATTTTGAATTATTTCGCCAGTAACTTTCACCTTGCCGCTTCCACGTAGAGTTGAATACAAAATACCTGATACTACACCGGCTATTATAACCAAAATTGAAACAACTGCCAGAAGTTCTATAACCGTATATCCAAAAATTTTCTGATTTATTTTGTGTTTTGTCATAAGGATTTAAGAGAAACGGGTATTGTTGAAAAACAGGATATTAGTGATGAGGAATGACAAAAAGATCCACTTTGACACTTAGTACTTGTCCAGTAAACTGTGACGGTTACCTTGGTTGCTGCGACACATTGAGAATCATTTTGACTAAATTCAGCCTCTCTCTTATATGCTCCAGCTATGTTTGCACTGGAACATGATGTATTTAAAAAGGAATCGTCCTGGTTCATACATTTTATGCCATTGTAAGAAAAGAAAGTCGCGGGGTCATTATTCCTAATATATTTTATGTATTCCATGCCTTGTTGTGCGTATTTTGAAGCGATAGATTGGTCTTTTATGAACTGTGTGTTGTTGACACTTGTTATTATTGCAACAGAAATTGCTGCGAGTGAAATTAAAATGGAAGAAAGCGCAACAAGCGCTTCTATTATGCTTTGCCCTTCAGAACCAACTATAAATGACCAATTCTTTTTCATAAACATATCCAAAAACAAAAAATTTTTAATACTAGTTTGTAGGAAATGATACGTATCCTTGTGAATCTACTGAAACTGTTAAAGTTTGACCGTTAAGCGTTATATTAACAGCACATGGAACCCCGGTTGTCTGCGGACGGACACTTGCAAACGTAATATTTTGACATGGACTGCTGCCTCCAAATGAAGCATTTTGTGGAAGCTTTTTTTGAAGTGATACGACTTGCGTTGGTTGACAATTAGCACGTGTTTCATAATAATTGTTGCCTGTATAAATAGTTCCGCCAACATTACATGTAGGATTACCCCCTACGCAAATGCTGACTATATATGAAGACAGCTCGCTGTTTGCAGGGCAGCCCGCTGGTTTTACCACTGAGAGTGAATTATTCCTTGCAATGTCAATTGCTTGTTTTAAATCTGAGGCAGACTGTTGAATGATTTGTTTTCTGCTATAAGTTACAAAAGATAGAAACCCAATTGAAGCTAAAACTGAAAGTATAGAAAAAGTGACTAAAAGCTCGATTAGGGTAAAACCCTTTTTGTTGCTTTCTGTTGAGGCTGATAATACCTGGGAATTAATCTTTCTTTCATTTTTCATTTCTTAGAGTTTTATGGGTTGGTGTAACAGATAAATTTTGTGCTGGTGCAGCCAAGAGTGCCGTTTGTAGTATTAATATCAGGATCGTTTGCGTTTTCCAAACAAGCACACAAATTATAGGTAGTGCCAGCTGATGAATATCCGTAATTGGCGGAGTTGTAACCCGTTGATGATAAAGGATCACACGGAACTTTGGACATATACACCGTAGTACCGTTACTAAAAGCTGAATTACAAGTAACTAGTGTAATTCCGCTTGCGGGAGTAGGATAGGCACCATTGTCAGCGCGGTATAACTCGAGTGCGCCTTGGATTTGGCGAAGGTCTGATTTTCTTTGTCCGTCGCGCGCTCGCTGCCTTATTCCAACAAAATTTGCCAAAAGCAGAGACGCTAGAATAGAAATTATACTAATAACAACTAGTAATTCGATAAGCGTAAAGCCGGAAGCAGTAGACTGTGGACCACGGACCGTGGACTTTTTTAGGATAGCTTTGGGCATATTTTTATAATATATAATATCTAATATTTAATCAATCTCTTACGGCGATACGTTTGGACTTGAAAGCCCATAATTACATGAGCTGCCACCACCACACAAGTTTGACCCTGGATTTCCCGGGACGTGGGGACAATCCGTACCACTGACATTACATGCCTGAGGGTCATTGCCGCCGCGCTCAAGATTTGTATAAAGTTTATAGCTCTGCCCATCGAGAGAATAATAAATGTATGTTTTACCAGACGCTGTTTTGGGATCCTGCGGCAATACATCCATATAAGAAGGCCAGTTAGTACCCCAGGCGTGCGCTCCATTACTGTCACTTATAGTGTAGGCACCCGTGCTTATTGGATAACTACCATGGTCGGCATAATATGTTTCCAAAGCCTTCTGGACTTGATACAAATCACTTTTCCTCTGTGTATCGTTAGTCTTTTGAAATTGGGTAACTGGATTGAGAAGCGTAACAAGAACAACTGCAAGAATACTGAGTATTGTAATTACAACAACCAATTCGATTAATGTAAATCCTTTTTTATGCATTACACTTAGTATGAAATAATTATGGGGTGCTGTCAAGAAAATGTGATTTTAAAAACCAATAAAATGGATTCTGTTGTTGATAAAGACTTTTTCTATGGGCAAGATGTGGCTCCAATACTTGACAAAGATGGAATATTACCAATGTAACAACCTTTTCCGTTCGTATAAACAAAGTAGGGCTTAGCTATGAATTTTTTTGACGCTAGCGTACCAATACCAAATAGGTAGCCCGTACATTTGACTGACTTATTGTTTTTGCAGGTTGCGGGCGTTACAAAATAGTAAAATGTATAATTATTTATTGCGGCAATTGTAGTAAATTTAACTTCCTCAACAGTGTTTAAGTCACATATAGAGTCAGGAAAGAACGAATTCCCGGCAGGAGATGGTTTTGCATCATCATGAAATGTTTCGCATGAATCCATTGCCTTGCCAAGTTGAGTTATTGTGGAAATGGCTCTTGCGTCATTTGCAGCGTTAATTTTATCAAGTGGATTGATTGTAGTTGTTAAAACGAAAGAGAGAATTCCGAGAATTGCTATGACTACAAGAAGTTCAATGAGGGTGAAACCCTGGGAAGATAAGAGGCGAGGGGCAAAAAAGTTATTTTTACCAATTGAAAACTTTGAAAATAAATTTAATTGCGCTTTCTCCCCAAAAACAGGCAAAGATAGTCCCAGCAGCCAAGAACGGACCAAACGGAATGGAGCTTTTAAGATGTTTATTCCCATATACTATAAGTATTAGTGAAATTGCCGCGCCTGTCAAGAAAGCAAAGTAAAGACTTACTATTATGGCTGGAAATCCCAAAAACAGACCAATTGCAAGAGCATATTTTACGTCCCCAAAACCCATTCCACGGCCTCGCGTTATAAGATATAGGAATAAGAATAGTAAAAAAGCTCCTAAGCCCGAGAAAATGTGAACAATAAAACCAACTCTGAAAAAAATAAAGTTGTAAAGCAGGGCCGTAATAACAAAAACTCCTATTAATTCGTCTGGAATAATCCCAAAATCCAGATCTATATAAAAGATAACAATATTAAGACACATCACGAGAAGTAGATAAAGAATAGTGAAGAACGTAAAAAGAGTGGGTTGAAAATGGAAGGCTGAAAGGGGAAAAACAAGATACACTAAAACAAAAGCCAGGCCTGTTAAAACCTCGCAAATGAGAAGCTTAAGCGGAAGTTTAGCATGGCACTTTCTGCACTTACCACCCTGGACTATATATGAAACGACGGGTACAAGTTCGATTGGCGTAAGCTTTTTGTGGCAAGAGTCACAAACAGACCGTCCAACCCATATTGATTTTTTCCTAGGTAGGCGGTCTATAACAACCCCTAAAAAACTCCCGACTGCGGTGCCAATTATAAAGAAAATAAAACCTAGATATATTTGCACTTTAAAAGTTTAAGATAATGTTTTGTAAATGTAAACCCCAGCCAAAAACAATATATAAAAGCAAGTAGTAAAAAACGCCCCTTATGATTTATTTAAAATTCTTTTTAATATCTTCATGGAAGGCTGAATTATATTCATTTATTAGCGGGTTCATTCCTTTTTGGTCCTTACATGCTTTATAAATAAGATATAAATTTGCATAATATTGTTTTGGTGAACTTAAGATACTATAGCTAAGATCTATAGCTGTTTTTTCGGCTTCTTCAGCTTCTCGACAATTCTTTGTTAACTCAAATGATGCAAGACCTAATTCACTATAGGCATCCGGATTTTCTGGGTCAATTTCAACGGCTTTTTTATAATACTTTTGGGCCATCTTATAATCCTTAAAAACTAGTTTGTAAAAATTGCCGGTGTCAAACAGGACGGATGAATAATATTCTACGATTTTAGCAATCATAAAATTTTGCTCTGAGGGCAGGAGATTATCTCTTGTAGGAGAATTTATCTTTTTCCAAGCCTTTTCTACTTCTGCAGTGAAGTCATTCTCAGAAGGAATATCAGATTTTTTTGTAAGAATGTAAGTAACCCCAAGTGGAACCCAAATCAAATCAGAATTTCCTAGATCTATAATTCCAGTACTTAAAACGGGTCTGTTGCTTGCGAGCTGCTTAAATATGTCTATTTTATATTTATATATGTCACTTAGATTAACTGATTGAATACCTTTACGTCTAAAAAATTCTTGCATAGCATTAAACCAAATAATGCTCCCTCCTCCAACGCCACCCTCATGAATAAAATCTACGTCAGCTCTTTTACCTAAAACAAAATGCAAGTACCACAAATTGAAGGTAGGATTATCTCCTGCCACTAAAAGTGCAGTTTTGTTAGGAACTGGAGTAAGAACATCTTTAGCATAATTATTTCCAATTTGTGATGATGAAAGCGTGGCTGTTTTATAATTGGTTATTAATAAGAACAATGGGATAAAAAATAATACAAGAAATATAAATTTACCAAACATTTCGGAAAACTTAGAATCCAGCAATTCATTTACATAAATCAGTCCGTAAGGGAAGAAAAACATAAGGACTAAAGTTGGCAATATATAAAATCTTTCAATCGCTCCCAGCCAATAAAGTATATTGGTATAAGGTATATAAAACACAAAAAAATAAAGAGCAAACAGAGGTCCTGACAAAATAAACGCAAACACAAGGCTTAAGGATAAGCCCTTGTCTTTCTTGAATAACTTTAAAGCACCAGCCACGCAAATAAGAATAGTTGGTAGGGTCAATGATTCTATAGTTGACTGAAAATAGTGCTTTATAAAAAAAAGTTTATAAAAAAGTGGAAAATTACTTGTAATTCCGGGGGCCGATCCGTAATCTTTACGTAAAATTAAATACAAAAAGTTAGAGATGTTTGAGGCGTGATCCCAGTTGATAACTGGGTTGTGACTTGCTGCAATTGGTATATAAAGAAATGGAGTAAAACCCAATAAAGCCGACAAAAACATAATGATTATGTTACGTTTGTTTTTGATTATGATGCCAGTTCTTTTTAAAACAAGAAATATTATGGAAGGGAATATCAGAATAATTGTTTCCTGGTGTGTGAGCGATAGGGCAGAGAAGAATACTAAAAGGTATAGATATTTCATCTTTTTTTCCTGATAAAAAAGGGTCGCTAGAAATATAAGTAACACTGCAAACAGACTATTTAAAGCAAATACATCGGGTACTTCTGTATAAAACCAAAATAAATAAGAAAAGGCGAGTATTGATACTGTAAGAAGCGACATTGCAATATTTTTAGTTACCCTAAACGAATGTTTAAATAAAATAAAAAGAGTTAAGAGGGAAGAAAATACAGAAATCAAACCAACTCTAAATACTGGAGGCTGAGGTAGTGGAAGATGAGAAAAAAAGTATCCAAGAAATGTAAACAGGGGGTATCCGGAGGGGTGTGCAACTCCAAAAACGTAAGCGGCAGTAACTAAGTCTCCGCTATCCCCCCATACATCTCGTGTTAAGTTAAAAATGTATAATATTCCCACCAAAATTAAGAATATTAATATCGCCAAATACTCTAAGTACCATCGGTTGCTTTTAAGTGCTTTTATAATATCTACCATTCTATATGTAGGATTAGGGGAAATCAATTGGTTTGGCTGATATATCCGCCTATCCTGTTTATACGCGGTATAACAAGGTTATGATTTAACAGCTTAGCTGGCTTGAGGCAACTGTTGGGGCAGCGGTGGTTGAAGATTTATATGCACCGGTATTTGAATCCCAACAATGCCATGTGTTTGAAGCAACGTTGAAAAGACTACCCATGACAGCTACAGAAGTCACAGCGCCCGACACGGTAACCGTATAATAGCAATAATAATAACCAGTCGTACCCGCCGTCCCAGAAACATTCAGCGTAGAACCAGCAGCAGCAGCAGGACAAGTAATATTTCCTGATTGCTGTTTCGGCACCGATTTTAATTCACCTGACGTTACCAAACCATCTAAAGTGGTGGTATATTGCGTGGAAGCTTGAGCCGTGTAATAACCTTGCAAAGCAACAGCTAGGGTTGTGATGTCAGATTTAACATTTGCATCTTTTGATGAAGCAATTCTTTTGCCAGGATTTATTATTAATAAAACCATTCCTGCCAATACTGCTAAGATTGCAATGACTACAAGAAGTTCAATAAGGGTGAATCCCGCAGGCAAGCTCAGGACAAATCTTTTTTGAGGTGAGAAATGAGAAATAGTAGATGAGAGTTTTTTAGGCGATTTCATAAATTGTACGTACCTTCTTTTAGTTTAAGCAAGATCTTAATAAGTTTAAACAAGAACTTAATATGTTGTCAAGAAAACGTTTGATATTTATGGGGCGCAGTTTGTGGTTGTTTTATCTGTTACCTGAGTTACTGTTCCGGTCTTTGCTTGCCAACACCATGCTTTAAGTGAACCTGCGTTTATTACGTTGTCAGTGTATGCCGGACCTGCAATTGCAAATCCTGTGCAGGCTGTTGCTCCACTAGCAGAACACCCAGTAGGAACATTTATAGTATATGCAGATCCATCAGGGTCATTTACAGTTGCCTGAAATGCAACCTTTGTACCGCATCCTCCAGCAGTAACTCCAAATGCTTCTGGATATGAACTTGGGGTAGTACAAGTGGGGTTTTGAGGCGAAGCAGTATCGGTGTAAAAGAGTGTAGCCGCACGGCCAATTGACGCGAGATCTGCCCTAACTCTTGCATTTTTACCTGATGCAATTCTTTTACCCGGATTTATTACTGTCAAAACTATTACTGCCAATACTGCTAATATTGCAATGACTACAAGAAGTTCAATAAGGGTGAATCCTTTGGCAACTAAGAAATGAGAACTAAGAAATGATAAATACTTTTTCTTTTGTGCAAATCCCATAAATTCCATAACCAATGTAAGTTACATATTTAATACCTACAATAAGCAAAACATAAATCAAGATAGGTGTCAAGCTCCATAAGAAACTGAAGGTACCTGCGCTTATAAAATTAATCCAAGAACTATTTTGCTTGTACTTTGTGACTTAGAAATTACTCTCAAGGTTTAATTTACTGAAAAACTCAAAATTTAAAATAAAAAGTTTTTCATTGTGAAGTATAAGTCTGATTCCAACTTTCTTATTTATGGAAAGCATCGCACCAAATATTTTTCTTGCAAATAAAAAAACCGGGCAAACCCGGCTTGACTCTTTATCAACTCCAATTATTTATGGGGCGCAGTTTGTAGTTGTTTTATCTGTTACTTGAGTTATTGTTCCGGTCTTAGCTTGCCAACACCATGCCTTAAGTGAACCTGCGTTTATTACGTTGTCAGTGTATGCCGGACCTGCTATTGCAAATCCTGTGCAAGCAGTAGTTCCACCAGCGGTACAAGTTGGAGGAGTTTTATTTATAACATATGCAGATCCATCAGGATCATTCACGGTTGCCTGAAATGCAATCTGTGTACATCCTGCAGCGGTAACTCCAAATGCGTCAGGATATGAACCGGGGAGAGTACAAGCAGGACTCTGAGGAGAGCTAGTATCAGAGTAAAATAGAGTAGCACCTCGTCCAATTGACGCAAGATCTGCCCTAACTCTTGCATTTTTACCAGATGCAATTCTGTTACCCGGGTTTATTACAGTCAAAACTATTACTGCCAAAACAGCTAAGATTGCAATGACTACAAGAAGTTCAATAAGAGTGAATCCTTTGCGAAGATTTGCTTTAGCGAATTGAGCAGTTTTCATGTTGTAATTAATAATAACCATAAACATAATACATTGTCAATAGGGCAATTTAGCCTTGATTTATCGAAGATTATTTAGAAAGATCGTTTCCAAGACAAGTCGTTTGTTTAAATTATTGTATTTGATAAGCAAATTTTTATCAATTAATTTTTTCAGTAATTTTTCTGCCAAAAGGGCAGAGGAGTAATTTTTGGTATTTATAAATTTAAACATTATTTCTCTCATTGCACGTTCTATTTCTTCAATTTCAAAATCTTTCTCAGAAAATTTATCAACAAATAACATAACCGAAGGCAAATTATAGCTTGCATTGCTTTCCAATAAATTTGAAAGCAATGTTTCCAATTCCCCCGACGAAAGTATTTGCTCAGGCTCTAAATTTATAATTGTGCATCTTGATACAACAGTCGGCAAAAGTCCTGATCCGTCTAAAAACATAAAGTCAGCGTCCTCTGGCAATTCTTCAATAGTTTTAAGTAATGCATTTTGCGATTCAAGTGTGGGAACTGATTCTATAATGAATAATTTCTGGCTCGAAGAACTCACGGCGAGTTTTTTCTTTATATCTTTTGCCTCCAATATTTTCAATGACTCAGTATATCTATATATATAGTAGGGCATAACATGGTTTTTTTGAACGAATTCGGAAATGTACTTTTCTTTTTGAGACTGACCACCAATTAAAACATATGCACGCATATTGACATTATATCAATATATTTCGTACGATTGAATTAGCTAACCGCGATTCGCTCGTCGTTTTTTTGTGTTGTGAGTTTAGGCACAAAAAAACAAATGACGAAAAACGAGTAGCAAAAATTATGGATCCTGCCCAAAACAATCCAATTTCAAATCAAACTTCGCAAGCTCAGACTGCCGGAGCTTCCTCTCAGGCGCAGGGGAAAGACATTGCCGGCATACTTTTCCATGATGGAGCAATTAATCAAGAACAATACGATAAGGTTAAATTCGCGGCAGTCCAAAAAGAATTACCCGTTGATAAAGTCTTGCTTGATTCAAAATTTGTAAGTGATGAAATTTTTTATGAAACCCGGGCAAAATTAATTGGAATACCGTTTGTTTCAGTTGCAAATCTTCCTTTTTCCCCGGAATCAATGAGTTATGTAAATAAAGCAGTTGCAGACAGATTTAATATTATTCCATTTGCATATGACAAAGAAAAAAATACGTTGTCTATTGCAATGGGGGATCCACTTGACCTTGAAACAGTTAACTTTCTTAAGCAAAAAACAAACAAGATTATCTTAACATTTCAGGCTATCCCGGGCGAAATCAAAACTGCCATACAGAATCAGTATACGTTTGGACTTGTTGGAGATGTAAAAGCCGCGCTTAAAGAAACGGAAGAAATAACAGGAGTAAAAACATTTGATAAAAACTCGATAAGTGACGTAATTAAAGAGGCTCCAATTGCAAAAATTGTTTCAACAATTCTTGAATATGCAATAAAAAGTAAGGCGTCAGACGTACATCTGGAGCCTCAAGAAGACAGAATTCGCGTAAGATACAGAATTGACGGAATATTGTATGAAAGGCTTGCGTTACCTCTTGCCGTAAAAGAAGCAGTACTTTCGAGAATTAAAATTCTTTCCGACATGAAAATTGACGAACATAGGATACCCCAAGATGGACGTTTCAATTTTAAATTTGGGAATGAAGAGGTAGATCTCCGCGTGAGCACATTGCCTATTTCATTTGGTGAAAAAATTGTTATGCGACTTCTCAAAAAATCAGGAGGAGTCCCAACGCTTGCCGAGCTTGGATTGCGAGGAACAGGGCTGCGGTCACTTGAAGCCTCAATCTTAAGACCGCACGGTATAATTCTTGTTTGTGGACCAACAGGTTCTGGGAAAACCACCAGCTTGTACTCTGTGTTATCAAAACTCAATACAACACGAGTCAACATTGTCACACTTGAAGACCCTGTGGAATATCAAATTTCGGGGGCAAACCAAGTCCAAATCAATCCTGATGTAGGTCTCACTTTTGCAACAGGATTGCGCTCTTTTTTACGACAAGATCCAAATATCATACTTGTTGGTGAAATTCGTGATAAAGAAACGACAGATCTTGCTATTCAGGCTTCACTTACCGGACATTTAGTATTTTCAACAATCCATACTTCAAACGCTTCAGGCGCGCTCCCGCGTTTGATTGACATGGGCGCAGAACCTTTCCTGATTGCATCCACAATGAACGCAATTGTAGGGCAGCGAATTGCAAGAAAGGTTTGCCAAAATTGTAAAAAAGACTATCTACCTGCTCGCGCTTTGATTGAAGAACTCAAAAAAAATTTGGGGAGTCTTTTGACTATACCCGAATCGGAGATAAGGCTTTACCAAGGTCAGGGATGTGATATTTGCGGGCATACGGGTTATATTGGAAGGGTAGGGATTTTTGAAGTCTTACAGGTGAGCGAAAAAGTTGCAAGGTTAATTTTAAACAAAAGCGATGCGACAGAGATAGAGAATCAAGCAAAAGCGGAGGGAATGGTAACAATGAAACAGGATGGATATCTTAAGGTTCTGGAAGGAATTTCGACTATGGATGAAATTTTGAGAGTGGCGCAGGAGTAATTAAGAAGTAAGAGATAAGTTAAAAGACATTAAACTATTAATAACTATTTATGACTATAAGTGAACTTTTCGATAAAACTATTGGGGCAAACGCGTCGGATTTGCACCTTGTTGTTGGTGTTGTACCAACAATAAGAGTTGATGGCAAACTCGTTTCACTTAATTACCAACCTTTGACAGAAAAAGACATTGAGGAGCTTGTTTTTTCGATAATAAGTCCTGCACAAAAAGAAATGCTTGCCGTTAATAGATGTATAGATTTTTCTTACGGCTACGGTGGAGGAGATTATGGGGCATTAGGGCGTTTCAGAATAAATCTTTATTACCAGAGGGGAACAATTGCCGGGGCTTTCCGTTTATTGCCGGCGCGCGTCAAAACCATTGAAGAACTCAATATTCCGCAAATTTGCCATGAATTTGCTAAGTTGAGACAAGGGTTTATTCTAGTCACAGGACCCACAGGACACGGCAAATCAACTACCATTGCCTCAATAATTAATGAAATTAATACAACAGATGCAAGAAACATTGTAACTGTTGAAGATCCTATTGAATATGTTTACCCAAAGGGAAAAAGCATTATTTCTCAAAGAGAAGTAGGCATAGATACTCTTTCCTGGGGGGAATCGCTCAAAAGTTCCTTGCGTGAAGATCCTGACGTTTTGTTAATTGGTGAAATGAGAGATCCTGAAAGTATTGCGTCAGCAATTACTGTGGCCGAGACAGGTCACTTGGTTTTTTCAACACTTCACACAAATTCTGCCGCGCAAAGTATTGATAGAATAATTGATTCATTCCCTGACAGACAACAAAATCAAATAAGGACGCAGCTTGCCGCGTCTCTTGGAGGGATTATTTCCCAGCGCCTAATACCTAGAATTGACGGCGGGCGGGTAGCGGCATGCGAGGTGTTAATTGCAAACAACGCCGTTAGGTCTAACATTCGTGAGTCAAAAACTCATCTTATTGATTCTATAATAGAAACGTCTCAAGACATCGGCATGATTCCTCTTGAATCTTCTCTTGCAATTTTAGTTAGAGAAGGAAGAATTTCCCTCGAAACGGCACGCACCTATGCTCTAAGGATGGATACATTTATGCAACTTCTCGGCTAACTTATGCAATTTATCTACACAGGAGTTGACAAAAATTCACTCAAAGCAAAAGGAAAAATTGAAGCAAATAACGAGCGTGAGGTTATAGATTTTTTACGCACTGCCAACATCACCCCTTTGTCCGTAAGAAAAATAGATGATACTTCGGGATTTCTCTTTTTTAAAAAAGTTAAAAACTCGGATATCATTATTTTCACGCGTCAGCTTTCATCTATGGCGCTAACGGGCCTCACGCTTATGGAGTCATTGAAAATACTCAAAGACCAAGTTCAAAGTCAAGGAATGCAGGAAATAATAAATGATTTAATAGTGCAAATTTCAGAAGGGACTTCATTTTCTGACGCCTTGTCTATACATAGGCCCTATTTTTCAAATCTTTATATAGCGCTTATTAAGGCCGCAGAAAAGGGCGGATTACTTGATAAAGTACTAGGCAGACTCGCTGATAACCTTGAAAAATCAGATGACCTCCAAAAGAAAGTTAGGTCGGCACTTGTTTACCCGGCCATAGTTATAACGGGAGTTATTGTAGTAATTATTATCATGAATGTTTTTGTTATTCCGCAACTTGGGAGCTTGTATCAAAACTTAAATTTAAATCTTCCACTCACAACTAGAATAGTACTTGGTTTTTCTAAATTCTTCACAACATTTTATATCCCCGGAATACTTTTTGGTGTTGTAGGTGTTTTTTTGTATAAAAGATTTAAAAAAACAGAAGAAGGTATCAAAATAATTGACAAAGTCAAGTTAAGACTACCAGTTTTTGGACAAATAATTAGGCTTTCCACGTTAAATGAAATATCAAGGACTCTGTCTCTACTTGTTGCTTCAGGTGCATCTATAATTGAAAGTCTTCATATTGTTGCAAATGTAGCGGACAATTATTGGTACAAAACTGCAATTCTTTCAACAAGCGAGCTAGTTGAAAAAGGTATTTCTTTGTCTGATGCTATGCAAAGTACAAATATTTTTCCCTCGATGCTTATCCAAATGGCTAAAGTTGGTGAATCAACAGGAAAAATTGATGACAGTTTAAATAAAATATCAGAATATTTTGAACGTGATTTGGATGTAAGAATCAAAACTCTTACAACTGCGATTGAGCCTATTTTGATAATTTCACTAGGTATTTCCGTTGGATTCTTAATACTCTCGGTTATAACTCCAATTTATGCATTAATTTCGCAAATCCAATAGAATTGAGATGTGAAAATTGTCCTTTTTCGGCAGCTTGAATTACTCCGTTCGGTTCTGCTACAATAGATAATCTAAACAAAAAAAATGGCCTCAAAAAATAACGATTATACAGCCAAAAATATCCAGGTTCTAGAAGGACTCGAACCGGTCAGAAAACGCCCCGCAATGTATATTGGATCAATCGATTCGGTAGGTTTACATGAAACTCTTCGAGAAATAATAGACAACGCCGTTGATGAATCACTCGCAGGTCAAGCTAAAAATGTTTGGGTTGTTCTAAGCCGCGACGGCTCGGCAACCGTAGTTGATGATGGTCGTGGAATTCCGGTTGATAATGTTCCAGGTTACGGCAAAAGCGCGCTTGAAATGGTTATGACAAAGCTTCACGCCGGTGGAAAATTCGGCGGCGGAGCGTATAAAGTCTCCGGGGGGCTGCATGGAGTAGGGTCTTCTGTTGTAAATGCACTTTCAAACAAGATGTGGGTTGAGGTAAGACGAGACGGCAAACTTTATAGACAAGAATATGAACGCGGAATTGCTAAAACTAAAGTTGAGACCCTGAAAGTGTCGGAATCTTATCTGAAAGATATTGTTCCTGACACGCGTATTAAGGATTTAACAACAGGAACCGCCGCAACATTTTACCCGGACGACTCAATTTTTACTACTACCGAATTTGACAGTAATGTTGTTTTAAAACTTGTCCGTGAAAGGGCATTTATAGTCTCCAAGCTCTATTTTCATTTTCATGACCTCAGAGAAGGACACGAAAAAGAAGTTCACATGTATTTTGAAGGGGGTATTGTCTCTCTTGTTAAAAAGCTTAATGAAGGAAAAGGCCCAATTCACCCGGCAATATTTATCAAAAAAGAAGTAGACGATGTTTTGGTTGAAGTAGCACTTCAATATAATGAAGGATTTTCCGAATCTCTCGAGAGTTTTGTAAACGTTATCAATACGGTTAATGGTGGAACTCATGTTACGGGATTCAGGATGGCGTTGACGCGCGTTATAAATGATTACGGCAAGAAAATAGGCGCGTTTAAGTCAGAGGGTGATTCAATTACAGGCGACGACACCCAAGAAGGTTTAACGGCAGTTATCGCAATTAGGATGGAACAAAACCATATCCAATTTGAAGGCCAAACCAAAGGAAAACTTGGGAATTCGGAAATTCAACCTCTAGTACAGGCGGTTGTCAAAGAAGGGCTTTCTATGTTTTTTGAGGAAAATCCTCAAGAAGCAAGAACTATTCTTAACAAAGGATATTTAGCAGCCAAAGCAAGACTTGCGGCGCGTGCAGCAAAAGATGCCATTTTGAGAAAAGGAGCTTTTGAAGGATCTTCTTTGCCAGGAAAACTTGCAGATTGCCAAGAAAAAGATCCGGCGGTGTCAGAACTATATATAGTAGAGGGAGATTCAGCAGGAGGCAGTGCAAAGCAAGGACGTGACCGAAAGTTTCAAGCGATTCTACCGCTTGGTGGTAAGATTCTCAACACTGAGCGTGCGCGGCTTGACAAAATTGTTGAATTTGAATCTTTAAAAGACATGATTATTGCACTTGGCATGGGAATTGGTGAAACAATCAATCTAGATAAACTCAGGTATCACAGAGTTATTATTATGACTGACGCTGATGTTGACGGAGAACATATTGAAACACTTCTTTTGACATTCTTCTATAGACACATGAGATCGATAATTGATATGGGCTACTTATATGTAGCACAGCCTCCGCTTTATAAAATTCAGCTTGGCAAAGAGAGTTTCTACGCATATTCTGATGACGAACGCGACAAGCTTTTGGTTCAACACGCGAAAGGCAGGGCTCCATCAATTCAGCGCTACAAAGGTCTTGGAGAAATGAATCCCGAGCAGCTTTGGGAAACAACAATGGACCCAAAGAATAGGGTTCTTAAGAAAATAAATATTGCCGATGCGGAAGAAGTAGACCGAGTCTTCACAATGCTTATGGGTGAAGAAGTCCCACCAAGAAAACACTTTATACAGGAGAATGCGAGACTAGCCAACCTTGATATTTAAATAAAGGAGGCTAGTCGAAGTACTGAGTAGTTTGTTTCTGTTCGAAAACAAACTGCGAAGTGCAAGGCTCGTAGAACTTGATATTTAGGGAGGTGACTTTATTAAATGAAAAATTTAACAGCGGGGGAAAAAGCCCCAGAAATTGTAAACGTAATAATTGAAGTACCGCAGGACAGTCGGGTAAAGTACGAACTTGATCATGATACAAATATGATTTTTGTCGATCGTTTTCTCTTTTTCGACAAAGGGTATCCGGCCAATTATGGATTTATTCCAAATACTTTGTCAGGAGACGGCGACCCGGTTGACGTTTTAGTCTTGTCGCCACTTCCTGTAGTCCCGGGAGTTGTCATGGTAGCAAAACCTATAGGAATGCTTGAGACGGAAGATGAAAAAGGAATGGATGCAAAATTGGTTGCTGTTCCCCCTGAAAAAGTAAATCCCGAGTTTGGAAAGTATAACGACATAAGTGAACTCCCAAAAGAAATTACCGAGAAAATTAAATATTTCTTTGAGAATTACAAAAAGAATGAACCTGGAAAATGGGTTAAAGTCAGCGGGTGGAAGGGAAGAGATGAGGCAATTGAGGAAATTAAGAAGGGGATGGCATCTTATAAATAATTTACTTACGCATGGCGATGAATTTGAGGAACAGATTCGTCGTCAGTTGTTAGTAAATAATTTTTAATATGGAACCAGAAGAAAAAAATGCAATAGGCCGGCTTCACCAAGTCGACATTACAACTGAGGCGAAAAAAGCATACCTCGATTATGCAATGTCCGTTATTGTTTCGCGTGCCTTACCTGATGTCCGCGACGGCTTAAAACCAGTACATCGTAGAGTCCTCTTTGCAATGTACGAGCTAAATCTTTATCCAACTTCAAAATACGCAAAATCAGCCACCATTGTTGGAGAAACAATGGGAAAATACCATCCTCACGGCGACATGTCAATTTATGACACGCTCGTTCGCCTTGCCCAAGATTTTGCAATGCGCTACCCACTTGTTGACGGGCAGGGTAACTTTGGATCCATGGATGGAGATTCTGCAGCGGCTATGCGCTACACGGAAGCCAGGCTTGCACCGCTGGCTATGGAAATGCTTTTTGACATTGATAAAGGGACAGTAGAACTCATGCCGAATTTTGACGGGACACACAACGAGCCTATGTATCTTCCATCAAAACTTCCTAATTTACTTCTCATGGGGGCAGAGGGTATTGCTGTTGGAATGGCAACAAAAATTCCTCCCCACAACTTAGGAGAAGTAATCGACGCGGTTCAATACATGATAGATAAAATAACTTATAAACCTAGAGTAGGATATAAAATTCACCCCGAGGGAGTCGAACTAACTGACGAAGAAATACACTCGCTAAAACCGGCGTTTGAATTAGGATCGGAAGTTACAGTGGACGAGCTACTTGAATATATTAAAGGTCCAGACTTTCCAACAGGGGGCGCGATTTATGATATTAATGAAATTAAAAATGTTTACCGCACTGGGCGCGGAAAAATCATTGTCCGCGGGATTGCTGAGATTGAAGATATAGGGCAAGGAAAATCTGCAATTATAATTCGCGAGGTCCCATATCAAGTGAATAAAGCAGCTTTAGTTGCAAAAATAGCAGAGCTTGCAAAAGACAAAAAGCTTGAAGGGTTGACTGACCTTAGGGACGAATCAGATAGACATGGAATCCGGGTGGTTGCAGAATTAAAACGTGATGCTTCACCAAGAAAAGTTCTTAATAATTTGTTCAAATTAACTTCTTTACAAACCTCATTTCCTGCCAATATTGTAGCTCTAGTGGACGGTATTCCAAGAACGCTTAATCTTAAAACAATCCTTGAAGAATATATAACACACAGATTTACGGTTATTACCAGAAGGTCAGAATTTGAACTCAGACAAGCGCGTGCCAGACTACACATACTTGATGGGCTTTTAATTGCCGTAAATAACATTGATGAAGTCATAGATACTATTAAAAAATCTGAAAGTGCCGACGCGGCACGCGGAAACCTGATGACAAAATTTAAGCTCTCTGAAATTCAGGCTATAGCAATTCTTGATATGCAGCTTAGGCGCTTGGCAGCTCTAGAACGCGAAAAAATTCAAGACGAATGGGACATGGTTAAAGAGACAATCGATTACTTAACGAGTTTACTTTCCGACCCTAAAAAAATGTTAAAAGTTGTTGGGGATGAGCTCGCGAAAGTCAAAGAAAAATATGAAGACAAAAGAAGGACCCGTGTTTACAAATCAAAAGTTGATGAATTTTCAGAAGAGGACCTTATCCAAAATGAACCAACCGTCATTACTTTGACGCAAACAGGCTACGTTAAGCGCCAAAGCATGACGTCCTTTAGAACACAGGCAAGGGGCGGCAAAGGAGTTATGGGGATGAGGACCAAAGATGAAGATTCAATAGACAAAATATTATATGCCCAAACACACGATTATATTCTCTTCTTCACAAACCTTGGAAAAGTTTACCAAACACGCGTATTTGAAATGGAAGAGGCTTCTCGCGTTTCAAAAGGGACAGCAATTGTTAATCTAATTGATATAAATGCCGGCGAAAAAATTCAATCTATTCTGACTTACAACCCCAAGGAAAAAGATAAGTACAAACATATTGTCATGGCAACAGAGAAGGGAATTATTAAAAAAACTTCTATTTCCGAATTTGCAAATATAAGGCGCGGCGGAATTATCGCCATAAAGCTTGAGAATGGTGATTCCTTGCAATGGGTTAATTTTTCAAGCGGTGAGAATGATGTTGTGCTCATAACCAAGAACGGTAAAATTATTTGCTTTAAGGAGTCTCAAATTAGGTCAACAGGCCGATCTAGTCAAGGAGTTGGCGGAATAAGACTCGTTGGGGATGACCGGGTTATTGGAATGGATGTAGCCTCAGGTGGCGACAAAGCCGCAACGCTTCTTGTAGTTGCAGAGAATGGACTTGGAAAAAGAAGCCGAGTGTCTGAAGTCCGCAACCAAAGACGGAATGGCCAAGGAGTAAGAATTCAAAATATTAACGCAAAAACGGGAAAAATTGTCTTTGCAGGTGTACTTGAAAAAGACGCAACTGAAGTAATTATAACTTCAGAAAAAGGGCAAGTTGTAAAAATTCCGCTTGATGCTACACCTCTTCTTTCAAGAAATGCTCAGGGCGTGATACTCATGCGTTTTTCTGATAAAAATGATAGAGTTGCAGGTGCCACAACCGTTTCCCCATAAATTAAATGAGAATATCCGGCAAAAAAGTAGCTGATGAAATTAAAGCAGACTTAATTCTTAGGATTGAAGACTTAAGAAAAAAAAATATAAAACCTAAAATCGCAATAATTACGCTCGGCCCTGAAGGCGCGTGGGAAACTTATGTAAGACAAAAGCTAAAGGTTGCAACAGAACTTGGAATTGAAGCTGTATTTATTCCTTTAGGCGGAGCTGACGAAAAATCTCTACTTAAAAAAATTGAAGAAATAAACCAAGATAAAAGCTTTCACGGAATGATTGTCCAACGCCCAATGCCTGGTGTTATCAATAAAAAAACCGTAACTGACGCAATCGCACCAGAAAAAGATGTTGATGGTTTTCAAGAAAATTCAAAATTTGAAGTACCTGTCTGGCTCGCAACAAAAAGATTAATTGAAGTATCTCTTGCAGAACTAGGAACCAAGAAGAAATGGAGCGAATTTAATTTCGTAATATTAGGGAAAGGTGAGACAGCCGGCGCGCCGGCAATAAAAGCCTTAAAGAAACTGGGCGCAGAACCAATGGTTATAGACAGCAAAACTCGCAATCCCAATGATTTAATCAAAAATGCAGACATTGTTATAACAAGCGTTGGGAAGAGTAGGGTAATTAACAAAAGCAATATTAAGCCCGGTGTAATTTTAATTGGCGTCGGGACACATGTAGCAAATGAAGATGGAAAACTCCACGGGGATTATGAAGAATCGGAAATTGAAAATTTAGCGGGGAGCTATACGCCAACCCCGGGTGGAGTTGGACCCGTCAATCTCTCTTATCTTTTTCAAAATCTTGTGGAGGCCGCAGAAGCACAAATAAAAAACGCTTGACAAAAATTTATAATTTTGAAACAATAATTTCATGGCTGCCCGACGAAAGAGAATAGCTAAAATTTCCCCTAAAAATTCTTCTATAATTAACAAAGATATTTTTGTCTTCACAATAATAGTTACAATTGTTGCGGTTATCGCATATGTAATTACATATAACTCAATTGTTGCAAGACTTGATCAAGTCCTCGGCGCACAACCCGCACAATCCCAGGCAGCACCTCAATACTAATCCATTAATTCTGCAATTTCCTTGACGATAATTTTAAATGAGTGTAAAATTTTTGGGTGCGAAAAATAGTCTTGCTTCTCATTTTTATTGGATTTCTTATCGCAATTTTGCTGATTTACAAATCTGTTAAAACACAAAAATCAACCACCGATAATCAAAATTCTGAAATAACTACAACTCCCAGTACTCAGCAATTTAAAAGTCAACTTGAGATAGCTGCGCTCCGTGCGCGTTCATATCCTGGGAGCGACATTAAAATAGAACAAACGCTTGATGCAGGTTCAAATTATAAAAGATATATCGCTTCTTATGTTTCGGATAACTTTAAAATTTATGGTCTTCTTACTGTTCCTGATAGCGCAAGCGCCTCAAGCCGCGTTCCAGTTGTTATATTTAATCACGGCTATATTCCCCCTAATGAGTATCAAACGACAGAACGTTACGTTGCGTATCAAGACGGATTTGCAAGGGCAGGTTACGTTACTTTTAAATCAGACTATCGCGGCAATGGACGCTCTGAGGGTCAAGCAGAAGGCGCGTATTTTTCTCCGGATTACACAATTGATGTTTTAAACGCGCTTGCCTCCATAAAAAAATTGCCGTATGTTAACGTTGACAAAATTGGCATGTGGGGACATTCAATGGGCGGAAATATTACGCTAAGGGTGCTAGTTGTAGAACCAAACAGCATAAAAGTGGCGGTTATTTGGAGCGGAGTTGTAGGGACTTATGATGATTTGCTAAATCATTGGCACCCAAACAGATACACACCCCAAGGCGCTGCCAATATCCGTGAGCATTTGACATCTATTAGGCAAAATCTGGTTGATCACTTTGGTACTCCGCAAACCAATCCGTCTTTTTGGAGCTCTATAGATCCTTATACATATATTCAAAGTGTCGGAGCACCTGTGCAAATTCACCAAAGCATGACCGATGAAGACGTTCCGCCAAGCTTTGCAGAACATTTACGCAACGCGCTTCAAAAAAACGGAAAAATTATTGACTATTACTCTTACCAAAATGCAGACCACAACCTATCACAAGTATTTAACATTGCGCTTCAACGCTCCGTTGCCTTTTTTGACAAGTACTTGAAATAATCACCAATTAATAATAAAATCCTTCAAGTGGCACAAAAAAGTAAGGCTATTTTACCCATCGAGTCAAACTATCTAGGTAAAGATATTGTCTCCATTTCCCAATTTGATCAAGACTCCATATTAAAACTGTTCAATTCTGTTGCTTCTGTTAAAGAAGCAGGGCAGAAGGGTCTACCATTACCGCTTCTGGATGGAAAAATAATAGTTTTACTTTTCTATGAGCCTTCGTCTCGCACAAGATCTTCTTTTGACGCGGCTGCCAAGCAACTTGGGGGACAAACAATTGTGGTTGAAAATCCTCAACAATTCTCGTCCGTCTCAAAGGGCGAAACGTTTGAAGACACAATCAGGGTATTTGAAGCATATTGCGACATAATAGTATTAAGGCATCCGGAGTTAGGTGCTGCCAAGCGCGCCGCGGAAACTGCAAAGTTTGTACCAATTATCAACGCGGGTGATGGGCCTGGAGAACATCCTACACAAGCGCTCTTGGATTTATATACTATTTGGGAAAAGAAAAAAAAACTAACTGGTCTTAAAGGAGTTATGGCAGGGGACATATTAAACGGTAGGACCGTACATTCTCTTTTAGACGGGCTTGCATTTTTTCCGGGAAACGAAATCTATTTATTGGCACCTGACGAACTAAAACTTTCAAAGACCGACTTTAACAAATATAAAGATAAGATTAAACTTCACGAAATAAATTCCATCGACGAGATTCCAAAAGATTGTGATTTTTGGTATTGGACACGTGTCCAGAAAGAAAGATTCAAAAATGAAGAGCTCTACAAAAAGGTAAACAACAGGTTTGTTGTTACAAAGGAAGTAATGGATAAATATGCGGGTAAAAATACAATTCTTATGCATCCTTTGCCCAGAGTAGGAGAAATCCTTGAAGAAGTTGACTCAGATCCACGAGCAGTCTACTTAACTTCTGAAATTAGATCAGGCATGTACATACGAATGGCACTTCTTGCACAAATCCTCGGAAAGCTAGAATAACCCTGATATAATTGCACCATGGATGCTTTCAAAGTTCAAAAGAATGGGAAACTGCTGGATTATAGAGTGGGAGAGACACTTGATCTTAAAAGCGTGAAGTCATTTCTCCAGAAGAATTACAAAGTGATTAGGCTTTGGCAAGGCTGCAGACACGTCTTAGGAAAAGTCAGGGATGAATATCGCGAATACTTCATAAAAATGGCGACGACTCCTGGAATAAGCGCCCGTCTTGAAACGGAAAGAATTTGGTGCGAGGAATTTAACAAATTGTCAATAAACGAATACTATCTTGTCCCAAAATTTTACGAAGGCGGATACTATAAAGGTTTATATTACATACTGATTGAAGAATACACCGGTCCACAAATAGCAGCTATTGATCAAAAATACAATTTCATTGGCCAGTATATAAACCAAATTATAGATTTCTCCGAATTCATTCAAGACCTTCCTTTAAAGATTCCTATAAACGATGCTATTCAGTCCCCCAATCACCAAGAATGGTTTGTTGAGAAAACAAAATCCTGGCTCGATACTATACCAGGTGAAATAATCAAGCGGTATAAGCTAGAACAGCTTTTCGATCTTGTAAAGGAAGGTGCTAATAATCTTTCGGAAAAAGCCGCGACACGGAGATTTCACTCCGTGGCATATGATTATTACTGATGAAAAAGCAATTGCACTTATTGACGGAGAACACGCCCATTCTCATGGGGTAGAGTATTACGATATTGCTTATTTCATACAGCGCGTACACAGTGTTTTAGAAAAACCCGAGCTGGCAATTCAGATATTCGACCAACTTGTCGAACGTGGTTATGACAAAAACAAACTCCAAACCGTCCTCGCATCCCGCGCCATAGGCGGCTTTTCAGACGAATCTTTCAAACCGGACGCGGACTATAAAGAGGAAAAAGAATTTAAAAAGTGGGTTTTAACATTATAAGTTGTTTGAAAAGAGGATCAATTCTGCACATTACATCCCATAGTATATAATCGAATGATTATTATGAGATTACCTCCTGTTCCCTTGATGAAATTTCTTGTGAATTTCTTTTAATTGAGGGTTAGTTACGTGGGTGTAAATTTGGGTAGTTGAAATGTTTTTATGCCCAAGCATCTCCTGAACTGAGCGTAAATCTGCTCCATTATAAAGAAGATCTGTTGCAAACGAATGGCGTAGGGTATGAGGTGTTGCTTTTACAGGAATTCTCGCGAGCCTTACGTACTTTTCCAAAAGTCTTTCAATTGAGCGCGGGGTAAGACGCATTTTCTCGCCACCATTCTCAAAATTCTTTTCTTTTGAATAACGAATAAAAGCGGGCTTCCAAGGGTCTTCCCTAATATCAAAATAAATCCTGAGCCAGTGGGCTGCAGAATCAGAAAGAAAAACAACCCGCGCGCGTCCACCTTTCCCAATTACCCCAAATTCACGTGTGTCAAAATTTATATTTTCACGATTGAGTCTTGTCAATTCTGAGACACGCAGCCCGGTTGAAAACAACAATTCTAAAATTGCGCGGTCACGCAAGTTTTTTTCATTGTTGGTTGAAACATCAACCGAATCAAATAAAGTTTGCAAATGATTTTTCTCAAGAAATTTTAAAGATTTACTTTCGGACTTTGGTAAATCAATTTTGTCGGGAGTTAGCGTGTCATAATCATTCCTGACTAAAAACCTAAGCATTGACCTTAACGCAATTATGTAATATGACTGCGTAACGCGTTTTAAAGTCATATCCTTTTCATCTACCCAATTGGAAAGAAATAATCTGTAACGCCTGACCTTGTCTATATTTATATCTTTAATTCCAAGACCCGCATAATTATTTTCATACCAATCGGCAAATCTATTCAAATATAAACGATAATTACGGATAGTCAATTTTGAGGAATTTTTCTCAATTTCAAGGTATTCAAGAAACATTTGAATATAGTCCCTGAGTTCGGATCGTTTTTTTTGTTCCATAAGGCAGTAAAAATATTAAACGACATAGAAAATGATTTGTCAATATTCCTGTTTCTGTCAGAATAAAATTTCCTCTTGAACAAAAAAGCATAAAGCGCTAAGATTTATTCGTGACAAACGCCGAAAAATACAAAGACGAATTGGAATATATTGACCACTTTTGGGACAAAGTCACGGTTAAACCCCGCAGACGAGACCGTCTTCTTAATGTTGTTTTGAAAAAATCTACCAAAATGATGCATAAAAATGTTCTTAATATGCCCAAAGCGTTTATTGTACCCAACGACAAAAAATTTACACACATGTATTATTGGGATACTTTTTTTATGTTTCGCGGCTTAATTCGCACAAAACGCGAAAAACTTACTCGTTCTATGGTAGACAATTTTATCTACTTATACGAGCGCTATGGAATTATCCCAAATTTTAATTCTCCTGCTTCCACCGGCCGGTCTCAGCCTCCTTTCTTAACATCAATGATACTTGATGCATACAACGGCTATTATTTTGCCTGGCGTGGAGCCAACCCTTTTAAAAAAATGGTGTATGAGTTGGAATATTACAAAAGATGGCTTATTCACGCTTCCGAGGTTGCAAAGCATGAATATTGGCGCGTCTGGATGGATATAGACGGGTTCTTTCATCACAAGGTAGATGGCTTTGGATTAAGCCGCTATGGTGACCGGGATATTGGATATGCTCATTCCGCAGAACTTGAATCCGGCTGGGATTTTACATCAAGATTTTATAACAGGTGTAATGATTTTTTGCCGATTGATTTAAATGTTTATTTATTTAAATATGAGCGGGATTTTGCAAAGATTTCATCAATTAATGGGGATTCTGAAGAACAGAAATACTGGAAGGAAATTGCTACTAAGCGCAAAGACGAAATAAACAAATTGCTGTGGAACGAGAAAGAAGGCTTTTTCTTTGATTATGAATACAAACATAAAACCCAAAGCGACTTTTTATCCCTTGCCGGCTTTACTCCTCTATGGGCAGGAATGGCAACTCGTTCACAATCTGAAAAAATGGTTAAAAAGCTATCAATATTTGAGACTGACCATGGACTCGTTATTGATGCAAAGAGTTCTCTTGCACCAAAAGTATCCTTATCTAAAATTCCTCATAGATATATACCCGCTATAGAAGAAATTTTAAAACCCAAACAATGGGATTATCCCAACATTTGGCCGCCTCTTGAATATTTAACCGTTATTGGACTTTTAAAATATGGATTTGTTAATGATGCCGTACGTATTATGAAAAAATCTTTGGAAACACAATCTCAAATTTTTAAAAGGTACGCAACATTCTTTGAAAAAGTTAATGGCGTTACCGGCGATCGCACCAAAGATTATCATTATACAAACCAATCCGGTTTTGGATGGACAAACGCCATATTTTACCGATTTGTCCAGATCCTTGACGCTATTGATAAAAACCCGAATATTTATGTAGAACCCAAATCTGAGGAACCCCCATTCAAACTCTCCATACCTCATTAAAAGACCTCTCAGGATGAGATTCTAAGCCACTTGGATATAAAGAACCATCACTTAGTCATCTCTTCTTTGTTTTAAACGATGTGTACGAATTTGTGCAACCTTTTTAAAAAATTAAAAATTTCAAATTTAAAAATTTATATAGTCCTATAGTAGGGTAGTGCAAATAAAAAGCTTAAAGGTAGTCAGTAGGGAAAACCAAGTGTTTTATAGAATAAGAGAATGTAATAATTATAACAATAAATTAGATATATTAAGAGTATTTAAGGCTAGCCAGGCACACTCTCAAGTCACTCGTCCATGTCGTAAAAGTATTATTGTACGACATAAGTCATACCCATTCCCTGCCTCTTATTTGCACCTGTTTTTTGCCCCACAAATAAAAACCCCAAACACACCGAGAATAGAAGTATCCCAATAAGTAGATAAGCTCTTCAATTTTTTTTAAATTACATAATTAATATTGCTAAATCTAATTGTTAGTCGTCATAAGCCCATCCTCTGGAGATAAGCCTTAAAGGAAGTCCTTTGGCACTGCCTTTGCTCGACCGGTAATTGTAAGAATATGTTAATTTAGGTTGAAATATCAATCTAAATATGCATTTTTGAGGCTAAAATTAAGTAAATTTAGGATTATTATTCTTCAGTAGAGGCTTAATAAGCCAAGAGGGTTTCGTATTTTTTTCATTTGTCCTACTTTTTGAGGCTAATTACGCACGATTTACGCACGAGGTTTTATTCAACTACTCGGGCAGAGAGCTCCAAGGAGCATGAGAAGCGTGAAAAGTCACGTCAATTTGAGTGAAGAATATCGAGGCTAAATTGAGGCCTGTGAAACGCTAATAACTTCGCTTCTTAAAGTTGGACAAAACAAAACTTATCCACAAAAATAATTATTATAGGATACTAACTATATCAAACCTTATCATCAATTTAGATTGATATTTCTTGCTAAACTGAAATTTTCGCCTCACTCCCCTGCCCCTTGTTAAAGTTCTTTAAATAATAAACAATAAATTATAAGTTATAAATAATCTTAAATTCCCCAGCGAGAAAAGAAAATGAGTATTAAAATGGCTAAGAAGCCAACCCAAAGGTACTCCCAAAGGACTCCTTTAAATAGCCTCTTCTCTGCCCACGCGTGGCAAAGTCCTGAGTATGAATAGAAAATTCCTGTGATAAATATTGCATATATTGACGCATTAATTGGCCACATGGCAAGCGCAAGTGAAAGTTCTGCCAAGGCAAGAGATATAAGGAGCGAAAGTCCTGAGATATGTGATGCTGCTACTTTACTTGTATTGTAAGACCACAAAGATTGGAAACTCAAAAAGAAAGTTACCAAAAATACAATTAAAAACGAGACATAGAAAGGCAGTCTTATTGAAAAAACTACATTAGAAAGCAAAAATAGAACAATAATTGTTAACACAAACGAAACAATTCTAGCTGAGCGCATTAAGTTAATCGTCCTGATTGCTGAAACGGCGAATATGTTTTGTGTCAAAAATAATGAATATAAGCCAAACGCGTAAACTGAAGTTATAAAAATCCTTGTTAGGAAACGTGCAGGTACAAGCGGATAAAACAAAATGAAAGATAAAGTAAACAATGAAGGAAGTATGAATATAGGATAAAAAAAAGTATCGGAAATATCTTCACGCAGCGCAAAATAAAGAAAAACTATAGTAAGCAGGCTCAGTACTACTGCATAAGCAACGAGATACAACCCCGTTGAAAATTCAGAGACAAAGATTCCAAAAGATAAAATCAATACAGCAGTAACAAATTTCTGTCTTTTGGAGAGAGAGAAAAGTTTGAAAATTTTTTTCATTAAGAATCGAGCGTCAAGTTTGTATAAACTTCTTGTACATCGTCAAGTTCTTCTAATTTTTCGACAAGATTTATAATTTTATCTTGTACAGACTTATCAGCAGTTACGTAATTTAGAGGTGCATATATTAATCTGGTACTTTCAATTTTAAGCCCCTGCTCCTCAAGACCTTTTTTTGTAATTTGAAGATCTTGCGGATCCGCAAAGTAATAAACAGAATTACCCTCCTCTTCCATGTCGGTGACATTTGCTTCAATACCCTTTGCAAGTAACTCATCAGAACTTATCCCATTTTTCTCGGCAACTATTTCACCTCTCCTTACAAACATATATGCGACAGCCCCTTGAGAACCTAATGAACCACCGTTTTTCTCAAAAACATTTTTTACAGTAGAAAAAGTACGCTGCTTGTTGTCGGTTACAGTTTCAATAATTACAGCAACGCCTCCGGGAGCAAAACCTTCATAAAGAAGTTCAGCAACATCCACACTACCTTCTCCAGACGCTTTACGAATTGCCCGGTCAATATTGTCTTTTGGAACATTTGAAGCTCGCGCGCGATCAATAGCAAGTCTCAGTTTAAAATTGAATTCCGGATCCGCAGTCCCGCCACCCTGACGCACGGCTATAGTTATGGCATTTGAAAGTTTGGTGAATAGCTGGCCGCGTTTTGCATCATTTGCTCCTTTTTGCCTTTTTATCGTCGCCCATTTACTATGTCCTGACATAACGCTATATTATACCGAATCTGTATTGACATTTTCAATAAATTTGGATATCATGATGGCTCAAGGCTCAATTAAAAATGATCAACCTCACTCCCCCATCAAAAGACTTGGCCGTAAAGCTCGCGCTCGAAAACAAATGGAAAGAAGCATATGAAGAAAACAGGCGACTTCTACTGGAAAACCCAGAAGACATTGACTCTTTGAATAGAATCGCATATGCCTTGATTAAGCTCGGAAAGTTTAGAAAAGCTCGCGAATTTTATCAACAAGTAATAAAACTCGACAAAACTAATCCTATCGCTTTAAAAAACAGTAAAAGGCTTGAAAATATCTCAAAAAAAGGAATAAACATACCCTCCTCTACCCAAAATATGAACCTGCAAGACGTATTCATAGAAGAAGCCGGCAAAACAAAAACAATTGAACTAAAAAATGTTGCCGACCGTAAAACTCTTTCAATTATTCAACCCGGAGATAATATGATGCTTTCAGTGAAAAGATCTAAAGTGTTTGTACAAATGAATGATAAAACATATATTGGTGTTCTCCCTGATAATATTGGTATGCGAATGATAACATTTATTAATGGTGGTAACGAATATTCAGCTTGCATTAAAGCAGTCGGAGATAACTCTGTTACAGTTTTTGTTAAGGAGACCAAGAAAATGGCGAAATTTAAAAACCAACAATCATTTGTACAATCCCCCACAATGGGTTCTGCAACAGGCGAGAAGTAATTATTTTTTGAAGAGTATTTTCTCCCGTGCCAACAATTTCTTGGCTGTCTTTATTGCTTTTGGGTGCGTAAATTCTCTCCTTGTTGAAACGAGCGCCCAAAGAAAAGATATAATGAATATTCCCACAACGTAAAACCAAATCATGATTTATCTTAACACAAAAATCCGAGTTTATAATTACTGATTAAAATCTTCCAACTGTTTTTCAAGATCACTACCCAAAACTATTGTTATATCGGCAACTGAATTTGAGGATTTTAAAAAAATTGGAAAATCTAAATAATCTTTTAAACGCACGACTGACTCAGACGTTGGGTTATCTGACAAAATGGCTGATTTTTTGCTATCCCCTGTGCCAACAGAAACAACATTGTATCCAAGATTTTTAAGGGCCGTTGCCAACGCCCCACCTACCCCATCAGCACCCGTTGCGTTAATTATTTGCACACTCTGGTTATCGTTGAATATTTGAGGATCGGAAATGTTTGAAGTAGTGTTCTGTTGTATTACGGGTCTATCTGTAAGATTAGGCACTATATTAACATTTCTATCGGCGGGAGAAATTTGCTTTGTTAACAGGTAGATTTTTAGAATATCTACGTTATCCAAATGATCATTTTTGTAATTTGCGGGCATTAGAAGTAATGACAATAATTCTTGCTCGTTCAAAAAATTTCTTTCAACACTGAAAGTTGAATTATTTTTGACAAATACTTGGCCGTCTACTGGGATACCGATTTTTAGAGTTTCATAAAGACGACTCTTGTTTATTAAATACCCTACCCCATTATTGATTTTAAACACCGACATTTTTTTTTGAAGCTCATCAATATGCACGAGATAAGCGTCATGAGTAAGAACTAATAAATTAAACGATCCATATTTAAAAGTGCTGTTTTTAAAAGACATAGTTATTTTATAGGCTATCGAAACCATTGCTGCAAAAAAAATAACTAATAAAAAAAATTTTATATAGTTGAGTGTTTGCTCTGGACGTTCCATTTTTTAACTTTAAATGAGGTGTTGCCGTCTCAGACGTTTAGTGTATGAACTTATGTCATTCTCCTCTATGTCAAAAATGTCTAAAACCTCAGCCCCTATTCTTAAACCTGCTTCTAACTCGGGCATAATTATTGCATTTACTCCCATATTTATTAAGTCGTAACGGTCTGCCTCAATATGGGAACGGCATAAAATGCTAATCTTGGGGTTTAATTTCAAGGCGAAATCTATTATTCTTTTTTGCGAGAACGTGTCTGGAACTGCAATAACTAGTGCCCGTGCAGACTCAATAAAAGCCGCTTTTAAAATTTCTTGATCTGTTGGATCTCCATAAATTGCATATTTTGAAGCAGTAAGAAGCTCATTTATTACTTTTCTATTAAAATCAATTACCACATAAGGAATACCTGCTAACTCGAGCATGCTACGAGTTTCGCGGCCTACTCTACCGTGTCCACAAATAACGACATGTTTTTCAAATTTCAGAGCTTGAAGTGGCATTTTATCGGATTCTTTTTTTTCTTCCAATAACTTACCCAGCAATCCAATTCTTGCAAGTTTTTCAGTAAGAGTCCTTGCGTGTGTAGTCAAAACCGGAATGAGGATTAGACTCAGAATAAATACGGAAAGCGCAAGGTTGTAATCTTTTTGTGAGATAAAAAATGCTATATACGCAATTTGTGTGAGAACTACAGCAAACTCCCCAACATTTGAAAGATAAGACGAAACAAATACTGAAGACGAAGGAGAATATTTCGAAAATCTAAGCAGAACGTATACTATAAAGAATTTAATCATTATAACTAAACCGGATATGACTAAAATCAAAACTATATTGTTTATGAAAAAATTAAAGTTTAAAAGCATTCCTGTAACTACAAAGAACAGAACCAGAAAAAGATCTCTAAACGGCCTGATTTCTGTAAGCGGTGTTAGATTTTTTCCCTGATCAGAAATTAAAACGCCGGCAAGAAAAGCTGCTATTGAGCCTGGTAATCCAACAGAGGATAAAAGCATTATTGAAACGCTTGCCGTAAATATTGATGCAAGGATAGAAAGTTCATGGGATGGATATCGAAAAAGGAAATTTATTGTGCGAGAGAGAAAAAAACGGGCGGCTATAAATATTGCTACAAATATTAAAAGCGGTTTTATAGCAGCTACTAGAAAATTTATGACGAGGGGTAAACTAAGAGGTGTTTTTGAAAATAAAATTGGTAGTAAAAAAATTATTGGGACAATAAATAAATCTTGAATTAAAAGGAATATGAATACATTATTCCCAGGAAAATCATTTAACATACCACGCTCTTCAAGAATCTTAACTATTACAGCAGTTGAAGAAAAAGAAAATAATACAGAAAAAAGTATTGAAGTTTTTAACTCGATTCCAAATAAATACAGAAGCGGGAATATGGCAATTGAAGTGAGTAAAACCTGAAGAACTCCAACTAAGATTATTTTCTTATTGATTTTTTTAATATCTTCAATGTTTATTTCAAAACCTAAAGTGAATAAAAGAAGAGAAACACCAAATTGTGAAAGAGTAACTAAAGTGTCATACGACGCAAAAAAATTGTGGCCAACAATCCCAAATATGACCCCGGAAACAATGTAACCAACAACAGGTGGAAGCTTAATAGTCCTCGCAACAAATCCTCCTAAAAAGGCAGCCGTAATGATAAGAATTATCTCTGATAGAAAAGCATTAGGCATATATAGAGTTTAGCCTATAAGCGTTGGCAAAAGCAAGAAATTTTATTAGTCTAGAAGGGTTGCGAGAAAATCCGAAAGATCAGGAGGAAGAAGAGATTCAAATGTCAAAACTTCTCCACTTGACGGGTGTGTGAATGTGATTTTTATTGCATGTAGGAAATGGCGAGGAAGAAGCTTCCTGTCACGCTTTGCATTTTTGCGTCCAGCGTAAAGTTCATCGGCAAAGATAGGATGGCCAATATACCTCATATGGACCCTTATTTGGTGTGTTCTTCCTGTTTGCGGGTAAACTTCAACAAGGCTTAACAACTCGCTTTTCTTGTCTAATTCCAGCTTTTTTACGCTTACAACTTTGTAGTGAGTACTTGCTTCTCTCCCCTCTGTTAAAAATCCAAATCTTGTCCTATTCCACGGAAGCCTACCTATGGGGACATTTATCTGACCCTCTTCCGGAACAATTTTCCCATGACAAAGTGCTATATACGTTTTTTTAACATTCCTTCCTTTGAATTGTGCTTGAAGATTAACAAATGCGCTCTCATTTTTTGCTAAAACTAAAACGCCGGATGTTTCCTTATCTAATCTATGCACTACTCCACCTCTTTTCTCAAATTCAGACATTTCATTTATTATCTTTCCTATTTTGATGTTTAAAAATTTCTCTGCCCACTCTTGTACAGTAAGCATGTTTCGTGTTGTATCGGCTTTATTTACAATCATTCCGGCCGGCTTGTCTATTAAGAGTAAATCTTGGTCTTCAAAAAGAATTTGAGGTGTTTGCATTAATTTTTATTTTTTTTGATTTGAGTATAAAGCGCCACATGAAAATAGTATGAGTGGAATACTAATGAGTTGTACGAAGGAAAAATTTAGAAGCATAACATGCCCTGTTTTTAGAACGAATTGAAGCATAAAAGTAGTAAGACATATTAGAATGAAAAAAATAAGTGAAATTCCTCCGTCTTTCAAGATGTATTTTCTATGTGACTTCATAAAAAAAGTTAATAACAAAAATAATAGAAAAATCGCGATTAACAAGATATACCATATATGTAATAAAAAAAGCTGGGTAGATAAGAAAAACACAAAAAGAGGGAAAAAAGAAAGTGAGAATATGTCAAAAATACGAGTTAGACCTTTTTTTTTGCGAAACAATAAATATATTCCCACTGCTCCACCAGTAAAAAAACCAATGTACGAAACCCCCGGAAATTTGAAGAGATGGAAAAAAGAAAGAATGTAAAAAAGTTGAAAATTAAAATTGTTAATTATATAAAAAACTCGGCCTGTGATAAGCGCTATTAAAAGAGATATTACTGCAAGATCAAACACTTCTGATAAAGATATGTTTTGGCGAAGCAATACAAAATCGTGTTTTGAAAAAATAAATAAAAGAAAAAAACATAAAAAAAGCACGGGTATTAACAAAACAAATTCTATTATCATTTTTTAATTACAAACATTAAATTTTTTATAACGTTTTCTCTGGCCAATCCTACAAGAACGATCAAAACACCAATAAAAAACAACACGGCGCCAACTCCGATAATATCCGCTACCCCACCGGCAATCATTATTGGAATAAGCGAAAAAACTCCAATGAGTGCAAAAAGTAAACCGTAAATTTTTGACCTAAAATTCTCAGGAACCACTTCTTGAATTGTTGCTTGGCTCGGAACAAAAATTAATGCGTTTGCTGCACCCGCCAAAAAAGCTATTAAGATAACAAAATTAAATGCGTTTAATTCAATTGCCTTGGGTAGTACAAGATTTAATAAATGTGCAATGCTACCTGACAATATTCGTGACGTGAAAGGAAGTAGAATTAGAGCTAAACCGGATATAAAAACGCCTGTACTAGTCAACTTTTTTTTGGAAGTTTTAAGAAAAATGCTTCCAATCAGAATTGCTGCAATCACCATTCCAAGTGCGGCGGGGGCAAATAAAATAATTGACAAATCTTCCGCCGGGACTTGAAGTATACTCTTTGCGTATCCTGGAATAAGAGTCGCCAAAATAAATACTACAACTTGAGAAAAAATCAAAAGAAAAAATGAATCAGATACTTCTTTTGTTTTTTTAAGTAAATGGTAGCTTTCACTAAATTCGGTTTTTAGTGATTTTCTTATACGCTGAGGGTCAATTTTCTCTATGTTTTCTGCAATTTTTTCTTGAGGAATGATTGCAGCAAAAAAAGTAGCAACCAAAAATAAACCAGCAAGAAGTAGAAAAATATTAGCACGCCCCAAAATCCCTATAGCAGGTCCTGCAATTACATATCCTATTAAAATGGACCCGAAAAGGCTCACACCAAATATTGAGTTGGCAGCAACTAATTTATCACGGGGGGCAAGGGAGGGAATTAAGGGAGCTTCTGCGGGTACGTAAAATTGAGTTATTATAGAAATAATAAGAGTTACAAAATAAACCAGATAAATTGACTTAAAATTAAGGAACAATAAGATTAAAACACCAGCACGCAAAAGATTGCCTAAAACCAAAATTACTTTTTTATTTGCATAGTCGGCAACTACACCACCAATAAAACTTATTAAAATTTGGGGTATAAGTATCACAAATAAAAGAATGGCTACAGCAAAATTTGAAGAAGTTAGGTAAAAAACTAAGAATATCAATACTACGTTGAACATGTTAAACGCAACTTGAGAAGAAAAAACAGAAAGAGAAAAATATAAATAAGGAGGATATGCAAATAGCTGCGCGAAATGATTGGAAGTAAGTTTACCAAGAATTTTTTTCATGCGAGCGTATGCTTAAGCGCGTTTTGTGTAGCTTCCGTCCCTTGTGTCTACAATTATGCTGTCCCCAACATTTATAAAAAGTGGGACGCGCGTTGTAACACCATTTTCAAGAGTCGCGTCTTTATACATATTTGATGCTGAATTTCCGCGAACCCCGGGTGCGGTATCTGCAACTTTGAGAGTTATTTTTGGCGGAAGAATAAGATCAAGCGCCTCATCCCCATAAAATTGGAGAGAAACAGTCTCACCCTCTTTTAAATATTCAGTCCCAAACAAACTTTTGACAGGAATGTTTTTTTGGTCAAAACTTATAGGGTCCATAAAATAAGCAGATTCTACATCTTTATATAAAAACTGATAATCTTTCTTGATGAGGTTGATGTCTTGAACAACCGCGCCGTTGGTATACCCTTTTTCGGTTGTAGAGCCTGACCGCAAATTTTGGACTTTAACTTTAATGTTTGCAGACCCCCTGCCCATTTTTATATGTTCAAAATTAAGAACTTTATAAATGTTTCCGTCTTCTTCAAATGTAGCGCCGTTTCTTAACTCATTTACTGAAACCATACCTTGAATTGTACCAAAATTAGCACAAACTTACTAGAGTTCAGGCATAATTTTTGAGGAATTCACTTATTTTTTTAGAGTCACGTGAAAGCCACGCTGCATTAGATCTTATCTGTTCAAGTGCCTGGGCCGTGGTGCGCTCTATTCCGGGCGCTGTGTTTTTTTTAAAAAAAGATTCGACTTCATCTGCTTGAGCGTTTGTTGTAAAGTTTTCTATAGGTGAAACAAATCTCGAAAAGAGATGCCCTCCCCCAAATTTAGTTTTTATAAAGGGCCAATTCTTCTGGAGTGTTTCCCATGCAACTTTTTTACCATAAGCGTTTGCGAAAATAAATACAAAAGTCTTGACCAAATCCTGGTCACGCCCTGCTTCAGAAAAAGAAAAGTCAAAAGTTTTCTTTAGCAAATCCTCTTGCTTAAATGAACAAAGTGCTCTTAAAATTCTGTCCTTTTCTTCCGAAAGAGTTGTTTTTTTGTGCATTTTTGTGAGTTTTCCATAATCCTCTTCCGTCCCATTTTCGGCAATTAACCGGTACACTACCCCACGCAAATCTGCGTCTATTGCAAAATTTTCTTTATATACTTTTTCAAACATTTCGCGTGCTCGAGTAATAATGTTGGAATCCCCGCTTGTACCAAGAACATAAATTACTGAACTCCTTAAAAGTGTTCTGTCATATGCTTCTCCCCTTTTTTTTGTCCAGCCAATATTTGTTGTTACTTCTCTAAATAATTCCCGGGAATATTTCATGAATGTTCCATAATAACTCTCCCCATGCAAAAGATTTGAAAGCCTGAGAATTTGCGACGCTATTTCCATCCACACAACATAACTGTCATCATTTCTATAAAAATTTGCGAGTTTTAAAGCTTCACTCGTTGCCATTTTTCCAGATTGACTCAGGGCAAATGCGTCGCGGACGATACCAAATCTATCTTCCTCAGTTAACCTTTTATTGCTTGTCTTAATTGGATCCTCTAAAAGTTTTAATAACTCTAGCGTGTATGAAACACGAACAAAACTCGTTTCGCGATTATTTATTTTAACCCAATCATTATAATTGTTATCCAATAAAAGTTTTGTTGACTTCATCAGATGATATGAAGTTTTTCCCTTTTCCGAAATCAAACTTATAGGAACAAGCCACGATTCATTACTCTTTTTTTGAGCTCTGGAACTTGAAAAAAATCTTGATTGTGAAAGCTCTAGTTTATTTTTATTTTTCATGACATTAATTAAAGGATAACCGGGTTTTCTGGTCCAGTTTTGCATGATTTTTTTGACCGGTTTTTTTGAAACTTTTTCGAGCGCTGTCCACAGATCGTTTGTGGTTGCATTTGAATAAGAATGTTTTTTGAGATAATCCTCTAGGCCCTGACGAAAATCTTTTTCCCCTAAATATTCTGCAAGCATACGTATTACAGATGCCCCTTTTGAATAAGATACCGCATCAAATATTTCGCTTATTTCAGCAGGATGGTTAACATCAACCTCAATTGCATGGGTATTGGCAAGTCCGTCAAGAGACAAACCCCGGGCCTCTTCAATAAATACAAATTGGGACCAAATATTCCAAACAGGGAAAATACTATCAATTGCAACATACTCCATATAAGAAGCGAACCCTTCGTTAAGCCACAGATGTGTCCACCACTCCATAGTGACAAGATTTCCAAACCACTGGTGGGCTATTTCATGAGCAATTACAAGTGCAACCCATTGCTTGTTTTGTGTTGATGAATGAACCGGGTCAACCAAAATCGCAGTCTCGCGGTAAGTAATAGCCCCCCAATTTTCCATGGCGCCGCTGGCAAAATCCGGTATTGCAATTAGATCCATGACAGGAAGCGGATATTTTATACCAAAGTAATTTTCATAAAATTCCACGCATTTAATACCCACCTCCAGCGCAAATTCTGCTTGATGTTTTTTCCCGGGTGTAACAAAAATGCGAACTTGAACTCCACTTTTTGTCTTTCCAACAACCGATTCAAAATGCCCAACAATAAATGCTAAAAGGTAAGAAGACATTTTGGGGGATGGCTCAAATTTAATTGTCTTGAAACCTGAAGCATGTTCTATAATCTCCGATTCGATAGTGTTTGATATTGCTGTTCTGTCTGAAGGAATTTTTAAGGTGACTTCAAATACCGCTTTCTGTGCAGGCTCGTCAAAACAAGGGATTGCACGCCGCGCGTCTGTTGATTCAAATTGCGTAACACCCATATGGTATATTTTACCATCTATTTCGTAACGGCTCCTGTAAAATCCACGGAGTTTGTCATTGAGAATTCCTTCGAATTTTAGAATTAGTGAAGCTTTGCCTGTTCCAACTTTTGAGGGAAAACTAAACGTTACCGTTTCATCCTTTTCGCTATAAGAAACTATTCCTGCTTCCGTTTTTTTATTTTGAACAATCTCAGCCGACAAAATTGCTAGCTCTGCCGCGTGAAGAGTTATCTTTTCTGTAGGCTTTCTAATTTCAATCTCGATTTCCTCTTCTCCACTAAATGTAAACGCGTCTAAATCAGGAACAAGCGAAACAGAATACTTATTTGGAATTATATACTCAGAGAGTCTCACTGAATTTTTTGCCATAATTGTTGATCGTAAACATTCGAAAGTATATAATAAACAGGTTCGAAACTCAATCGGTTTTATCCGGTGAGTAGCAAACTAAGGGCAAGTGGCGGAATGGTATACGCGTTAGTCTCAAAAACTAATGGGGGCAACTCCATGAGGGTCCGACTCCCTCCTTGCCCACTGAAAAATCTTTGATTTTTCAGTGCACCAGACAAGTAGTAACTGGGCAACCACAAGATAATCCTCTATCTATTTTAAAGCCTCTGGCTTGACTGCGTGTTGTAAATATTTTTCTCTGTATTGTTCTGTTTGCAACATAGATCCAAATTCCTCAAGGATAAATTTTGTGACTTTGACTGCCGGACATCTAGTATTTCTTCGCGTATTTTCAAATGCTCCATATTTTACTAAAAGCTCAAAAAAGCTTTCGCCACTGGATTTAGTATCTACATTTGGTGGAAAGAGTTCTTGCATTCTACTATACAATTCACGAGGTGTACTCGCCTTAGTCTTAAATCTGTTTCCTATTTCAAGTGCCATGGACTGTCTTGCTTCCTGCTCTGAGCCGGGCATAGCCTTTTCAGGCTTTAGTAATTTATCAAAATCACTTCCTGTTGCCGCTGCCATCACTCCACCTGCAACCGCCGCTATCATAAGGCGTTGATTTATTTCTTCAATCTTTAAAGCGCCTCGTTTGTGGACATTGAACCTAAACTCCACATTACTTTAAGTTGGGTTTTAAAAGGTCTTTTTGTGATAATATTCTTCCACAATGATGCTGAGGTCAATTCCGAAAGAAGATCCATTAAGCCACGTGGGTCAAGCCAATCTTGTTGTTGCTTGTCAATTTGCTCTAGATTTACAGTTGAAACCAAATCTCTATTCGCAGAACCGAATGATTTATCTGAAGACAAAATAAGATGCATAGGTCTTCTCACTTGTCCTTCTTCGAGTGAGTAAACAAAGTCGGACAAACCAATATTGGTCTTTCTAGGTACTTTGTGACCACCGTCTTTACCTCTTCCAAACAGTCCAAATTTTCGTTCCGACATTTCATGATTATACTATAGGGCTCTGACTTCTTCAATAATTGCATTATTCATCTCAAAATTCTAAAATGTTGTGATGGACAAACGTGTTTTCGGGCTTGTTGGACCAATTGCATCCGGCAAAGGTACGGTTGCGCAAATTCTAAAAGAAAAGGGATATTCAGTCTACTCTCTTTCCGATAGAATCAGGGAAGAAATCACGGCACGCGGAATGGAAATAACTCGAGAGACGCTTTATGAGGTGGCAAATGATTTACGTGGGACACTTGGAACAGACATATTGGCAAAAAGGACGGCCGAACTCATCGAAAAAGATAATCCCCAATTTGTAGTGGTTGATGCAATTAGAAACCCTGCGGAAGTCACTTTTATAAAAGAAAAATTCGGCGCAAAGATAATTGGAGTTATAGCAGACCAAAGACGACGTTTTGACTTCTTCAAAAACCGCGGGACAAATAAGGCCGGCGTCTCAACGTGGGAGGAATTCAAAACACTCGACGACCTTGAACTTTCGCAAGTTGGAAGTCACCGCCAACAAGTAAAAGCTTGTCTTGATCTTGCCGATATTATAATTGATAACGACGGGTCGATAGATGACCTTAATTATAAAGTTAACGATGTTATATCTCGTGCTGTATTCTCGGAAGAGAATCTATAAACCACTTTGATATACCCTGAGCAATCCCAATATGAAGATCATCTTCTTCATGTGGATCGCTTTTTAAATAAGTTCTTGCCAACGAGTTTCTCATTCCCCGCAAGTCAACAAAATCGGGTATTCCATATTGCCCTCTCTCCTGCTTGGGAATTGAGCGAGCAATTCCAACTAAATGCGTTGCAATAGTTTTAGCACGGTCGTATTGTTCTACTTTAAATTGTTCTTCTGCGCTTAAGCGCGGTACTTCTGTCATATAACTCACCACCTTTAGGCCATAAAAAAAGCCTCCCGTGGGAGGCCCAAAAGATTTTTCTCCCACTCAAAATCACGCGTCAACTACGACAAGCGCGACCTGAGTGTTAAGAAAAATTTTCATTTTTAGCTGTCCCATTAATAACAAATTATATTGAATTAAAAAATAAAATGCAACAGGTTTTTTCTAATATTATTCAGCTCGAGTCACAATTCCAGTAGGAGTTTAGGTTTTTGGTTGCTCAATCACTATGTGTTTGATGCACCCCGCCAAAGCGGGGTGGACCTAGCCAGAATCGAACTGGCGTCTGGGTGCCATTTTATGTAGACCATGGGGGATCGAATCCCGTCTCAGTGCCTGCAAAAGTTTTGTGGACTTACCGAGAATCGAACTCGGGACTGTACAATGCGAATGTACCGGTATACCACTTACCTATAAGCCCATGCATACACAATCGCAGGCACGAATGCCCCGTGCTACCACTATACCATAGGCCCCTGAATACGAACTTGAATATTATACTAAATTGGCCGGTGATTTTAAGACCTCGGAATTTCTTTCGCAGCTGCTGCGCTTAATGTTGGGGGAACGGGCTTAACCCTAGCACCTACCATAGCTTCTTCCGCGGGCGGTGGATTTGAAGGACTTAGTCTAATATCCATTTCCACCCTTTTTCTCTTATTAACCAGCATTACGTTTTCTTCATGCTCAAGCTGAAAATGAAATCCTCCATCACTTTCCATTTCGAAACCACCCTTTCCAACAAACCTTGCGTACTTTGCCAAAGACTTAACAGAAACATCTACGCCTTCTCCACTTTCGATAACAACTAATACCCCGAGATTCGGGTGAGTAATGTTTACAACGCCGCCCTGCTGAACACGATAAGCGGACACATCTTGACCACTAATCTTCTTATCCGCAAGCGCTTTAAAAAACGGTCTCATACTACGCTCTCTTGTAACTGTTTCAAGTGTTGATGCCATAAGATAATTATATCACTACTTGTAAGCCCTAATTTGCCGCGGTTTCACCGGCGGTATGCTCTACATTGAAGAATTTAATACGGTCGCCGCGGAAAAGAAGCTCTCGCTCTCCTACCGGACCATTACGGTGTTTGGCAATGTTTATTTTAACAATTCTTTGAGGAGTAAAATCTTCGTCTTGTGTATAAAGAAACATTACCACGTCTGCATCCTGCTCAATAGACCCTGACTCACGAAGATCAGCCAATTGCGGGCGGCGCTCCCCTCTATGCTCTACTGCACGCGACAGCTGTGAAACTCCAATAACAGGGATTTTAAGTTCGCGGGCGAGGTTTTTAAGGGATTGAGAAATATAAGTTACTTCTTGCACGCGATTTTCAAAGCGCCTGCCCGGCGAAATAAGTTGCATGTAGTCAACAATAAGTAGCTTAAGACCGTGTTCGAGCTGAAGACGACGCGCTTTTGACCTGATTTCAGCAATTGAAATTCCCGGAGTATCATCTATAAAAATCGGGGCTTCCGCCAGCTCTCCCATTGCATTTGAGAGTTTTTCAAAATCGTCTTCTGACAACTTTCCGGTCTTAAGTTTCCAAGCATCAATATTTGCTTGAGAAATAAGCAAACGGTCAACAAGTTCTTCTTTACTCATTTCGAGAGAAAATACCCCTACCGGATTTTTCTTGACCGCTGAGACAAATTGCGCAATATTTATTACAAAAGCTGTTTTACCCTGTCCCGGACGTGCTGCTAAAACAATTAAATTTGAATCTTGCAGACCGGACAGAAGCAAATCAAGATCCACAAATCCAGTCTCGATTCCACGATAAGCAGAATTGCGCTTATGGAGCTCGTCCAATTTATCAAAACTTTGCGCAAGTGCATCTTTAACGTGGATAAACCCCTGTTTTACATTTTCTTGAGAAACACTAAAAATAGTTTGCTCAACGGAATCAAGAAGTTCTGAAGAGGGTTTGTTTTCTTCAAAAGAAAGGTCAGTCATTGACGCAGCAATAGTAATAAGAGACCGCCTAATATAAGTCTCTTTTAAAATCTGGGCGTAATGCTCTATATTGGCTGCAGTTGGAACTGCGTTTGTTAATGACGTTAAATAGTCAGAACCTCCAACAAGATCATATTGCTTCTTTTTTTTCAACGAATGGGTTAGCGTCAAGAGATCAATTGGCTTTCTTTCTTCATATAAGACAAGCATGGCGTCATAAATAAGCCTATTATTTCCATTGTAAAAGTAGTCTGCTTTAACTATTTGGACAACAGTGTTTATTGCCTCATGGTCTATCATAAGAGCGCCTAAAACTGCTGATTCAGCTTCAATACTATTTGGTGGGATACGTTGACCTGCCATGTTTTAAATAGATACTAGCAACTAGTTCCAATTGCTATTTCGAAAGGTGAACGAGGAATCCTTTGTACTCCTCAGTCTTCTTAAGATTTATTTTGTCTGTTTTTTTTATATTCTCGCGGTCTGCCGGAAGGCTTGTTTCAGGACCAATTACTACTACCAATTCTGCCGTGAGGTCAGATAAATTATCGGGCGTATCGCCAAGAAAAACCGCAACTGCACTTGCATCTTCTACATCTTTTGATTTTGCAACTTTTGGATTTGATAAGACAACAAGCCTCTGACCATCTTCCAAAAAATCATAAGCAATTCCACCATCACTTGAATCCCCTTTTATACTTACGCCTGCTGCTTCATATTCTCCCGGCCCGGAGATTACAATATTATCTCCAAACTGGGAATAATCTTGAGGTTTTTCCGTCAAAATAACTATTTCCTCTTCAATTTTTTTTTCAGGGTTAATTATAAACGATGCGTTTTTAGATTTTATTCTGAGTGATTTTTCTCCTACTTTTGCAATGTCCATATTTTTTTAGAAGATACTAGAAGCTAGCTACTAGTAACTATTTGTTGGACTATCCTACCACAGTTTTGCCTTCCTTGACAAGAAGTGCTTTTTAATCTATCATATTGGACACCGCCTTGCCCTGCGTTAAGTCATCCTGATCCCGATTTTTTGGGAAGAAGGTTTTAAACAAATTAGTCTTCGTTCGCACCGCGAACTCAGAAATGACACCAGAAAGGGGGATTACAATATGCGGGAGAGAATAATAATTGTTTTCATCGCGATAGTTATAGGACTGCTAATTACAACCCTGCTCTTTTTCTTATACCAACAAACAAAAATCACACCAGCCAAAGCACCGGCAACAACCGAAACTGGAAGTCCTACCCTTTCCCCTAAAAAGCCGTCTGATTTGATAATTGATTCCCCTCAGGATGAATCACTATCTGACAGAAGAACAATTGAAGTTAAGGGCAAGACAAGTGCTCAATCAACAGTTACTGTTTCAACAAATCAAGAAGATGTAGTTGCCCAACCGGCCTCAGATGGAAGTTTTTCCGTGACAATTTCAATTGCCGCCGGTGCAAATAAAATAGTAACACGGGCGATAAAACCAAACGGGGAAGAAAGCAGTGACACACGTGTTGTAACATATTCTACCGAAAGTTTTTAATATGAAAAAATTAAACTTACTTTTTATACTCTTGCTACTCATCACTTTCGCGGTAGGACCTGCCGCGGCTGCTACACCAACTCCGTCTCCAGCTGATAGCAAAAGCATAACCACAACGCCATCCAGGAAATCTGCGCCAACTCCTACACTTACGCAGCAGGATACCCAGATCGAAAAAATAAAGGATTTGGTTGCAAGTAAAGTTGCGCAATTGAAACTTGTGGACAAAAGAGGTATTGTTGCAAAAGTTAAAAGCGCCACAGATACGCAAATTACGGCAACAAACCTTAATAATAAAGAGGTTATTATTGATGTAGACGAGCTTACAAAATTTGATTCATCCGATAATTCTTCTTTTGGAATTTCAGATATAAAAGCAGGTGATGTACTTTCCATCATAGGGCTTTACAACAAAGAAACTCAAAGGCTTCTTGCAAGATTTGTATCAAGCGCTTCCAATATCCCTCTGAATATTGAAGGAGTGGTAATTGATAAAGACGCGGCAAACTTCAATTTGACTATGGCCTCTGAAACCGGAAAAAAGTTGACAGCGAGCGTTGAAAGCTCTACAAAAACTATTGTTTATGAAAATGGTGATACTGCAAAATCCGGTTTTTCAAAAATCGCGTCAGGCGAAAGAATTATAGTAATAGGGTTTATGGATAAAAAAATACCTGACCAGATTAATGCGGAGAGAATTGTAAGACTTCCGTCGCTTACCATCTCGCAGGAACTAAAAAAGATTATGGATTCAGTTGGTTCTCAAACTGAAATTCTAGCGCCAACAACAGGAAAATCAAAATCTGCTAAATAAGCTAGGTGCATGAAATCAAAATAAGCGAGCTTAAACCTTCCGTAGAACTTTTGTCTTCTTATCTTTATCTTCAATTATGTATCCCATTTTTTCAATTCTGTTGCGCATGTGATCTGCTTGCATAAATTTGTGTTGCTTCCTAAGCTTCTCACGAGTTTCAACCATTTTCATAATACCGTCGGGAATTTTGCCGGCAAGCGCCGCATTTTTTGCAATTGATAGACCCAAAATTTCATCCATTTTGTATAAAGTCGCAGCTTTTATTGCAGGCTTAATGTGCGCAGACCCTAACATATCCCACACAATAGACAATGCTCTTGGCATATTTAGGTCCTGCCCTACTGCTTCCAAAAATTCACGCTCTACTTCAATATCAGTATCTTTGTGAACTTCTGTAAATCCTGCAGCTTGCTCGTAAAGCTTGCTTAATGCAATTTGTGCACCCTCCAGAGCCTCCCATGTAAAATTCATTTCAGAACGGTAATGCGTTTGAAACGTTAAATATCTGAAAGCTAATGGATTAAACCCGCGACTTGTTACATCATGGATTCTGTAATAATTCCCAAGCGACTTTGACATTTTTTCGTCCGCCACTGTCAGAAAAGCATAATGGACCCAATATTTGACAAACTGCTTGCCAGTTGCGGCTTCACTCTGCGCAATTTCATTTGTATGGTGAACTGAAATATGATCTATTCCACCTGTGTGAATATCAAAACTCAAACCGAGGTATTTCATAGACATTGCACTACATTCAATATGCCAGCCGGGAAAACCCTCACCCCAAGGCGATTCCCATTTTAACGCATGATTTTTGAAGCGACCAACCGTAAAAAACCAAAGTGCAAAGTCCGCCGGATTTTTTTTCTCATTATCCACTACTACGTCAGAACGCGCTCCTGTGATTTTATCTTCTAGTTTTTGGCCTGAGAGTTTTGTATAGTCTGCAAATTTTGAGACATCAAAATAAATTGCTTGATTTGTCTTGTAGGTATAGCCTTTCTTTACAAGTTGCTCAATTAATGCTATCTGGTCTTCAATATGCTCTGTTGCGCGCGGCGCAACGTCAGGGTCAGCAATATTTACAAGCTTTAAAGATTTCCAAAAATCCGCTTCAAAATATTCTGCAACTTCAAGAGGTGTTTTCCCGAGTTTTGCGGCTCCTTTTTCAAGTTTGTCTTCCCCTGCGTCAGAGTCAGAACTTAAGTGGCCTACGTCAGTTATATTCATAATGTGCTTAACATCATAATTATTAGCCTTCAATGCCCTGGCTAAAACATCATCATTAATATATTTTCTGAGGTGACCAATATGTGTGTAATCATAAACTGTTGGTCCGCAAGCATATAGCCCAACTTTTGGTGGGTCAATAGGCTTAAATTCTTCAATAGCTCGCGAAAGCGTGTTATATAGTTTCATAGCTTTGATTTTAACAGAACAAGGCTAGCTATGAAAGAAGGATTTCTAAAAGTTAATAATTAGTTTAGGAGGATCCTCTTATGACGGAAACCGCAGCAACTACTCCATCTCTCAAAACTCTTTGATCAATTCCATAACTTTGTAATGTGCTTGATGCCGCATTCTCTCCTTGGGATAAACCCAAAATCAAATGGTGAGTCCCTATAAACTTATCGCCCATTATCTCGGCTTCCTTTTTAGCCGCTTCAAAAGCAACATTTGCCTCAATAGTCATCCCATTCATGCTGCCGCTTTCTCTAATTGGTGTTCTTGCGATTACCTTACCGCTTACAACAACACCCATATCTTCTACGTTTAGTTTGCCTGATTCTAAGACTCTTCGAGCAATTGACATCCTATCGGATCTTACTAAACCAAGAAGTATGTGCTCTGATGTAATGTGGCTGTGTCCGAGTTTTCTGGATACTACCCTTGCAAAAGCGAACGCGTCTCTCACGCCCTCTGTCATATCATCTTCTATTCCATCTCTCCTTCTATTAGAGCGCGATAAATCTCTATCTATTAATTCAAATTGTGGGGATTCTTGCGACATAGGTGGAATATAACACAAGGAAAAGGACAGTGCAACGATTTTATTTCAGGAGTTCGGTGATTGCGGACTGGATCTGGTTATCTATTCCTTTTGCCACAATCTTGGCAGATTTTGATGCGTCAAACTCAACCGTAAAATCAGGCTTCAGACCTACATGGTGGACCCACGTCTGGTTTGGTGTAAGCCATTTTGCAACAGAAACGTGAACTGACGCGCCTTTATCGAGGTCAACCGCTTGCTGAACCGTCCCTTTTCCAAAGGAGTTTTCACCAAGAAGTTTTGCACGGTTGTGGTCACGCAGCGCCCCTGCCGTTATTTCTGAGGCTGAGGCTGACCCTTTATTTACCAGCACAATAATTGGAATATCAAGGAGTGTACCGCGTCGGGAGACTGAAAGCGCCTCCTGGTTTTTTGCAGAATCCTCTTGGATAACTACAACACCGTGGTCTATAAACTCCGAGGCAATAAATACCGCATCATTAAGATATCCTCCAGGGTTGTTTCTAAGGTCTAATATCAAACCGGCATTTTTTTGGTCTTTTAGTTTTGAATTGATGGTATTAACTGTTGAAAGCCATTCATCATTTGTCCTGTCTCCAAATTGTGAGAGCCTGATATACGCGATCTGACGTCCGCTTGGAGTCTCAGAACAATCTCCACTCTGACATGTGTAATTTTTTACCCAACCGGTCACGCTTTTAATAATTATGTCACCCCTTATAATTTTGATAGTAACAGGCGACTTTGCTTTGTCATGTAAAATTGTTAATTCAACAGGCGTCCCTTTTGTACCGCGGATCTTATCTACCGCTTGCTGGACCATCCAGCCTGCAGTGCTTGTCCCATCAACTGCTAATACCAAGTCTCCTGCTTTTATTCCATTTTTTTGCGCCGGTGAATCATCAAGTGGTGCGACAACCACAATTTTATTGTCTGTTGTTTGGGAAAGCTCGGCACCTATCCCTGAAAATTGTCCCGCAAGTTGTGTTTTAAAAGCTGTTGCTTGGGCCGGAGGGAAAAAAGAAGTATACGGATCATTTAGAGTTGCAAGCATTCCGGTTATTGCACCCTGAACCATTTTGTTTGCATCAATTTTTGATTTGTCGTAATAATCTTGGTTTACACGGTCAAAAACATCATAAAACATCTTCATGTTTAGACTTTCGCCGTTTGGTGGATTTTTTGTGGTTACTGAAACAATTGGCTTGAAATTTTTTAGGGCAACATTAACTTTATTAGTGCCGTAGATATAACCCGCCGCAGCGGAAATTATAATAATAAGAATTATTTGGAAAGCTCTTAGCGTTACGTTTTTATTCATTGGATAGTCTATTCAGAACCAATAGGCAAAGAAGGACAGAATTAAATAATACTAATTTTTGGGAAGTATATCAAGGAGGGAGATTTACCTATTCAGGCCTTACCACAAATGGAAGAAAAGCCATATATCTTGCTCTTTTAATTTCACTGGTTAATTTTCTTTGGTGTTTTGCACAAATACCACTTCTTGAACGTGGCATTATTTTTCCACGTTCTGAAGTAAATTTTGAAAGAATTTCATATTCCAAAAATGAAGGAGTTTTACCTTCTTTGCAATAAAAACACTCTGCAACTGTTTCTTGCTTTCTCGCTCTTCTTTTTGTATTTTTTGTTTGTTTTGCCATACTTTCTTTTTTTTTAATTTTAAATTCTAAATTGACTAAAATGGTATATCATCAGGATTTACTTCTTCTGATACTTCTTGTTTTGTTTTTTTTGTTTCTTTTTTCTCGGGCACTTCTTTTGCTTCTGCTTTTTTAGTAGAAGTACTTTCTTCCGCAACGGGCGATCCTTCAGCCGGTGGCGCATCTACAAACTCTGTTGCCTCTTCCTGCGACGCGTGCCCTTCAGGTTCCGGTGCATCGCGTCTTGAATCGAGAATTATCATATCATTGATAACTATTTCCGTGATGCTTTTCTGCGTACCATCCTGTGCTGTCCAACTTCTATTTGACAATCTGCCCTCAACATAAATCTTTCGGCCCTTTGAAAGAAGTTGTGAACATAGTTCTGCCAACTTATTCCAAGCAACAATTCTGTGAAAATCCGCCTCTTCCCTTTTTTCTCCTGAATCTGTAACCCAACTTCTGTTTGTTGCAAGCCCAAAAGTACAAACAGCTGTTCCTTGCGGCGTATAACGCAACTCCGGATCCCTGGTTAAATTTCCAATCAACTCTACCTTGTTTAAACTCCTTGCCATTTTAGAAAATCTTTCCGAACTTTAGTGAGGATTAGATTTTCTTAACTTCGATCATGAAATGATTGAAGTACCTCTAAGCCTTCACTTTAGTTCCTCACCAACAGATGTCTTAAAATTTCGTCCCTTATCAAAAGTTTTTTATTCAGGTCATCTGTCACATTTTCCGTTTCAAAATTCATAACCACATATTCTCCACTTTTTGCACGTTTTACAGGATACGCAAGCTTTTTTTCACCTAAAGATTCCTCTTTGGCGGAAGCTACTGTACCTATCCATGTTTTGATATCTGCATAAAGCTTGTCCTTTGCGTCTTTTTTAAGATCTGATTTTAAAAGTAAAACTAATTGATAATTTTTCATAAATAAAAAAATTCCTCCAAAGCCGGAGGCACAAACGTAATGATACAAAAAATGAGGCGGAATTACAAGTAGTATGTTGCTTGTGGTAGTCTGTGGTCTATAAGGTTGCTTCAGGCAATTCTTGCCTGAAGTTAAGAAACACTAAGTTTTTTGAAACAAAAAAACAAGTGTTCCTAAAAAAGAAGAACCCGACCGGAGAAGAATTATGAAGCGCAAAAGCGCTGCAAATGGACACGCCATTGCACATTTCATAACCAAAACCGGCCGGGCATCTTCCTTGCGTGTCGCAGAGTACTTCACTTACGTGAATCTTTTCGCGACTAAACGCTATTCAGTTTTTGTGTGCGCTATCGGGCGAACACGTGGGAAAGACGTACCGTCTTGACCCAAGGGAAACCCTCGAAGAGATGCGCGACGGCGCTTCGAACGCTGAGGAGCAGGCGCTTAATACCCGGTCCTGATCCGAAGCCTCCGATTGGGCCGAACGTCTCCTCCCAGATATGGATGAATGCCCACATGGCGAACAGTGACGCAGCTAAGCCAACGGTTACCAGCATCAAGCCAGCTATCACGTCATCCTGAAACGTTACGAAGGCTCCGAGCACGGCAAGACCGAACGCTCCAGCGACCACCCACAATGGCAATGTCACCATCCCGTAGAAGAGCACTAAGCGTGCCGTTCGGCTCACCTTTAAGAGAACGTAAAGCGTCCCCACTACGCCAGCGCCGAAAAGCCCAGACACTATGAGTTCGTGCATTTCTGCCTCTCTTTCTCTGCTTTCGCAGGCTATGCGTCCGGGAAGGACACGAGCGATGTTGTGCTCTGAATGCCCGAGATGGTGCGAATCTGCTCGCTCAGGATGGGTGGTACGTCTACCAAGTTGGGGACGCTGAGCTCCACAATGATGTCATAAGGACCCATGACCTCGTGAATCTCCACCACACCTGGAACTTTGAGGAGCTCACTGTAAACACGCTTAGTTGCGTCGGGATCTGTTTCAACCAGAACGTATACTATCACCATGGTGACAGTTTCTCCTTACCCCTCTGGGCCAGACTAATCCGCAATGGCGGCTCAACTTGAGGTAACGCTAATTAATGCCCCCAGAACAGTTTCGGATCGTGAATCCACTCGGATACGATTCCGGCACCCATTGAGATGGACCCTATAGCCACCAGTACAAACCCGGTGTTCAGAGAAGCCTCCCCTATGAATGTCCCGCAAGGGAACACCAATAGTGCGCCTATTCCTATAGCTAACTTACTCACCGTCTTCTCCTTTCAGAGAGCTAATCCGCCGAATGCGGGATGTGTTAAGCGAGCGACTCGAGAACTCTGTAAACAACGTAACACACGACATAGATGAGCATCCAGATGACCATAAAAAAGGCCTTCTTAGAATTGCTGTCATCTTGTACTGCAATGTACTGTGCGACTACTAGAAACAGAAGTGCTGCTGCAATCATGCCGATGAATGTAATGCCAAAAGCAAAACCCAACATCATGATGACAATCAGTAACACAACTATCCCGGTAGCCCGTTCAGCAATCCAGTAAAACATTACCCCCTGATCTCCTTTCTTTTCTTGTTGTTTTCACCTCACCAAAAACAATTTTTTTTATTTACAGTAAGGCAAAAACAACAACTCCAAAATATCAGAATAGCAATTTTAATGTGCAAGTCTAGCAAGGCGGTTTTCGTCCTGCTAGATCCCGATGATTTTGTCATCAGGAGAAGATTCTTAAATTACTCCAAGACTTGTTTTGAGCATGCAATTCGCCCACACCAGCCTCAAAGACGAATTGAATTATATCACACCTGAGGCTATTTGTGCCTAACCTACATATATACTATGGGGTTCATGAACTAAAAGCTATAAGCTGTGAGTTAACTTACTGTCCAGGGGATTGCTCAAGCGTTGCTTTAATGTCAGTTGTATTGTTATCTCGAAAAACAGTGAGAGTTACACTCTGCCCCACTTTTTTAGTATTTATTATTGTTGCAAGATTATTTTGGTCAGTAATTGCCTGCCCGTCAATTTTTGTGATTACATCGTCGGCCTGGACTCCTGCTTTTTGCGCGGGAGAGCCTTCCACAACATTACGAACTAATGCTCCTTGAGGTAAATTATTAAGAAGCGCTGCGTCGCGTGAAATCATGACGTATGAAACACCTAAGTACGCGCGGTTGAATTGTCCGGTTTTATTAAAATCATCAATTGACTGCTTAACCAAATTAATTGGAATTGCAAAACCAATGTTTTGACCTTGGGAAGAGACTGCAGAATTAATACCAATTACTTGACCGGCAGAATTGAGAAGCGGCCCGCCCGAATTCCCGGGATTAATTGCCGCGTCCGTCTGGATAACATTATCAAGTTGCTCAACAAACCCTTCAAAAGGCGACCCGGCCGCGATACCGCGTCCCAAACCCGATATAACACCGGTTGTCACAGTATTTCTAAACTGCCCAAGTGCCGTCCCTATTGCAATTGCAAATTGCCCTACTTCAAGCCTGTTAGAATCGCCAAATTGCACCGGGGTAAATCCGCCGGATGGCACTTTGGCAACTTTAAGAATTGCCAAGTCATTTAGAGGATCGCGATATATATTTGCGATTGTGTATTTATTCCCTTTTGAATCAACAATGACATAAGTTTGGGTTGAATCTGAAACAACATGCTTATTAGTTACAATTAAACCCCCACGGTCCACAATAAATCCGCTTCCTATATAATTTTGGTCTTGAGCAGTATTTGGTGTTTGCTGAGGCACTTGAGGAGACCCAAAGAAAAATCCAAAAGGTGAAGAATTATCAATCCCTTGGGTATTTTGATTATCGTTAACAATTCCAATGGTTACAACTGAAGGACCTACTTTTTTGACTACGTTTATAACGTCAGATTCTTCATTAACAACTTTAACATTTTGTTCGCTCGGAACTTGAAGAATATTTTGATTTTTTGCGATATTTGGGAGAACTTTTAACGCACCATTCCAGATAAGAAGAACAGCTACAAGAATAATTACAATTATTACCAAATTACGCATATAATCAGAAATATTTTAATACAAGAATTTTTGCGTGTCAATTTTGGATAATAATATATCTTGCTGAAAATAAACTGAGCTTAGAGGTATCAAGAGTGTCTGGCGAATCATGAGCAATTTCCCCTTGATACCCGTGATACTTGTGATACCTGTAATACTTTTATAAACTAAATGCATGGCTGCTAAAAAAATACTTAAGAAAATTTTTGAAACCGGAGGAGAAGGCGTCAGAAATGCAGTGAGAGAAACAGGAAAACAGGCGGCAGATACCGCGAGGCAATTTGAGGCACAACTTCTTTATGGGACGACGACCTTAACAAATGAACAGGTCCAGCAGGGTTTGCAGAAAGATAAAACCCAAAGCTCAAAGGAGATTGAAGATATCCAAAAAGAACTCGCCGCGCAAACTGGAACAGCAAGCTCCCCGCAAAAAGAAAATCCCAAACAAAACACACCAACTCCAAAAGAAGAACCAAAAGTAAGTGATGCACTCTGGGGAAATGATGGTCCTCCTAAGCCAAAAAATCCAGTAAATGAGCAATTAAAGCAGGAACTTCATAGAAGACAGGTGGAAGATATTTTGGAAGGACCCAGAAGTGGAAGCCGTGAAGATCAAGAAAAACAGCAAAAAAGGCAACTTGAACTGGAAGAAGAAACTAAAAAGAAAAATGATGTTAAACAAAACCTTGATAATCCAATTGAGGCGCCAAGCGGACGATCAACAGGTAACACTTTCAAACGAAAGAAAAATGCGCCCCGCATGAGGCCACCAAAAACGGGTGAAAATAAAGTCGGCCAGGGAGGCCGAGAATAACTGGAAAACTAGTTGCTAGTTGCGAGTACACTTAGTTGCTATAATATAATCATGATGATCTTATCAATTGTCGCGCGCTCGCTTGTTGTCTACGTATTTATTGTTATTGCCATCAGGGTTTTTGGAAAGCGCGAAATTGCACAACTTTCAATAACTGACCTTGTATTTATTTTATTGATCTCAAACGCAGTCCAAAACGCTATGGTTGGACCCGACGCTACTCTTCTTGGGGGCATAGCTGCAGCAGCAACATTATTTGTCGTCAACTCAATTTTTGGTCTTTTCTTTTTTAAATCCAAAACTTTTACAAATCTTCTGGAGGGCCACCCCTTAATGTTGGTATACGAAGGGCACGTAATACGTGAGAACATGAATAAGGCTCAAATTACTCAAGAGGAGCTGGAGGCATCCGTCCGTGAACATGGCGTTGAGAAAATAAGTGAGGTTGACCTTGCGATTCTTGAAATTGATGGAAATATTAGTGTCTTGTCACAACACTACACCCGCAAAACCACTAAGCGCAGACGCGCCCACCGCATAGTCTCAAAAACCGCATAAAATCCTTTTTTTCCTTGAGCATTTAGAAACGTTCTGATAAAATCAACCTATATGAAAATTAAACCACGTACGTTATCCCTTCGCACTACTCAGGGTAAAGTCCTAGAGAGGAAACGTTATGAATAAAATTTTACCTAGAACTTTAAAGGGTTTTCGTGACTTTCTGCCTGAGCAGGCGCGGAAACGACAGTATGTAATTGACACCTTGAGAAAGGTATTTGAGTCTTATGGCTTTGATCCGCTTGAAACACCAGTCCTTGAATATCAAGAAATTTTGCTCGGAAAATATGGGGAAGAAGGAGATAAGCTCATGTACAGCTTTGAAACCAAAGGGAATGATCTTGTCACTCTCCGTTATGACCAAACAGTGCCGCTGGCGCGCGTTGTTGCCCAATATCAAGGACAAATCCCTCTACCCTTCAAACGCTACCAAATATCAAATGTTTGGAGAGGAGAAAACACACAAAGAGGGCGTTTCCGGGAGTTTACGCAGTGTGATATTGATACGGTTGGGACTAGCTCTCTTCTTGCCGACGCGGAAATTATTGAGATCACTATAACTGCGCTCAGGAATCTGGGATTTGAGAAATTTAAAGTTTTAATTAATGACAGAAATGTTTTTGGAAATTTAGTAAAACAAGGTCTTGCAACAGAAAGTGAATTACCGGCAATTTTGCGGGCAGTTGACAAAATCAACAAAATTGGTGAGAAAGGCGTTTTAGATGAAATTGGGAAACTCGGAAAAGATATAAATGCCAGAAGGCAAATTTTGGATTTTCTTGAAAACCAACTTCCACCGGAGAGCTTTATGTCTCTATTTGAATACCTAAAAAAACTAGATATTCCTGAAACCCAATACGAATTTGAACCAACTTTGGCCCGCGGACTCGATTACTATACCAGCACGATATTTGAAATTGAAATTGAAGGATATGACGCAGGGTCTGTCTGCGGCGGAGGCCGCTACGACAATCTTATTGGTATGTTTGCAGGGCGGGATATTCCGGCCGTTGGGTGCGCCTTTGGATTTGACAGGATCATAGAAGCAATGGACACGCTTGACTTATTCCCCAAGAATCTTCAAACCGTAAAAGCTTTAGTTACAGTTTTTTCGCCGGAGCTTCTTGATGAATCAATTAAAGTTTGCGAGGTTTTAAGTGAGAATAATATTGGCCAAGAGCTTTATATAGACCCAAATGCAAAAATGGAAAAACAGCTGAAATACGCAGACCAGAAAAAGATTCCATATGTCGTGATTATTGGGCCAAAAGAGGCAGAAACAAATCAAGCAACAATAAAAGATTTGAAAACTGGCGAACAAAAAACCGTATCACTTGACCAACTCCCAGACTCCATTAAGTAATTACGTTTTTATACTAAATACTTTATACTTAATACTTGATACGAATTTTGCCCAATGCAATTTCTTAAATTACATCCCATTAGATCAGCGGTTATTGCACTTATTATTGCCAACACTATTTGGGGGGCAGCTCCACCTATTTTTAAATGGGCACTTACCGATATTGGCCCATTCACCCTAGCATTCATGCGCTTCTTTTTTGCGGCACTCATTATGTTCCCGTTTGCGTATAAAAATTTAAGGATTAACAAAGAAGATATAAGAAAGCTTTTCTTGATGGCCTTTTTAGGAATAACAATTAACATTTCTTTCTTTTTTGTTGGCCTCAAAAACGCCCAAAGCATTAATGCAGGGATAATTGGTTCTGCTGCCCCTATCTTTATCATTTTTGGATCATTTATTTTCTTACGCGAAAAAGTTAATAAAAAAATAATTCTAGGCGCGCATGTTGGGCTTTTGGGTGTTCTCACAATTCTTTTAAGTCCTCTCCTTTGGCATGGTGTGAGCCTTTCGTCAAACATTTCTTTTGCAGGGAATATGATGTTTGTTGTGGCAATGCTTGGAAGTCTGGGGACAACATTAATTGGGCGGAAACTTATGGAAAAATATGAACCTGCACCTGTTGTATTTTGGGCGTTTTTGATTGGGAGTATGTCTTTTTTCCCATTTTTCTTTAATGAACTGTCCCTTAATCATTTTCATCTTGCGCTCACTACAAAAAGCGAGGTTGGGGCATTTTTTGGAATTTTCCTGTCCTCTGCCGCCGCATATTATCTTTTCTTTTTGGCTTTAAAATATTTGAAAGCCTCCGAATCAAGCGTATTTACATATATAGATCCTGTTGTAACTGTCATCATAGCAATTCCTCTTCTTGGAGAATATCCTAATTCTTTTTTTATAATAGGATCGCTTCTTGTATTCTTAGGAATTTATATTTCTGAGGGTCGAATCCACTGGCACCCAATTCATTTACTTAGAAAACGGTAGGTTTTTTTTGGTAGAGGAAGAGTTTTTGATCAGATTTAAATCGGCATAATCTTCTTCTCTGTAAAAAACTCCTTCTATTGCTCTTAAAAGTCTTGGGTAAAACTTGACCATCTCTGTATTGCCTTCAGCTATTAACCTCTTGGCCCTAACTATTGTTTCTAAAATTAAAATTCTTGATCTTGAACGTACTTCTCTCCCCTTAGCCTCAAGCTGATCTTTAACTGATTCCCAATCCGATATATCACTGATGAGTCCTCTTTCTAAAACACGCCGTGTGAAGGTGGTTATATTAACTTCGTATTGTTCTGGGGTTATACCCTTTGATGTTCTTTTAGCCCTTTCATATCCTTCTTTTCTTCTCTGCTGGATATGTGCGGGTAATCCATAGGTTTGGTTAGCATCAATGATTCTGTCTTTCTGATGTAGCGCATTATAAACTTGTCTCGGTTTAAGTTGAGTTATATCTATAATTTCTGATGGGGGAAATAATCTTTCCGATAAAGGCCTTACTGATGGCCAAACCGTCAGATTGGTATGAATAGCTTCAACCGGTATATTACCTTTAATTTCCTGCCCAGTGACACGCCTGTGTCCTGTTGCATGAGACCTCTTTGTTCTACCTGTTTGTTCTGCACCCATAGTGTTCTTGCGTAAATTTAAAAAACAGGGTATAATTGTACCATCATGAAAGCACAAATGCACCCTACATACTTTGACGACGCTCAGGTTGTATGTTCTTGTGGCGAAAAATTTGTCACAGGCTCAACCAAACAAACAATTCACGTTGAACTTTGCAGTAAATGCCATCCTTTTTACACTGGTCAGGCACGTTTTGTAGATACCGCTTCAAGAATTGAAAGATTTAAGATTAAGCAGTCTCAAGCTCAACCCTTAAAGTCCAAGAAAAAGCAAGAAAACAAAGACGATCAAGGCCCACAGACCCTTCGAGAAATGCTTCAGGCGCTCAAACGCTAACATTAAAACCATTATTTTGACTGACATTTAAGTCAGACATTCCACTATGGACAATTCATATATACAAGACCAGATAAATATCATAGATCAAAAAATAAAGGATGCTGAGGCTTTACTCGCAGATCCTGAAATGGCTGCTATGGCAGGAGAAGAACTTGCAGACCTAAAAAAGCAGAAAATTGAGCTTGAAACGGCGGCTTCGGGCGGAGATAATTACGCAACGAGTGGTTCATCAAAACCGGGAGATACACTTTCTCATAGAAACGTAATTATTGAGGTAAAAGGCGCGGCAGGCGGAGATGAAGCCAAAATTTGGGCAAAAGAGCTTTTGAGAATGTACCAACGTTATGCGGAAATTAAAAAGTTAAGGGTGGAATTTTTGGATGAAACTGCTTTTAAAATTATTACACGAAATGCGTTTGGCATGTTTAAATTTGAGGCCGGCGTCCACCGCGTACAGAGAATTCCTGAGACTGAAAAGCGCGGCCGAGTGCATACGTCAACCGCGGTTGTCTCTGCTCTACCCGAACTCGAAGATATAGATCAACATATCAATCCAGATGATATTGAGTTTGATGCGTTCCGCGCCGGCGGCCATGGCGGCCAGAATGTTAATAAGGTTTCCACAGCTGTCAGATTGAAGCATATTCCATCGGGAATTGTAGTCACATGCCAGACGGAGCGCCAACAACACCAAAATAGGGAAAATGCCATGAAATTACTGCGTGCAAAACTTTGGGAGCTTGAACTTGAGAAAAGAAATGAAATGATGGGAGAACTTAAATCAACTCAGGTGGGAAAAGGCACCAGAGCCGAAAAAATAAGAACCTATAATTTCCCCCAGGACCGTGTGACAGACCACAGAATTGGCCAATCTTACCACAATCTCCCTGCTATTATGGACGGAGACATTGAAAAAATCCTAATCGACCTCAAAACCGCCGAACAAGCAGAAGCCTAACATATTGAACCACGTAAAGCTGGTGTTATAATCTAAAACATGGTAGAAGGAATGGCCAAACAATCACTCATAGTCTTTAAACAGCAAGCTGCAAAAGATATATTCCTGGCACAAGAAGATTTATCTTATGCAGTTCAAAAACAACAACATTCAAACACACGAATATTCAGAAGGGCAAAACTCACGCAGCACGTAGATTCGGCAAAAAGCAAATTGGAAAACGCCCAAGACCGTGCTCAACTGCTCACAGAACTTGACGGACTGGAATATCAACCGGATATTAAAGGCCATATGAGCTACAGAATAAATGGAAACGTAAATGGAGTCCCCATGGTTGTTGAGGGTTGGACCGTGGACAATTCGGAACCGTTAACATTTAGGAGACGACATAGTGCTGCTCTAAACGACGTGGTACTGACGGAGGGTGCAGCAAATGCTCTCGCACAAAGGTACCAGCCAATCTTGAGCGTAGTTTATTACAATGCAAAGGCAGTTGAAAGTGCCCTAAACAGCTTGGGCTATCAAACTAGATATTCTGGAGGACCTCAACAACCTCATCAAGGGTAAGTTTTGAACCTTTCATGTTGGGATTCTTAGAGCTTCCATTCAGCAACATTCGCTTTGATATATGCAAAAACCAGGTTGCTTCCGGGTCCATTTTTTTAAGTTTTTCATAAACTGGGGTTAAATCTATATCTACATTTTCAAAAACGCCCTCCGGGAATTTTCCATTAGTCCTTCTCCTCGGCCTGGCTTTTATTCTTACATTTCCGCTTGCAGGGTCTTTGCGGACAGTGAGAACATATCCCATGGTCTGCCCCATTTTCATAACGGTATCATTAAGAGTTTCTATAGCTAAGGATTTTCCCCATTTTGAATCAAATCGAATTCCCTTCTCCTCTATTTCTTTCTCCGCCCAAATTTTGTTTTCAAAATAATGGAAGGCCGAATCAAGTGCATCAAATCCAAAATTTAGGACTGATGTGTCATCTTTTGGATACAAAAGCTTGATTCCATGAAGAAGTCCAACAATTGAGAAATCATACACGTCGGCTGTGGGATTTTCATAAAAAACTTCCTGGAAATGGTCATCATTGACAGTGTATTCTACAATACGCCTTAAAGCCTCAACTTTATTTACATCATTTGGCAAAAATTCATTGTTTTTTAGAACGTAATCAAAAGCAAGACTCGTTGCGCAAACATCATCACTACTAATTTGGTGATGGTCAAGTGAGCACATTCCTGTATCAACATGAATTACATCTGCTTCTTCTCCATCACCAAACGCAACTCGCTCAATAATTTCCCCCTCACGCAGATATTTTCCTGCCAATTTGTCGCCAGCCGGAACAAAACGGGATTCCGCATTTTCCCAACCCGGTAAGAATCTTTTTATCATCCAGGATGAAGCAACTGCGTCAAGATCTGAGGCTTTATGTGTGACAATTATTTTCATAACTATTTATAATTTATAATTTATAATTTTTAATTTTTAGTTTTCAATGAAAATTTAAAATTTCAAATTGAAAATTATACTTGCGATTACTTAACGAAGATCCACAAGTATACTCATTTTATAGTAACTTGACAAGAGTTAGCAAATAACCCTATTATTTAAGTATGGATCCTAAAAAACAGGAGCTTAACCCCGACCTTAAAGAAATTTATGAACGCGTAATGAATACGCCGGTTAAAAAACCCGAAGACTCGGCGCAAACACCGGCCGGGGGAGTACCTGCCGCACCAACTATGTCACCTCCTGTATCAAGTGCCCCAATGCCTACAAATCCGTCTCCCACTACAGGGATGGTACCAACTCCACCAATGGATACTTCAAATATGCAACCCCAGGCACCTTCAAATCCGGCTCCTACCATGTCAACCCCACCCGGCGTAATCGCGCCTTCTCCCACTCCACCGTCTCCACCTTCAGCGCCAACTATGCCTAGCTCAACCACCATGCCATTTACAACCGGTGGCGCGAAACCTGCAGATAGTTCAAAACCTTTTGTATTTAAAGACGGGCACGCGGCAAAGGATAATGCAAAACCTGGAGCGGCAACAGGAAAATCCGGTAAAGCAATCTTGTCAGCTAAAGTAATTGGGGCGTTACTTGTTGTGCTTCTTGCTGTTTGGGGAGCTTTCTGGGCCAAAATCTTTGGGCTATTTTAACTTTTCTATTACAACTTTTAGGTCAATAATTTCCGGTTCACTCGAATTTCTTTTCTTCCATTCCAGCTTTTCGCCATTTTTTTCAGAGACAACAAGCCTGACAGGAATTCCAATCAAATCTGCATCTGCAAATTTTTGCCCTGCAGAAATATCTCTGTCATCCCAGAGAACTTCCACGCTTCCGGAAACGAGTTTGTCATAAACTTTTTGCGCATATTCATTATGGCCGATATTAACTAAATGAACCGCAAACGGCGTAACACTTTCAGGCCAAATAATACCTTTTTCATCGTGATGCACCTCAACTATTGTCGCGAGTGTCCGAGCTAGACCTATTCCATAACAACCCATGTAGTAAGGCTTTTTTGTTCCGTCTTCATTTACAAACTCCGCACCTTTCATTTTTGAAGAATAGTGATAACCAAGTTGAAAAATATTCCCTACCTCAATGGACTTAACTTTTTTAAGCGGCCCGTGTCCCAAATCACACTGTTTTCCAGCTTCTACTTTTGCAATTTCAGAGTTTTGAGAAAAATCGCCCCCCGGACAATAAACAATTTCATCCTCACCACTTTCGCAAACCACTTGGAATTCGTGGCTATATTCTCCCCCAATATAACCATTGTCAGACTCTGTTTTAACAGCAGTGAGTCCTACACGCCTAAAAATTTCAGAGTATGTGTTTGACATTTTTTCATACTCGCGCTTAAAGTCTTCCTCGGTTGCGTGAAATGAATAAGCATCTTTCATAACAAATTCCTTCAAACGGAGAAGACCTCCGCGGGCTCTTAATTCATCTCTGAATTTTGTTGAAAACTGATAAATGTTGAATGGTAAATCTTTATATGAAATCTGGAATTTCCGTACTAAATCCACAAGCATTTCTTCTGCTGTTCCACCAAGAACAAACTCTGTTTTATTTCTATCTTTTATCACCATTAATTCAAAACCAACGGAATTCGTTCTGTTTGTTTCTTTCCATAAATCAATTGGATGAAGAACTGGCGTTAGTATCTCTTGAGCACCAGCAGCATCCATTTCTTCTTTAATTATTTTCTGAATTTTTTGTTGAACCCTTAAACCCAACGGAAGAAAATAATATCTGCCGGCTGTTGATTCGCGGACAAATCCCGCTTGATAAAGCAGCTTGTGAGAAGCAAGCGTGACATCTTTAGGAGTATCTTTGATTGTTTTTCCAAAAAGCTTTGAGTATTTCATACTTATTTAACTTTACTACCAAGAGGAACCTCTTTCAACGGTCTAATAACAACCCAACGGCTATCATCTTCCGTTCCGTCATCCGGTCCAAGAGTCAGAACTTCCGAGACAAAAGGGCCAATTTGACGGGGTTCAAAATTTACAACGCAACAAACTAATTTATTAAGCAGATCTTCTTTGGTTTGATTTTTGACAATCTGAGCGCTTGAAGTTTTTGTGCCTATTTCCTGACCTAGATCAATCCACAATTTATATGCTGGTTTTCTTGCCTCAGGAAAGTCTTCGATTTTCACTACACGACCTACGCGGATATCTACTTTATCAAAATCCTCAAATGTAATTTTAGGTTTCATAAATTTGAATCTTATTTTTATAAACACTACGCTAAAGCATTAGTGTCGTGAGTTTAACACGCACGAAAAAACCGCCTTCATCCCGATCTGTTCGGGACAAGGACGGTTAAATTACCGTGGTACCACCTTGCTTCCCCCGATTTAATCGGGGCTTATTTTCTCTATTTAACGGTTAAGCTTCCGTACTACTTTTACCCTGAGAGTGTCGAAGGGCTTCGTAGTCAGCTTGCCTGGCGGGAACCAGACTCAAACGCTTTGTAAACATATTTTAAACATCTAAATAATAATTGTCAACACGTTCCCGCCAAGCATTTATGCTGCGGCACTTTCTCCAACATCTTTAGCTACAGCTTGTCCGCTTTCCACAAATGTCCCTCTCAAAAATTCTCCAATCAACATAAGTAACATATCAAAAAGTGTCACTTTCTTCTTTGGGTCTTTCTCCTCTTTCATCATCTCCTCAAGAAGAAGCATCATTCTGTAATAGTCCGCTGGCGACATATATTCGCCGGTGTTACCTATTTCCCTACCTGCATTTCTGCTCCTCTCGGCCATTTTGACAATGCGGCTTGCCATTTCAATAACTTTTGGGTCATACGGTGCTTCTTGAATATCATCTCCGGGCTTTTCCGTCTTACGCTCTCCATTTATTGCTTCTGGCGCTTGCACATCGTCTTCTACGAGATCCGGAGCCACTTTTTCCTTTTTATCTTTTTTCGCATCTTCCGATTCATCAATCGCACCATTCACATTCTGCCCAACCTCCTCATTCACCTCACCGCGAGCTAACATCTCAAGCGCTGCGTCCAGCCCTTCTTCCTTGGCAACCCTAAGAACTTTTTCCGTAAATTCTTCAGAATAGAAGCTCTCCGAATTTTTATCTTTTTTCGCCCCGCCGGGTAATTCAGCTCCTACCTTTTTTGATTCAGGAGTTGAAACTATTTCGCCATTTATAGAACCTGGCGATTTTTTACCTCCCGAACTACTGCTCTTATCTTTTATAGCGCTTGGAATATTAACATCTGTCCCACCTTGATTTTTTGGAGGGACAGTGTGCACTGCATGCGCTACGCTCTCAGTACCACCTCGAGCGCTCTGTACCCCTCCTCCAACTGATGATTGGACCCCAGGACTCATTGGTGTTCCCATTCCTGTTACTTCACTCATGTTATTTCACCACCCTTCTCTCTTAAATTCATAATAATTTGGTTCATTTTCTCTTCTTTTTCACGAGCGTCATATTCATTCCCCCGTTTTATTAATATTTCCAAAAGCTCTGGATGAATCTCTGCAAGCTTATTTATCTTGGCAAAAGCTACCCCAACTTGCTCTTCTTTCATTAAATCTATAATGTCACTCGCAAATTCCGCGCTGGATCCTCTTGTTGTTTTAGAGTATTTTAAAGCAATCACCATTTTGACAAAAAAATCCCGTTTAAAATCTTTTTTAAATGTTTCATAATTTTGGTTCATATTTCCTCCTTGTCTTTCCGAGCGAAGCGAAGGAATCTCATGCGCGAGATTGCTTCACAATGACGATGCTATCCTCCCAATGCTTCTCCTATTCTCTCCTTTGTTTCTTTACCGCGTTCCTCAGCCTCTTTTTGTCTTTCCGCAGCAACCTCTGCTTCTCTTAATTCTATTTCCAATTCCGCCGCTTCACTTTCTTCTTTAGATGCTTCAAATTCTGCTTGGGTAACTTTGGCCCGCGCTTCTGAAACATCCGCCTGTATATCTACTTTTTCCGTTTTTAAACTCTGTTCTGAACTTTTCATATGTCCGCAGTTTATCTCTGAATGGGTTTTTGAGCTTGACACAACCCTTCCAAATACTTAACAGGATCTTAACTTTTCTTACTTGCATTACATATACCAAAGCCCTACACTCCTCTTATAATGGCAAACATAGAGAGGAAGAGCGCCAATCGAGAATTTATTGATGAGCAATTTATAGAACCTTTTATGGATATCGCAAAACACCCATTATTTATAGCTTGGGCAGCTGTGTGCGTAACCGGAGCAGCAGGGATGACCTACTCCCTGGGGAGAAGTTTTGTACCTAATACATTTTTTATCCCAGGTGTGGATAATAGTAGCCTAGCAGAGTTGGCAGGAATAGGAATACTTGCGGCTGCTGCAGTAGTTAACGGCCGAGACTTGCTTAATAGACTTAGGCCTAGAGGAAATCAGCCAATAGTTATTGAATCTGAAACACCTCCGGCCATACCTAATATCTTAAGTTTTCCGAATGACTCACTCTCGGGAGGAGTTGCAATAACTGATATTTCAGACATAGCGCTTGCAAATAAAAAGAATATTATGTCTAGAATAAAAGACATGAGGAGGTCTAGGGCTCGAGAATATGTTGAGCAATCAGATCGGCAATTGATAGAACCTGTAACTTCCGAAATCTTTTTGCCTCAGGGACAGGAATTGAATTTGTAACAAACACTTTTTTAGCTTTTGAAGTTTGAAGCAAACGGGGTGCATTTTCTGAAAAAACACCGTGCGTTGCCATTACATATAGCTCTTTCGCACCAGCTTCAGTCAACGCGTCTAGCGCTTTTACAATTGTTCCACCGCTGGAAATCATGTCGTCTATTACAAAGCATATTTTCTCGATTTTATCCTCTACTTTGGAAGCCTCAACATTTCCCGTTTCAAGATCTCTATTTTTTTGAATTGTAGCGTAAGGCGCATTTCCTAACATTTCAGATAACAATTTCACCCTTCGGACTCCCCCTTTGTCAGGTGTAACAAGAGTATAGGAATCTTTTGGCAAATTTAGTTCACGAATGGCCGCTGCAAATACTTCTAGCGCCGATAAATTTACGACAGGAATATGAAAGAGCTCGGGAATTCTAATTGAATGAGGGTCAACAATTAATATTTTAGCAAGGCCCACAGCTTCAAAAGCAGAAATTAAAACTTCAAGAGGCACGCCCTCTCCGGTCCGAAACATATGGTCAGCGCGCATATAGCCAAGGTATGGAATAATTCCGGTGATTAAACCCGCGCCGTTGCGCTTAAGAATGTCTATTAAAAAAAGCGTTTCAAGAACATTTGAATCAACCGGAGCAACGTGGGATTTTAGGAAAACTACCGGCTCGCCAGCAACTTTTTCAAGAATCCTGACTCGCATTTCTCCGTCCGGAAAAATGTGTTTGTCAGGATAAATAGCCGTAACGCCGAATATTTTTGCGAGTTTTTCTGAAAGCTTATGATTATCAAGATCGCCAACAAAAAGCATAGTTTATATAAATTCCAAGAACCCCTTCGCTTTCGTTCAGGGTAAATAAGCACCAAATTGAAAATAAAATTTCAAATTTTAAAATTTAATATTTGCTTGGAGCTTAAGATTTGGTTCTTTGTGCTTACAACTCTACTGTCCAAACATGCCGCCAAGACCACCCATTTCTTGCATTTTACCAGCCGCTTTTTTCTGGGCTTTTTCAATTGCGTCATTGAGACAGTCTTTTAGGTCATTCATTTCTTCACCATTTACTTTGACACTATGAATTTTCATATCAGCAGAAAGTTCTACTTCTGCCCTACCTTTTTGCTCATTAATTATGATCTGTTTTAGAGCATTCTGAAGCGCCATTGCTTGTTTTCTGAGCTCATTGAGTTCTCCTACTTGTTTTAATGGATTAAACATATGTAATCACCATCCTTTCAATGTCGAGCGACCGGTCATCGCAAGACAAAATCTATTATACTTATTTTTCCAACAGATTTACAACAACATGTACATCTTCCCTTAATATCTCACTTGCGCGCGCGTCTAAAACGGTACGCGTTTTTGCCTCGCTTAGCTTGTCTTTATGGAATTTGTATTTTGTTTCAAACGTAACTGTGCTACCACTTATTTCAACCAAGCGGCACCCACGCAAAATTCCCGCAATTGAGTGGTTATCGTGTTTTAATGCGGCAAGAAAAGTTGCAAAAAAATCCTCGCTTTTCCCGTTTGCGCGGAAAAGAACGCCATGAGGATTTTCGTTATTTGTTTGTTGTTCGTTCTTGCTTGCTTTGTCTTCTGATTTAGGTTTTTCGTCTTTTTTTTCTGCATTCGATTCGCTGTTTACAACCTGCTTTTCCTCTTTGTCATTGCGAGGACTCAAAGAGTCCGAAGCAATCTCTTTCTCCTTATTCTTTATTCCTGATTCCAGATTCTGGATTCTCCCTCCAACGCACCACTCCACCACAACCAATTCAAGAGGCAATTGAGGCATAACGGCAAGCTTAATATTTTTGTAGGATTCATTAATTAGTTCGAGAAGTCTACCCGCGTCTTGCGGATTTAAATTTTTAGGGACTTCCATAGTTGTTTCACTCACCCCTGCCTGAATTAGAATTACGGCGTGCAGAATTGAGGCAAGTTTTTCCGTGACAAACTTAAAATCTACGCCCTTTTTTATAAGTATCTCAATTATTTTTAAAGCTTCCGAAAGGTTTTTTACGGCAAGCGCATTAATAAGTTTGACTGCTTCTTGATCTATACTTTCTGATTTATAGTTTTTCTCAACTGTTGCAAGAGTTATTTTTTCGTTGCCTGCGGAAAATGCAAGATCTTCAAGGATTTTGGCCGCGTCGCGAAAAGACCCTTCAGATAGTGAAAAAATTCTATCTAACACGTTTTTATCAACGTCAAGCTTCTCGCCTTTTACAATTCTATTGAGCGAACCAACAACTTCATTAAGTGTTGGCTTTTGAAATGTGACATGGAATGCGCGGGAAATAATGGTTGGCGGGACTTTTTCCAATTCTGTTGTGCAAAGAATAAAAACGGCATGTGCGGGTGGCTCCTCAAGCGTTTTGAGAAGAGCGTTAAACGCGTCATTTGTCAACATATGGACTTCATCAATTATGTAGACTTTTTTGGGGAGTGTGGCTGGCGAGAATTTTATTTTCTCACGCAAATCCCTGATTTCATCAATTCCCCTGTTAGAAGCCGCGTCAATTTCTATCACATCAAGATTAGATCCGTTTGTAATAGATTTACAATTCTCACATTTGTTGCATGGCTCAATACTAGGGGTTTCCTTTACGCTTCCCCCTTTACCCTTTACCCTTTCATCGCAATTAATTGCTTTTGCCAAAATTCGTGCGCTCGAAGTTTTCCCAAGACCTTTGGGTCCTGTAAACAAAAACGCATGTGGGAGTTCTTTTGCCTGCAGGATTGAAGTTAGCCGTTCCCGAACCGCAGCAAGATCAAGATCTGCAATTGTCTGAGGTCTGTATTTGCGGTAGTAAACCATGGCTTTACTATTCTAAAGATTTGCTGTCTTAAGTCAAGTATTACAGCCTCTAAATGGTATAATTAGAACATGACTGAGACAGTATCACGACCTGGCACTCCTACGATAAATTTAAGGCCCGATATTGGGGTAGTCGGTAAAGGAGTTGTGGGTCTCCAAACAGGAATCGAAGCCCTAAAAAAAGGGCACGGAGTGAATATTTACGAATTTCAACATCATGATCCTCAACTAGTGCAATTCCCTGAAAGACAGCGAGTCTCAAGTGCTTCTGAAGCAGGGGTGGCACAATGGCTTCCTTTCGTTGAAGAAAACGGAATAACTAAGCAGGAACAATTGGAACAAATTAAATGGATAGAAGACTCCTTCAGGTTTTATACAGACCAACAAGTAGCTGAAAAGTATAAGGGCGCAATGATGCGGAGAGAAAATACCGAACTGATGAGACATGAAGAGCCTATGCCGGAGTATCTAAGGGGCTTATTAGAACAACTCGGACCAGTAAAAGAGTTTGGGATTCCATCAAATCCGCTTGAATATAAATATGGATGGGATTTTACTACTCTTGCTTTCAACACGCCCGATATGCTCCAGCGCCTTCAAGAACAATTCAAAGAACTTGGTGGAAATGTTATTTCTCGCAGAATTCAAGATAAGGATGACTTATATAAGTTGCCTGAAACCTTTCTTGTTAATTGTATGGGGCTTAAGGCTCGCGATATATTCCCAAATTTGGACTTAAAAGCCGTAAAAGGACACTTGTTATTTTTAGATAATCCCGGGGTTGATAATATTGTTAGTGCAGACGATTTAATTATGCTTCCAAGATCTGCGGATCGCCTAGTATTGGGGACTCTTTTTATACACGAAGGCAAATTTGATTCAGCTGAACCTACGAGAGAAGAAAGAGAAGATGTCTGGGCTAGAATGAATGGATTACTTAGTATTGACGTTGATGTTTTCAAAGATTTACAAGGCAAATTGTCGGAAGATCAAATTGTTGGGGAAACAACAGGTCTACGTCCTTACCGAGAAAAAGGGACTTTAGTTGCGGCAGAAACAGGAGCAGGAAAGAAAGTCGTGGTTCACAATGTGGGACACGGAGGAATGGGATGGACTATTGCTCCAGGGACTGCAAAAGCTGCGGTAGGCCTAATCGATCGATCAACCTAAGAAACTACGTTTTGGGGTTTACCTTTTGCTATCGATTCAATCTTTTTAACCCAAACTTCAAACAAACGTTCAAGAGCTTCCTTTGTATACCAACCAAAACCTTTTAAACCAATTGCATTGTCTACTTTTGCAAGCGGCGTACTTGTTAAATCTTCTCCTTCAAATGCATAACCAAAAACCTTACCGCTCTTCATAGCTTCAGCCATTGCCTCCTCGTCTACTTGTTCACGATCTGCCATATTTACAATAATTACTCCGCTCTTCATTTTTGAAATTTGATCTTTCCCGATGAAATGTTTATTTTCATCCCGATGAGTAATATGTATTGAAATAGCATCAGATTCTTTTAATAAATCGTCAAGAGAATTCTTCATCTCAATACCATCAACTTTTTTTGGAAAATGGTTATATCCAATAGTTACCATTCCAATTCCACGGGCTAATTCAGCAGTTGCGCTCCCAATACTTCCTACACCAATAATTCCTAGTTTCTTTCCCTTTAATTCGTAGCCCATTTCTAGTTTAAATTCACCTTTTTGGGTTTTGCGGTCGTTAAAAATAATTTTTTTTGAAAGATTTAACAACATTGCGAGAGATAACTCAGCAACTGTTTCACGCGACCAACCAGGACAATCTGTAACCACAAGATTTCTCTTCCTACAATAATCAACATCTATATAGCCAAACGATGTTGTATCAAGTGCTAACCCTATTAAATTAGGTAGTGTTTCCAAGAGTTCGGTTACTCTGTCTCTGGCCTTTTCAAAACCACCAAAATTATCAGGATCTATTGCTAATATATCTGCGCCGGCAGCAATTTTTTTTAGCTCTTCAAGATCGTGTTCGATTGGTGGATCTATATATGTAACTTCACCAAGTTTTGAAAGTCTAATTCTCTGCTCTTCTGTAAAGTTTTCCCGTGGATAAAAAACTGCAATCTTCATACTGAAATGATATTACTGCATATAAAGACTGTCAATAAGGAGTTATTTATGGTGAATACCGAGTAAATGTGTGACGCCGTGCTCTACAAGTTCCGCAACCCAATCATCCACTAGCTTGTTATATTGAGATGCCTCAGTTATGACAACGGGATAAGAGATAACTACGTCTCCAAGATAAAGTTTGTCTGTAGGAAGTGGAACTTTTTTACCCTCCGCAAGTGGAAAAGACAAAACATTTGTTGTTTTATCAATTTTTCTGTACTTTTTGTTGAGTGCGCGCATTTTGCGGTCCCCAATTATTGCAACTGATACTTCCGCGGGGCTTGTGACACCATTTTTTGAAAGAGTATCAACAACTGCTTGCTTGATTCTTTTTCGATTCACCCTATAGCGACTCTCAATATAAATTGGAACGGAAACATCCATAAATCAAATTCCAAGATCCAAATTCCAAATCGCAAAATAGTTTTAATTATTTAACGTTAAATATTTGTTTGAAGCTTGATGCTTGGTTCTTTAGATTTCTATGCACAAATGCTTAGTTGTGATTATTGATCTTAGCAAATTTGCGGGCAAGTTCTTTTCTATATTTTCGGGCCAAAGAAGGCTTCAAGTGAAACTCTCGTTTCTTCATTTCCTGAATAATACCCTCGCTCATTACTTTGCGAGAAAATTTGCGAATCATTGCGTCTGGCGAATCTCCTGTTGATTTTTTAACAAAAACCATAATAAAAAACACCTCCTTTTAGAATCTCACGCACATAAACTGCGCGAGTAACATCTTGAGTTCAAACATTGAATTCGAACTATAGTATCTACATTATATTACAAACCCTGTTGAAAAAGAAGCCTCTGGCTGATTTATACTCTCAGGCCAATAGGACCTATAAGGTGAAAATGAAGATGGTCAATAGTTTGCGCGCCGCCTGCAAACAACTGGACTTTGTAGCCGCGGTTAAAAAGCTTTGCTTCTTGGACTATTTTATTTACCCCAACCCTTAATGACGAAAGAATTTTCTCGTCCATTTGAGACAAAACATCAAAACTGTTTATGTGTTTTTTTGGCACAAACAAAACATGAGTGTCTGCCTGCGGGTGGATATCATCAAACGCCACTAATAATTCGTCTTCAAACCTGAAATCTTTGGGAATTTCCCCTTTGACAATTTTGCAAAAAATACAATCCTGTTCTCCCTTAGACATAGAACTTCTGACATTTAACAAATTTTTCTGATCTTTGTCAATTGTGGATTTATTTGGTTAATTATGAATACTTGCCTTCTTCATGTTTTTTTTAATTATCCTGAGAAGGTCATCAATATCAAACGGCTTTGACAAAAAATCATTCGCGCCAAATTTTCTCACAGTGTCGCCTGCACTTGGGTGGGCAGAAATCATGACAACCGGGATGTCCCGGGTCTTATCATCCAACTTGAGTTTTTTTACAATATCCCGCCCATCCTCTCCGCTTAGTAAAACGTCAAGCAAAATTAAATCCGGCTTGTTTTTCAAATCCCTAAAAACGCGCCCGGAGCGTGATGTCTCAACATCATACTTATTTTCCAACAGAATAATTTCAATCACTTCAAGAATCGCCGGATCATCATCAACCACTAAAATTCTCTTAGCCATAATCATAATTAGTTTACCTTAAATGGAATTTCAAAATAAAAGGTAGAGCCCTTCCCTCGCTTGCTTTCAAACCATATTTTGCCCTTGTGTCTTTCAATAATTTCCCTAGAAAGATACAATCCAACTCCAAGTCCTGGAAAAGTTTTATGCTCAGGGCTTTCAACCCTATAAAACCTGTCAAAAATGCGCTCGCGCTCACGTCTGTCAATTCCAATCCCAAAGTCGCGGATCCCCACCTGAAGAGATCCTTCATTTTTTTTGACTCTAACGATTATTTTCTCGCTATCAGGTGAATATTTTATAGCATTATTGATAAGATTCACCAAAACCTGTGATAAACGCTCTCTATCTCCTCTAATTTTTTGCTTAATTCCGTTGACTAAAATTATTTTGTACTTCTCATTTGTTTGCTGCATGTCGTCCACTACCTCGTTTACGAGTGTTGAGAAATCAAATGTCTTTTTTTTATAAACCAATTTGCCATGACGCGAACGCGACATCTCAAGAAGTTCTTCTATAAGATCTGTTAATTTATCAAGCTGAAAATCAACTCGTGAAAGAAGGTCATAAGACGGCTTATCATTTTCCTCGAGTCTTTTACTCAAAATGTGCACAAATCCTTTGATAGAAGTAATTGGAGTTTTCAACTCGTGGGACGCAATGCTTATAAAGTCATCCTTTTTCCTTTCTAATTCTTTTCTCTGGGTTATGTCATGAGTTATACTAACCGCCCCTTTTAAGTTACCTTTATTATCAAAAATGGGACGCGCTCGGTTTATACTCCACTTTGTGTCCCCTGTTTTTTTGTTAAACGATTTTAATGTCTCCTCAACGTATGATTTTGTTAATACAGCACGTCTGCCTGGGAGCTCATTGATGGCAAGTTGCTCACCTGCCTCATTTGTCACTTCAAAAATATTCTGCCATTTTTCCGGTTCATGTAACATTCCTTTTGTTGTCCTATATCCTGATGCAAGTGCAATAGCATGGTTAACAAAAACAACTTTTGCATTTTCATCAAAAACAGATATTCCATCAGCAACATTTTCAAGAATCACGCTCAGCTGCTCCCTGGACCGCCTGAGCTCTTCTTCTATTTTCTTTCTTTTTTTGATTTCTTTTTGGGCGGCGTAGTAAAGGCTCGCATTTTCAATTGCCTGGCCGGCGCGCCGGCCAATTTCTTGGGCTATTTTTAAATCCTTATCATCATACTGGTGACCATTTCCCGTTGAAACAAGAGACACAGATCCTAAAACTTTCTTTCCGGAAGTAATAGGAACTGTAATCACAGACTTAAGATCAAGCATATCAACAAGTTTTCTTTGTTCAGGCGACTTAATTGATTTATCAAGAAGTTCTTTTGTAATTGCAGGATATAGCTGAGCTTTTCCCACCATCAATCTTTCAAGATCTTTTTTTCGCTGGTCTTCTGTTGTGTATTTTGCCAACTTTTTCTGCAAGGAAAGCGCCCAAGCAACTTTTTTTGGGTCAGTGTGGGCAACGGCAATTTGCTCAAGTTTTCCCTTATCATTTATGATATTTACTACGGAAAAATCGGCAAGACGGGGGACTAAAAGTTGTGCAAGTTTTTTAAGGGTAAGACCGTAGTTAAGAGAAGACATTAAAAGCTTTGTCGCACGAGCCATAAACTTTTCGGCTTCCTCTTCCCTCTTAATATAATCACTAAGATAATCTTCTTTAGATCCAAGATCAACAATATTTCTGTAGTTTCTCACCTTTTTAAGTTGTGCCACCATAGACAAACCAGGAGAATTCTTCCCTGCCTATCTGTATTTAAGTATTTGCTTTGAAGAAGTGCGTTAAGGAAATGTAAGAAAATAGAAAGAAGCACTGATTTAGCGGCCTATTTTAAATTTGTGCATTCCTTAAAAATATGATGGCACCCTTAGGAGACCCATTTTATGGGGCGACGTGTAGGGCACTTATCTTCCTATCTTGAACTCTACAACGTCCCCATCGTTCATAATATAGTCACGGCCTTCCATTCGCTCTTTTCCGGAGGATCGAGAATTCTTCCAGCCCCCATTTGCTACAAAATCATTGTAAGAAACAACTTCTGCTTTTATAAAATTTTTTATAAAATCCGTGTGAATCTCACCGGCTGCTTCAGGCGCTGTAGAACCCGCGCGGACTGTCCACGCCTTCACTTCTTTTTCACCACATGTCAAAAATGAAATTAATCCGAGCTCGCCATAAGCTTTTTTGATTAAACGCGTTAAGCCCGATTCCTCAATTCCCAAATCCTTCAAATATTCTTTTTGCTCCTCGTCCGTTAGCTCCGCCAATTCCGATTCAATCTTTGCGCAGATCACAACAATATTGTCATTACCAACCGAAGCTGTCGCAATCTCTTGTAAATATTTCTGGGCTATCTCCGGGATTTTATCGTTAGTGTAATCCTGCTCCGGCACATTCAACACTATTATTTCCGGCTTGCTGGAGAGTAAATTGAGGCTTTGGACAAACTCTTTCTCTTCTTTTGAAAATTCTAAGCCAGTTATACTCATACCATCGTTAAGTGCCTTTTCGATTTTATCAAGAAGCACTGTTGCACCTTTTGTTTTTTGTTTTGAAGCTGAGATTGTTTGTAAATCGGATAAAGCTAGTTCTGTCCGGATAGTTTCATAATCTGTTTTTGGGTCAACGCTACCCTCGCGGACTATGTTTCCGTCCTCAAAAGCCCGCACTACATGCGCAATGATTTTTACTTCCCTAATGTGTGACAAGAATTTATTCCCAAGTCCGGCACCTTCAGAAGCACCTTTGACAAGACCGGCAATATCCACAAATTCAACAGTCGCGGGCCGAAGGGGCGGAAGCGAATTCATATTTTCTTCCGATTTTGTAATCTCTGCCAATTTTTCGAGCCGTTCGTCCGGCACCGCAACAATCCCAACATTGGGTTCAATAGTTGCAAAAGGATAATTGGCAGCCAGAGCCTGCTGTTTTTTGAGAAGCGCATTAAAAAGAGTCGACTTACCGACATTTGGAAGTCCAACTATGCCTACCGAAACATTCGCCATAAGAAATGATTATATCAAGAAGCTTGAGGGAACGGAACTAAGCAGTGTGCAAAAGGCTATTCTTGTTTTTCTCCGGGTTGCCAAAGCTCTATTGGATTTCCTTCTGGATCTTGGATTCGTGCAAAAGTACCTACTTCTTCTGGAGAAACATTCCATTCATCACGTTCCTCAACCTCAACGTTTTTTGATTTGAGCTCTGTTATCAATTCCTTGAGATTATCAACGCGGAAGTTGATTATCCACTGCTTATCCATGCTAAACTCAGCACTGTCGCGGGCCGTTGGTTGAAAAACCGTAGGACCGGCTTTTTGCTGCCAAACATAGTCTTTGATGTCTATACCAAGCGTTTCTATATACCATTTCTTTAATTCCTCAGGATTCTCTGCGCGAAAAAGGAAACCACCAATTCCAAGAATATGACTCATGTGTTTATTATATCATTAGAAACCAAAGGCATTTGCTTTTAGAAATTCCCAGTCAACACAAAGTCAAATTCCCAGAGTCGATGTAGATGCCCTACTTTAAAGTATTTTGCTACCGGAGTGATATAATTTAATAGGCATGGAATTTAATGAAGCTCCGGAACCTATTAATACCCCTCCTACTGAAACAGTTCAGATTGGAGAAACCTTTAAGTTATTTGTTCCTAACAGAACCAGGACAGAAACTTCATCCGGTGACTACGGCTACAAGGGATTTCCCATATTTGATTCTAGAGTTTCTCTTGGTACAAAAGGCTTTCTTCCTAAATTACCTGTACTCGCTCACGCCTTTCCTGCTTATAAAAACAGAGCACAGGCTTTTGCCCCTTTCTTTCCTGAAGATGGATATCAAGTGACATCCCAAGACTTAGATAAAAATACAAGATTAAATAAAAAAGCAGACCTTATAAGATTCAACTCTGAAGATATATTAAGTAGCCCTTTGCTGCTAGGAGTTTATCTTGAAAGAGATGAACCAGATAGAGCTAATAAGCTAACAGAAGAAGAACTACGTTTTCTGCAACAATTGCGGCTTCAAGTCTTTTTTCCCAACGGTTTAAGATTTGAGGCAAGAAGTAAGGATATCAGGGAAAATGGTGATGCTAGTTTTCATGATGGATATTACCCAATTGATTCAGGACCATTAGCGCCCGTCCCACACCTGTACACTGAGGGACTACAAATTGCAGTACCGGGAGATTTAGAAAAACTTCAACAAATCGAGGCTATGTTTTTATTATCTCCACCCAACCTTAATCAAGACCCAACAAAAGAAAATTAAACTTCTGAATCTGCTATAAAATACCTTATTCTTTTTTTAGAAACAATGGGTCATCAAAACTTCTATCCAAATCTAACCTTTCTATTGACTTTCTACTCCAGCAGCTGATACCTTTAAAGTATGGCAAAGACAAATTCATCATATATTGATATTCCGGAACCGTTTATTTCAAAATTTTTCTTTGCAAATACAAAACTTGCGCCTCTTTGGCTAATTATCAGGGTTTATGTTGGCTGGGAATGGCTTGTTGCCGGATGGGCAAAAGTAAATAATCCTGCCTGGGTAGGGCCAAACGCCGGAGGAGCAATTTCCGGATTTCTAAATGGCGCAATTGCAAAAACTGCCGGTGCACATCCTGATGTTTCAGGTTGGTATGCCGACTTTTTGAAGAGTGCAATTTTACCAAACGCTTCACTTTTTTCACACGTTGTTGCTTTTGGTGAATTATTTGTAGGTGTTGGACTAATACTCGGAATTTTCACAGGGATTGCCGCATTCTTTGGTGCCTTTATGAATATGAATTACCTTTTTGCGGGTACAATCAGCACAAATCCTGTTCTATTCTTGCTCGAATTACTTTTGATACTCGCGTGGCGAGTTGCAGGATTTTTGGGTGCCGACCGTTATCTTCTGCCAATTCTTGGTACCCCCTGGAAAAAAGGCAAATTGTTTAAATAATTATCTTTCTACTTCTACTTACTCTCTGTCACTATCTTTTTGGTAAGATGAAATATGCAGAATATTTTCTCAAGTCAAAACCGCGCATTAAGTTTTATTCTTCTCACCACTTTTTTGACATTTCTAGGGTTTAGCATTGTTATTCCCATTTTGCCTTTCCTAGTGGAAAAATATCTTCACAACCCAAGCACAGAACAAATTGCCCTTAACGTTGGTTTACTTATGTCTTCCTATGCGTTCTGCCAGTTTTTGGCAGCCCCTGGCCTTGGCCTGTTATCCGACAAATACGGCCGCCGCCCAATACTTCTAATTAGTTTATTTGGAACGGTTATTGGATATTTAGTAATGGGTTTTGCAGGTGCAATTTGGATGCTGCTTTTGGGACGTGTCATAGACGGACTGACAGGCGGCAACATAAGTACAATTTACGCATACATTGCAGATATTTCAAAAAAGGAAGACCGCGGGAAATATTTTGGCCTGCTTGGTGCGGCCGGCGGCGTTGGATTTATGCTGGGTCCCGCTATTGGAGGGCTCTCCTCCACTATATTTCTGACTGCCCCTCTTTTTTTAGCAGCAGGAATTGCCGCCCTCAACATGGTTTGGGGATATTTTGTTTTGCCTGAAAGCCTAAAACAAGAACACAGAATTGTCCACTTTGATTTCAAACACCTTAACCCTTTTGCTCAATTTAGCCACGTATTTTCCGTTAGCGCGCTCCGTTGGCTTTTCTTTATTGGCTTTATGTTTTTCTTGGGTTTAGTTGGAATGCAGGCTATTTCTTCTGTATTTTTAAAAGACGTCTTATCATGGAATCCCTCGCAAATTGGTTTTCTACTTTTTGTGGTGGGGTTAATAGATATTTTTGCGCAGGGTTTTCTTGTAAATAAACTCCTTCCAATTTTGGGGGATTATAAAACATCTTTCTTGGGATTTTTCCTGACTTTTGTTGGGTTTTGTGTTGCTTCCATGGTTGTCTTCTTCCCATCATTAATCCTTATTTATGTGGGAGTAATAATTTTAATCACGGGTGACGGCCTTGTTGAACCTTCTTTTTCTGGCCTAGTTTCAAATGCCGTAGGAGCGCAAAAGCAAGGAAGAATACACGGCGCAAACCAGTCAATGCAATCTGTAACTCGCGTCATTGCACCACTATATGCTGCGTATATTTATGGAATTGGTAAAAATTTGCCGTATGCTTCTGCCGCAGTCTTTATGATAATTTGTATGGTAGGCCTCGTGTTATCTTTGCCCGCCCTCCGCGCCCACAAAACAGAACCTTAACAAGAAGCAGAAGGAATATTAACAATAACTGTTGTAAACCCTAAGGATTTAAGAAGTGTAGTTAATTGGTTGCGGCCATTTTTTGCAGCCTCATCTAAAATATTTTCTTGGCATGCGGCTTGCGTAATTGAATTTTGTGCTGCCTCACGCGCTTTTGTCTCAAGGTCTTTGTCTCCTTTTGTCAGTAATCCCGTGCTTCTGTCATAAACTCTTGTTTGACCTTCATCAAGCGTTGTAAAAAGAACCTCGGGCGCGGGTAAATTAAGTGTTATGGTGGCACCATTTACTTGAACAGAATTATTCGAAAGTTTTGAAAAATCAAATCCTGCAACAACTTTCCCGTGGGCTATAAGCAAGAGCTTGTCTCCGAATAAAAGTTGGTTTAAAACGTTTCCGGTAGTTCCCGCGTCTATTATTTTCTCGATTGAAAAAGAGGTTGTTTCATAGCGGTTTAGTGCTTGTATTTGTTTTACAACCGCAGCGGAATTCGTATTAATATAAGTGCCACTACCGAATGTTCTAAAACCAAAATAAATTATTGCAAGAACTCCGATAGCCGCCAAAACCAAAAGAAGATATCGGACATATGTAGAAATCTTAAAACGAGCTAACAAAACATTGAACATACCCTTATTATACCAGTTTGTGTAAAGCTGAGACTTGAGGCTGTATTTAAAACGCGCCGGTGGTTCTTCTTCTTTGTGCAATGGCAAAGATAACTACAAGGATCACGAGTATTGTTACTGCAAGCACAACCGGATTATGAAAAATCATCGAAATGATTATTGTCGCACCGGTTAATACAACGGCAATAAGAAACGTCACAGCGCCAAGAATTGCACGGCTCAACGAACCGAAGAAAGGAAAGAAACTCAAAATCACGCTAACAGGACCCAGTACCATCATCATGCCAAACCACATTGCAAAAAACCCTACAGCACGCAATATCCATGTTAATTGAGAATATTCATTATGAAGCGTAAAAATTGCAGTATTCCGAGTACCGTCAAATATTCTGTAAAGTCTGTGTTCTTTTGCGTCGTAATACGGATAAATCGTGCTTCCATTTAGTTGGCCGAAAACCGTTGCGTTTATTCCGCTATTAACCACAGAATAACTTATTCGTTCGTCCCCTACTTGCGGACCTGTCATACTACCTCTCCCCGAGAATAAATAAGTGCTGTCGGCAAGATTCACTCCATTTGCCGCACTAATCTGAGACGGAGTCAGTGTTATTTTTGAAAAATTCGGCAAATCTACGCTTTTCATATCAAGGCTATAAATACCCAAGTTTGCGCTTTGAGTTCTGACAACATCACTTTTTATCGCCTCTGTTGGATTTGTGTGATCCGCTGGGTTTTGAAAATTGGCCGAATCCGGGGGATTTTCTGTCCATTCGGTTTTGTATGTGTAGGTTGTTTGTGTGGTTTGAGAACCACCGAGATTGTCGTGACTTGTCGAGCTTTTTTCCTCGATCCATGAATACATCTCGGCGGTACGCTTGACAGCAATATAATTTCCGGGGGTAAAAAACATATTATCCCCTACCATTTGAGATGATACTAAAGTCCCAGTTGTTGAAACAAGTTTCCCTGAAAGCGCTGTGTCCGCTGCCGTTTGAGAATTTACTTCAACAGCAGTTCTGGCGAGAATGGAAGTATCAAACCTCCCCTCATTCCAATATAAAAGGAAAAAGGACCCAATAAATAAAGCGAGGCCCAGGATAATTCCAAAAAATGAATTAATAATTCTACTTAAAAACCCGGTGGTTGAGGTAGTTGTAAAAGTATTAGCCATATACTCTTACATTCAGCATAAATTAAGCAATTGGCTCGTGTCAAGCTTCCTTAAGTGAATTTGAGCTCTCCGGAAAGTTCGTAATCCTCTGCGAATAGCGGTTTTAAGATCCTGCGCCAAGTTTTAATGCTCTTTGCATTGTAATCATATAGCCGCCGCGCTCATTTTCAACACGGCCTACTTCCGTAAATCCAAAAACATTCTGGTACATTGTACGTGCCGGAATTTGCGAATCTTCAACTTCAAGATCAACGAGTCTCACACCGCGCGCCGTGATCTTTCCCATAAGGCCTGTCATCAAGCGCTTAGCAAGTCCCAAACCTCTGTAATCCGGTTTTGTATACATATTCCATACTCTTGAAGTGTCACCGTCAAAAGTGGCTCTGATCATGCCAACAGGTTTTTCACTATCATAAGCAACAAGCACAATCCCTTGTTCAATACGCGCTCTCCATACGGCTTCCACCTCTGTCAGGTCATCGTATGCCTGCGGGGGAAACGCCTCAGGATCGCTTCTTAACATTTCGTGCCGAATATATTCATAATCACGCCACGCACTAGGCGCAATTTCCCGAATCCCAATTGCTGCTCCCAACACTTCTTTTATACTCTGTTCTTTTCTCATAGTTGATTTATAACAAGTACATGTGTATAATGTAAGTACCTACTGTAAAGTGCAGTAGTTACTAAAAAGTAAGTATGAAAATATCACTAGCCTGCTCGTCCGTAAAAGAAACGCTTGATGTAATTGGGGGAAAATGGAAACCCCTAATTCTTTTTACTGTTAAAAGCGGCTCCGCAAGAACAAGCGAAATTCACAGAGGAATTGAAGGAATAACTCAAAAAATGCTTATTCAGCAGTTAAAGGAATTGGAAACAGACGGCATTATAATAAGAAAGGTGTTCCCCGTAGTCCCCCCTCACGTTGAATATTCTCTAACAAATTATGGAAAAACTCTTCTCCCGATTTTAAAACTCATGGAAGAATGGGGAGATATACACAGGACCAAAAAAAGCAAATTGAAGAATTAAAACTCTTTACCAACTTACCCAATAACTTCCCAGCTGAGAGGCACAATAAACGACCGGAAAGTGCAGGAAAATGTTAGAATCTAATTTCTTCCTCTACGCTTTGCTTTAATCTTCGTCTTCGATGTGATATAAATGCTTTAAATGAAGTATAGAACACTTGGTAAAACGGGGCTGAAGGTTTCAGAAGTTGGCTGCGGCACATGGCAACTTGCAAATGATCCTGGGTGCTGGGTTGGTTCGGATTTAAACGAAAGCTTGAGAAGTTTACATAAATTTGTAGAAATCGGTGGTAACTTTATAGATACGGCTTGGATATACGGGTATGATGACACACAACCGGACCGCCACCCCTCAGAAGAATTAATTGGAAAATTTTTAAAAGAGTCCCGTAAGCGTGGCTCTCTTGTTCTTGCAACAAAAGTTCCCGGAAAAAATATGAAATGGCCGGCATGGAAAGGTACTCCAATTTCTGAAGTATTCCCAAATGATCATATAGAAAAATGCGTTGATGATTCACTTAGAAGTCTTGGAGTTGACACAATAGATCTTATCCAATTTCACGTTTGGCAAGATGACTTTGCAAAAGAAGACGGATGGAAAGAAACTATTCAAAAAATTATGAAGTCCGGAAAAGTAAAATATTTTGGAATTTCAGCAAACGATTACCAACCAACAAATTGTCTTAAGGCGCTTGATACTGGACTTATCTCTACTGTTCAATTTATATTTAATGTTTTTCATCAAAAACCCACAGAAAAATTATTTCCGTACGCCAAAAAAAATAACATTGGACTTATTGCACGTGTGCCACTTGATGAAGGTGGACTAACTGGTACCCTTACAAAAGACTCTATTTTTGATGCGGATGAGCTAAGAAGTAAATATTTTACTAAAGAAAGACTTAAAGACTTAGTAGAAAGAACCGACTCATTAAAAACGTATCTTGATGGAGAAGCAAAAACTCTCGCGGAACTTGACTTGAGATATATACTCTCTTTCGATGCAATTTCAAGTGTAATTCCGGGAATGAGAAAAGTAAAAAATGTAGTAGCAAATACGGCAGTATCTGATGGTAAAAAACTATCTGCCGAATTAATAGAGAAGCTTAAAAATCATGCTTGGGAAAGGAATTTCTACCCGGACGTTGACCCCTCCATGAAATCTACCAATTACCTCCCGGTTTAATCCGCATTACCCCCGGGGGGAAATTCCAATTGAAATAAATGGTGAGTCTGCCAGACCAAAAGGAAGCCCTGAAAGTTTTCAGTGTAACAAGGAAATGTTGATTTTTATTTTACTCCAGGATATAATTTCCGCATGAGTAGCAGATCTGAAAGAAGGCGCGCCCAACGCGAGGGAACAACACCTCCGGCCCCGGCCAGCGGTCTTGAGATTGCAAAACAAGTTGAAATTGAGGCAGAAATAAAAGCTTCAGCAACAAGTTCTGCCTTAGAGCTTCGCGAGATATTCAGGGCAAAAGAGGAAAAAATTGACCAAATTCTTGCAGATGGACTTGTAGTTGATGGTAAATCCAAAGGATACGAAAGCCTAAGCACTAACAGACGGGGTCACAGAGATGCTGCCTGGTTTGAAAGAACGGGGAAATACTTTTCCCTGGGGCATGCAACCGAATGCATAGTAGTTGGAGTTTTTGATCCCAAGATAGGGCTGGCCGCATCTCACAGAAATACAAGAACTCCGGATGATGACACGGACAAAGCGCTGAGAGAAAGGTTGGGAAGACTTAGGCTCACGGAAATTGAAGAAAGAATGAAGCAAGCCCGCGGCACTCGTATTGCACGAGAAGCCGTTGCGGAAGCACTTGAGGAATTTGCTACAATGTCGGGCGGACAAATACCGCCGGTCCTTGAAGTTTATACTTATGGCGTTGCGGAATATCCGGCCAGCTACAAACCCTTATATGAGGCGGCTATTCAAGATGCAATTGTAACTAGTCCCCTACTTCAGAGGGCAAATGTCCACGTTAATATTCAAACAAGAATCGGAATGCGCGGAACAATTAATTACGGAGGCCTCAAACATCCAAAATATAAAATACCGACATTTGTACCAAGTCCTCTAGGCCAGAGGTAAACCACCCTCCAAAAAGAAGCCCTGGAAGTTTTCATTGTAAACTGGAAAATTTATTTTTTGTGTTTGAAGTATTCAATTTGTTGAAGACGCTTTTTTGCTTCTACCTCTGTCTTATAAGTACCCATATTACGTCCTTTCTCAGATTGAACTTGGTAACCTTCTTTTACTTTTTTTATCATAGAATTACCTCACTTACACTCCCTCTCCTTGCACTTGCTCTGCGCGCCTCCTCAGACTTTCAAGTTGGTAGTAGGCAGTATCACTTTGCTGATCCGCTTCATTAGATTCACCACGCGCTTCAAACATTTCGTCTTGAGCCAGCTGCATCTCTTGTAGTGCCTCTTCCATTCTGCTTTGCGCAGATTCCATCCTATTTCTTGCGTCGTCGCGGCTGTTGCGAGCAGTGTTAAGACTCGCTTCAAACATTGATATATCTCTTTCAAAATTCTGTATCTCGCGCTCAACCGCATCTCTTTCTGTCTCTAGCTCGCCGGCTCGCGTCTGCGCAGTATTTCTACGCAACTCGGCAGCTCTGAACTTTTCTTCAGAAGAGACTTTTTTGTCTCTCGCCTCCTCGACTTTTTTTGTTAAATCAGAAAGATCTGGCATATATTACTCCTTTTAATCTCTCATTATTCTAGGCTCATCTATACTCTTTTTGCATAGCAAATGAGAAAGATTTTTGTAAGAATTAGAGGCTAACCTAAACACAATTCACTAAGGCAGAGACCCTAATATTCGAGGAAAATGCAGGATTAACTCAACTGCGCTTCGGCTCTTATTTTCAAACCTTCATTCCTTTTTCCGCCAGCTGCAACAAATATATTTTCGGCGGTTAAATATGAGCGCAGAATCCCATTCCTATATGCGTCGTGACGTAGCCCAGCCGCTGCATCCTGATGTGATTCGTCCATCATTTCAGAACCTCCCGGAACTAAAAGCGCGCTCTCGCCACACATATTTATCTCGCAAGCATTGAAAGAAATTCCCTCTTCACGCGATAAATCGCCATTATATCTATCCTTTCCCAAAAACCTCAACTCTCCGGGTACTATCTGCCCAAGTTTTGCAAGGACATAGTGTTCCAATTCCGCATTTTTCCCGTTGATTAATTTACTTGATCTTTCCAGAACCACTGCCCCTCCCAAGTCATAAGCAACACCTATTGGTAAATTCATTGGAATTTGTCTGTTCTCTTCCATTACGGCAACAGCTTCATCAACTGCCCTCATCATTTCTTCATCCTCAATTGCCATATTGCCGATTATATTAAAAGGTGAAGAAAATGCAAGGCTCGCGGTTTTTTTGTGCAATAATTTTTCGCGGTTTAAGCTGAATGCGAGAGGCCTGTCAGATCTTGTAAGACTTGGCTTGTGTGGCTCAGAGGATTTACTCCTTCATAAGTTTTAACTATCTCACCCTCAGGATTTACAAGGTATGTGTTTCTTTTTATACCGTCGTACTCTTTCCCCATAAACTTTTTCTTACCCCACGCGCCGTAAGCTTCAATCACTTTGTGGTCCTGGTCTGAAAGAATTGTAAAATTCAACCTATTTTTATTTTCAAACTTTTTATGAGAGGCAACTGTGTCTTTTGAAATACCTATAACTTGCGCACCCAGTCTTTTAAATTTGGTGTTGTTGTCGCGAAAACTACATGCTTCCTTTGTACACCCGGGTGTTTCATCCCTTGGATAAAAATAAACTACAAGCCATTTTCCACGATAATCATAAGACGTATGTAACTTCCCGTTTTGATCCGGCAATTTAAAATCAGGAGCTTTCATATGCCAATTATAACAGAGTTACCACATGACATTTTTTCACCTTTAACTTGTGGACAAAAAATATTAATTGGAGTAAACTTTGTCCGTGAATAATAAGTACAGGCTCAAACTTCTTGAGAAAAAAGATGTTGCAGAAGGCACCATGTCGTTTAAATTTGCACGTCCTGAAGGGTTTGAATTTAAAGCAGGACAAACCATAGATTGGGCTCTTATTGATCCGCCGGAAACAGATAAAGAAGGAGATACTCGCACATTTTCAATAGTAGCATCACCATATGAAGACCACCTCATGTTTGCGACTCGCATGCGTGATACGGCATTCAAAAGAGTTTTAAAAACGCTCGAGGCGGGTTCTGAAATTAACGCGGAAGGCCCGTATGGCTCTTTCACTTTACATAATAACAAAGAAAAACCTGCAGTCTTTTTAACCGGCGGAATTGGAATTACACCAGTCATGAGCATTATAAAACAGGCGACTCATGATAAATCCCCCCACAAAATATATTTGTTTTATTCAAACCACGCGGAAAGTGACGCAGCATTCATGGGCGAGCTCAACGCACTGGCCGCGGAGAATAAAAATTTTGTTTTTGTCCCTTGCATGACCCAACAGGCGGATTGGCCCGGGCAAAAAGGAAGAGTAAATGCCTCTCTTCTCTCCTCATTCATTGATGATCTGTCTGCTCCCATTTATTATCTTTGTGGGCCGGCAGGAATGGTAGGCGCGATGCGTGAAATTCTTATTGGAGCAAAAGTTGATGAAGATAATATAAGATCAGAAGACTTCACCGGATACTAGAACTATACTTTCGACCTAGATTAAATTACTCGTGGGCTGACGATTTTTTTCTTTGTCCAGCACTAACTGAGGCTAGCTGGTATAATGAATTTATGAATGTCCTCTTCACCGTTTGGGAACTTGACCCGTTTTTTAAAATTGGAGGACTTGGGGATGTTGCGCGTGCACTTCCAGGCGCTTTAAAAGAACTCGGCGTAGATATCCGCGTTATGACTCCTTACTACAAAGTTGCCAAATTCGGGCGGACCAAAAAAGAAAAGGTTTGCGAATTTAAAATTATGTACGCCGGAAAAAATGAGACGGTTGAGATTTGGGAAATAGTACACCCTTACAAAAACTTTGTAGCATATTTTCTCAAAAACAAGAAATATTTGGATCGCGCATTACCCCGCGAAACATGGGGATTTTTTGATAAAGCCGTTGTTGAAATTATAAAAAATAACTTACTTTCGTGGAGGCCGGATATCATTCACCTTAATGATAGCCATTGCGGATTTATCCCGCTTCTTGTAAGGCTTGAAAACCTACCTGTCAAAACAATGCTCACAATTCACAATCTTGCTTACCAGAAAAAAACGTCCACGACTGTGGTGAGGCATATTGGAATAGATCCAGCTTCCACAGGTCCTGTCCAATGGGAAATTAAAGGCAATCAGATAAATCTACTCCTTGAGGGAATTATAAATTCCGATATGATAACAACTGTCTCCCCAACTTATGCAAAAGAAATTCTCACAGAAGAATTAGGCAATGGGCTCAATGAAGTATTGAAGGCGCGACAAGAGAAAATTTTTGGGATCCTTAATGGAATTGACGCAGACTTTAGCCAAACTACACATGACCGTGCAATAAACTATCCTTATGATCCGGTTGAAAAAAGGGGTGTTAATGGTGAAATTAAATATTATGATTGGAAAAAAGGGAAAGCGTTAAACAAAGAATTTTTGCAAAAAAAGCTGGGGCTCAAAGTAAAAAAGGACATACCCCTACTCTGTTTTATAGGCAGAATTGAGGCGCCGCAAAAAGGTCTTGAGATTCTTCATAAAATGCTCAGACGTAAAAGCAAAATGGAATTTGAAATTGTAATTCTTGGCAGCGGCGACCCTGACTGGGAAGAACGCTTTAAATGGCTTTCTACATTTTCCCCAAAATATATTTCTTGCAACTTTACATATTCTGACAAACTGGCTCACCAAATATACGCTGCGTCAGATTTTATTGTTATCCCGTCAAAATATGAGCCTTGCGGACTTGTTCAAATGGTAGCTATGCTTTTTGGGACAATTCCAATTGCACATAACACGGGAGGGCTCAAAGATTCTATTAAAGATGGATTTAATGGATATCTTTTCTCAACTTATAATTCTGATACTTTGGAAGACACAATAATGAAGGCGCTAGATGTATGGAAGAATGATAAAAAGACATTTGAAACAATGGTCCAAAACGCTTTTTCAACGGATTTTTCCTGGAACAAAAGCGCGCAAGAATATTTGACTCTTTATCAAAAACTCCTGGGCTAGAGGCGATTACTAACTATTCGGTTTCGAACGGAAGTCGAACAAAGTCTGTTGACAAAAAAACCGCGCGAGAGATATTATAGATTGGATGGGAATAATTCAAGACATAAAAATTCTCTCTGGAAAGGAAGAAGTTACACCCTCACCTGTTCACAAAACTCCCAAAAAAATATTGATAACAGAAGATGAAGAAGTCCTACGCTCGGCTCTTGTGGATAGATTTACAAAAGAAGGATACGACGTTTTTAAAGCGGCTAATGGCGAAGAAGGCCTCGCTGCCGCAAAAAGGTACCACCCGGACATAATTTTGCTTGACCTTTTAATGCCAGTTTTGGACGGAAAGGTTATGCTTAAAAGACTTAGAAAAATTCCTGAATTTAAAATGACACCGGTTATAGTGCTCACAAACGCGGGAGAGGTGGATAATATCAGGGAGACTCAATATTATGATAACGCCGTTGAATTTTTAATCAAATCAAATGTAAAAATTGATGATGTTGTAGAGCGTGTAAACATGCTGATTCTCTGATTCGAAAAAGTAAAAATTGGACTTAATGTAAACCCAGCTCATGAGCACACGCACCCCACGCGCCCCATCCTCGCACTTCTTGAAGCTTTTTACCACGGAGGATTTGTTCGTCGCGGGAAGCTTCCGAAGGATTTCCACTTCCGCCAACGGAATTCCAAGCGCCTTGAGAAAATTGCAAACCTCCAAAGTATCCATTGCCCGTATTATCACCCCAATTTTGGTTTGATTCACAATGCGCAATTCTATCCCAAATTTCATTGTTCGAGGGGTCAACTGTTGGTGCCGGAGTTGGTGTGGGGGTTGCCGTTGGGGTTGGAGGAATTGGTGTTGGTGTAGGGCTTGGTGTTGGAGTAGGCGTGTAGGCAACTTTTGGAGCTTCCATAACCATTTCAATTGCGCCATGCGGGACGTTGTTAAGAGATGAAAGGCCGTTTACAGTAATTGAATAATTGAGAGGCGGGCTTTCAGAAAAGGCCGGTTTTGATGACTGCAATAAAACGGCAATTGAGCCAAGAATGACAAGCGCAATAAGTGCAATTCTTTCTCCAAGAAAAAAGAAAATGTTAATTGCAGCCCGTTTCAGTTGTTGCGCCGTCGTCGGTTGCATGAGGCGATTTTCATGTTACATTAATTTTCCAAAAGAATCAAGGAATTTGCACTCGAGGAAAAACACAATCGAAATGAATAAATTTTGTAAAGAAAATCGAATTTATTCGGGTGGTTGGCCGTAGATTGTGACTTCTGTACCCGGATCTTTATCTGTTGCGAGAGTTGTTGCGCCTTGAGTCACGGGTGTTGCCCACTCAAAAATCTTTGCTGCATCCTCAGGCCTCATGTTTATACAACCATGGCTCATTGGGTAGCCAAAATTATCATGCCAATAAGCCCCGTGAATACTAAACCCTTGAGATTTTGAAACATCATCATTGTAAAAAAACATGACATAAGGGACATTAGGAAGATCATAAAAGTCCTCTCCACTTCCCCCTGTCATACGCGTATATCTAAGCTTAATCCAGATATGAAAGTCGCCTGTTGGCGTTGGGTGCCATTTTCCTGATGAAATTGGAAATACAAACACTTTACTCCCTCCTTGGTAGGCAATTAGTCTCTGGTGTGTTAGATCAACATAAATATGCTTCACCCCCGTTGATTCGCCCAAAACGTTAGGAGCTGAAGGCAAAGCATGTTCGGCAGCGATCCTAGGAAGGGGTACAGCTATCTGTTTCCCCATAAATACACCTACCTTTTGAGGCTGGTACGTGCCTGAAAGGTCATTTATACATGAAATTGAGTTTGCGCACGTATTTGCATTGCTTCCCAACAACCCTTTGAAGACGAATACCAGAATAAGCATTATTACCACGCCTGAAATGATTAAAAAACCTGGTATAATGCTCTTTCTACTCGTCTTTTTCCTTATTTTTTTCTTCTTTGGCACAATATTTATAGTAGATTATCAAGAAGAAAATGTAAAATACCAATGGAAAGGGATTTGAAGTAAAACAACATAAAACGAGCCTGTTCCTCCTTGACTTCAGTCCTATAGTATGGTATAATTTGAGCTCCGTGTCATTTAAAAGACGCGTTTTATATGCAAAGATTTATTGCTCTAGCTATGCTCTATTTGATATTCGGAGGACTTGTACCCGCCGGAACTCAACCCGCGAAAGTTGTGGCACTTGCTGCGCACGAATTCTCGTTAAATGACCGCTATGGTGATTCATTTGTTAATAATGTTTTTAAAGACAATATTCTTCTTGCTGTAGACTATACAACAGGTCAAAAAATGGATTCTACTAATATCAACTGGAATAATGTTGAAAAGCCTTTTGAATACAGACTTGTCCTAAAACCGGGTGAGACATTTGCTTTCCATGATGACGTTTTACCTATTTATAATGGCAAAATTGCAAAGACAACTAACGCGCATTTTAATTCTAGCGAAGGGTTTAAGTCTGACGGATATTTAGTTGGGG
>CAZYWG010000002.1:170975-184325 GCA_964651815.1 uncultured Gammaproteobacteria bacterium | reverse complement strand
CAGATGTTGGCGTAGGAGTAGGATTAGTACCAGGGGTTGGGGTAGGGGGAGTGCCCGTTGTCGGTATTGGTGTTGGTGTAGATGCACCCCCGCCAACCGGATATGCGGGAGCAATTGTAAATACGTGCGGCGCAGTACTCAATACGGGACACGCAGGTTGTCCGGGATTGCTAGTGGTGACATAAATCGGATTATATTCTCCCATATCCAACATTTCAGATTGGAAATAATTTGGAAGTGATTCTGTCCCCTTAGGATTGAAAGCAAGTACAAAAACTTCGTGCACGCCGTTGCAGGATTGGGCAGTATCCCAAGCATAAACATTGTAAACTGAAGGTGCGGGGACGGTCAAATCAGTCTGTTTTGCAAAAATGCGTTGGCGGTCAACAATAATATCATATTCGGTAATTCCGGGGTTGGTACCTGTCCCGTTAAGTGCACTTTCTCCGTCAATCCCAACCCAAAGATTTTGTTTTCCAGAAAGAAGAGCAGTAAAGGGGTGTGAAATTGATCCCGGACATGTTTCAACTGGATCTGTTGAATGAATTGGGAATCCGCAGTATCCTAGGTCTCCAAGAGGGCCCGGGTTCCAATTACCATTATCCATAAACCCTCCTATATTGTTGAAAGTGGCACCTGGTCCAATGTCTCCGGGAGGATTGGTAGCGACGGGATTAAGACTTGGGTATACAACAGACGGTGGTGTATAAGATGGAGCTTGACCTTTGGGGAAATCAAATTCCATATGTGCATTTAATATTCCTACGTTAGAAAGGTTATAAACAATAGTATTGTCCCCTTGTCTGATATTCCCAAGGTCTGCAAGTGGAATATTTATAGTTTCTTGCTCAGGAATGATAGCATTAGGCTCAAGATTTGCGTTCATGGGCAATTGTTGTGGGTCAATGAACTTATACGACTTTCCGTTAATTGTTATATTATCTGAAGCGCTTGTTCCATACTGTGAACACCCTGATAATGTAACGGTAAACATGAATCTTGCTGCGCTCGCTCCGGCAACTGAGTCAGGTATTTTAATAGTTTGAGTTACCGGATTTCCTGTTGATGCCATAGGTAACCCTCCAACACACCCTCCGCCTCCGGGAATACTGGTTCCAATTAATCCATTAGTATAGTTATGGGTTTCAATTGTTTGTGCCGGCCCGTCAAATCCAAAATTATCCCAATGAAGAAGTGAAGTTGGGAAGCTCTCTTTACCACTATTATATGCAAATAAAACCCAATCCATTGATGCACGGGTTGCCGGGAACGGAACGTTATTTGCTTCTGCAATGAGAGCCCCATCAACAGTTATTTTGACATGGACTGTTGTTGAGGAGTCTTGGTTTATTAAAATCTTCCAGTGTCTTCTGTAGTTCTTAACTACGGGAGCAGGTGGATTACACCACCTACTATCTCCACCGGAACATCCCCCGCCAACAATTGGTGGAAAAGTTTGAGCACCAGTGGGATCAAAATATGAAATATTTGTGACTCCCCCATTACCCTGTTTTATTCTTAGGGTTTGGATAGGTGGAGACTGCATGCCTGCTACGTCAAGGTGGGCATGTCCCGGAACGTCGATAAATCCTTGACTTTCAGGGAAAAGGTCAAGATACCAGGTGTCTCGAGCCTCTCCCCCGTCCATGTCAAATTCAATTGTTCCCGTTCTGCCGGTAAAATCAAAAATCGCCCTAGGTCTTGAAACCGCCTGTCCCCTGTCACAAAAGCCATCTCCAGCTTGATTGTGTGCATGAAATTGAGCGTTAATAAATTGTCCTCCCATACCGACCCCTATACAACCTGAATACGCGCTATTCCACTTTAATTCATCAAAAAAACCGGCAGGTTTATTGAAATCATCAAAAAATCCTGTCAATCTTGCTCTCATATCCTTGACCCGAGTATCGTCTGTCTGAAATCTGAAAATTGGCGTTGCAACTGAAATCAATCCTGTCCATCCAACGCTTTGTACATATGCACCGTAATACTTCCCCGCTTGTAATGGTTGTAATTGAACATTGGGAGCAGCAGTGATTTTTGCAATTGGGTTAATTAGCGCAGGACATGTTGTAGTTGAGGAAGGGCTTGTCTGGTCGCTGCATTCTCCCCAATAGACAACGTATCCATCTGTTTGTTGATCAAGATGTGATTGTGGATTAAACCAGAAACTATTTACATTCTGGTTATTCCAATTCATTAGAACAGAAGTATCTTCGGGTATAATATTGACGTTAATGGGAGTGGTAAGAGAGGTGTCAGTTGCAATGCCCGCCGCATGAGATTGACTGTCTTGCATGCTCTTTAGTCTATTGGGTAATATTATTACAGTAAGAAATGCTATAAGAAGGAGTAGTAATGTGCCACTAATCAAAGGAAAATCACTCCTTGAATAAGGAGGAATAACAACCTTTCGGTATTGCTTAATAAATTTCTGCACAAATTTCACTTATGCCTGTCTATATCTATTGTTAAGCAATTAGGAGTTCTTGTCAATATCTAAATTTTTACGAAATGTGTTAATTGTTATTTTTCTCCTTCCCACTTCATTGCCTCACTCGTATATCTATCAGTAATTTTTGAAATTCTTTGAAGATCAGATTGCATATTAGGGTCTGCAAGCCCTGAAAGAAACCTGAGTATTAGAGTTTGTTTTTCAAGAGCCTCACATAACACTACAGCTTCTTTTTTTACACTTTCTTTTTGTTGTTTCATGCGGTCAAGTTCAAGCGTGACCGCTGATGATTCATATATTATTTCATCCGCAATCGGGATCAAATGTGAGTCTTTGGGATTTTTATGAGCTATTATGTCAAATCTTTTTACAAAATCTTCAATAGTTGACAAACGTAATTCGGCTCTTTTACTTTCGGATGTTACAGTTTTAAGTTGAATCATTTGGAGGTCATGTTTTGCAAAATAAAGAGGATCACCCGGAATACTATCTTTGGCAAAATAAAACCCGATGCTAAAGATTATTACCATTGCTGCCGCAGTGACAAAGGACACTTTAGGAAAATGCTTCATGATTTAATTATAACATTCGGGATTAAGGCTTTGAGGTTTGATAAATAGACTCAAATAGCCTAAAATTACCTCATGAAAGTTTATCCTGATTATGACTTGAAAGAGATACTTTGGTATAAAATTGGCGGCCGGGCGCGATTTTTGATTGAAGTTCAAAATAAAGATGATGTAAAGCGCGCGTTTGAATTTTTAAAAAAGGAAAAAATAAAAAATGTTTTCTTCTTAGGACTCGGGTCCAATATTATTTTTGCCAACGATAATTTTGACGGAGCTGTAATTAGATTTGTTCCCGGGAAAATTGAACTTGTTAAGCCCCATATTATTCAAGCTGAAGCCGGGGTAATCTTGGATGATTTAATTCAATTTGCATATGATAATAATTTGGTGGGACTTGAGTGGGCTGGTGGACTGCCGGGGGATATAGGCGCTGCAATTCGCGGCAATGTGGGCGCTTTTGGAGGAGAAATAAAAGACTCTATTGCGGAAGCGGAAACATTTGAAATAGAAAATAGTCGTTTGCGTTTCAAAGTATTAAAAAGATTTGAATTAAAATTTTCTTATAGAAATTCTATTGTAAAAAAGAACAAACTCGGGGTTGTATCAGCTACATTTAGATTAAAAAAAGCTGCCCGATCAGAAATTCTCAGGGCAAGACAAACATACTTACATAATATAGAATATAGAAGAATTCGTCATCCGCTTGAGTATCCAAATTGTGGAAGTGTTTTTAAAAATATTTCAGACCCAGATCATATTAAAAAAATAATTGAAGTATTTCCGGATCTAGCGGAAAAAATAAAAAGAGATTGGTATGGAAAAGTTGCTATGGGTTATTTAATAAAGCGCTTGGATTTTTCAGAATACCGCGTGGGAGACGCTATGATTTCTCCAAAACATTGTAATTTTATTGTTAATCTTGGAAATGCAAAAGCGGGGGACGTTTTAACAATTATAAAAGTTGTGCAAGATAGATTTGTTGAGACTTTTGATTTTATGCCAGAGGTGGAGGTGGAAATTGTAAGATGAAAAAGGTCATTATATATATAATACTTTTGGTTTTAATTATAATTGATTGGTTTGAATTCCATGATTTATTTGAATCAAAAACTCTTCCAGAATATCTAACTCTTTTTGTGAGCATTCCGATTTTCATAATATTAGTTAAGGATTTGATTGGAGGTGAGAAGTATGGAAGACAAAAATAAACAGCCCCAGGCAGTCAATCTAAATGTGAACTTTGATTCAACACCAGTTTTGTTCACCGATAATGTCATCATGACAACAAATGAAAATGGTTTTGTTATGAATGTTATGCAGCAATTAATTAATACAAATCAAGTAAGAGTTGTCGCAAGAATTGGTATGAGTCGCGAACACGCTAAAAAATTAGCTGGAGAAATGGGAAAACTTTTAGCAATGACAGAAGGCCAACGACAAACGGCTGCTGCCAAGAAAGAAAATTAATTGTTTGACTTGATTTTAGGCCTCTGATACAATAAGTTTCACCTGCCATAAAGGCGGACAGGCTTCAGAAAAGCAGGTACTTCTGATATTCCACGATTATGAATCTTTTGATTTTTAACTTTGGTTGGATGAGTTTTAATGTAGGTTTGGCTGTAATACCAATTATTTTTGGTTGGATTGCACTGAAGAATAAATCTGCAATTGTAAAAATTCCGGCTGGCTTAGTTTGGTTCTTTTTTATTCCCAATACAATTTATCTCGTCACCGACTTTATAAATCTTGCACGGGATGTAAGGTTTATTAGCGGGATATATTTAACTATCGACATAGCAATATATCTAGTTCTTATCCCAATTGGTATCATAACCTATATCGTATCTGTGTTCCCTTTTGAAAAGTGGTTCGTAAAAAATCGGCACGTTGATAAAAACTTAGCCGTTTTTATTTTGAATTTATTTATTGGTTTTGGTTTAGTTTTGGGGAGAATTTTGAGAGCTAATTCTTGGGAGGTAATAACTAATTTTCAGAGTGTAGTTGCTAAGAGTATAGAAATTGTTAAATCGGCAGAATTAATTTTAGCGGTTTTTGGGTTTGCAATTTTGTGTCAGGCAATTTATATAATTTTCAAAAAACCTATTTCCAAAAGTTTAAAATTAAAGTGATTTTATCCTGCACCCAAAAACTCCGTTCCTCAGATCAAGTATCGTAAAAAACGCGATAGTAAAATCCACAAACGTAGAATGTAATGTAGTGGGGGTGCAGGATTTACTTCGGTTCGTTAGCAAGACTTCGCCACAAAAGAACTGCAGCATATGTCCTGTAAGGAATCCATTTTTTTGATAATTTTTCCATTTGTTTGACTGTTGGTTTTTGTTTTAACTCATACGCTTTTTTAATTGCGTTTTGGAGACCCAGATCACCATAAGAAAAAATATCCGGACGCCCCAAAGAAAACATTAAAAACATCTCAACAGTCCAACGGCCTATTCCTTTAATTTTTGTGAGCTTCTCAATAATTATCTGCTCGGGGAGCTCTGTAAATTTGTTTAATTCTACCTCATTATCTAAAACTTTTTGTGACAAATCTTTTAGATAAGATATTTTTTGATAAGAAATTCCTACTTTTCTAATTTCTTCATTTTGCAAATTTAGTAAACCAGATGGTTTAATTTCTCCATTTTTGAACAATTTTTCAAAACGTTCATAAATAGTCCTCGCCGCTTTTACGGAGAGTTGTTGACCAATAATTGAACGAGTTAATCTAATAAAAGGGTCGGGCCATATTTCGAGCTCAAAAGCTTCGATTTTATTAACAATTGAGTAAAGAATTGGATCGGCATTTCTGAAGTGTTTTATTGCGTTTTTGTACATTTTTGCTAATGGTCTACCAACTTCCGACACAGTCAAATTTACGGTAGACAGTAAACTGTGGTTAATGAGCTATAATTATTACATGACAGTTTATACAATAGGACACTCAACGCGGTCAATAGAAGAATTTATTTTGGTTTTAAAGCACTACAATATTGAAATTGTTGCGGATGTCAGAAAAGTTCCAAAATCAAAACATAACCCACAATTTGAAGGTCCACATTTAGAAAAAAGTCTTGAGGAGAATGGAATGTCATATATTCACATCCCTCAACTTGGAGGCCTAAGGTATCCAAAAAAAGATTCGAAAAACATGGAATGGAGAAATACTTCTTTCCGGGGATATGCAGACCACATGGAAACTGCAGAGTTTGAAAAAGGTTTAAATATGTTGAAAAAGATTGCAGAAAGACATAGAACGGTTATTTTATGCGCAGAAGCTGTACCTTGGAAATGTCACAGAAATTTAATTTCAGATGCTTTGAGTCTTCAAGGATGGGTTGTTGTACACATAATGACAGAGAAAGTGTCAAACAATCATGAATTAACTGAATTTCTGAAAGTAGTGGAGGGGAAATTGACTTATCCCGGGAAATAATTATTGTTTACCTACTATGACAACTGCCTGGAAATTTGTTCCGCCAGTTAGATCTGCAGAATTTGTCCCAATTGAGTAAGTTCCTGAAAGATCCTTTTTGAGAAGCGAAAGATATTCACTTTTATTGCTTGTTACTTGAACTACGGTTTGATCATAATTGAAATTATCTGCGTTTGTAACTTCTGTGACATTGTACCCGAGTCCTTCAAGAAGATCCGCGGCTTTCTTACTTGACCCCGCGGTTCCATTTCCGTTCAAAACATGTACAGCGAGTTTACTTCTATCAAGTCCTGAAACTTTATCAATTGGGTTGACGCTTGGTTTTGGAGTTGCAGATGGTTTTTCTGTAGGTGTGGGAGTACCCGTGACCTCTGGAGTAGGAGTATCGGTTGGAATTTGTTCTATTGTTGGAGTTGGAGAAATATTTTCCGTTGTTTGTGCATTCTTTGATCCACCAAATAATTTAAATCCCGCAAAAATTAATAGACTAATTACAATAATGACAACTAGAATAACAAGATATTTTTTACCTGAGGACTTCCCAGACCGCAAATTACTATCCATTTGCCTAGGAGATTGAAAGATTTCTTCTTTTTGCTCTTCTTCCATTGGCAATATAATACCACCTAATTTCAATTTTGCAAGGTGTGGCGTGCTATTTTAATTGGCAGCCTTGACTTGTACGAGTTGGAAAAAGTTGCCGTCCGGATCAATGAACGTAGCGATCAATCCATATCCTTCAACATGGTATATATCTTGTTGTTTTTTTACTTTGGCTCGATCCATACGGGCAACCTCTTTTTCAATATCCCCAACCTCAAAATTAATCATGAACCTTTCCGGATTTGTATTTTTCCCTTTAACTTTAGAGTGGTCAAGAATAACAAGAGATGTTCCACCAATTTCAAAACTAAATCCTTTTTCATTTTTTTCACCCATTTCAAATTCCATTGCCTGTTTAAGTCCAACTACATCACGATAAAAATCCGCGAGCTTTGTAGCATTTGAACTACCGAGTAATATTCCGTCTATTCCTTTTATCATTTACTTCACCCCCTTTCATTTACGTAAACTAAGTCAAATATTTATAACGCGTTACTTTGAATATTGCAATAAGAAATATTTCGGCCTTGACTTAGAATCAAGATTTTGCTTTACTTATGGGCATCGCGCCCCTGCCCATTTTAATATAATATTTAACTCAAAAGTTATGCTAAGGAAAAGGAGGTGAAGATATATGAATAAAACAACAACTTGGGTTTTGATTGTAGTCGCTTTTATTGTTGGAGGAGCTGTAGGATTTTTTGTTGAGCGCACAAGAGCTACTGATAAAATGGAGGCCTACAAAACGACTATCCAAAGTCAAATGAACCAGGAAAAAATGATGGCACAAAAAGCAGCTGCTGTACCAACCGCCATGATGATGGAAAACATTGTAATGGCTAAGAAAGATGCAAAGCTTGGATCAATCGCAGCTGACACTAAGGGGATAACCCTTTATGTTTATGATAAGGATACTGCGGGTCAAAGTACTTGCAGTGGAACTTGCGCAACTATTTGGCCGCCTTACTTAGTTACAGGATCGGAAGGGTCAAATTTGCCAAAAGACATTACCACAGTTAAGCGAGCAGATGGATCAATGCAATATGCCTTGAGCGACAAGCCGTTATATTATTACTCAAAAGATAAAGATTCCGGAGATGTATATGGAGATGGAATCGGAGGTATTTGGCACGTAGTAAAGCAGTAGGCGAGTGGATTGAAACAGTTAGTAATTGTTACGTAGCTGCAAATGCTACAACTTTTTTGTGTCTAGATTTTTAATTTAAGCCTTTAATCATGTTAATTCTGTTTTTCTTTGCATTTCTCTCAGGACTCGTAACAATTGCAGCACCTTGCATTTGGCCACTTCTACCAATAGTTTTATCATCAAGCGCTTTGAGTGGACACAAAAGGCCTATTGGGTTAACTCTTGGAGTTTTACTTTCTTTTGGAATAATAACACTTTCGATTTCATATTTAGTTAAGCTTTTTGGGTTCGACGCTAACGTTTTAAGAATTGTTGCCGTAATTATACTTTTGTTTTTGGGCGCAACAATGGTTTTCCCTCCTTTGACTCGAATTGTTGAGGGATTTGTCTCAAGGTTAGCTGGAAGGTTCGGATCAACAAACACAAATACGGGTTTTTGGCCGGGGTTTGTTTCAGGTCTTGCTCTTGGAGTTGTTTGGGCGCCATGCGCTGGGCCAATTCTTGCAACAATTGCAACTTTATCAGCAACTCGAGCGGTTGGATTCTCGATAATACTCGTAACAGTTTTTTACCTAGTTGGAATTGGAATTCCACTTTTCATTTTTTCCTACGCCGGACAAAAAATAATTCAGAAAAGCCGCGTTTTTAACAAGTACACGGGAAATGTCCAAAAAGTATTTGGAGTAATAATTATTTTGACTGCTCTTTTGATTTTTAGTAATTATGATAAAGTCATCGAGGCGAATTTGCTAAACGCATTCCCTTCATATTCAAATCTTATAAATGGTCTTGAAGGAAATAATTTGGTGACAAATGAACTCTCTAAAATTAAGGGAAATGGCAAAAGCACTGCGGATATTGGAAAACCATTCAGCCCTATGCCTAGTTCGGGTACAACAGACCGCCCGGACCTTTTCAATACTGATTATGCAGCGCCTGAATTGACAGGAATAAATCATTGGTTAAATTTGCCCGCCGGACAAAGTTCTCTTTCAATCAAAAGTCTTAGAGGAAATGTGGTCTTGATAGATTTTTGGACCTACACTTGTATAAATTGTATTCGCACTTTACCGTTTGTGACATCTTGGTATGACAAATACAGTAAAGATGGTTTTGTAGTGATTGGGGTTCACACGCCTGAATTTCAATTTGAACACGAGACTGGAAATGTTCAAAACGCAATTGAGCAATACAAAATACACTATCCTGTTGCGCAGGATAATGATTTTGCAACTTGGAATGCATTTGGTAATCAATACTGGCCGGCTGAATATTTAATTGATAAAAATGGATATGTGAGGCGGACGCATTTTGGAGAAGGAGAATATGACCAAAGTGAATTGGCAATTCAAGCGCTTTTAAAAGAGGCCGGACAAAAAGTTTCTGGCAAGCTTTTAGATATGCCTGATCAAACTCCGCATGCACAGATTTCGCCTGAAACGTACGTTGGCACAAGCCGTATGCAATATTATTTTCCCAATGGAACCATAAATAATGGTCAATATAATAATTTAAAAACTAATTCTTCGCTTGCCGAAAATTCTTTTGATTTTGGGGGCAATTGGAATGTGCAAGGTGAATATTCAACAACCGGAACTAACGCGGTTCTGGAATATAATTTTGATGCAGACGATGTTTATTTAGTAATGCATGCGCCTATGTCTGGGGGCAGCGGAACAGTAAAAGTATTTATTGACGGAAAATCTACAGATAGTTCAAATATGGGTACTGACGTCCAAAACGGGACAGTAATCATAGATCAAGATCGCCTATACAATCTTATTTATCTCCACAATAATCCGGGCCAGCACTTATTACGCCTCGAATTTTCTCCAGGTATTCAAGTATTTGCCTTTACCTTTGGATAATCTGTACAATTTAACTGATGAAGAGAAAGAGGCAAAAAAAAGATAATAGAAAGTTATTGATTTTAATTTTAATTATATTTTTGATTGCGTTATTTATCGGAAGCCTTGCAAAAGCCTCAGAAAAAGAAGCCGCAACCCAGAAAAAAAATCTACTTTGCGACAAATTAGTCGACTGTATAACCCCTGTTCAACATAAAATTCCTAAAGGGATTTGTGTTCCTGGCGGAAAGTGCACTTAAAAGGTTAAATTTATGAAAAAGAATTGGATAATTTTAATAGTTTTAGTAATACTTGTCGGAGGAATTATGTTTATTTTAAAAAACCAAACGTCAAATTCGAGAAATAAAATAAACAATGATAACTCGACGATTATTTCCGGGAGTTTTGATAAAAGTAAATTTAAAAGTGAGACGGAATGGATGAAAATTTTGACACCTGCTCAATATAATATTTTAAGACAAGCAGGGACTGAAATTCCATTTACCGGCGTGTTGGATCACGAAACCCGTAAAGGTACCTATTATAGTGTTGGTTGTAATGAGCCTGTTTTCAGATCCGAACAAAAATATGATTCAGGGACGGGTTGGCCAAGTTTTTGGGCGCCAATTTCGCCAGACACTTTAGTTTTAAAAAAAGATGATAGTATTCCCGGTGAAGAAAGAATTGAAGTACTAGATAAGTGCGGAGGACATTTGGGTCATGTGTTTGATGATGGACCGCAACCCACAGGGAAAAGATATTGTATGAATTCCATCGCCCTAAAATTCGTCCCCGATAAAAATTAATAAGTCATACTTTATTCTCCGAGGATTGTTGGGGGGATTTCAGTGCCTTCTTTTACAAACCTTATCGAAAGTGAATTTACACAGTGGCGGGTGTTTTTTTCTGTCATGTGTTCTCCTTCAAAAACGTGTCCTAAGTGAGCGCCGCAATTTGCACATTCAATTTCAGTTCTTTCACCGTCAGCATCCGGAATTCTTTTTACCGCGTCCGGAAAATTTTCGTCAAATGCCGGCCATCCGCAATTTGCATCAAACTTTGCTTTTGCCGAAAATAATGGCGCATTGCATCTTCTGCAAATAAAAGTTCCTTCCTCATAAAAATCATCATATTCACCTGAAAATGGTGCTTCTGTCCCTTTATCTTCAATTACGTTTTTTTCTTCATTTGTCAGATCGTTATATTTCATACAATTATTATACCTCAATTTTTAGTTCAGATTCTTACCGATTTTTAACTTTTCTCTAACAGTTTAAACACCAGCAATTGTTAGAATGCTGATATGACAGATTCTGCCGTGTTGTTCGACAAGACTGATAAAAATACAAATGTAGAAAAACAAATAATTCCAATTGGTTCCCAAGATGGCGGAATGACGAGAATATACAGACGCCAAATTAGGGGAGATTGGCTTGATGAAGCAGCTAAAGATCAAATAAAGAAAGAGATAAGTAATAAACAAAAATTTGAGGAGTTGGTATTAAAATCTGAAAATAATCTTTATAAACTAAAATCGGTTTTCCCTTTTGCTTTTTTCCCTGAAAAAATCACAATTGATCCGGTGAAAGTAAGTGTTGTTTCAAAAGAGTTTTTTTCATCAGAAAGAATTCATTGCATATATATAAAAAATATACTTGATGTTTTTCTTTCTTCCGGGCCAATTTTTGCGACCCTAAAAATTGTAGACCAATCATTTACTGAAAACACGGTAACTATTTCATTTCTCAAGAAAAATGAAGCTTTCAAAGCCCGTAAAATTATTCAGGGACTTATTGTTGCCCACCAGCAGGAGATTAACGTAACTGGACTTCAGGACGACAATTTAATTGAAAAACTTGAAAAGATAGGAACCGCATAGTGGACGTGTTAAAATAAGTGCAGCATGACGAGGAAAATAGCTGTTGCAATTTTTGCCCACCCGGATGACGAAGCGTTTGGTCCATCAGGAACAATCTACAAACTCACAAAAGACTACGATGTTTATCTCCTCTGTGCCACGAAAGGGGAAGTAGGTCAAGACAGTTCGTCCGCCGAAAAACCTTTATCAGAAGTCAGAGCTGATGAGGTTCGCAAATCTGCAAAAATTCTCGGAATAAAAGAAGTCTATTTTTTAGGTTTTACCGACGGGACGCTTTCGAACTCTTTATATCACAACCTTGCAGACGCAATTGAATCGAAACTTAAAGAATTAAAGCCGGAGCTCATTATGACTTCAAGTCCTACTGGCGGGTCGGGTCATATAGATCATATTGTTGTGTCAATGGTTTCGTCGTACGTTTTCGAACGTTTACCATTTATAAAAGAAATTTGGTACAGGGCAAACTCAAAAGAAGAAACAGATAAATGGAAAAACACTCCATATTTTGTCTATAGACCACCTGGGGTACCGCGCGATCAAATAGATAAAATTGTTGACGTCTCAGATATGTGGGATGTCAGAGTAGCTGCAATGCAAGCCCACGTCTCCCAAAAACATGATTATGAAAGGCTTACAAAAATGCGCGAAGGCTTACCAAAAGAAGAATACTTCACGGTTCGAAAGAAAAATAATTGATAGATCTGATTCAATTAGAGATCAAACAAGTTGAGGGATTCTTCGCACTTTGTGCTCAGAATGACAATACTTTATCCCAAGTGTGCGTGGTCGTTCCAGGTCATAAGTTCCCATCTATCTTTTTTCTTTCTGCAAACTGTTATTCCAGTATTCTCTGTTTTTAAAAAGTCCTGAATTGAATAATATTCGCTAGGCGTTAATTTTTCTCCAAAAAGCATCATTGCAAAAATAAACTTTGAAAGAAGGCCGTGAGAGATAAGAAGAACATTCTGTTCTTCTTGTGACTCTATAAATTCGAGGAGCTCAGTAATCCTTTTCTTAAGATCAGAGAAGTTTTCTTCATCTGAATAATGCCACGCTGAATCCAAACTGTGTTCTTTTATCTTATCTTCTATTTCAAGCGTTTTTTCATCTTCCCATCCAAGCTCAATTACTTCACTTGGTTTTTTGGTCTCCCGGGCAAGATCACTGAAAACTACCGGGAGCTCTTTGAATTTTAAAATTTCATTAAGCGTTTGTTTTGTGCGTAAAAACGGGCTACAAACAATTAAATCAATATCATTTATTTTAGAAATTCTTTCTCCAAGCTGCTGCGCTTGTCTAATTCCTTTTTCAGAAAGAGATTTTTCATCGCCTTGATGAATTTTCAAAGCATTGCTGGTTGATTCTGCGTGTCTTACTATATATAGTTTCACGGATTTTGTAATTTTATCACAAA
>CAZYWG010000002.1:0-170875 GCA_964651815.1 uncultured Gammaproteobacteria bacterium | reverse complement strand
GATTCTGCGTGTCTTACTATATATAGTTTCACGGATTTTGTAATTTTATCACAAACTTTACCGTTCAAACCTTCTCAAGAGAAATCGGACTCCTTAGGGTAAAATAAAATCTTAATTTCCCACTTGACCCATTCGTCGTCAGTGATGTATCTTATCTGACTCCTCAGGGTAAATTAAATTTCGTAATTTCCTACTTGACTCGGCTGGGAAAATTTTGTATCATTGATTTCACACCTAAAGAGGTGTTTTATTTTTGGCCGCCGAGGACGAGCCGAGACAAAATCTTAAAATAATATGGCTGGAGTTTTTAAACGAGACAAACCACATGTAAATATCGGAACCATTGGTCACGTAGACCATGGTAAGACTACATTGACATCTGCTATTACTACTGTATTGGCAAAAAAAGGTCTTGCAACCGCCAAAAAATATGAAGATATTGACAACGCCCCAGAAGAAAAAGCTCGTGGAGTCACGATTAACATTTCCCACCAAGAGTATGAAACAGAAAAAAGACATTATGCTCATATTGACGCTCCTGGACACGCAGATTATGTCAAAAACATGATCACTGGTGCCGCTCAAATGGACGGAGCAATCTTAGTTGTTTCAGCAGCAGACGGACCAATGCCTCAGACTCGTGAACACATTCTTTTGGCTCACCAGGTTGGAGTACCTTCAATTGTTGTTTTCCTTAACAAAATTGATATGGTTTCAGATCCAGAACTTATTGACCTTGTTGAAATGGAAGTACGTGAGCTGCTTTCAAAATACCAATACCCAGGTGCAGAAATTCCAATAGTAAAAGGATCAGCACTTAAAGCAACCCAGGGAGATGCAGCAGCAGAAGAGCAAATTCTTGAGCTCATGAAGACAGTTGATGACTATATTCCTACTCCAGTACGTGACATTGAAAAGCCATTTTTAATGCCTGTTGAGGACGTTTTTTCAATTAAAGGACGCGGAACTGTTGTAACTGGTCGTGTTGAGCGTGGAATTGCAAAAGTTAATGAAACAGTTGAAATTGTCGGAATTAAACCTACTAAAACAACTGTTATTACAGGAATTGAAGCATTCCGTAAAACTCTTGAAGATGCGCAAGCCGGAGATAATGCCGGACTTTTGCTTAGGGGAATTGAAAAAGCAGATGTAGAACGCGGCCAGGTTGTTGCAAAGCCGGGTTCAATTACACCTCACACAGAATTTGACGCAGAGGTTTATGTTTTAACAAAAGAAGAAGGCGGACGCCACACACCTTTCTTCAAAGGATACCGCCCACAATTTTATATCAGAACAACTGATGTAACCGGAGAAATCATACTCGGTGAGGGTGTTGAAATGGTAATGCCAGGAGATAACACAAAAATGCACGCAAAACTTATTGTACCTATTGCACTTGAAGAAGGAATGAGATTTGCTATCCGCGAAGGCGGAAAAACAGTAGGCGCTGGAGTCATAACGAAAGTTACGGCTTAGTAATTGCACTTTTTACAATTTTTAGTTCGATTTGAGTTGCAAAACCTACTGTGAAGTAGGTTTTTTTGTTTTTAAATATGAATTATAGTGTGGAGTACGGAATTGCGACAGAGAATGGCGATAACTTTGTTCATTCAAAGAAAAAGATGCCAATCGCGTTAAAGCCAGGTAAAAAAGTCGGCTTTAATTTGGAGGGGGGCTGGTTTGAAGCTATAGATTCCAATCCACATTATAGGGTAGAGGTTAGAAGAGGTAAGAATGGAGTAGGAGTGGAGGTAACCATGGATAAGGTAGGTAAGGGTCACGATCACGAACACCAAACAGTTGCTGTTGCTGACGGCGGAGAACTTTTAAGATCTCACAAAACTTTAAATGGTATTCAGAAGGGTTTTAGAGTAAGAGCATAAATATGGCTACAAAGGGACGTATAAGAGTTAGGTTAAAATCATATGATTCAAGGATCATTGACGCGACGTGTCAACAGATTCTCGACACTGCAATAAGAACAGGCGCAAAAGTTGCCGGTCCTATTCCATTGCCTTCAAAAAGGACTGTGTTTGTAGTAAACAAAGCGCCTTTTATTGATAAAGACGCACGTGAACATTTCCAACTCAAAACTCACAAAAGACTAATTGATATTCTTAACCCTACAGAAAAAACAATCGAATCTTTAATCCACCTGGATCTCCCAGCTGGAGTCGACGTAGAAATCAAAATGTAGTTTCTTCATTAATATTTAAGCAAAGTGGGGTTCCTTGCGTAAGCTTTCTGAGTGCAAATACTGTTTAGTAATTATCTATTTTTGTAGGCGTGTTTTTTTAAAAATAGATTTGTTTAATGATCCAAAAATTATCATACCTAAGCAAATTCCAAAAAAACTAATTACCATTGTAGGCGCAGCAGACCAACCCACAATAGGTTTTAAACTGAGAGCAATAAATGTAGAAATAACTCCTATTAAAAAACTGACAATCAATGCGATAATTATACCTTTTTTAAGAGATAGTTTGCCTAGAAAAAAGCCTAATATTAGGCTAATTATTACTATTATCCAGCCTAGAACTGATAAGAGTGTGTACCATATTTCTACTGGTAATCCAGAGATACCAACAGTAAGGTTATTGACCATGTAGTATAAAATAATAAATAGGGTTACAAAGAATTCCATTCTTTAAAACAAGTATAAAAAAATTAAGAAGGGAGTTCTAGTCCCTATCCATGCTCGCTTCGTTCGCAGGATATCATCAGTTTCACGAAGGCAATTCCAACTCCACCCGTTCGCTTCGCTCAGGGTTTCGCTAGAATTAAGAAGGTAATTCTAGCTCAAGATGAATGTGTTTGATTGCGGGGACTTCTGCCTGGATTTTATTTTTTATATCTTCAATCAATCTTGCAATTTCATGAGTTTTCAGACCAGGTTTCATAGCAACATCCATATTGACTAATAGACGTTCTGACCCGATATGCATTGTTTTAACATCAATAACATCTTCAACCTCCGGAATACTCATCGAAACTTTTCTAATCAAGCTTAATGTCTCCGGAGAGGCACTTTTGCCTATAACCAAGTCTCTTATGCCAAGAATGAGAAGAATACCAAATATAATCAGAACCACTCCGACGCCAATTGCGCCAAGTCCATCAAGCCGCCTGTCCCCAGTTACCTGATACAAAATAAGTGCAAATAGCCCCACTAATGAAGCTGAAGTACCCACAAAATCAAGGACAAAAGTAGTTTTTGTCTCAATAAGCGAGGACCTGAAAAAAGCGGAAAGAATATTATTTGTATGTGTTTTAGCCCTAATGCGTACAGCACTTAATACAAATGCGTAACCATTAGTAACAGAAGTTAGAAAGAGAACTCCATAAGCAAGATATATGTTTTTTATCTCGTGCGGGTGAAGAAATCTCTCCCAACCAAAATAAATTGAAAAAGTGGCAGTGATTCCAATAATAATCATGGCAGAAATAAACGTCCAAAAGTAAATTTCCCTTCCATATCCAAAAGGAAACTGTTTATCCGGTTGTGATTTTGCCCTATTTACTCCAATGACAAGCGCGCCTGAGGCAACTAAATCAGAAATTCCTTCCAAAACTTCAACTAACATTATTACGCTGCCCGTGAGAATTGCTACAGCGAGACTAAGAATAATATCTGACATATCAACAAAGAATGAAGTAAGTACTACCTGTCTGGTAGAAGGGGGTCTATTTTTTTTATCTTCTTCCGGGTTTTTCATGAAATAAGTATAACAAACTTATATTGGCAATTAACAATTGATCAGTGATAATTGGCCGAATTATCTATGGTAAATCATAATTGTTAAATTTCAAATGCTAGCCTTGCATTCGAGGCAAGAATTGTATATAATCATTTGTTACATGTCCAAACTATTGATGATTTCAAGAGTTACATGATTCGAGTTCAATCCCTGGGACGTGAGGATAACGGCTCGGTGAGCCGTTTTTTATTGGTTAAAAAGCATGCAAGTAAACAGTTTAATTGGCAAAAAAATAGATCAGAGACAAGGATTCTTGGAAGATGGGACACGGGTCCCCCTTTCAATTATTATTGTTGGTGAAAACGTGGTCTCTCAAATTAAAACCATAGACCACGAGGGATACCAAGCACTTCAATTAGGATTTGGATCCACAAAAAAGACCAACAAACCAACAAATGGACATTTAAAACGCGCGGGGCTTGATACAAAAAAGCCTCGTTTTTTTAGGGAAGTAAAAGTTGATGACGTTGCAGATGTAACTCTTGGTGCAAGCATTCCGGTTGCGGAAGTTTTTGAACCAGGGGATATAGTTGATGTTGTTGGGACTTCAAAAGGAAAAGGGTATGCAGGTGTTGTAAAACGCCACGGATTTCACGGTGGACCTAGAACCCACGGTCAGTCAGACCGCGAGCGCGCCCCTGGATCTTCCGGTCAAACCACAACTCCAGGACGAGTTTATCGCGGAAAAAGAATGGCCGGGCGCATGGGGAATGAGCGCGTAACAGTCAAAAATCTTGAAATTTTAGAGGTTCGCGAAGATTCAATTTTAGTAAAAGGGCTAATTCCCGGGTCAAAAGGTGGAATAGTTGTTATTACAAAGGTTGGAAAAAAGAATAAGAAGTTTATGCCTTTGTGGTCGGATAAACCAAAAACGGAAGAAACAGAAAAGATCCCAGAAACAACAGATGTTCAAACCGCAAACGAAACAGTCACAACTCCGGAAGAAAAAGTAGAAACCCCAGAAGAAAAAATTGAAACCGCAAAAGATACTGTAGAAACTGCTGAAGAAATAGTTAAAACAGAAGGCGCCGTATTGGCAGAAGACAAAAAAGTGGAACCAACTAGTGAAGAATCAAAAGTCGTCGATTCGGATGAGCCGAAAGAGGAGGAAAATGCCAGTAAGTAAAGTTAAAAGTGAAAAAGGAAAAGTGAAAAGGGAAATGGCAGTAAAAACTGCCGGTTCGAACGTGAAAAAAACTGTAAAAGCAGTAAGTTCGGATGTGAAAAAAACAGTTACGGTAAAATCCGTTGAAAAAAATTCGGGTTTAACACTTCCAGTATACGGTTTAACAGGGGATAAAAAAGGGACAGTTTCTTTGTCAAAAGAGATTTTTGGGGCAAAAGTTAATGATGTGTTAATGGCACAGGCAGTTCGCGTTTATCTAGTTAATCAAAGGCAAGGTACTGCTTCAACCAAAACACGCGGTGAGGTAATAGGTTCAACAAGAAAAATTTATAGACAAAAAGGTACGGGACGCGCACGCCATGGTGCAATAAAGGCTCCTATTTTTGTAGGTGGAGGTATTGCTTTAGGACCTCACCCAAGAAATTTTGAGCTTAAATTGTCCAAGCAGATGAAGAAAAAGGCTTTATTCAGCGCTTTATCTGCTAAAGCAACGGGGCAAAAAATATTTGTTGTGGACGTTGCCGCTGCAAGCGGTAAAACAAAAGAAGTTTACCAAATGTTAAAGTCTCTTGAGTTATTGCAAAAAAACAATTCAAAAGTTTTACTAGTTTTGGATATGAAAAGCGCTTCCGCCCAAGCGGCAAGAAATTTGGATGGAGTATCTGTTGAGCCGGCGCAAAATCTAAATACTTACCAAGTCATGAACAGTAATTATTTGGTATTTGCAAAAGATGCAATTGAACAGGTTGAAAAAGTATTCGGAACAACTAAATAATATGAAATTGTATTCAAGTTTTATCATTAAACCAATTATTTCTGAAAAATCATTTAAGGAGGCAGACAGTAGGAAATATACATTTGTTGTAACACGTGGTGCAACCAAAACGGACATTAAAAACGCTGTGGAGCATTTATTTGGTGTTGATGTCAAAAAGGTTTATACGGCAAATATAAAAGCTAGCAAAACAAGAAATACACGCAGGGGTAGACAGACTCTAAACGCTTCTTACAAAAAAGCCAGGGTTTTGGTTGGAGAAGGACAAAAAATTGACATTTTTGAAGAGAAAACTGACGAAAAAAAAGCAAAAAAAGAAAAGAAGGAAAATAAGGATAAATCAAAGTAACAATTTAAACGATATGTCAAAGAAATTAAAATCTATTCTTAAAAAACAATCGGGACGTGACGCAACAGGTCAGGTTTCTGTAAGGCATCAAGGAGGACGTCATAAAAGGTTTTACAGGGCTGTTGATTTTAGGCGCGACAAACTTGATGTTGAAGGAGTTGTTTTGGGAATTGAATATGACCCAAATAGATCTGCTGACGTTGCCCTTATTCAGTATAAAGATGGAGACAAGAGATATATATTAGCTCCGGTGGGGTTGAAGTCCGGAGATAAGGTTGCTTCAGGGAAAAATGTTGATGTTAGAGTTGGAAATTCCTTACCGCTTGATAATATTCCGGTAGGACAACCAATTCACAATATTGAAATTAATCATGGACGTGGAGGACAAATTGCCCGTTCGGCAGGTGATTCAGCTTCAATTATGGCAAAAGAGGAAGGTTATGCGCACGTAAGAATGCCATCTGGCGAAATACGCAAGATTTTAGCGATAAATTTTGCTACAATTGGCCAACTCGGAAAAGTTGAGTGGAAAGACCGCGTTCTTGGTAAAGCCGGTGCGTCACGCCACGCCGGAATTAGACCGTCAGTCCGTGGAGTAGCAATGAATCCGTCTTCTCATCCTCATGGTGGAGGAGAAGGGCGCTCTGGTATTGGTTTGAAATATCCAAAGACCTATGCTGGGAGACGTGCAGTTGGAAAGACACGTACAAAAAAGAAATATTCTAATAAATTTATAATCAGAAGGAGAAAATAATGAGTAGATCAGTAAAAAAAGGACCATTTATAGACGAAAAATTAATGAAGAAAGTTCAGGCTCAAAAAGCCGCGGGTGGAACCGTCGCGCCAATTAAGACTTGGGCGCGGGCATGCCAAATTCCGCCGGATTTTGTTGGACACACATTTTTAGTTCACAACGGAAAAAATCATATTACAGTCAAAGTTGTAGAAAATATGGTAGGTCATAGACTTGGCGAATTTGCACCAACAAGAATGTTTAGAGGTCATGGAAGAATTGTAGCTCGGGAGGTCAGCAAGACCTAAAATTAAGATGCTCAGGCATTTCATGCCTGATGCATATTTTAACAAGTTAAAATATGGAATATATAGCAACAGCAAGAAATATAAAAATCAGTCCTCGCAAAATGAGGTTGGTTGCCAACGGAGTCAAAAAGCACAACTTAAAGACTGCTATGTCTGCATTATTAGTCATGAATAAGCGTGCAGCAGGACCTATTAAGAAAGCACTTGAATCAGCTGTTGCTAACGCTGCAAACAATTTTAATGCTAACAAGGATGAGTTGAGGATAAAAGATATTGTAATAGATGAAGGCGTTTCATTAAAAAGATTTCACTTTGCGGGCCGCGGGCGCACAAGACCATATAAAAGGCGTTCGAGTCATGTGAGGGTTATTCTTGCAGATAGTAAAGTAAAGCAATTGGCAGGAGTTCAAGCAGCAATGCCGGCTGGAAAACAAGAAGAAAAAAAATCAGAAGAAAAATCTAAAAAGGAAGGGAGAACGGAAAAGTAAAATAAGGTAACACTTCGGCCCTTGGGCCTCAGTGTAAATTAAATTTTTTTATCTTATTTTATTTGACAGAAATTTAAATTATGGGACAAAAAGTTAATCCGATAGCGTTAAGACTTGGAATACATCACGGTTTTAAGAGTATTGGATATTATTCAAAAAAGACTTATGCCGTTACCGTTCTATCTGATATCAAAATCAGAGAGGCGTTGTTTAAGAGGTTAAAACAGGCTGGAATAGGAGAGGTAATAATTGAGAGATCAGTTTCAAGTATCAAGCTAACAATATATGTTACTCGTCCTGGAATTGTTATAGGGCGCGGCGGCACTGGCCTTGAAGAGCTCAAAAAAGAAATTGTTAAAATGCTAGGAATTACAAACAAACAAAAAAATGCCAAAAAAATTGAACTTAAAGTTGAACCAATTAAAGACCCAAATCTTTCAGCTTACTTGGTTGCCGTAAATATTTGTGATCAATTAATAAGACGTATGCCGGCCAAACGCGTAATGAAACAAGCTGTTGATAAAGTAAAGTCATCAGGCGCAAAGGGAGTCAGAATTGTTCTTTCTGGAAGAATAGGTGGCGCCGAAATTGGAAGACGGGAAAGACTTCAGTCCGGAAAAGTGTCTTTATCAACAATCAGAGAAGATATTGATTATGCACAAGTTCCAGCATTGACAAAAAGTGGATACGTAGGAGTAAAAGTTTGGATAAATAAATAGTAAGAAATATTTAAAAAAATATGTTAACACCAAGACGTACAAAATATAGGAAACAATTTAAACCAAAGATTGTTGGTAAGGTAGCTCTTGCCGGAAATAATGTGTCTTTTGGAGAGTTTGGTCTGAGGGCTGAAGCTTCAGGAAACGTTTCAAGCCGTCAAATTGAAGCTGCACGTAAAGCCATTACGCATTTCACAAAACGTGGTGGACGTATTTGGATAAGAATATTTCCTGACAGACCGATTACTAAAAAACCACCGGAAACTAGAATGGGCGGTGGAAAAGGTGATTTCTTTGAGTTTGTGGCACCAGTGAAACTTGGACGTGTTATGTTTGAAATGAGTGGAGTAACAGAAGACATTGCAAAAGAAGCACTACGTCTAGCAGCTCATAAATTGCCAATTAGAAGTAGTTTTATGAAGAGGGAGCAAGCTTAATTAAGCCTTAAAAGATTATGAAAAAGAACGATGTTACCGATTTAAGATCAAAAACAGTTGATGAATTGAGCAGGATCCTTTTGGATTTAGGGAGTGAAGTGGAAAAAAATAAAACACAAGAAGCGCTTGGCAAGGCAAAAAATAGTAATGCAGCCCGCTCAAAGAAAAAAGATGTCGCTCGGGTTATGACGTTCTTGTCCATGAAACAGATTGAAACCGGAAATTTAGTTATTGAAACTGAAGGAGGTACAAAATAATGGCACGTAAAACATTTATTGGAAAAGTTGCATCAAACAAAATGACAAAAACTATTGTTGTTGAAATTGAAAGACTTGTTAAACACCCAATTTACAAAAAAATGGTGAAAAGGACAAGCAGATTCAAGGCTGACACTAATGGTATGGAGCCCGCTCTAGGACAATATGTAAAAGTAGAGCAAGCAAAACCAATGAGCCGCGACAAGCATTTTAAAGTAATAGAAATTATAAAAGAGAGGGAGGCAAAGCAATTGGGGAAATAAAAGTGAGAGATGAGAAATAATTCTCAACACAGACTCTGTCTAGGTCAGCTCTCAAATCCCAAATGTTAACAAAAATATGGTACAACACAGAACAATGTTAGATGTGGCCGATAACACAGGAGCAAAACAGCTTATGGTGATCCAGATTTATGGTGGATCAAAGCGTAGAAAAGGGGCGCTTGGTTCACTTCTTGGGTGTGTTGTTAAACGTGTTCTTCCAAATACTCAGTTTAAAAAAGGGGACAAGGTAAAAGTTGTATTAGTTAGAACAAGGAAGGAATTTAAAAGAAATGACGGGACATATATAAGGTTTTCCGAAAATGCGGGTGTAATTATTGAAAATGAGAAATCTAAAAATCCAATTGGAACAAGAATTTTTGGACCTATCGCACGCGAAATAAAAGATTTAGGTTATGCAAAGATAGCAAGTCTTGCTAACCATGTAGTTTAAAATTATGAAAATTAAAAAAGGGGACAATGTAAAAATTTTAATAGGAAAAGATAAGGGTAAGACTGGTAAAGTCGAAAAGGTTTATCCAGCCCGTGGGAAGGTTTTGGTTGCTGGAGTAAACGAATTTAAACGTCACTTAAAGTCGAGGACCCAAAACCAAAAATCTGAGATTGTGACTATTAATAAACCTGTTCCTGTTGGAAATGTTGCGATATTTTGTGGGAAATGCAAAAAGAGCGCACGAATCAGTTTTAAAATTGAAAAAGGAGCTCGCGGCGAAGCGAATAAAAAAACTAGAATTTGCAGCAACTGCCACGCAGTAATTTAATATGAAAGTACAAGCGTCAATTAAAAAAAGATGTATAAAATGCAAAATAATAAAAAGGCGTGGGATACTCTTTGTGATTTGTGAAAATCCAAAACACAAGCAGCGCCAAGGATAATTATCATGGGAAATTTAAGAAAACAATTTGAAGATGAGATACTTAAGAAATTGCAAGGAGAGCTTGGGATTAAAAATCCAATGGCTGTTCCGCGTGTAACTAAAATTGTAGTTAATGCAAGTTCAAAAGATTTTTTGACAGACAAAAAAAATATTGAAAAAATGCGTGAAGATTTATCTTTGATAACCGGACAGATGCCAAAAATCTCAAAAGCAAGGATATCTGTTGCAACATTTAAATTAAGAGAAGGAGACGAAATAGGCATGAGTGTTACGCTTCGCGGCATGCGCATGTATGATTTTTTGGAAAAACTTGTTAAAATAGTCTTTCCAAATGTGCGTGACTTTAACGGAGTCGCAGCAAGCGCTTTTGACGGACGTGGAAATCTGAGCGTTGGTTTTACAGAGGATACTATCTTTCCCGAAATTGATCCGGGAAAAGTAGATAAAATTAGAAGCTTGCAAATGACAATTGTAACTTCCGCAAAGACTGACGAGAGTGCAAAAGCTTTGCTTTCAGCATTTGGATTTCCGTTCAAAAAGGAGGGTAGCAACTAGCCTTAAAAGGTTCGTCAATAAACAATATGGCAAAAAAATCAAACATAGTAAAAAACTTATATAGAAAACCTAAGTACAGTACTAGGAAGAAAAATATTTGCATGCTTTGCGGGCGCGCACGCGGTTACATGAGATTGTTTGGGCTTTGCAGAATTTGTTTTAGAGAGCGCGCATTAACGGGAGAATTACCAGGAGTGAAGAAAGCTTCTTGGTAAAGTCGTTATAAAATTATGTATACAACAGGAGATTTTTTAATCAAAATTAAAAACGCCTATATGTCAGGCAAAAAACAAGTTGAATATTCACGTTCAAACGTGGTTTTATCAATTGCAAAAATTCTTGAAAAAGAAGGTTACGTTGGAAAAGTTACGGAAAAAAAGGACAAAGACGGCAGGTCTACTATACTAATAGAGCTTAAATATCAAAATAGGCTCCCGGCAATAAGTGAAATAAGGCTTGTTTCAAGACCATCTATTCACCGCTATATTGGCAAAAGTGGTTTATTACGGGCAGCAGAAAAACACGGTATTGGGATATTATCAACAAGTCACGGTATGATGACTAATAAGCAAGCAAAGAAAGATGGAGTTGGTGGAGAATTAATCTGCCAAATTTATTAGTTTAGTTTTTTTTAATATGTCAAATATTGCAAAAAAAAGTATAAAAATTGAGGACGGTGTTACCGTAAATATTTCAGATGGGAAAGTTTTGGTTAACGGGCCAAAAGGGTCACTCGAAACAAAAATTCCAAATGGTATTGCTGTAACAATTGAAGGTGGGGTAATCAAGGTAAAAAAAGTAACAACAGCCCTTGATTTTGAAAAATTTGCAGGACTCACTCGCGCACTTGTTGCAAATATGGTTGTTGGAGTCTCACAAGGATTTCAAAAACAGTTAGAATTAACAGGTGTTGGATACAGAGCGCGCTTGGATGGAACGGATCTAGTGTTAAATGTGGGATTTGCAGTGCCAGTAAAAGTTGTTCCGCTTGCAGGCGTTACAATAACTGTTGCTGAAAATGTAATCACAGTTGCAGGAGTTAATAAACAATTAGTTGGAGACACAGCAGCCGATATTAGAAAAGTTAGACCACCGGATCCTTATAAAGGAAAAGGAATAAAATACATGGGAGAAAAATTGAGAAGAAAAGTGGGTAAAGCTGCAAAAGCAGTAGGAGCAAAGTAAATTGAGAGTAAACCCGATTGAATTGGGGTAAAAAAATTATGAATGAAAATAAAATAAAACTAAAAAGAAAAACAAGACGTCTTAACAGAGTAAGACGAAAAATAATAGCGCGTAAAAATGGTAGTGCAAGACTTACAGTTTTTCGATCAAATAAACATATTTACGCCCAGATTATTGACGACAAAAAAGGTTCAACGCTTGTTTCGGCAAATGAAAAAGAAATAACAGCGCCGGGAACTAAAATTTTAAAGGCAGAAGAGCTTGGTCGAGTACTCGCTCAAAAGGCAATGAAGAAAAAAATTAAAAATGTGGTTTTTGATAAAGGAAGTTATAGATATCATGGTAGAATAAAAGCTCTTGCAGAAGGAGCGCGCAAAGAAGGGTTAGTATTTTAATTTAATATGGACGATAGAGTTTTTAATCAAGATCAAGAAAAGTTAGAAGAAAAAGTTGTTCAACTTAACAGAGTTTCTAAAAAAACAAAAGGTGGAAACAAGATGAGATTTGCAGCTTTGGTTATTGTTGGAAATAGACATGGGAGAGTTGGGGTAGGGCTCGGAAAATCAGACGACGTGTCATCCTCAATTATTAAGGGTGTTTCGCAAGCAAAGAGGAAAATGATTGATGTTATGATTGTGAATGATACTATTCCCCATCCTATCTCTATTAAAGTAGGAGCAGCGCAAATTATGCTTAAGCCGGCACCGGCCGGAACCGGAATTATCGCAGGTGGTGCAGTAAGAGCCGTTGTTGAAGCGGCTGGAATTAAAAATATTACTTCAAAAATTTTAGGGACAAATAACAAAGCAAGCAATGTTCACGCAACTTTTGCAGCCCTAGAAATCTTGGGCCGCGGCCAGAAAAAAATTGAATAATTGTAACGAGGTGCAAAGGATCGCGTTTTAAAGAAGAAAATATTATGGAACTTACAAATTTACCTAAAACAACTAAAACTAGATTAAGAAGACTTGGTCAGGGACATGGTTCCGGTCGTGGCAAAACTTCAGGAAGGGGCACAAAAGGGCAAAAAGCACGTAACAAAGTGGGGCTTTCATTTGAAGGTGGAGCTTTACCATTGGTTAAGAGACTTCCTTTTTTGAGAGGACGTGGGCGAAACAAAAGGATGGGTGTCGGGCCAGTCGTTATAAAGATAAGTGAGTTAAATGTTTTGCGAAATGGATCAACTGTTGATTTAGATGCGTTAGTTAAGGGTGGAATTATTAATGAAAAAATGAAAAGATATAACGTTAAGGTGATTAGGAATGGAGATCTTAAAGTTTCTTTAGTTGTAAAGCTTCCAACATCTGCCGGGGCAAAATTGCAAATTGAGAAAGCCGGCGGAAAAGTAGAGGCTTAAAACATGAACGCAGTTTTAAATATTTTTAGAAATAGTATTCGAGACCCCGAAAGTAGAAAAAAAATATTAATAGTTCTATTTATATTTTTAGTCTTCAGATTTTTTGCACATATTCCAGTTGCCGGTATAAATATTGCCCAACTTAAATCACTTTTTTCACAAAACCAACTTCTTGGTTTGCTTGACGTTTTTTCCGGAGGAACACTTTCTAATTTTTCAATTTTAGCGATTGGTCTTGGTCCTTACATTTACGCTTCAATAGTCCTTCAGCTTTTAACAATTGTTTATCCAAAACTTGAAGAACTTCAAAAAGAAGGAGAATATGGACGTCAAAAAATAAATCAGTACACAAAATACTTAACAATTCCCTTGGCAATAGTTCAGGCTCTTGGGATGTACGCTTTACTTCGCAACCAGCAAATAATTGGAAATCTTAACCCCATACAGCTCTTGTCGTTTATCGTAACAATGACTGCAGGAACAGTTTTTGTAATGTGGCTTGGGGAACTTATTTCTGAACAAGGGGTTGGTAACGGAATATCCCTCATGATTTTTGCAGGAATTATTAGTAGAATTCCCGTTGCTTTTTTACAAACATTAACAACTGTTAATTCACAAGATATTCTAAACCTCTTAATTTTTTCAGCTCTTGGAATTGTAGTTATTGCCGGAATTGTTTTTGTGAATGAGGCAGTCAGGAAAGTTCCTATATATTATGCAAAACGCGTACGTGGGAGCAAAACAGTTGCAGCACAATCAACTCATTTACCTATTAAAGTTAATCAAGTAAACGTCGTCCCAATTATTTTTGCTGTTTCAATTGTTCTTCTTCCTTCATTTATCGCAAACTATTTAATTAGTAGCCCTAACAAAACATTTGCTGGAATAGGGACGATTCTTTCTACATATTTTAATCCGAACGGAATTTTTTATAACTTGATTTATTTCCTTCTTGTTGTTGGATTCACTTATTTCTACACTGCTGTTACGTTTGATCCTAAAAAAGTATCTGAAGCTATTCAAAAACAAGGTGGATTTATTCCGGGTATTCGTCCCGGTACTCCTACAACTAATTTTCTTAATTATATAGTTACAAGAATTACTCTCCCCGGAGGAGTATTTTTGGGGCTTGTTGCAGTTTTACCGAGCGTGGTCCGTGCAATGACAGGCATCTCATCTTTAATAATTGGAGGGACAAGTATTCTAATCGTCGTTTCAGTCTTAATAGAGACAATCAAAATTTTGGAAGTTAATTTGGTACAAAGAAATTACGACAGGTTTGGCGCAAAAGAATGAAAATAGTACTCATTGGAATACAAGGGTCAGGTAAATCTACACAGGGGAATTTACTTTCCGAAAAGCTTAACATCCCATACCTTTCTACGGGGCATATATTTAGGGAAATGGCAAAAGAGCATGATTCTCTTGGACGGTATATAAAAGAGACAATGAATGCAGGCTATCTTATTCCCGACGAGAAAACGCTTGAGGTTGTTGAAGAATATTTATCACGCCCAGAATATAAAAAAGGCTATATCTTGGATGGATTCCCGAGGACTCGTGGTCAGGCCGAAGCATTTAAAAATGGGATAGCTGCAGTTATTTATATCAAAGTAACAGACGAAACTGCTTTACACAGATTAACTATCCGTAATGATGGCCGTGAAGACGAAACACCACCAGCACTACAAAAAAGAATAGAATTATTTCATAAATTTACGGAACCGGTTCTGGAATATTATCGCGAAAAAGAGATTCTCCATGACATTGATGGTGAAAAGGATATTGATGAAATCCACAAGGAAATTTGCCGCGTTCTTAATATTGCGTAAATATGAATCACACAAAGATTAAGAAAATGCGTCATGCTGGAAAAATTCTTGGAGACGTTTTATACAAAGTAACCTCTGCTGTTCGCCCCGGAATAACAGAAATTGAGATAGACAGGCTTGCAGAAAAATTGATACATGAACAAGGCGGCGAACCGGGTTTCAAAAAAGTCCCAGGCTACAAACATACAATTTGCATATCAGTAAATGATATTGTTGTACACGGCATTCCAACAGAAAGAGTTATTAAGGACGGTGATGTGGTGGGAATTGATTGCGGAGTATTTTACGAAGGGTATCATACGGATATGGCGGAGACTGTGAGAGTCGGTGAGACAGAAGACAGGAGACAGAAGACAGAAATGGATATCGACCGTTTTCTATTAGCGGGAAAGCGCGCTATGTTTGAAGGAATAAAAGAAGCGAAAGCTGGAAATCATGTTGGAAATATTTCCTCAGCCATGCAAAAAGTTATCCAAGGCGGAGGATACTCAGTAGTTAAAAATTTAGTTGGGCACGGAGTTGGGAAAAATCTTCATGAGGCGCCTGAAATTCCCGGATATCTCAGTGGTAAAATCGAAGAAACGCCACGACTTTCGGAAGGCCAAACAATTGCGATAGAAATTATTTACAATCAAGGGAAAGCAGGTGTTGTTTATTCGGGTCTGGACGATTGGACAATTGTTACAGAAGACGGAAGCCTTTCAGGTTTGTTTGAAAGGACTATTTTAGTGACAAAAGACGGTCCGGAGTTTATAACTCGCCTAAAAGGGGATAAGTTATAACTTGTTGATAAGTTGTGCGTAATTTGGTAAAATATCAGGAAGTTAAAAAAGCTCTTATCTATGCAGAGATTTGGAGCCCCAAGATTTTAATTTTGGGAAAAACTATATGGCGCATTCTGGGGCAATTGAACTTGAGGGAATTGTAAAAGAGGTTTTGCCAAACACTTTGTTTCGGGTTGAAATAGAAGGGGGGAAACTTGTATTATGTCATCTGTCAGGAAAAATGAGAATTCATTTTATAAAAATTCTGCCGGGAGACAGAGTAAGAGTTGAGATGACCCCTTATGACCGCGAAAGAGGCAGAATAACCTACAGGGTTCGTTAATCCCAAAAATTTAGCAAAACAAACAAAATATATGAGAGTTGTTGGAGTAAATGTACCGGAAGAAAAAAGAATAGATATAGCATTAACCTATATATATGGTATAGGTAGGTCAAATGTGGGTGGGTTGTTAGAAAAGGCGAAAATTGCGCCTGAAAGACGTCTCAAAACATTGAGTGAAGAAGAACTCAATAGAGTCCAAAAAGCACTCGAAACTTATAAAATTGAGGGTGATTTAAAAGCTGAAATTGCCGGAAACGTTAAAAGACTTCGTGAAATTAATTCATATCGAGGCAATCGCCACGCCAAAAACTTACCCGTTAGGGGGCAGCGGACAAGGTCAAACGCACGTACAAAAAGGGGTAAGCGTGTCACAATTGGAGCTATTAAGAAGGAAGTTGCAGTCAAGATGGGACTTGTTGCAAAGTAAACGAAATTAATATGGCAAGAAAAGCACCAGTAGTTAACAAAAAAGCAAAAAAAATAGTCGCTATGGACTTGGGTAGAATTTATGTTTCTACTACATTTAATAATACAATCGTGACTATTACTAATGAAAAAGGAGATGCAGTCGCTTGGTCATCATCCGGGAACATGGGGTTTAAAGGGACACGAAAAAGTACTCCATTTGCTGCAACGTCAGCCGTTGAGGAAGCAATAAAACGAGTGCGAGAAACAGGAATTTCAGCTGTTGAAGTATTTATAAAAGGTCCAGGTGTTGGGCGGGACGCGGCGCTACGGGCTATTAGAAATTCTGGTCTTTCCATCTCTATGATAGCTGATATTACGCCTATTCCGCACAATGGGCCTAGGATGAAAAAGAAAAGAAGAGTTTAAAATATGGCACGATATACAGGACCAAAACATAAATTAGCAAGACGGGAAGGGACAAACATCCTGGGTAAGGTTTCGCCTTCACTTGAGCGAAGACTTAATGTTATGCCGGGTGCTCACGGCAAAAAAAGAGTAAGAAAACTTTCTGAATTCGGTATTCAGCTTCGTGAAAAGCAGAAATTAAAGAGAACTTATGGCTTGTCAGAAAGAAAGTTTAAAAATTATGCATTAGTTGCCCAGAAAGCAAAAGAAAACACAATAGATATTCTTGTTCAACAATTAGAAACCCGCCTGGATAATGTAGTTTATAGGCTCGGGCTTGGAAAAAGCAGGGCGCATGCAAGACAACTTGTTTCGCATAGGCATGTACTCGTGAATGGGAAAAAGTTAAATATACCTTCATATTCTGTAAAAGTAGGTGAGGTTGTTAGTATCACTGGAAAGTTCCAGAATGAAGAACTTAAAGCAAGACTCGACGAATTAACCGAAATACCACCTTTTATTGAAAAGAATGAAGCAACCGGAAAGCTATTACGTATGCCAAAAAAAGATGATGTTGCCAATCCGGTTAACTACCAATTGGTCATTGAATTTTACTCTAGATAATGGTAAAATGTTAATCTTATAAGATGAATAGTCCCAAATTTAAAACAATCGAAGAAAAGAAAGAACAAGGCTATGCCCGCTTTGTAATTGAGCCACTTGAACCTGGTTTTGGACAAACTCTAGGCGTTGCTATCCGCCGAGTCCTTTTGACAAATATTCACGGAGCAGCCGTTACATCAGTTAAAATTGATGGGGTTCGTCACCTTTTTTCTACACTTCCTGGTCTTCGCGAAGATATTATTGAGCTCGTTTTGAATATCAAAACTCTTCGTGTAAAGCTTGCCGAAGATCAAGAGGAAGCCCGTATTACTCTTTCAGCTACAGGGCCTGGAGAAGTAACAGCCGCAGCAATTGAAGTCTCAGAGGGTGTTGAAGTTGTTGATCCAAAACATTATCTTGGATCTCTCGCCGACAAAAAATCTAAAATCAGCATGGAAATGACAGTTGAGCGTGGAACAGGATACTCGCTTGCAGAAGATAGAAAAATTTCAACAGTAGGGGTAATTCCAATTGACGCAATTTTTTCCCCAATAATGCGTGTTAATTATAAAGTTGAGCAAACTCGTGTTGGCCGCCAAACAAACTTTGATAAACTCGTTCTTGAAATATGGACAGACGGGACAATTGATGCTAAAGATGCTCTCGTTCAAGCCTCTAACCTGTTAGTTTCTTACTTTAAGCAGATTTACGAGCCAGCAGACGCAGTATCAGATGGTGAAAAAGCAGTTGTTACGTCAAATCTCCCAGATGATGCCTTGAAAATGACAATTGACGAGCTTGATTTACCAACAAGAATTTATAATTCGCTCAGGAATGCAGGAATTGAAACTGTTTCTGACATGTTAAATACTCCCAAAAAAGAACTTATGGGCTTCAGAAATCTTGGAGCAAAATCGCTTTCGATAATTGAGGACAGTTTGAAAGCGCGTGGAATTACGCTTACTTTTTAAATTTAAAAGTCTTTCAGTTACAAAACAGCGTCCAAAAATTGGCGCTTTTTTATTATCCCCGAGTCAATACTCGGGACAAGAAAATCATATGAGAAAAAGAATATTTGGTAGAAGATTAAAAAGGGATACAAATGAGAGAAAAGCTTTGTTTAGAAGTCTTATGCATGGGCTTGTTCTTCAGGGAAAAATAAGAACCACTGAAGCCAAAGCAAAGTCCATTAAAGGTGAGGTTGAAAAGCTTGTTACTACTGCTAAAAATAAGGGTGAAGAAGCAAAAGGTCTTATACTCTCCAAAATAGCAAACGAAAAAGTAACCGAGAAAATAATAAAAGAAATTGCACCTTTATTTTCAACACGTCCAGGTGGGTACACTAGAATTATGAGACTTGGGGCAAGAGATAAAGACGGAGCAAAAATGGTTTTACTTTCATGGGTTGAAGAAGTCTCTATAACATCAGTGTCACTTGAAAAAAGAAATAAGACAAAAAAAGAAAATAAAACTTCAACAACAGAAAGTTCTGCTAAAACCCCCAAAAAAGAGAAAGCAGCGGCAAAATCCAACGAAAAACCAAAATCAATCCCGATTAAATCGGGATCAAAAGGTAAAAAAGGTTCAAAATAATGAAAAAAACAACTATACCTACAAAAACAACCGATATTGAGAGAAAGTGGCATCTTATTGATCTCAAACAAAAAAATTTGGGAAGAACAGCAACTCAAATTGCCCAGCTCTTAATGGGTAAGGGTAAGGCATATTTTGCAAAAAATCTTGATTGCGGTGATTTTGTAGTTATAATAAACGCGCAAGAAGTTGTATTAACCGGAAAAAAAGAAACGGATAAAGTTTACACAAGATATTCCGGATACCCAAGCGGACTCAGAAAAATAACTGTAAAGGAATACCGTGAGCAAAAGCCCGGAGAGATAATTCGTCATGCAGTTGCAGGAATGCTTCCTAAAAATAAATTAAAGGATTCAATGCTCAAAAGACTTTATATTTTTGCAGGACCGGAACATAAATATGCAGAAAAATTTAAAACTGCAACTGACGTTCAAAGCAAAACAGCATAGTTATGGCAAAAACAACTAGTACAAAACAATATATTCTTTCAGTAGGGCGTAGACGTGAAGCAGTTGCACGCGTTCGTTTACACACTCCTAATGTAAAAGTGACTTATGGAGGGGTTGAACTTAAAAAAGGTGACATATTTGTTAATGAAAAACCAATTAACGAATACTTCAAATTTTTTGCATACGCACCAACATACAATAAGCTATTAGTAGAAACGGATTCATCCGGAAAATTCACGTTTACTATAAAGGTTGCCGGTGGAGGACCATCAGGACAGCTTGATGCTGTTGTTCTTGGAATGGCACGTGCACTTGACAAGATGGACCGCGAGAAATACCACAAACTTCTCCGCGACAAAGGATATTTGACAAGAGATGCAAGGATTAGGGAAAGAAGAAAAGTTGGAATGGGTGGCAAGGCTCGCCGCAAGAAGCAATCTCCAAAACGTTAATTTCCACGTAGTAATTTACTAATTATTTCCCAGGAATATCCTCGGCGCTGTAAGAATGCTCCCATCTTTTTTTTAAAATCTTCGGGTGAAAATCGAGAAAGTGTTTTTTTCTTTTTTTCAAAAAGTATTCGAGCGGTCTCAATATCCTCATTTGCTTCATTTAATAAAGGTTGGATTAAATCGTCCTTTAAACCTTTCATCCTTAGTTCACTTTTTAAAATTAGTTTACTTTTATTTTTATATTTTTGTCTGGACTCAATCCAGCCCCTTGCAAATTCTTCATCATTTAAAAACTTCAAATCGACTAATTTTTTTAAAACAAAATTTATTGTTTCTTCAACAAAGTTTTTGCGGATGAGATAATCATAGACTTCTTTTGTGCTTCTATTTCTGAAAGATAAATATTTAAGGGAGAAATTAAATGCCAAACTTCGGTTATCCTCGGAGTCAGATCTAGGAGGCCAATTCTTCTTCGTTTTCATGCTCTTCAACACCTACTTCAAGCATTGGTTTGCCTTCTTTTGATTTTTCCATTACCTCGGCGACTATTTTCTTAGCTATTTCAGGATTTTCTTTAAGGTATATTTTAGCGGCTTCTCTTCCTTGCCCAAGCATGAGTTCTCCGTAACGCAAAAATGCGCCTGTTTTTGAAACAACACCGGTTTCAACCCCTACATCAATTACATTTCCTTCACGTGAAATTCCTTCCCCGGCCATGACGTCAAATTCGGCAATTCTAAATGGGGGGGAAACTTTATTTTTAACAACTTTAACACGGGATCTATTTCCAATTACTTTATCTCCATCTTTTAACGTTTCAATTTTTCTGACGTCAAGCCTGACTGACGCATAAAATTTAAGGGCCATTCCGCCAGTTGTAGTCTCAGGATTTCCAAACATGACTCCAATCTTTTGTCGTAATTGGTTGGTAAATATTACAATTGTTTTGCTTTTTGAAATTGCGGCGGTTAATTTCCTAAGCGCTTGTGACATGAGACGCGCCTGCATTCCCATCATGGCGTCTCCCATTTCTCCTTCAATCTCGGCGCGTGGTACAAGAGCAGCTACAGAATCAACTACAATTACATCAAGCCCTCCAGATCGAATGAGTTGTTCAGTTATTTCCAAAGCCTGTTCGCCGGTATCAGGTTGAGAGATTAAGAGATCGTCAAGTTTGACACCTATTGTTTGCGCCCACAGTGGGTCAAGAGCATGTTCTGCATCAATGAAAGCTGCAACCCCGCCCCTTTTCTGGGCTTCAGCAATTACGGATAGACAGACGGTTGTTTTTCCAGAAGCTTCCGGTCCGTAAATTTCAACTATTCTTCCGCGGGGTAGTCCGCCAACTCCAAGTGCCAGGTCGAGTGCTAAAGATCCAGTTGGAATTACTTCAACCGCCATGCGTTCTGCGGCGTCGCCAAATTTCATGATGGAACCCTTTCCGTACTGTCTTTGAATTTGCTCCATTGCCATTCCAATAGCCGCCTGTTTCTCCGACTGGGATGATTTTGGAGCGCCGTTACCTATAGTTGCGGGAGTTTTTACTGCTTTTACCATAATTCAGATTATTGTAGTTAACTTTCGAATAAAATTCAATAGATCAAAACATTCCAAAATGGAGTAAATTGCATATAAATTAGATATAATAAAGCGTTAGTCCGTGGTGTGGAGAATCCTCTTTACGGATCTGGTCGGGGTGTGGAGAATCGGACTCCATCCGCACGACCCCCAGCCGCGCATTCTACCGTTAAACTACACCCCGAAGTGTTCTTAGTATTATACAGAATTTATGCCAGAAGTTCTAACCATGTAGTAGCCTTGATTTACAGGTCTATAGAAAGTATACTCAATACTTTATATGCCAGAAAGAGGACCGATAACTAACTTAAAAGATGTCACTGATAGAATTCGCTACTTTAGCGCCAGAAGATATTGGGCTAACTTTAGAGCTGTGACCGGAGCTGAAAGAATTTTCTACCCGGGCGTAGGTTACGACCACGTATTAGAACGATCATTTGAAAATGAAAAAACTTATTATTTGGATGAAAACCAAGATTTAGCCCCGCGGGGACAGAATTTAATGTATGGAGATATCAATCGCGGACTACCGTTTAAAAACGGGTCTTTGGATGTCGTCTTTGTGCAGGATATTCATATAGAACTTTCAGATAAGAGAGAGTTTTTGAGAGTTCTCAAGTCGGGTGGATATATAGTTTTCAGTAGTGATGACTGCGGAAAAAGATATACCTGGGAAATCAGGGAACGCCAATTAAAAGATGATAAGCACCTCAATCAAGTTAAATTTCCATTCTCGTACCATCATTACACAGCATTTCAGAAAAGAAAATAACGTCCATAAGCTGTGATAAAATCAAGAGATGGAAAATAATCTGATTAAGATTCCGTGGAGCGAGTCTGTCTGGTTTTTTGATGTGGATGACACGCTTATCGATACTGGCGGTTTAACACTTTTCGCATCGGAAGGAATTAAAAAAGTATTTGCTGCAAAATACTCAGAAAATGAAGCAGAGAAAGTAAAAAAAGTTTACGTTGAAATTTTTACGATGATGATGGATGGATATCGAGTGAAAGAAGATGAAGAGTGGAAAAAAGTTAATGGCGGAAAGGAAGCCTACGAGAATATTTTAATAGAGATCGAGAATTTTCAAAAAAGAGTTAAAGAAAAATATGGATTCATTAAAAAATGGAGCCGTGAGGTTCTCATAAAAATTGCGGCAGATCGAGTGGGACTCAAAACAACACCCGAAATGATTGTTGAGGCGGGGGACGCTTATTGGATTTCTCTTGCGAAACAAACCCACGTCTTTCCCGATGCGCTCGCGCTAGTAAATGAAATAAAAAAACACAAAAGGCCAATTTATCTTATTACAAGTAGTGACGGAAGATTGACTTTGGCTGCCGACGGGCAGTTTGATTATGAGCCTAAATATTCGGAAGCTCTCAAAAGACAAAGAATAGAAATTTTGAGAGATATGGGTGTGTTGTTTGATAGTCTTTCTATTGGAGATCCTGAAGATAAACCGCACCGCGATTTCTTTGAAAAGGGAATTAAAGCAGCAGAATCAGATTTGGGAAAGCCGTTTAATCTTTCAAATACCCTAATGATAGGAGATTCATTCGGCGGTGATTTACAAACGCCAAAAGAAGTTTTGGGATTCGGTCTAGTTGTTTTGTATCAAAGAGGTTCAAATGCAACCGAAATTATTGATGAACACCAAATTAATACAGGAAACTTACAAGACGTTGCTAAATTTTTATCTTGAAAGGTATATAATATTTTTATGGATTTGACTAAGCAAAAATGTGTTCCGTGTGAGGGAGGGACAAAACCTTTTTCTCCGGAAGAAATTCAAACCTACATGACTTATCTTAAAACTCCTTGGGAAGTTATAGATGACACTCCTTCTTCTCCAAAGTCTATTCCCGGAGAAGGCAAAAAAATACAGAAAAAGTTTAAATTTAAAGATTTTGTAACTGCCATGAAGTTTGTAAATAAGGTTGCGGATATTGCGAATGCTGAAGACCACCACCCGGATATCATAATTTCATATTCAAGAGTGACCATTACTCTTTGGACGCATGCGATTGGCGGCCTTTCTCCCAACGATTTTATAGTTGCCTCCAAAATAGAACAAATTTCCCCATAACCAGATTTAATTTTATTGCAATTTTTTTTACAACTCTTTATTATTTAATTAGCGTGAATAATGACATAGTCAAATATATTAACGAGAGTAAATCAAAAGGAATAGCACTGGACGCAATAAAGCAAAGCCTAGTAGCAAACGGTTGGCGTGAAGAAGACCTTATGGTATATTTTGCTCCAGAACAGAAATCCCAAGCAATAAATGTTACTGTAGCATCAATGAATTGGCGAGAAAAACTAATACATAACTTCCCTTCAATTAGTTTGCGCGTTGGTCTGGGGTTTGTTTTTATTTATGCTGCAATCTTTGTGTCGGGAGATGCAAGGACAGGTGCAAAATATGTTCCGGCTTTTGTTACACACGTATTACCTTTGAGCGTATTTTTGCCGGTATTCAGTGCATTTGAAGTAATTCTTGCGCTTTGGATTTTGTCGGGTAAATTCAGAAGATATTCGGGTCTCGTTACAGCATTATTCCTAATTACAATTACAATAATAAATTATTCTTTCTTAAATGTAACATTCAGAAATGTAGCAATCATTGGTGCCGCTCTTGCCTTCGCAACAATTTAGTAAATATATAATTTTGAGTAAAATTCTCTAAATTACATACTCTACAATATAGAAGAGAACGCCTGAAATTATAGAAAATGTCCAGAAGAAAAGAAATGTATATGTGAGTTTTTTGTGATCTTTGAAGTAATTCTTTTCTTTCATGTAATTTTTCCATGCAACAATAAAGAAAATTATTAGGGCAATAAACATTAGAAGAGAGAGTATCCCGTGAATTGCAGCAAGTGCGACAATTCCCGGTGATTCAATTTTTGCAACTTTAATATGAGAGGGGACTCTGTTTGCCATATAGGAAATGTTAAAAATCAATTCATAAAGGAGAGCGCTAAAAGCAAGAATGGTAGGAAACTTATTGTGTTTATAACCCTGGTAAAGTGTGAAGTAAATAACTGCTGAAACTATAATTTCTGCAAATAAAGTTATAGAACTATAGAGAGGCGCATGCATAATATTACCAATTTGTCCTAATGTGGCTCATTGCGTATTCAAGCGTGCCACCTACCTTTTTGCCGGGGTTGAAAATATTTTCAGGATCAAAAATTTTCTTAGTTTCTGCAAATAAATCCACAATTTTTTTGCCATACATTGTCTCAAGATAAGGTGTTCTAATCATGCCATCATTATGTTCGCCGGTTATGGAACCTTTGTACTTTGCGACAATTGCGTATACCTTGTCAGAAATTTCCGGAATTGCAGTCCTGACTTTAGGATTTTGGATGTCAACAAGTGGAATAATATGGAAATTTCCATTTCCCACGTGTCCTGCTACCGTATACATAAATTCAGGATAATTTTTAAGAATGTCAGTTACTTGAGGAATTACTTCCGCAATAAATTCAGGCTTAATGACAAAGTCATCTATAAAAGGTGCTGTGTGCTTATTTCTTATTTTCTTCCTAAGTAAATTGAAACTTTCGCGGCGTACTAGCCAATATTTTTGTTCTGCGCCTTCTTCAGCAACCTGGGTCTGTGGATGAAGAGGTTTGAGCCTTTCTTTTAGAGTTGCAACCTTTTGTTCTACTTCTTTTAAATCGTCACTTGTGAAATCAACTTGCAAAACTAGTTTTGGAAGACTTCTTCCAGTAAATAAAGATAGAAATGCCGGTAAAAATGCAAATCCTGCTTGAATCATCCCCAGAAGTCCAAGTTGCTTTGCGAATTCCGGGAAATATTTAAGTGCTAGTTTTAAAGTGTTGTCATCGTACGACTCAAAACTTTCAGGATTTAATGCCAAAACTTCATTTATTATCTGGCCCAAATGTGCGGTATCATGAAGGAAAATAATTAACATATCACGGTGTTTATGGACTGGGACAATTTCAATATCTCCTTCCAAGAACATCCCTAGAGTTCCTTGTGCACCTACCCAAAGTTTTGTAAGGTCAAATATTTTTGTCTCACGGTCATAAACGTTCCATAAAAAATAACCAGCAGAATTTTTTGTAACGTCCGGTTTTGCAGCTTTTATTTCATCGTAGTTGTTATTAATAAGTTCAAACATTTTCTTATAAATTTCCCCTTCAACGTCATCTTGTTCCATTTTGTGCTTTAGTTCCTCTTCATTCAACGGTTTAATTTCGTAAGTTTTTCCGTCTTTCAAAACTACTTTTACGCGCTTTACATATTTTTCCGTTTTCCCATATTGAAGGGATTTTTCGCCACCGGAATTATTATTAAATATTCCACCCATAGCGCAAAGTCCGCGGGATGCAGGGTAAGAAGGGAAGATTAAATTTTGCTTAAGTGTTTCTACTTCAAGGTCCCGGTAAAAAACCCCGGGTTCGGTCGTCACGAGCGTCCCATTTATAATTGGCGGGTGATTAAAATATTTTCCAAAAGCGACGATTATAGATTCGTTAATTGAACCGCCACTCATATCTGTTCCGGCAGACCGCCCGGTAAGAGAAAGTTTTGGGTGTTCTGATTTATGTTTGTTTACAAAATTAACAAGTGACTGGACATCTACTTCATCTTTTGGAAAAACAACAACTTGAGGTTTTACCTCAAAGAGCGAAGCATCATGGCTATAATCCATTAAGGTTTGTTCGTCATTTAAGACGTCACCTTTTATTGATTGTTTAAGTTCTTGCAAGAGTTGGTCGTTCATTTTTTTCTGGTAATAACTTTCTTGACTGATTCTATTATTGCATATTTATCCATCTTGTATTTCTTGATAAGTTCCGCCGGTGTTCCTGATTCTGCGAAAGTGTCTTGAAGACCCACAAATTCCATGGGGGTTGGAGAATTTTTGGCAAGGACTTCAGCGATAGCACTACCAAGGCCACCTGCAATCTGGTGATCTTCAACTGAAACCGCGGCGCCAGTTTGTTTGACCAATTTTAGAATAGTTGTTTCATCGATCGGTTTAACAGTCGCAACATTTGCGACAAGCACATTAACTCCTTCTTTTTCTAGGTCTTTTGCTGCAAGTAAAGCTTGATATAAAAGCCAACCCATTCCGAATATCACTACTTGCGGTTTTTCCGAAGTCCAAAAAATTTGAATGTTATCATTGAAGGGAGTTGCTTCAGTGGTCATGATTGGTGTTTTATCTCGGGAGAATCTTAAATAAACTGGACCCACGTGTTGACCCGCCGAAATCGTTGCTTTCTTTCCTTCAATCGCATCACACGGGACAAAGATTTTAATTCCCGGCCATGGGCGAACCGAAGCAATATCTTCCGTTGCTTGATGAGTAGCACCATCCGGTCCTGTCATGACGCCCGCATGGTGTCCGGCAATTTTTACGTTTGACTGATTGTAGACAATAGTTGTGCGGATTGTTTCCCAATTTTTGCCAGGGGAGAAAGTTGCATAAGAAGAAATAAAAGCGGTTTTACCAGTTACTCCAAGACCTGCTGCCACTGCCGCCATATTTTGCTCCGCGACTCCCATTTCAAAGAATCTTTCCGGCCATTTTTTTGCAAAGCTATCTGCTTTTGTTGATTCAGTTAAATCGGCTGACAATACAACTACCTTCGGGTCTTCTTCACCAAGCGCTACAAGCCCCGTGCCATAACCGCTGCGGGTTGCATCTTTTTCAACTTTCTCATCAAACATTTTATCGTTAAGTTTTAAATCAGGATTTAACATTCTTATTGGTGTTCGCTTTCAATTTTTCCTTGCAGAGTTCTCAATTCATCCATTGCTTTTTTTTCTTCCTCGGGATTCGGAGGCTTTCCGTGCCATTCGACCTTGTTTTCCATGAAACTTACGCCTTTACCGGGAATAGTGTTAGCGATTATTACAGTCGGTTTTTGATGTATTGCAAGCGCTTCACCAACAGTATCAACAAAGGTTCTCATATTATGTCCGTCAACTTCCATTGCATGCCAATTAAATGACTCATATTTTGCGCGCAGATAATCGAGCGGCAAAATGTCTTCGGTAAATCCGTCAATTTGAATATTGTTGCGGTCAATGACGACAGTCAAGTTATCAAGCTTATATTTTGAGGCAACGAGTAATGCTTCCCAAGTATTTCCCTCCTGGTGCTCTCCGTCAGACGTCAGACAATAAACATGATAATTTTTCTTATCCATTTTTGCGGCAAGCGCAATACCAATTGCCTGAGAAATCCCTTCGCCAAGAGGTCCTGAGGTTGTTTCAACACCAGGAAGAGCAGTCCTGTGCGGATGTCCTTGAAGTCTGGAGTTTAACTTTCTCAAAGTTTTCAATTCATCAATAGGAAAATATCCGCTCATTGCCATTGAGACGTAGCGAATAGGGCATATATGTCCGTTGGAAAGTATAAGTCGGTCGCGATCCGCCCAGTCTGGATTTTTAGGATCATGGTTTAAAATATGAAAGTAAAATGCTGTAAAAATATCCGCCATTCCTAGAGGTCCCGCGCTGTGTCCGCTTCCGGCTTCAAGCAGAGTTTCAATAACGAGCTCTCGTGCTTGAGTTGCTTTAAGTTCCAACTCTTTTATCTTTATGTCCGTTAAGTCTCGCATGTTATTTTCTCATGACAATCATCAAATCAGAAACGTTCGATGGCAATCTTCCAGTCATAATAGCTCCGCCAGTTTTGGCAAAAAAATCAAGACTGTCATCAATTTCTAAAAACTTATCAGGATCTACATTTTTTGCGTGTTCTGATTCAACGGTTTTGTAGTCGCCAATTGCTCCAGCCGCCTCAGAATTATCCCAACCATCAGAATCAAACGAGCAAATCGTAACGTCTCTACCCACTAACGGCAAAGCCGCCAAAACTAATTCCTGATTTCGCCCGCCGCTCCCACCTGGTTTTGTAACATGAACAGTTGTTTCTCCTCCTGCCAAGAGAATGGTTTTTTGATGCGTTGCAGAAATTAATTTTGATCCCGCTTCTTTTGCAACCGACTCAAATCTATCGGAAAAAATATTTGCATTCCAACCAAGTTCCGTTGCCCTTTTTTGCATGGCTTGTAGCGCCGTTTCGTTGCTCAAAACTAAAACATTTGAAACTTTTTCAAAAAATTTTGATTCTTTTGGCTTTTCTACAAAATCATCATGTGATAAATTTAACTCTTGTTCAAGACCAAACTTTTTTATTAATGCAAATGCGTCTTCAATTGTTGTTGGATCTTTCACAGTGGGGCCGGACGCAATAGTTGATAAATCATTTCCGGGGACGTCCGAATAAATAAGGGTTGCAACTGTCGCAGGGTACAAGATTTGTGCCAAACCACCACCCTTAACACGAGACAAATGCTTTCTAACAATATTCATTTCAGAAATTGTCGCGCCGGATTTGAGTAACGCTTTCCCAACGCTAATTTTTTTGTCTAGAGTTATTGCATGTGGATAGACAAGCATTGCGGATCCTCCACCACAAATTACTATCAAGACCAAATCTTTTTCCGTAAGAGCCGACAATTTATTAATTACATTTTCTGTAAATTTGAAATTTTCTTCAGAAGGTAACGGATGTGTCCCCTTGGAAAATTCAATTTTCTTAAAATCGTTTCCTTCAGTATCAATTACATAACCATTTGTTAACCTATCAATTATTAAATCTTCAAGTAATTTGGAATTTCCAGAGCTTCCTTTGCCAAACCCCAAAATAAAAACACGCTCAAAATTATCTAAATTGAATTCTTTATCTGCTATGGTTAGTGTATTTCCTTGACGGTGAATATTCCTATCAAAAACTTCTTTAGGCTGAATTGAAGCAAACGCTGTTTCAACGAGTTCCAATATAACTTTTCTCTCAGGGGTCAAAGCAAGCTCGTCAAAATTTTTAATGAAGCGCATAGGCAGGCTTATTTAGTTTACAAGACGTAGCTTTTATTGTCTAGCGGGAAGTGTTATAATCAGCATTGAGCCAAAGGATTTGGTTAAAGGCGTGATTAAACTTCTTTTTCAACCAATCGATTTACTTCGAAAAGCCTAATTTTTAGGACTTTCCTTCTTTTGCTCTCACACATTTATTTTTATGGATGACAAACAGAAATACAAGAAAAAGCTTGAGGAAATATCTCATATTTCCTCAGACCAAGCAAAAAAACTCCTCCTTGATGAAATCCGCAACGAATCAACTGCGGAGGCTGCAAAAATAATCAGAGAAGCAGAAGACGAAGCAAGGTTAACAGCTGCGCAAAAAGCGCGTGAGATTCTGGCCGATTCACTTCAGCATGGCACTCTTGACATTATCCCAGAATACACAGTTTCAGTCATTAAAATTCAAGACGAGGACGTTAAGGGTAGAATAATTGGAAAAGAAGGCCGTAATATCCGAACTTTTGAGGCTGCGAGTGGAGTTGATGTGGGGCTTGATGAGGAAGGGATAATTAGGCTTTCTTCATTTGATTCTGTACGCCGGGAAATCGCGCGCCGCTCTCTTGAATTGCTTATCAAAGATACAAGAATTCAACCCGTCAGGATTGAAGAGGTAATTGAGCAGCAAAGAAAAGAGGTTTCTCAAGTACTTCTTGAAGAAGGACAAAAAATAGCAGAAGAGGTAGGCGTTTTAAATATACATCCTGATTTAATATCTTATCTTGGTCGCTTTAAATTCCGTACTTCATTTGGGCAAAATCTTATTATGCATTCGCTAGAAGTTTCAAAAATTGCGGCGCATCTGGCAGCGGAAGTTGGGGCAAATGTTGAAATTGCAAAGGTTGGAGGTCTCTTTCACGATATAGGAAAGGTGGTTTCAGACAAAGAGGGAAGCCATGTGCAGCTTGGTGTTGATCTTCTCCAAAAATACAAAATGCCACGGGAGGTTATCAATGCAGTTGCCGAGCATCACCAGGATAAGCCTTTTTCATCTGTTGAATCAGTTTTAGTTTATTTGGCAGATGCCGCATCTGGAGGCCGTCCGGGTGCGAGACACGAAGATGTTGAAGAATATGTAAAACGTATTAGAGATATGGAAGAAATTGCAAAAAATTTCAATGGAGTCATGGATGCATATGCATTTGAGGCAGGCCGCGAATTAAGAGTTGTTATCGATCCTGGTCGACTCGATGATGTAGAGACAACAATTGTTGCAAAAAGAATAAAAGAAGAAATTGATAAAAAATTAATTGTCCCCGGAGTTGTCAGAGTGACAGCTATTCGTGAATTCCGCACCTCAGAACCCAAAGAGTAGACTGTATTGTTTGACTCCACTAAATAATTATCATATTCTAAATATAATGGATAAAGTTGAAGGAAAAATTCTTAGAGAGGAAGAGAAAATAGAGAAGACAGAAGAAAAACTTTTAAAAGAAGAGAAAGTTGTGATAAAAACTCTAGAAAGTAAGCAATTTGAAACCTTACTTCAGAGTAGTAGTGTTTTGAGAGATCTCGGAAAAACAAAAAAAGGTGTAATAAGAAAAATTGCCAAGCATAAATTCGTATTTACGCTTATAGTATCTACCGCAATAATACTTGTCTGGAGAGGAATTTGGGAAGAATCTGCTGCTCTTCCCATAATATCTTCTTCGCTTGTTGCATTGTTGGTTGGAGTAGGTATTCTCTGGCTAATTGAACGATATACGGACTTACACTAAGAATCTACTTTTCGATATATTGACAAACTCTTTTTTAAGTTGTACTGTTAAATCAATACAAATTAAATTAGTTTTCTTCAAATTTTTAATGAGAAAGGTGGTGAGCAACAATTGTCAGTAACAAAAAAAGAGCTTATTGAGCTAGTGGCAAAAAAAGCTAACCTTACTAATAAAGCATCAAAAGAAGCAATCAAAGTTTTTCTTAACGCTATTCGTGATTCATTGAAGCGTGACGAAAAGGTTGTATTAACCGGTTTCGGAACATTTTCCCTTAGATCCAGAAAAGCTAGAAAGGGAAGGAATCCAAAAACAGGTGAGGCAATTACAATTTCTGCAAGAAAAGCGCCAGGATTTACACCGGGTAAAAGTCTTAAGAAAGCTGTAAAATAGTAATTGTCATAGCGAGGGAGTGAAATGGCCAAGAAATCATAAAAGATTACCCCTGACTCTTTGAGTCCTCGCGATGACAGCTTCTTCCAATGTGAAAAAGGCATTATTCATTGTAGGTCCTACGGCTTCTGGAAAAACAGACCTTGCTTTTAAAATCTCTAAAAAAATTCCTTCAGTAATTATTGGTGCAGATTCAGTTCAGGTGTATCGCCGGACTGATGTAATTTCAGGTAAAGATCTACCTGCCAGTCGGCAGATATCCAAAGTGGATTCAAGTTTTGATCATTACATTATTGATAAAACCCCACTTTATCTTATTGATGTAGTTGAACCAACAAACGACTTCAGTGTTTACGATTATGTGAATAAAGTAAAGCTGACTCTCGAAAGTATAGATAAAAATAAACTGCCAATTATTGTTGGGGGGACAAGATTTTATATAAACGCGTTTACACAAAAAATAGATACCTTATCCATTCCTCCAGATTTAAAATTAAGGAAAAAATTGACAAAATATTCAATAGAAAAGTTACAAGAAACACTGAGTAAGTTGGATCCCCAAAAATTTAAAAATATGAATAATTCTGACGTTAATAATCCAAGGAGACTCGTCAGGGCAATTGAGGTCGCTAAAAATAAATTTGGAAAAAATATTGAACCTCTTTTCGAAGAAAGTGAAGTATTAATGATAGGTCTTACTGCTTCTTATGAATTTCTAAAAATGAAAATAGATACAAGACTCGAGAAACGCTTAAAACAAGGAGCTATTGCCGAAGCAAGAAATTTATTTAATGATTACAATAAACTTTCAGATCAAATAAAAAATACACACGGTTTTAAACAATTGTTTGAATATTTTCAGGGTAAAATAGATCTTGATACAGCAATAGAAAAGTGGAGGCTTTCTGAATACCATTTAGCAAAGGAGCAGCTTGCATGGATTCGTAAAAATCCTAATATTCACCTATTCAATGTGGAAGAATCTGACCCAGAAAAGTCAAGCGCGAGGCTAATTGATCAAAATTTTTGATCTTTTTCTTGAAGTTACAAGCGGAATTTAATATAATATGTAAGCCAGGAAGAAGGATTGTCGCACTGAAAAGTTGTTCAAAACAATCTTTTCAGTGAGGAAAGTCCAGACAGGTGTAATGCCGGGGATGGGACGTAAGTCCCAGAATGTGAATTCCAGTGGTTCAATTCGAAAGAAACGAACACCCTGCGAGAGTTTACTCAAAGGGAGATCCACAGTGACGAATAAGTCCTAAGTCGCAAGATATGGACGGAAAGTGAAACGCTCAGCATCATAGCGGTGCTGAGTAAAGGAAATCCTACCCGCTGCAACCTACGAATTTGGTTCGTTACCATCTGCATTACGAGAGAACCAAGGTTTAGGGCACCTCGTAAAGTCGAGGAAGAGTCGAGAAATTTATCGACACTTAGATAGATGACAGTCAAGCGCGATAGCGTGCAGAACAGAATCTGGCTTACTCTCTTCCTGGCAAATTTAAATCCCTCGTAGATAGTTATTAAGCTCTTCGGCGTTTTTGAACAGATGGGTTTGGAAACCAAGTTTTTTTGCGGTCTCGATGCTTTTTGGATTATCCTCAATATGTAGAATGTTTTGTGGGTTTTCACCTAAAGCTTGGCTAGCAAGTAAGAAAAAATCCGGATTTTCTTTAGACATTTCTTCATCGGATGAAAAGATCTTTACATCAAATAAATCAAGTTTGTCGAGCTTTTTAATGTAATCTGCTTTTGCTGTTGAGGAATCAGTGAGAAGAGCTATTTTAAACTTTGTTTTTAGCTTTTTTAGAATATCCCACACTGCATTATCTAAATCCGCAGTATCTACATAGTCTACAGCTTTTTGGATAATTGTTTGCTCAGTATTAAGTTTTCTTGTTAATTCATCTATAAATTCTTTTTGATTAATTTTCCCAATAACTCTTTTTTTATCTAAGTCTTTATAAACTTCTAATATTTTACTCTCACTAACACGAGTTTTCCCTTTTAGGATTTCAACAAACCCAGCAGAAGTAACTCTATCTAAAACTCCGTGCCAGTCAAAAATTATTGCCTTTATCATAAGTGTGAGTATAGCAAAGATTAATTCGTGTTGCAGAGGAGTCTATATTCGCAATTTACACAAAGAATATTCTTACTACATTTAAAATCACTTTTTTCAATTTCCGCTATTTTTTCAATTAAATCATTTTCTAAATTATCCAAATCTTCCTTTTTAAAATTCATTGTTTTTTTTGTGTTACCTTCAAGAAAATGCAAGGTAAGCGTTATATCTTTTGGATCGCGATTTAAAACGTTATCTCTTACTCGTGTTGCGGCAAGTGCATACATTGCAAGCTGAAGTTTGTGGGCAGACGCGGCTTTGGGATTATCTTGTCCGGTTTTATAATCAATAATCTCAATTCCGTCTCCTTTTTTGTCAATCCTGTCAATTTTTCCAAAAACTTTAACCCCGTTTTTTAATGCAAAAGAAAAAGGCAGCTCAAGTTCGAGCGGTTTGACAGGCACTTTACATTCGGTTTTATAAAATTCGGTAAGTACATTTTTTGCTTGGTCAAACCTTTCTTTTTCGTGATTTTTATTTTGGTATCCATCGCTAATCCATTCTTTTTTAAGAATTTCAAGAAGTTCAGCTAAATCTGGGACTTTTTTTTCTTGGACCTGTCGATAAAAATTGTAAAGAGTATTATGAAGAGAAATTCCAAAGCTTTGGACTGCAGTTGGAGGTGTTGGGATATTAAAAATTGCTCTCGCTTTATAATGGAGCGGACAGATGTCAAACATTTGAAGATTGGAATAAGTGATATAGCTTAATTTTAGAGGGGGTTTATGTTCCTCTATTTCTTCACGCGGTTCGTATGCCGCCAGAACTTCATTAATAGATAATTGTTGGATTTTTGTTTTTCGTTTTTCCTGATTTTCTATAAGTTTAGGAAGTGCTTCATAAATAAACGGGGAAAGTTTTTTTACACGTTTACCAGTTCCATAATAATCTGCGGCGGTAAAATACAACAGTTCTTTTGCGCGCGTCATTCCTACGTAAAAAAGTCGTCGTTCTTCCTCAAGGTGGAAATCGGTGTCAGCCGCCAAATATTCTTTAATGAGAGCTGCGGGTATCATAATTTTTTCATTCCTTTCCCTTGTAGGAAAGCGTTCTGAAACCAGGTTTATCAAGAATACAACTTTAAATTCAAGGCCTTTTGAAGCGTGCACTGTTAAAATGTTAACAGCATTTTCCTGCCGCATGTCAATATCAGCAGCCATTGGGCTATCTCCTAATTGCAACATAAGGCTTAGCCATTCGACCAGATTAAAGATACTAGCATCCGGGCGTTCAAGCTCAAAATTTTTAATTCTGTCAAAAAATTTTGCTATGTTTTGGACTCGTTTCTCTTCTTTTACAGAATCGGTTTTGTTAAGAGTTTCAAACAGGCCCGAGTCGACTAAAAAATAATACAAAATTTGTCCCGCCGTTTCTGTTTTGCTTTTTCCAAGATGACGCTCCACCATTTTTTTAAAATTTGTAAGTTTCTCTTGCGTTTCCGGTTTTAAAAAAGGTTGATTTAAGTCTTCTAGAGTCTCAAAAAGCATAAGGTTTTTCTTCTTCGCAAAATTCAAAAGGTAATTTAACTCAATATATGGAATTTTAAAAATTTCCATTGAAAGAACTCTGAAAAGCGAGACAGAATCGGACAAATTTGTTAGAAAAGTAAGATATCCAATTAAATCTTTTATTTCTTCCTGCGCAAAAAGATATCCGGGACCTAAAAATTGATAAGGAATTCTGTATCTTGTAAGTGCAGCAACAGCTGCTTGTGCATGATTATTCGCTCTTACTAATATAGCGATATCTCTGAATTCATATTTTTTTTCTGTCAACTCTTTTATTTTTTTGGCAATTGAATCTGCTTCATCTTCAGCGCGCATCTCATGAATTAATTCGATTTCTTTTTGGGGTGCGGTAGAATGGCTTTTAAGTTTTTTATTAATTTTTTCAACTACCTCAAGCCTATTTGGATTATTATTTTGAATCATTCCGTATGATGCGTCCAAAATAATTTGTGTCGATCTATAGTTGTCAGTCAATGTTATGACAGTAGAATCCGGAAAATTTTTGTTAAATTGTAAAACATTTGATACAGCAGCGCCCCTGAATCTATAAATTGATTGGTCATCATCTGCCACAACAGTAATATTTTTATCGTCCCCAGCAAGCATAATCGCTAGCTCGTTTTGAGCAAAATTTGTGTCCTGAAATTCATCAACCAAAATAAAATTGAATTGGTTTTGATAACGTTTTAAAACATTTTTTCTTGTCCTAAATAACTTTAATGTGTTGGCAATAAGGTCAGAAAAGTCGCAGGAACTTTCACGAATTTTTAGATCTTCATAATTTTTATAGACTCGTGCAAGTTCTAAATATTGTTGCGTATCCTCAATTTCTTTTTGAGCCTCCGCCCATTTTATATATTCAATAGGTGTGACATCTTCATCCTTTAATCTTGAAAAATGCGTTAGTAAAGCATCCAAAAATTTCGTTGGATTACCAAGTGGTTTAAATAAATTAAGGCCCAAATCAAAAACATTTTTTCTCAAAAGAAAAACGGATTCAGCTTCCGAAATTAATTTATAATTGGGGTCAAGTCCTATGTTGTGTGCTTCGTCGCGCAAAATTCTATCGCAGAAAGCATGAAAGGTATGAATCCATAAATTTGTGTATCCGTAGGGAAGTAGTACGTCAACTCTTTCCTGCATTTCATGTGCCGCTTTATCAGTGAAAGTTAGGGCAAGAATTTTTGACGGTGGAATGTTTTTGTCAACAATCAAATGCTTTATCCGCTCGGTAATAACAGTTGTTTTTCCTGTTCCGGCCCCGGCAATAATTAAAAGCGGGCCATTTTCATGTTCTATTGCCTTTTTTTGTTTTTCATTTAGGATTTGTGTCATTAGGTTAATTTACTTTTTCCGTGAGCATCTCTTTTTGTACTTCTTCAAGTTGGTTTGTTAAATTTATTTTTTCGCCAAGTTTGCCAAACCCCGCATCCACTTGCCCCATCATATTTGCTGCGTTGTTAACGTGTTTTCCTAAAGTGTCAAGATTTTCGCCAACTTTTTCATATTCTTTCTGAATACTTCTTAAACCTGATAAAATTTTCTGTGCTTGGGCAGTTATTTTTTGTCCTTCAAAACCCATCAATATTGCACGCAAATATGCATAAAAAGTCATGGGCGAGACGGGTAAAACCCTGTATTTTTGAGAGTAATCAAAAAGTGCAGAATTGTTTACAATTTCATAATAAACAGATTCAGATGGAACATACATTAAGGCGTAATCTATAGTTCCTTCTGCTGGAAGAATATATTTCTTCGCAATGTCATCAATGTGTTTTTTGATATCTGACAGAAACGCTTTTTCAGCCGCTTTTTTTTCTAACTCCGTTTCCGCGCTATTTATAAGCCTAAAACTTTCCATTGGAAATTTTGAATCGATTGGAATAATTCCCGCCTCGGTTTTTATTGCAGCATCTACTATTGAGCCGTTTTTAAACGCGTATTGCATATTAAAGGACGCTTTTGGGAGCATTTGGCCAAGTAGCTCTTTTAAGATATGCTCTCCCATATTTCCACGGAGCTTTGGGCTTTTTAAGAATTCGTTTAAATCCCGCATCGAACGTCCAATCTCGGACATCTCGCCTATGTTTTTTTGTACTGCGCCTATTACTTGTGCCGCCTTATCTAGTCTATCGTTGAGAGATTTAGTATTCATGTTAAGAGATGAGTGCATAGTTTTATTGTTTTCATCAAAAGAAGTTTGCATTGATTTCATCCATTCAACAAGGGCTGTATCGGAACCTTTGGAGTTTTGTTTTTTGTTAACCAAATAGATAACTATTCCAAAACCAATAATTAGAATTGTGGATATCACGAGCAGGTCTGTATTCATTGAGTTCTCATTTTACCACAAGCAGGCAATTGTTATAATAAACTTATGAATTTGATAATTAAAGAATCGAAAGTTGGTGGCAATGGGAGTTTTGCCCCTTTTGATATTAAAAGAGGAACACAAATTATAAGGTTTGAGGGGGAAAGGGTAAGTAAAGAAGAAATTGATAGAAGAATTGATAATACAAAGGAGGAAAATGAGGACGATCCGTTACAAATTGGAGACCGCGATTTTTTGGATTTGAGTGGAAATGCTTATTTTATAAATCATAGTTGCACACCTAATTCAGCATTTACAGGAGAGGTAAATCTGATAGCTATAAAAAATATTAAAAAAGGAGAAGAAATCACTTTTGATTATTCATCTACTGTAGGAAAAGATATTAATTGGTGGATGAATTGCAAATGCGGTTCTAAAAATTGCAGAAAAAGAATTGGTAATGTCTTAACGATTCCTAAAGATCAAATCATGAGCTATTTCAAAGCGGGTGGATTACAAGATTATATTAGAAAGCAGTTGGGGTTAAGTTGAATTCTTCTCGAGACTTTTATAGAGGACAATTGCGAGGGAGACCATTGTGTTTAAAGATACGTTTATTCCAAACATTGGGAGTTCCACAATTTGGTCGCAGAGTTTAAGAACATCTTTAGAGATTCCATGGGTTTCATTCCCAATTATTAGCGCAATTGGGAAGCTATAATTTGCTTCGGTGTAAGGAATGCTGTTCGGCGCTAATTCGATTGCAATTACTTTAAGACCTGAGACTTCAGACTTAAGACTTAAGATTGCATCTGCCGTTTTGTCAAAGTGTTGCCATTCGGTCAGTTCAGTTGTATTTATTGACGACTTTTTAATTCTGGTGTTGGGAGGCGTTTCAGTGTAACCGCAAAGAAATATTTTTTTTGCAGCAACTGCGTCGGCAAGCCTAAAAACCGCACCAACATTGTAAGTATCCAAGACGTTATCGAGGATTATATAAATTTCGTTTTTTTTGATTAGTGAATTATTTAGTTCACCGGATTTGGTTTTTCTAAGTTTTGTGGAATTCAGCTTCATGTTGATGTTGGGTTGTAAAGATTGCTTTATGAACTTTGTTCGTTTGCCGCGACGGCAGGTTGGGGTTTTTCTTCTTTGGGTTTGGTTTGATCCTTGTTTGCCGGGACAGCGTCTTTTTCAAGTTGGGCACGCGTCCAAACCGCAAAATCACATTTTGGATAATTTCCACACCCATAAAATGTTCTACCACGCTTAGTCCTTTTCAAAACCATCTTTCCACCATCTCTTGGACACAAAAATCCGGAATCTTCAACCAATGATTCTCTGAATTTGCACGCAGGGAAATTACCGCATGCTTTAAATTTTCCGAATCTACCAACTCTAATAACAACGTCTCCTCCATCCAGGGGACATTTTTCACCTGTTTTTTCGGGCTCAATTGTGATTTTCTTTTCCCCTTCCGCTGCTATTAACTCTTTTTCAAAAGGCCCGTAAAAATCTTTTAAAACGGGGACCCAGTCGGTAGTACCATTTGCAACATCATCAAGTTGATCCTCCATTTTTGCGGTGAAAGGAATATCGTCAATTTCCGCAAAGTTTTTTACTAAAAAATCATTTACGAGAGTTCCTATTTCAGTCGGCTTAAATCTGTTTTCCTCCTTTTCAACATAAAAACGGCTTGTGATAGTTGTAATAATGGGTGCATAAGTTGATGGGCGGCCAATACCATGTTTTTCAAGAGATGAAATAAGGGAAGCCTCATTATAACGGGGTGGAGGACTGGTTTTATGTTCTGTAAGATTAATTTCCGAAAGGTCAAGTTGTTCACCACTCGCGAGCCCAGGAATTAATTGTTCTGGGTCTTCATAAAACCAAAGTTTCAAAAATCCGTCAAACTTCATGACACGTCCGTTTGCAGCAAACAAATAGGTCTTATCAGACTTAGCCTCAACGTCAACACGGGTTGAAAGGAATACGGCATCACTCATCTGCGTTGCCAGAGCCCGCTTATATATAAGGTTATACAGCTTCGCGAAGTCGTTACCAAGCTTTGCAGTGACATTAGTACCGTCTTCAGTTAAATTGGTGGGTCTAATTGCTTCATGAGCTTCTTGCGCAAGCTTTGATTTTGTGTGAAATATTCTTGGCGCTTCAGGCAAATATTTTTTTCCATAGTTTTTTTCAATATAAACGCGTGCAGCACTAATGAAATCGTTAGATAAATTATAAGAATCCGTTCTGTGGTACGTTATAAAACCTTCTTCGTAAAGTCGCTGCGCAAGACTCATTGTCCTTTTGCTTGGATAACCAAAACGGCGTGACGCTTCAATTTGCAGGAGCGAGGTAGTAAATGGTGGGTAAGGTGATCTTTTGTTTTCCTTTTGTGTAACATCCGTTACCTTAAATATTTTTCCCTCCAGATCTTTTTTTATACTTTCAGCGTCTGTACCAGAAAGCTGGGTTTGCGCGTATTTATAGTCACCGTCGTATAAGTTTAATGTGTTTGTTTTTTCAACAGGTTCACCATTTACTTTAACAAGCTCAAAAGTGATAGGTTTTTTGTCATCTTTTTTATTTAATACAACAAAAACTCGATAAAAATCAAATGTCTTAAAACTTCCTATCTCGCGTTCTCTTTCAACAACAAGACGCAGAGCAATAGATTGAACGCGTCCCGCCGAGAGTCCTTTTTTAATTTTCGCCCAAAGAATTGGTGAAAGTTTGTATCCGACGACTCGGTCCAAAATTCTACGTCCTGTTTGTGCCGCGACCAAATTCATATCAATTTCTTTTGGATGTTCAAGCGCTTCATTTATTGCGCGTGGGGTTATTTCATGGAAAACTATTCTTTCAAATTTGGTATTTTTGTTTTCTTCAGATAGAACCTCTTTCAAGTGAAATGAAATAGCTTCGCCTTCACGGTCAGGGTCAGTCGCCAAAATTATACGTTCGGCTCCTTTTGCATTTTCTTTCAAAGTTTCGATAGTCTTTCTTTTATCTTTAGGGATAACGTACTTTGGTTCAAAGTTATGTTCAATATCAACACCAAATGTACCTTTTGGCAAGTCCCTAATGTGACCCATAGAAGCCTCAATTGAATATTTATCACCTAGAAAGCGCGATAAAGTTTTTGCTTTGGTTGGTGATTCAACAAGTATTAGCGTTTTCATAAAGATTAGTATAACAGACCAGAACGAGCCATTGTAAAGGATAGAAATCTATTTTGCAAGTATACTTACGAGAAATAGAGTTCGGGATTCGCAGAGACGTTGTGCCAATCTTGAGGTTTGTAGTTCAAGAGCGCATATGTGCCTATCATTGCGCCGTTGTCCGTTGAAAATTCCTTTTCGGGTGTAATAACTTTTATTTTTAATCCCTCTTTTTCTATTGATGAATTAAAGTACTCAGGCAATGTGTTACTTGCTGAAACTCCACCACCGAGTAATATGGTAGAACATTTGTACAGTTTTGCTGCTCGAACAGTTTTTTTGACCAATACGTTGAATATCGCATCCTGTAGTGCATAGCAAATCTCATTGGTTAACCTTTCGGTTAAGTTTTTACCCTCTATAAATCTCGCCGCCTCGGATTTTAATCCTGAAAAAGAGAAATCAAAATCGGGGGATCCAATTAAAGGACTATGAAATTTAATCTTAGTTTGCTTAGCAAGTTTTGCTCTTTTTTCTATTTCCGAGCCGGCAGGATATGCTAATTTCAACATTCTGCCTACTTTATCAAATGCTTCTCCGCACGCATCATCACGAGTACCCCCAAGCCATGTGTAGTCTGTGACAGAGTTAAATAACAAGAGATCTGTATGGGCGCCCGACGCAATAAGTCCAATAAACGGAAAGGAAGGTTCTGAATGAATAAAATTTGCAAAAACATGCGCGAGTAAATGATTAACAGGGACCAAGGGTTTGTTAAAAGTAAAAGACAGTGTTTTTGCAGTCTCAACTCCAATAAGAAGTGAACCGACAAGTCCAGGGCCTGAAGTTACAGCAATAGCATCAATTTTTTTATTAAGTATTTCAGTTGCAATTTTAGAATTCTCTTGCGGTTTTTTTGATTTAACATTCTCCGATTTAAGAAGTGATTCGGTTATTACCGGAATTATGTACTTTAGCTGTTCGCGCGCGGCATTTTCAGGAATTATTCCTCCAGTCGGAACATGCATTTCAATTGACGTTGCCGTAATATTTGACAAAACCTTAATTCTATCTTGATCATTTTTTCCAACTATGGCAGCACTTGTTTCATCGCAGCTTGATTCAATGGCAAGAATTCTCATAAAATTATTAGTTTGAAAGTTGGGATGGTGTTTAACTTATACACCTTTGAAGGTAACTTTGGTGCCTTTTTTAATGCCTAATTTTTGAGCTGTTCCCGCGTTTACCTCAAGAACGTAGTTTGCAGGTTGGTCAGGTTTATAAATAGTTAATATTTGTGTTTGACCTGATGGCGCCGGTGCATTCTGGACTACATAGACAACTGTATTATCATCAATGTAAATTATATCAATTGAAAAAAGCATATTTTTCATCCAAAAAGGATATACGCCTTTTTTATCCCAAACAAATAGCATGCCTTGATTGTTATCGAGTTTTTTGTGACCCGACAAACCTTTTATCCTATCCTGATCTGATTTTGCAAGAAGTAGACTGATTTTGGTGCCATTTATATTTGCCTCAGCATTAGAAAATAATGAAAAAGAAGGAATTTTTCCACCGAATTTAAATACCGCGAGTAAAATAACGGCGATTATCAAAACTATGTAAACGATAACAAGTTTTTTCATAAATATATTAACAGTCCTATAGCTCTATCTTCTAACAAGCTTTGTAGTTGAATAGTCCGCAATCCTTTTTACAACTTCAACAATTTTGCCTCCCGTCTCATTCATATAAACTCTCTCCCAATCAAATACAATTGCTCCGGTAGTTACAGCAATTATACCAGGTTTAATTGATTTGACAAGCATCTCATAGTCATTATCCGTTTTTAGGTACGGTAGGCAAATCACATAATCAACCATAGAGAGATTTGCTAAAACCGTGGCTCGATCTTCTTGGGTGTTTATTGGTCTATTACTACCTTTAAGATCTTTTATTTTTTGGTCACTTTCAAGCATTAAAACCAAAATATCCCCCGCAGCTTTCGAACGTTTTAGAAATTCAATATGCCCTTTGTGTAAAACATCAAAACACCCACCGACAAGTACTACTTTGTCATCGGTTTTTTTATTTCGATTAATAACATGGACTTCTTGAAAGTTAAGAATGTTATCCATATGAGAAAGTATCAGAAGTATCAAATGTATCAAAAGCATCAGAAGTTAACTTCATCTGATCTGATATCCTTTATTAGGTCTTTGTCCCTTTCATAAACACTGCTTGCCAAGGTTTGTAAACTGAAGTGAAGGTATCGGAAATTATTGTTTGCCCCCCGCGGGTAACAGTTCGTGTGAATACGGATTTTCCTCCGGGAGCCGCGAAATCAACTTGCTTAACTGTTCCTACGGGGAGAGTTGGATCATCCTGATAAAGATCCGGGGGCGCAGGAGCGACATTAGTAATTAGGGGTTTTGAAACAATTGCTTGCCTTCCGTCGCTTTTTCCGAAAAGCGTGAATGTAAGCGTGTAATTTGCAGGATCGGCATACGCTTGAATTAAAATATAATGGCCAGTGTCATTTGTAAATCTAAGGTCAACACTCGGCACAAAAATTGTTGCATCAAATCCGGTTGGGGCGTCTTGTTCATAATATCCTACACGATACGCGTGCGCATGGCGTTCTGTGATGGGAAGGCCTGAATTTAATAGCGCCCTGAAAAGAGTTGTTGAAACTTGGCAAACCCCCCCGCCGTCCCCCAAAACCGTTTTTCCGTTTTGGATGACATAAGCCTGTTGATATCCTGTGAAAGAAGAAACATCCCCAAGAGTTTTATCAAAAGAAAATTCTTCTCCCGGGGCCACAAGCGCTCCATTAATTCGTGATGTTGCAAGCGAAATATTATAGACGCGGCCAGGAATTGAGTGAAAATACGTGGAAGTGCCAGTACCAATTGGTTCAACAATCCCAAACTTGTTTGCTTGCTCTGTTGTAATTTTTGGTTTTGTTGTTTTAACGTCAATTGCGATTCTTAAAATTTCCGGTTCTTTTGCTGTAGCAAGACTCGCTATCATATGGTTAATCCTGTCGTTTAAAGGGTCAATATCTAAATCTCGTCCATTGCTAGATTGTTTGAAGGCAATTACTCTATTCCCTTGTACATTAAACTCTGCATCAATTGGATCGATATGAACTGCTTTTTCAAGCGGGTCAAGTTTCGAATTCAAAGCACTATTATTAAACGTATAAGGTGCTGTTAAAAACGTCCCATTTACATAAGAGGATAGAATTATGTAAATATCACTGAGAAGATTTGTAGTTTTTCCAAGATTTAAAGATTGAGCTTCGATTAAGTTAGTATCATATCCAATTCCAAGCGTCTTCGCAGATATTGTGGCGTCCATCCCCGCCGCCGAAAAAATAAAGTTGTTTTTTCCGATTTTTTGATTTTTTTCTGCAAATATTTTCTCAATATCGCCCTTTGTTTTTTCACCAATATATATATTATCAATGAAAACTCCCGGAATAACGCGATTTCTATATGTGTATTGAAAATAAAAAAGAGAAGCGCTTGTAACTATCGTCCCCATTAGTACAAATCCAATAATAAACCAGTATGCAGATTTTACTGCGCTCAAAACTGTGTGTTTTTTTGGTAAATAACTCCTCACTTTTATAGCTTTTTTGAAGCGTTACTATTATACTATAGTGTGGATAGAGCTTCCAGCAATTGATAGCTATGGATGATAATTCAAATCAAATACCTCAAGAAATACAGCCTGAATACTCGCCAGTTGGAGATGATATCCCATCAGGTCCACCGATTAAGAAAATAATTAGCTTTGCCATTGGATTTCTAGTTTTATTTTTGTTTATTTTGTTCTTTCTTTTTGTCATCCTGCCGCGTGTTTTACCAAAAAAAACCCAAGATGTCACATTAAGCTATTGGGTTGCTTGGGAAGATCCTGCTCCATTTCGTGCGGCAGCCGCGGAATTCACCCGGATTAACCCACATATAAAAGTGAATGTTGAGAAGCAAGATATCAAAAGCTTAGGAAAATATATTGACAGACTTGAAGCAAGGACAGGGAACGGCACGGGCCCTGATATATTCCGCTTCCACAACTCTTGGATATCTGAGATTAGACCTCGTCTTTCGCCTATGCCGGCTGACGTTGTTAAAACACTTGAGCTTGATAGTAAATTTTATCCCGTCGTTGGAAAGGATTTAAATATAAATGGTGCATATTATGGAGTTCCAATTCAATTTGACACTCTTAGCCTTTTTGCTAATACCCAGCTATTTAAGAATGCAGGAGTAACAAATTATCCAACCAGCTGGAATGACCTTATTAATACGGCTCGTAGCCTGACAGTAGAAGATTCGAGTTCCGGCAAGATAACTCAATCAGGTATTGCCCTTGGGACATATGACAATATAACTCATGCTTCCGATATTGTTTCGCTCCTCATGCTCCAAAACGGTGCAGATCTTACAAATCTTGGGGGTCCTACAGAGAAAAATGCTTATCAAGCTTTGGATTTTTATACTTCTTTTGCCAAGGGAGATACAAAAGTGTGGGACGATTCATTTGAAAACTCAACTTTAGCATTTGCTAAAGGCGAAGTAGCTATGTATATAGGATATTCTTGGGACATTTTTCAGATAAAAGCTGTCAATCCGGATTTTCAATTTGCCGTTGTTCCGGTTCCGCAAGTCACTGGTGGAGTACAAAGTACGGTCGCTTCTTATTGGGTAGAAGGTGTGTCAAGTAAAAGTCAGCATCAAAAAGAAGCTTTTGAATTTCTGAAATTTTTGGCATCTCGTGCAAATATGGAAAAAATGTACACAGATGAGACTAAACAGCGTTTGTTTGGGGAATTGTACCCAAGATCTGACATGGCAAGTTTGTTAAAAGACAATACTTTAGTTTATCCATTTGTTTCAAACGGAAGTATCGCGCAGTCGACTATTTTTTCATCAGACACCTATGATGATAGGTTGATAGATGGATTGAATAAATACCTTGGAGACGCGGTTCGTTCAATTGTTACACAGGATAATTCTCCTCAATCGGCTATTGAGACGCTTGCACATGGTGTTACACAAGAAGCCAACCAATATGCAAGATAGGACCAAATTTGCAATCATTTCAACGCTTGTTTACTCGGACATATTTAATTACCCGCTTACGCTAAAACAAATGCACAAGTTCTTAACAGAAAAAAAGGCTAGCCTGCTCAGTCTAAGCTATAACTTGAGCTCAATGGTTGAAAAAGGCGAGATTTCACAAAAAGGCAAATATTATTTTTTGAACGGCCGAGGAAAAATAAGTAAAATTCGAATACAACGCGAACTTGAAAGCAACAAAAAAATGATAATTGCAAACAAAGTTGCTAAAACGCTTTCAAAAATTCCAACTGTAAGATTAGTTGGGATTAGTGGGAGTTTGTCCATGAAAAATTGTAAAAAAGAGGATGATATTGATCTTTTAATAGTTACATCTGATAAATGCCTGTGGATCACTCGATTTTTTGTGAATATAGTCTTGATTTTAATGAAAAATAAAAGAGTGAGGCTTGACAATTTTGGTATGAATAAAATTTGCCCTAATATGTTCATCACTACCTCTTCGCTGAAGATTAAAACCCGTGACCAAAATCTTTTTACCGCACATGAAGTGGTTCAGCTGAAACCTATTGTGAACAAGAATGACACCTATGGGAGATTTTTAAGCGAAAATTCATGGGTGTTGAAATATTTACCTAATTCTTTTAGTCGAATAACAGAAATTTCTAAGCCTGCAAGAAAGGAGAATTTTGTCGTTTTGCATAAAATTTATTCAATACTCCTGAACATAATAGATGGATTATTCTATTCCGCCCAATATTCATATATGAAAAAGAGGATTACAAGCGAAAAAATATCACAAAATTATGCCCTCTTTCACCCTATGGATAAAACGAATTTTGTCTTGAATTTGCACGAGCAAAGGTATCAAAATTACTTAAGCTGTCTTAGTGAAATGCTTGAAAAACAGGATCAAATAGATTCGTTTTCCAAAACATTTGATACTCCAGGATATTGACATACCATTTTTTATCCTGTATATATAAACGGTATTAATTCCCCACCAAGTCAGAACAGAGTGGGGATTTTTTAAAAAATGGATAAGAAAAAAGTTTTTGTTACAAAAGAGGGTTTGGAGGAGTTAAAAAAAGAGCTCGCAGATTTGTCCGATGTTAAGAGGGCGCAAGTATTGGAGCGAGTCTCAGCCGCGCGTTCTATGGGCGATCTTTCAGAGAATTCGGAATATACAGCAGCGAGGGAAGAGCTATCATTAATTGATGGGAGAATCGAGGAGCTTTCCGACATTATTAAAAACGCAAACCTAATTGAGGAAAACCATAAAAGCGGAAAGGGTGCCAAAATAGATCTGGGATCGGAAATAACAGTTGCTATAAATGGCAAAAGAGAATTGTTCACGCTTGTAGGCGAGTGGGAGGCAGACCCTAAAAATAAAAAAATTTCCCATGAATCCCCTCTTGGGAAAGCTTTGATGGGTAAAGAAATAGGAGAGAAAGTTGAAGTAGAAGCTCCGGCAGGAAAAGTAGTTTACACAGTCGTAGCAATAAAATAATGGTAAATATTACACTTAAAAAATCAAAGCAGTCCTTAAAAAGGGGCTATTTGCGTTGATTACCTTAAAATTTATCAAATAAGATAAAACATGCCCCTCAAAATTTGAGGGGTTTTTTTGTTTTATGAAAGTAGTTATTAAAAAATTTGGCGGTACTTCCGTAAGCACAGTAAAAAATATCAAAACCATTGCGAGTGTGGTCGCAAAAAGTGACCCCCAAAATAAATCAATAATAGTTGTTTCAGCCTTATCGGGCGTGACAGATTTACTTTTATCCCTCCTGGACAAAAAAGATTTTAGAAAGAATCTTCAGCAAATAAGAATTATCCATACAGATATTCTAAAAAGCATTTTTGATAAAAAGTCAATTAAGCCTCTGCTTCTATATATAGACGATCATATTAACTTAATTGAGAAAAAAGCAAAAAAAACAAATTCAAAAGAATTTCGAGATTCTTTAATTGCTGAAGGTGAAATTATATCCTCATACATTATCGCAGAATTTTTGAAAAAAAATAAAATCCATGCACAGCAGGTGATTGCCTCGGAAATAATTAAAACCGATAACAATTTTGGTTCTGCAGAATTTTTAGTTGAAGAAACAAAAGAAGAAGTTATTAAAGTCCTTGGAGCCCTAATTAAAAAGGGGATAACCCCGGTTGTTACTGGATTTATAGGTTCAACAAAAAAAGGAAAAATTACAACTCTCGGGCGCGGAGGCTCAGACTATACAGCAGCAATAATTGGATATTGCTTATCCGCTTCGGAAATTCAGATATGGACAGATGTTAATGGTATATTTACCGCCGACCCGCGAATCGTCAAAAATGCAAAAGTATTGCCGGAGATTTCATATAAAGAAGCTTCAGAGCTTGCCTTTTTTGGTGCAAAAGTATTGCACCCAAGGACTATACGTCCGGCTGTTCGCGCAAAAATTCCAATTAGAGTTCTTAACACTTTTCATCCCGAAACATCTGGAACCTTAGTACTAGATAAACCTAATATTCAATACCCCATTACTGCAATCTCTTTCAAAAAAAATATAACTCTTGTTAACATGTATTCAACCGCAATGTTATTTTCAAAAGGTTTTTTGGCTCGTCTCTTTGACATTTTTGCGAAACACAATATTTCAATAGATTTAGTTGGCGCTTCTGAAGTTAGCATTTCGGTAACTCTTGAAAATGACGAGAATCTTTCTGAAGCGTCTGCTGAATTGAAAGAGTTTACCTCAGTTACTATTACAAAAAGTGTTTCAATTATTTCACTTGTAGGAGAAGGTTTAACAAACTCGACAGAAGTTATAAAACACATTTTTACACTTCTTGATAAAAAGAAAATACTTGTCAAAATGGTGTCACTTGGTGCAACAAATATAAATATAAGTCTTGTTGTAGAGACGGAAAATCTAGAATCTGCAGTCAAAGTTTTACATGATGGACTATTGCTTAAAAAATTGGTAAACTTGCGAAAAATATGAGAATAGCGCTTGTAGGATATGGAAAAATGGGTAAAGCCGTTGAGGAAATAGCTTCTTCCACTTCGCATAAAATTGTTTCCGTAAGTTTCTCTGACAAAAATAGGAAGCTGGATCTTGCCGGAATTAAAAGTGCTGACGTTGCAATAGATTTTACTGCTCCTGAAATAATCCTTTCAAACGTTCGTCAAATTCTTCCTCTTGGAACTAATATGGTTGTTGGAACAAGCGGTTGGTATTCTGATATATCGAAAGTGAAAAGTTTTGTTGCAACATCTAAAGCGGGATTAATTTATGGATCAAATTTTTCAATAGGCGCCGCTATTTTTTTTCAGGTTGTTGATTATGCTTCTCGCTTGTTTGGGAAATTTGATTATGACGTAGCCGGTGTTGAAACGCATCACAAAGGAAAAAAAGATAGTCCATCAGGAACAGCAAAAAAACTTTCTGAAATAATTATAGAAAATGTTCCTTACAAAAAAAGTCTGCAAACAGGGAGTTTAAACCGCCAGATAAAAAAAGATGAATTGCATTTTGTTTCTCTTAGGACCGGACGGTATTTTGGGAGACATGAAATATTTTTTGATAGTGATGCCGACGAAATAAAACTAACTCATGAAGCGCACAATAGAAGTGGTTTTGCAAAGGGGGCAATCTTTGCAGCGGAATTTATAAAAGGAAAAAAAGGTTTTTATTCTTTTGAAGATGTTTTTAGAAAAGAGGTGAGTAACTAGTGAAAAAGTTTTATGGAGCGATTACTGCACTTGCAACGCCTTTTACCGAAAACGGAAAGGTAGACATCGTAGCACTTAAAAAACTCGTCAAGTTTCAACTCGAAAGCGGAATAAATGCAATAGTTCCTTGCGGATCAACAGGGGAAGCAGCAACTATGACCCTTGCAGAACATGAATTAGTTGTTAAGACAGTTGTTCTCGAAGTAAAAAAGAAAGTTCCGGTAATTGCGGGTGCTGGAAGTAATGATACTCAAAAGGCAATTGAACTTTCCAAAATTTGTAAAAAAGCTGGTGTTGACGGATTACTTCATGTGTCGCCATATTATAACAAGCCAACTCCTGCCGGTCTGCTTGCTCATTTTAGAGCAATAGCCAAGTCCGTTGATATGCCAATCATTTTATACAACGTTCCTGGACGTACGGGTTCCAACGTTGCGCCTTCAACAGTAATAGAAATAGCAAAAAAAGTTCCACAAGTTGTGGCAGTTAAAGAAGCCTCGGGTAGTATTCCGCAAATGATGGAAATTGTAAAAGGCGCCAGTCGCGACTTTGCAGTCTTGTCAGGTGATGATTCAATTGCACTTCCATTAATTTCAGTGGGAGGAGACGGGTGTATATCTGTTGTTTCCAATGAAGTGCCGAAAGAGTTTACCGAACTGATTCAAGCAGGACTTGCCGGAGATTTTAGAAAAGCCGCAAAAATTCACTATTCTCTTTTGGATTTGATGAATGTGAATTTTATTGAATCGAATCCTATACCAGTCAAAACAGCATTGTTTATGATGGGTTACATCAAAGAGTCTTTCCGTCTGCCACTCGTAAAAATGGCTGACAAAAATAAAATTGTTTTGAAGGAAGTTTTGAAGAAGGGTGGGTGGATATAATTGGTTGGTACTCTAAAGAATCAAAAAAAAATCCCAGTTGGTATTCTTGGTGCTACAGGAATGGTGGGGCAAAGGTTTGTAACATTATTATCTGGTCATCCATGGTTTGAAATAGTTGCAATTGCTGCGTCCCCAAAGTCGGCCGGAAAATCGTATAAAAATGCTGTTGAAAGGCGATGGTTGATTGAAGAAAAGATGCCAGGCAGAGTTTCGAACATGAAAGTTCTGTCAGTTGAGGACGACATGAAAAAAATTTCCGATTCGGTAAGTCTGGTATTTTCTGCTTTGGATATGCCTCGTGTAGAAATAAAAAAAATAGAAAATGATTATGCAGATCTGGGTATCGCGGTTGTATCAAATAATTCTGCCCACCGTTGGACTGAAGACGTTCCGATGATTTTACCGGAAATCAATTTTGAGCACTTAAATTTGATTGAGATACAAAAAAAAAATCATAAAAGAAGTGGGTTTATTGTAGTCAAGCCAAATTGTTCTATTCAGTCGTATGTTCCGCTCATCACTCCGCTGTTGAAATTCGGCCCAAAGAAGATAATTGTTACAACTTGCCAGGCAGTTTCCGGTGCCGGAAAAACGCTTAAAACTTGGCCGGAGATGAATGATAATGTAATACCATATATTTCCGGCGAGGAAGAAAAAAGCGAAAAAGAACCCATGAAAATTTGGGGAGAAATAAAAAATGGAAAAATAAAGAATGCAACTCTCCCCGCAATTTCGGCTACATGTTTACGTGTTCCGGTTGGTGATGGGCATATGGCAAGTGTTAGTCTTTCATTTTCTAAGAAAGTTTCAAAATCCAAAATTTTAGCTGCTTGGGAAAATTTTAAAAGTCCTATCGAAAAACTAAATTTACCGTCGTCTCCCAAGCGTTTCATCACGATATTTGATCAAGACGATAGGCCGCAAACAAAACTTGACAGGAATATTGGAAACGGTATGGGAATTTCTGTCGGTAGATTACGAGAAGACGACGTTTTAGATTATAAATTTGTGGGACTTTCCCACAATACAATTAGGGGAGCAGCAGGAGGTGCTATTTTGACAGCTGAATTATTAAAGGCGAAAGGATATATAGAGAATTAAGAAGTTATTTCAGTCTTTTTGAGTCTGAAGTTAAGTTACTCTAAACTCATTGTATTCGTTAAAAGTATCTAAAAAATGGCAAAAATTAATAAAAATTACAATAAATTACAGGCAGGTTATTTGTTTTCTGAAATTGCAAAAAGGACAAAAGTGTTCCAAGAAAAAAATCCCGGGGTCCAAATTCTCCGTCTTGGAATTGGAAATACCACGGAGCCATTGCCACCTGCAATAATTAAAGGTTTGAAATTGGGTGTTGATAAGCTTTCAAAAGTTGCAACCTATACGGGTTATGGGGATGAACAAGGCGATTCTCGTTTAAGAGCCGCTCTTGCCAAATGGTATAAAAAAAGAAATATCTCAATTGATCCAACTGAGGTTTTTGTAAGTGATGGTGCAAAACCTGACACCGCAAATATCGCGTCCATCTTTGATGAAAAAAGTATCATTGCAATTCAAGACCCGGTATATCCAGTTTATGTAGATAGTAATGTGATTTCTGGAAAAACTGGAGAATTTTCAAAAGGTATTTATAAAGGACTTTATTATATGGTTTGCAATTCTAAAAATGGATTCGTTCCGGAGCCCCCAGATAAAAAAGTCGACATAGTTTATTTATGCAGCCCCAATAATCCTACGGGTGCCGTTGCAACCCGCGCGCAACTTAAAAAGTTTGTGGATTACGCAATTAAGAATAAGTCAATAATTATTTTTGACGCAGCGTACTCGGAATATATTCAGGATAAATCCTTACCAAGAAGTATTTACGAAATAAAAGGGGCGGAAACTTGTGCAATAGAAATAAACAGTTTTTCAAAATCGGCAGGGTTTACAGGTGTCAGACTTGGCTGGACTATTGTTCCAAAAAAACTTATTACAGAAGATGTACCCATCGGAAAAATAAATGAACTTTGGAATAGGCGCCAAACCACAATGTTTAACGGAGCATCAAACATAGTTCAAGAAGGTGGACTTGCTGCTTTAAGTACAGAAGGACAAAAAGAGTCAAAGAAAATCATTAAATACTACATGGATAATGCAAAAATCATAAAACGCGCTTTGGATCGCTTAGGGCTTAAAACTTTTGGGGGAGAAAACGCTCCTTATATTTGGCTCGCAACCCCTAACAAAATGACTTCATGGGAATTTTTTGATAAAGTGCTTTCCGAAGCTCACGTTGTTGGAACACCTGGAAGTGGATTTGGTCCACACGGAGAAGGATATTTTAGACTGTCCGCATTTGGCCATAGAGAAAATATTGAAAAAGCAGTTGAGAGTATGAAAAAGAATTTAAAAATATGAAACAACAATTCAAGAAGCTAAATTTGAACGATGCTTTTAAAGATCGAATCGCAGCATTAAAAATAAACTCAAAAGATATAAAAAGAGTTGAGGTTTATGGAGAACAAGTAAACTTGGAATTTCCAAATCGTCCCGGCAAACAAAATTCTCTAAAGCTCTATGTATATTTGGGAGAAAAAAATAAAAATAAAATAGACAAGAAACAAGCAGTTTTGGGGCTTAAAATTTATGGAAAAGAATTACAAGCGGACGCGCGAAAAAATCCGGGAAAACACCCCGGAATAGACTTGCTGGAAAACATAGTAGACGGTAAAAAAGAACCTGTTAGCGTAAATGTTATAAAACATCCCAAAGTCGAAGTTCTCCCTAAGGTCAAAATTGAAACTTTCAAGAGGATTAATAAAAAATTTGGTAACCCGGTCTATGTATATTTCGAATCTGATCTAAAACAGAATCTGGGTAATTTCTTGAAAATTCCGGCGCCCTATGGTCTGATTGTAAGATTTGCAATTAAAGCAAACCCTACCGCTGCAATACTCTCTTTATATAAAAAGATGGGGATTTATTTTGATGCAAGCACTATTAATGAATGCACGCGCGCAATAAAGGGTGCAGATATTGAGGGTGAAAAAATTCGTCTGACAAGTCAAGAAGTGCAAACGCCGGAAAATCTAAAATTTATCGCAAAAAATAAAATTGTTTACACTGCCTGTTCTCTCCTACAACTCTTAACATACGGGGAAGCTCTACCAGGTTCTGAGGTTAGTGTAAGATTTAACATAGGTATAGGGTCTGGTTGGACACCTCAGACTTCAACAGGAGGCAGAAATTCACCATTCGGAATTTATGAGCAAAGAGAGGAAATAGATTCACTTTTGCAAAAGTACAAACTCAAATTAAAAACTGTTCATTTACATATTGGGTCTGGTAGTGATCCTGAAAAACAAAAAGAGGCAATAGGCGAAGGATTAAAGTTAGTTAAAAATTATCCGGACGTCACAGCTCTTAACATGGGCGGCGGTTTTAAAGTTGCCGGAATGAGTTATGAACATGCGGCGGATATCGCAGAAATGGGACATGCAATGAGTGATGCACTCAAGGGGTTTTATAAAGAAACAGGGAGGAAAATTGTCCTAGAGGTGGAACCAGGAACAGCTCTTGTTGCAAATGCTGGATATATTTTAACTGAAATTGTAGATAAGGTGAATACGGGTTTGCAAGGAGAAGAATTCCTGAAAGTAAATGCCGGTATGAACATGAATGCTAGAATTCCCATGTATGGGGCGCAGCATCCGCTTTTTGTTATTCCTCAAAACTTTGAGAAACAGCAAATTAAAGAATATGTAGTTTTTGGAATATGCTGTGAAAGTGGAGATGTATTGACGGTTAGACCGGGAAATCCTGAGTATATAGATCCAAGACGTATGCTGGAAGCAAACATAGGGGATTTGGTTGTAGTAGGACGAGCGGGTGCATATTGTGCTTCTATGGCACCCGGAAATTACAATTCTCAACCTCTTCATCCTGAAATTCTTGTTCGTACAAATGGAAAACTTGAAGAAATTCGTGCAAGACAACTCGTTGAAGATATGTGGAAATATGAAAAAGTTCCACAAGACTTAAAATAATCATGAAACTCACTCAAAACTCATATCCTGTTATGAAAATGCATGGATGCGGAAATGATTTCGTATTTTACGTTGATTTTGAAGAAAGGACTACACCAGATCAGGTTCGCAGGATCTGTGCATTTCATACCGGTGTTGGTGCAGATGGTGTTATAACCATTACTAAGTCTAGAGTTAAGGATGCAAAATATAGAATGAAGTATTTTAACGCAGATGGATCATTGGCGGAAATGTGTGGCAACGGCATTCGATGTTTTGCAAAATATCTAATTGATAATAAGTTAATTACAAATAAAGGCCCAATACCTGTTGATACGGATGCCGGAATAATTATCCCGGAGGTGTTAAAAAATTCTGAAAATGAAGCATCAGTTAAGGTCAATATGGGTAAGCCCGTTACATATGATCCAAAGCAAATTTTGATTAATCCAGGTAAAAAAGGAATAGTGGAAGTGAAATTCAATTCTAAGCAAACAAAAAATAAAGAAGTCAGAAAGCTAAAAGGTACATATATTAGTATGGGAAATCCGCATGTAGTGTTTTTTGTCAAAAAAGGTAGCGCTCAAAAATACGTAAAAGAGTACGGGCCACAAATTGAACAAATGACTTCTCTTTTCCCCCAAAAAATAAATATAGAATTCGCGGAAGTAAATAGTAAAAGTGATATAACCGTTCATGTTTGGGAAAGAGGTGCAGGTTTGACACTTGCGTGTGGAACAGGAGCATGCGCAACACTTGCTGCAGCGCTTCTCAATAATTTTTCTGATAAATCCGCAAAAATCCATTTGCCGGGAGGGACACTTGAAATATCATGGAATAATCCTGAAGATTCTATTTTTATGACTGGGCCTGCAAAAAATGTTTTTAGAATATTTGACATTGATAAATTATTATTGAATGCTAATTAATCTTGTGGTAAGATAATGGAAATATGAAAAGAATTTTAGCTAACAAGAAGTCCAAGAAACACCTCGTCTAGGGGTTCTTTTTCTTGGTCTAAAGAACTTATGAACCCCTCAGATCGAGGGGTTTTTGTTTGGTATAATCAAATTATGGACGATAATTATTACAAAAAAATTAGAGAAGAAAAGCTCGCGAAAATAAAAGAATTGGGGTGGAATCCTTACGCGGCGTCATTTGAAAAAACTCATTCGGTTGCTTCGGCTCTTGAATCTGAAAGAAAAATAGTCAAAACAGCAGGCCGAATTTATTCATATCGCGAACATGGAAATATTGCATTCGCGGATCTACATGATGAGACCGGAAAAATACAGATTTTTTTCCAAAAAAAACTACTTGGTGACGAATTTAAAAATTTAAAAGTGCTTGATATCGGAGACTTTATTGGAGTTGAGGGAGAAGTTATGAAAACAACCGCTGGAGAAATTTCCATTAGCCCTAGTTCATATATGTTATTGACAAAATCGTTAGTTCCAATTCCTTCTGAGTTTTTTGGTGTAAAAGATGTAGAGACTCGTTTCCGCCAGAGATATCTGGATTTACTTCTAAATCCGGAAGCTCGGGAAAAATTTAATATTCGCTCCAAAATCGTTTCTGGAATTCGTGAATATCTTGATAATCTTTCATTTTGGGAAGTTGAAACCCCTGTTCTACAGCCGCTTTATGGAGGTGCCAACGCGAGACCCTTTAAAACACGTGTGAACGCTTTTGACCAAGATATGTATCTAAGAATTGCCGTCGAACTATATTTGAAAAGATTGGTTATTGGTGGATACGAAAAAGTTTATGAGATAGCAAAAGATTTTAGGAATGAGGGTATTGACCACACTCATTTTCCGGAATTTACAATGCTTGAATGGTATGAGGCGTATGCCGACTATCAAAGAATCATGGATGTTGCGGAAGGTCTGTTTAAACATTTGGCTAAAAAACTTTATAAACATACAACAATTTCGGTAGGAGAACATAAAATTGATATAGGTAAAAAATGGCCGAGAATTGAAATGAGTGAGATCATGAAAGACAAACTTGGTTTAGATGTTGAAAAAGAAAGCGCAGAATCTTTGTTTGAATATGCCAAAAAAAATTGTCCTGATATTCAACTTGTTGGTGGAGAAACAAAAGGGCAATTAATATTTGCAATATTTGAGCATTTGATACCACAAACTTTAATTGAGCCAACATGGATTATAGATTATCCGGAGGACGTTAGCCCTCTATCAAAAACGCATAGGACAAAACCAGGCTGGGTTGAAAGATTTGAAGGATATATTGGCGGAAAAGAAATTTGCGACGGTTGGTCTGAGTTGACTGACCCTAAAATTCAAAGGGAAAGATTTACAAATGATACAAATGCGGCTCGAAAGAATACAGAAGAAGCACAGCATATAGATGAAGATTTTCTGACGGCAATGGAATATGGGATGCCACCGACAGGCGGAATAGGGATTGGGATTGACCGCTTGGTAATGTTTTTTACAAACACCTGGGCAATAAAAGAAGTTGTAATTTTCCCGACATTAAAGCCTGAAAAAAATTCGATTCTTAATAAATCATCGAAAGCCGGAAACTCCAAAATTTTTTCAATTGACGAAAGTATCAAGGAAAAATTTCCTTCGGTTTCAGTGGGTGTAGCAGTAATTAAAGGAGTAAAAATTGAAAAATCAAACCCGGGACTCGAACAGGAAAAAGAAGAGTTAATAAAAAGTTTAGACTCTCTGACAAATGAGCAGATTAACGAATTTCCGGAAGTCCAAGCATACAGAAAATTATATAAAGCAACGGGTATAGATTGGCACTCCAGGCGTCCCAGTCCTGAGGCTTTAATGCGTCGTATCGCTCAAAAAAAAGGACTATATACTGTTAACACTTGTGTTGATGCATACAATTTAGTTGTAGTAAAAAATAGAGTCTCCTCGGGCGCATTTGATTACGATAAAATTCAATTTCCAACGCTACTCCGTTTTGCAAAAGTGAGCGATAAAATACACTTACTTGGGGATGAAAGTGAAACAGATTACAAAGATGGGGAAATTGCTTATTTTGATAAAATTGGCGGAATAAATATGGATTTTAACTATCGGGATTCCGTAAGGACTGCAGTTCAGCTCGAAACAAAAAATTTATACATAAATGTTGACGGAATTTTTGATGTTACGCCAAAAGTAGTTGAACAAGTCTTGCAGGAAGTATGTGACAAGATTATTAAATATTGTGGAGGAAAAATTACCGAATTTGGAATTGTTACTTCCTAACTTTCCCAACGTGCGTAAATAGCTGTTGGCAAAATTCGGTCGTTTGATTTTTGCTTTAAACCAAGTTCTCCATATTCAATTGTTCCGTTTTTCAACTTGCGTGTAGTGTCCGCAATCATATTGGATAACGCAATTGATGAAACGGGGATGGCGTATGCGGTTGTTAGTATAAATAACGGTTGTTCAGAAAGTATTTGTCTACAGTAATCTAATAGCTCGGGGAAGTTCTCTTCAAATTTCCAAACTTCACCCTGTGGTCCACGCCCAAACTTTGGTGGATCCATAATGATTGCGTCGTAACGTGTGCCTCGTCTTACCTCGCGTTTTACGAACTTCATTGCATCCTCAGGAATCCAACGAATAGGTTTAGTTGAGAGTTTTGATGCGTTTTGATTATCCCGTGCCCATGTAATTGCAGGTTTTGATGCATCAACATGTACCACATTTGCGCCGGCCGCTGCAGCTGCAAAAGTTGCAGCTCCTGTGTATGTAAATAAACTCAAAGCATTTATCGGCCGATTCGCAGCTTTTATCTTGTCATAGATCCAGCCCCATTGATTTGCTTGGTCTGGAAAAATTCCCACATGCCCAAAGGGTGTGAGCCGCAATATAAGTTTCATCTCTTCAAATTGCAAACTCCATTGCTCTGGAAGTTTATTTTTAAAAACCCAAACGCCGTTTCGCTCGTCCGTTTTTTTAAACGTCGCATCTGCTTTGTGCCATTCATCTTCCGACAAACTTTGATGCCAGGATGCTTGTGATTCAATTCTATTTAAAATGTATTTTCCAAACCTCTCGAGTTTCCTTCCGTTTCCCGAGTCGATAAGTTCATACTCTTCCCAACTTGGGATGTCTATATTTATCATAAACGTATTATCTTTTAATTTTCGGCGGACTTCAAGTTTTTATTTGTGACAACAATTTTGTAATATAGTTGGAGCATACCAATAATGAGTGGAAATATAGGAATGATAAGTATCCAAGATTTTGCTACTTGAGGGTTATTATTTCCTTTCAAAAGAAAAAATAAAATTGCGTATGTAATAATTCTTGCAAAACCAAGAACGCTGTCACGCTCAACTAAAAAATAATATTTGGATGTCCAATTTTCCTTTTGACTATCTATAACATCATAAAGTAACTTTGATGTAGAAATATTAAGAAGTGGCATAAAAATGTAGTAGATTGCGATTAATGCAATAATACCTATTAAATTTTGCTCTAGACCAAATATAGCAAGGCCCAAGAATGCAAAAAACGTCCCCAGCGCAAAAGCGTACTCCTTCTTATTAAGTATTTTGATTGCAATAATACTTGATACAGCGTAAACAATTGCCTGAAGACTATTGACTATTCCCAGATTAAACTCTTGTTTGACTATCAGAAAAATAAGGACCGCGGAGAAAGTGTTAAACGTATTATCAAAAAGCCCGTACGTAAATTGTTGAGCTAAAACTATTTTCCATGCAGTTGCCCTTTTATGTTTTATAATTTGCCTAACTGAAAAAGACGACCCGGTATGTTTTGTTGTATCTCTTAAAAAGATAAACAAAAATAAAAAAAGTATTGCAACAATTAAGAATAGAAAGCTATACCCAAAGTCCTTATTTCCAAAATTTGCAAACAATAAAATTATTGCCCCTCCCATTAAAGGGCCCCCAGAGTTCGCGATATTTAAAATGAAATTCTGTTTTCCAAAATATTCGTTCCTTGTTTTTGTGTGTGTTGCAATATATTGTGAAAGATTAAATCCAGGCCAGAAATTGCCGCCCGCAATTCCACTTAAAGCGGCAAGAGGTAATAAATAGTGGATGGAGTTATTTTTTAAGATAAAAATAAGAAAGTAAAAAATGACAGCAAAAATCAACCCGATCCTTATTAATGTAATTTGAGAATACTTTTTTAGAAAATAACCCGATGCTATATAGAAAATGAACAAAAAAGTAAGGGATACCAATCCGAATTTTGCTACGGCGGAAAAGCCGCCAAGCTTAAATAAATAAACACTTAGAAAAATCCCCGCAAGTGCGCTTACTAAAAAATATAACCCCAAAAATTTTAGTAATAGATTTTCTTCGCTTGACATTCTTTAATTATCATGGTTAAAAGTATTGTATTCAAGAGATAAATGAAAAAGTTATATTTTGCGACAAGTAATAAGGGAAAGGCAGATGAAGCATCAAAAATATTAAGGTTTCCCATTGAAATTGTAAATATTGAACTCGACGAAATCCAAAGTCTCGATTCTAAAAAAATTGTAGAGCACAAAGTACAACAAGCATTCGAGAAAATTAAAAAACCCGTATTTGTTGATGATGTAAGTCTTGAAGTTTTTGCTTGGAATGGTTTTCCCGGGCCATTTATAAAATTTATCCCTGAAGCAGGAGGATATGAACTTTTAGTAAAAATGTTAAAGGGCGAAAATGATAAACGTGTCAAAATAATTGCTACTGTCGCATATCATGATGGGAAAAAAATTCACACTATTGATGGCTCGTTTGTTGGTAAAGTTGTTGAAAAGAGGGGTAGTAGCGGTTGGGGTTTTGATCCTTATATAATTCCTGACGGATATGACCAGACATTTGGAGAAATGGAAGAGAATGTTAAAAATGAGGTTTCTCACAGGGCCCGCGCGCTGATAAACTTTAAAAAATTATTAGATAGCCTCGGATAAACATGCTATAATCACTTTATGCTCGACTTAAAATTCATACGCGAAAATCCTGAGAAAGTGGCAGAAGGTGCAAAAAGTAAAAATATAGATATTCCGGTTGAAGAGATTATTAGGTTGGATGAGGAACGACGCGAATTATCCCAAGCTCTTCAGGAGTTGTATACACAAAGAAACCGCGCCGCAAAAGAGAGAGATATCGAAGGTGGCAGGGAAGTAAAAGCTGAAGTAGGATCCCAAGAAGCGAAATTAAAAGAAATAGAAGAGCGCTTGAATAATTTATTGTGGAGCGTTCCTAATATGCCTGCTGAGGACGTAAAAGTAGGGCGGGATGAAAATGAAAATGACGTTGTTAAAACACATGGCGAGTTAAGAAAATTTAGTTTTAAACCCAAAGATCATGTAGAGCTAGGACAATTGCTTGATATTATAGACATAGACCGCGCAGCAAAAGTTTCCGGGGCAAGGTTTGCTTATCTTAAAAACGAAGGTGTTCTATTGGAATTTGCGCTTTCGCAATTTGCTTTTGATTTTTTGATGAAGGAAGGGTTTACCCCTGTTATTCCACCAGAACTTATAAAGACAGATGTTATGAAAAGGCTTGGATATATGGAGCATGGAGGAGACGAGGATATGTTCCATGTGGAAAAGGATGGACTTACTTTAGTTGGAACAGCAGAGCATTCAACAGTTGCTATGCATATGGATGAAACTTTTCGGGAGTCAGAACTCCCAAAAAGATACGTTGCTTTCTCGTCAGCTTTTAGAAGAGAGGCTGGGTCTTATGGGAAAGATACACGTGGAATTTTACGCGTCCATCAATTTGATAAAGTTGAACTCGTTTCTTACACAACGCCTTTACAGAGTGATTCCGAGCAAAAACATTTACTCGCAATTGAGGAAAAATTATTTCAGGCACTCGGGATTCCTTATCAAGTGATTAAAATGTGCACCGGGGATTTGGGTTTTGTTCAGGCGCGTAAATTTGACATTGAGGCGTGGATTCCAACACAAGAAAAATATCGCGAAATGACATCGGCGTCAACACTAACTGATTTTCAAGCAAGAAGCTTGAATATAAAATTTCAAAGCGCAGGAGGGAAAGAATTCGTTCACACCTTAAATGCAACAGGATTTGCAATTGGCCGTACTTTAATTGCTATTCTTGAAAATTTTCAAGAAGAAGATGGGTCTGTTGTCATTCCGGAAGTCTTAAGAAACTACATTAATATTGACAAAATTTCCCCCAAAATTTAGCAAAAAAAAGCTCCGGATTTTAGTATAATCCATTCAAAAACTCAGATTTATTAAAAAATTATGAATTTTTTAAATTTTCGTGCGTAAATTTTTGCATATTTTTAGCCTCAAAATCTATTAAAAAAGCAATAAATCCAGTTTGTGATTTTTGTTGTATTATCAATCTAAATTACCACTTTTGAAGCAGGGTATTTTCCTTGACAATTTTTTCTATTTTCGCAACCATTAATTTACACCCAATTTCGATTTTATCGAAAAATGAAGGGAGGTGTTCACCAACATGGCAAAGAAAAAAGCAAAGAAAAAGAAGAAATAAGCTAAGTAATTAGTTTATTTTCTCGGTTGGCCGAGTTAGACTCGGACCAATTGATCAATTGGTTTCTACCCCTTTTCAGTAATGACGAGGGGTAGAACTTTTTTTGTGGGCATTTTTGCCTGATTTATGGTAAAATTTAAGTTCGAGATTAACTATGCTCAATATTCTATCCAAGCTTTTTGATTCAAACGAAAAAGAGATAAAAAGTCTTCTGCCTATTATCACTGAAATCAACTCGCAAGAAGAAAAAATTAAGAAATTAAAAGATTCGGATTTTCCAAAGAAAACTGAAGAATTTAAAAAAAGAATTGCCAATGGCGAAAGCATTTTTTTATTGCTGCCGGAAGCCTTTGCTCTTGTCCGAGAAGCCGCTTCAAGAAGTGTAGGCTTGAAACCCTATGATGTTCAACTTATGGCGGCAACAGCACTTGCCCAAGGAAAAGTTGCAGAGCAAAAAACGGGAGAGGGCAAAACTCTTTCAGCTGTCCCTGCCCTATACCTCAACGCGCTAACGGGAGCCACAGTTCATCTAGTTACGGTTAATGACTATTTGGCGCGCAGGGACGCAGGCTGGATGGGCGCAATTTTTGCCTTTCTTGGAATGACAACATCCACAATAATTTCAGAAGCCTCATTTTTGTATGACACAGAATATACAGATAATAATGCATCAGACTATCGTTTGATCCACTTAAAACCCGTTACAAGAAAAGAAGCGTACCAGGCAAATATAGTTTACGGAATAAATTCTGAATTTGGGTTTGATTATCTTCGCGACAATATGGTAAATGACCCATCACAAATGGTCCAAACAGACCACTTCTTTGCCGTGATTGATGAGGTGGATTCGGTTTTAATTGATGAAGCAAGGACGCCTCATATTATTTCAATGCCGGACGCAACTCCCTCCCAAAAATATTATGAATATGCGCACATTGTTGATAAATTAACAACTGAGATAGACTACAAAATTGATGAAAAACAGCGCTCCGCCCATTTGACAGACCAAGGAATTGAGAAAATCGAGAAGCTTTATAAGGTAAAGGATATTTACGAGAAAGATTTTGATACGGTTTATCATATAGAAGCTGCCCTTAAAGCAAATACGCTTTTTCACAAAGATCGTGACTACATTGTCCGCGACAATCAAGTAATTTTAGTTGATGAGTTTACCGGGCGTTTACTTGAAGGCCGTCGTTTATCCGAAGGTTTACACCAGGCAATTGAAGCAAAAGAAAATGTTGCTATTCAACAGGAATCTAAGACACTAGCTACAGTTTCACTTCAAAATTATTTCAGAATGTATGAAAAGCTCGGCGGTATGACCGGGACTGCTGTTACTGAAGCTGAAGAATTCCAAAAAATTTATAAGCTTGATGTTGTCGTTATTCCAACACACAAGGATATGGTGAGAAAAGATATAGATGACCAAATTTATAAGACAACACACGCAAAAGTTGCTGCAATTGTTAATGAAATTGAAGAGGCAAATAAGCGGGGACAACCGGTATTGGTTGGTACTACATCAATTGATAAAAATGAAATAATCGCAGAATACTTAAAACGCAAAAATATAAAGCATGAAGTCCTCAATGCTAAAAATCACGTTAGGGAGGCAATGATTATAAAAGATGCAGGCCGTCTTGCTGCTGTTACTGTAGCAACAAATATGGCGGGACGTGGGGTTGACATAATTCTTGGTGGGCAACCACCGTCAAAATTTGACGTTGCGTATGCAGGGAAGGCGGGCGAAAAAAAGTTCGAAAGCGATTTAAAAGCCTGGGAAACAGAACATGAAAAAGTCAAAGATGCCGGAGGACTTTATGTTATTGGTACTGAAAAACATGAATCCCGCCGAATTGATAATCAGTTGCGGGGACGCGCCGGCCGGCAAGGAGATCCGGGCCGTTCTATGTTTATTGTATCTTTGGAAGATGATTTAATGCGCGTTTTTGGCGGCGAACAAATCTCTGGTCTTATGACCAGATTTAATTTTCCCGAGGACCAGCCTTTGGCCCACGGTCTTGTTTCAAGAGTCCTTGAGCAGGCGCAAGTAAAAGTGGAGGGTTTTAATTTTGAAATGAGAAAAAATTTGCTTGATTATGATGACGTTCTCAATAAACAGAGAGAAATTATTTACAAAATGCGGCAAGCTATAGTTGGAAATAAGGAGGATATCATCGATTTTGTGATGCAAAAAGTGGATACATCAATTACCGCTATAGTTCAATTTAATTTGTTTGCGGAGGGAGTAACTGACGGGAGAAAAGCCGTGATAGATGAATTTGCAAATATTATTCCGTTTGATGAGCATTCTCGCGGACATTTACACCAGCAAATAGAACAATTTAAAGAAGCAGATAAAGTGACAGAATTTTTACTCGGAATTCCCCGGCAATTAATAAAAACTTGGGAGGATCAATTTGGGCGTGATCAATTGGCCCAAGTTTATAAAATGATTGCACTTTCAACAATAGATAATTTATGGATGGAACATTTAACTGCAATGGAAGATCTTAGGACTGGAATTGGACTCAGAGGTTATGCGCAACGTGATCCTCTGGTTGAATACAAAAATGAATCTTTTGGTATGTTTGAGCGTTTGGTTGGAAATGTTGATGATGAAATAAGTCATCGTGCGTTCCGTGTGAATCTTGCCGAGATTGTCCCCCAACAAGTGGTGACTGTCCCACAAAACGCAATTACCAATACTCCGGAGTCGGAAATTGGCACTGAAGCAGCAAAGGCTAAAGAAGAAAAGAAGGGCAAAAAAAAGATTGAGAGTTCGGACGGTTCGGTTAAAAAACTCGGCCGCAACGACCCCTGCTGGTGTAAAAGTGGAAAGAAATGGAAAAAATGCCACTACCCTAATCTCCCCGCATAGAATATATTCAAATATTGACTCCCGATAATCTAAATAACATACTGGAATTAATGCCGAAATTATTTAAAAAGCGAAAAAAGACAATTCCAAGATATTTTTTAATAGTGCCTTTTTTAGTGGTGACAATTTTTGTAATTGGAATAATAAAAAAGATAGAGTATTTTTCTGCAGATCCTGTCGTGGAAAAAGATTGTTCGCCACTACTTCCTGGTGATTCTATAAGTGTTTCTTATAAATTGGCAGTTAGATTTTCGCAACTAAAACGGTTTATTCCTTTTTTTCAAAGAGGTGGAACAATTAATGATGCAAGTTGCCTCAACAGAACAAGTATTTATGGAATAGTAAAAGTACATTCTGTTGATGATATTAAGAACGCTATTATATTCGCCCAAGATAATAATCTGAAAGTTTCAATTGCGGGAGTAAGACATAGCATGGGGGGACAGGCGTTTGCAAAAGATGCTCTGGTATTAGATATGACCGGATTTAATAAGTTGTCCCTAGATAAAGAAAATAAAATATTAACTACACAAAGTGGGGCAACATGGCATGATATCCAAAATTTTCTAAATCCTGAGAATCTTGCGGTAAAATCTATGCAATCTGTTGATATATTTACTGTTGGTGGGACAATTTCCGTAAATGCTCACGGGATGGATAATAGAGTAGGTTCGATCTCCTCAACAATTCGCTCTCTTAGGTTAATTGATACTAACGGAAATATCCAAACACTCAGCAGGACACAAAACCCCCATTTATTCAAGGCGGTAATTGGAGGTTATGGATTATTTGGAGTTATTCTTGATGCTCAAATTGACCTTACTGACAATGTTATGTACAAAGAAGAAAGACGAGTAATAAATTATCAAGATTTTCCGAAGATTTATCAGAATACTATAGCGAATAGTGATTCAGTTGGACTAGCATATGGACATTTTTCCTTAACACCCCAATCCTATTTTAAGGATATGATTATTTATAAATATGTAACTGTGAAGGGTTTTTCTGATCAACTTCCTACATTACGCGAACGAAGTCAGGTAAAAGTCCGCCGCTTTATTCTCAATTTGGCAAAAACAGGATCACTAGGTAAAGAGATAGAATGGCTTTCTGCAAAATATGTTGAGCCATATTTCCAGAGTTGTTATATATCAAGAAATCAAGCAATGAGTGAACCAGAAGGTTGTTTAATATCTCGGAATCAACTCATGCATGACTCAGATAAATATCTTAATAACGATTTGAAAAATGACACAGATATTTTGCAAGAGTACTTTTTTCCAAGAAACGAATTCGTTCCATTTATTGATGGAGTTAGGGATATTCTTAAGCAAAATCAATCAAATGTAATTAATGCAAGTATTAGAGTAGTAAATAAAGAAGATATCATTTTAAATTATGCACCTGAAGATATGTTTGCACTCGTTTTATATATAAATCAAGAGACGACTCCTGAGGCAAATCAAAAAATGAATAAGGTCACAAAAGAACTTATTGATTTTAGTAATAAAATGGGCGGAACATTTTATCTTCCCTACCAGCTTTACTACACCAGAGATCAATTGAAAGCTTCGTATCCTAACACTGATTCATTTTTCGCTCTAAAACGACAAGTAGATCCAAACGAGCTTTTTGTAAACAAGTTCTACTTAAAGTATGGGACTGAGTGAGCATAAGGGGTGAGGTATTTTCTATTAACCCTTTAAAATACTAGTAAAATAAATTAACAAAAAACTTCCCAAAGAGGCTGATACGAAGTTTGCAACTGAAGTTGTTAATATGGTTTTTAATCTTTTTTGAAACTTTGCAACGAAAATTAAAAAACATATCTCAAACATAACTACCAAAAATTCTCGGATCAAAATAGAAAGTATAAGTGATTCCCCCTTTCCCAGTGGAATGAAACTGAACGACAAAATAAACGAGGGTAAAGATATACAATTCGCAATAACAACCGAAATTAGTTCCTTTTTATTTCTAAATCCTGCAAGCAAAAAAACCAAAACTTCCAGAATAACAGTAACAAGTAAAGGAGGAATAATTATAACAATTTTATCTTTTAGTATTGTTAAAATATCACCTAGCGATGCATTCTTACAATATTGGCTTTGAGTACTGCCCGGGTCAATAATAAAATGACTTTTTATTTCCCTGACGTAATCCAAGCAGCCTTTCGCAGTTGAATTTTCCGTGCAATCAACCTTTACTTCATTCCACTTGCATTGTATTAAACTATTTGCGGTTGCGACATCTGCAAAAGCTCTTGTGGATATTAGCGAGCAAAAAACAAGTAAAAAAAGAACGGTAATAATTTTTCCGAGATGTTTTCCAATCATGATCTCAGTATACGCACATTAATTTGTGCTATCAAGCCACTTAAATAGGTAGCAGGGTAGCATGCAGCTCAAAAAATGCCACTATCCGCAGCTTCCTGCTTGATTTGACAGGCTAAACAATCATATCCAGTACATCAAAATAGGATTTTTTTAACCTCGTGCGTTTTAAATGTTTATTATATAAATCTAAGTTAACAGTCCTAAACTGAAGGGGTAAGCCTATGTGTCTTTTCTTCGCTCGGATAAATGGCATATAACATTGTCATTTGATATAATACTTAAAATGAATTGTCCAGCATGTAACCACGAGTTAAAAAATTATACTTACAAAGGCGTACAGCTTGATGAATGCCATAATTGTCACGGAATATGGTTTGATCACGACGAACTAAGAAAAGCCAAAGACAGAACTGATGATGATCTAAGATGGATGGATTTTCAAATGTTTGAAGATAAAGGTAATAAATACACTTCTGTAGCCAGTCATAAAGTTTGTCCTAAAGATGGTGAAGCAATGGTTACCCAGGAATATATGCATTCAAAGATAAAAATCGATAGGTGTGCAAAATGCGGAGGAATTTGGCTTGATCATGACGAGTTTAAGAAAATTATTTCTTATCTTGAAAAACTGGTAATTACAGAGACAGCTTCTCAGTATGAGCGTGATGTGTTAGAACAACTAAGAGAAGTATTTGTTGGACACGAGAATAAAATTTCCGAGCTAAAAGATTTCTTTGCAGTAACCAAACTTTTTGAAATGAGGCTTATGGTAGAACATCAAAGACTTGCCAACGTTATCATGGGGGTTAATATTGAATGGGCCACTCTCACAGGGCTTTAGATACCTCCAAGGGTTTTTATTTGTTCTTTCTGTCATTCCCGTGATCACTTCCATTACTACTATCACTACTAGAGTTATTAGAATTGCCTTGTCCATTTGCGCTTTGGTTTTGAGTGCTTGCTCCTTTAACTTGCTCTTCATTTGATTTGCCAGAATTGTTTGAATTGCCATGTTCTTGTGGTTGAATTGTAAGCGTTGGTTCAATGGTTCGAATATTCACGTGTATTTGATCATTGTCGGTGTGATTATCCTTTTCTTTGGTTGATGTGGGATGAACCGTAGGCTTGGCACTTGCCGTGGCTTGTAGATTTAAGTTGCCGATATTTGATGTTTTATTTAGAGACCGTGGAAAAATTTTTCCTATATCGGTTGGAATATTGGATATCTGTGTCGTAAATTGCTGCGTCAGATTTTTTATACCATATAATGCCTGTCCCGGTTTTGAAGCTTGTGACGCACCAACTGTCATAATGACTAAAATTACAATGGCACCCAAAGACGCAGCTACATACCTTACAAACCTATAATCGGTTTTGGCTACCTGTTGCGGTAAATTGTCCGCAAGCAACTTCCATTTTTCCTCAATATCGAGTCCTGGAACGGTTATGTTCAAATAGGAACCTTTATATTTTGTTAAATTTTCTTCTATCATATTTCAATTATTGTTTTTAACTTTTTGAGTAACCTAATTGTTCTGACCCTTAATGCTCCTTCGCGAATTCCAATAATTTTTGCCACTTCCGAATGGCTTAAATCCTCAAAATATCTCAAAAATATTATTTGTCTATCGCGATCTTCTAGCTTTTCAAATGCCTTCTTAACTTGCTCAATTTCTGTTTTTTTTGAAAGGTCTTCAATTAAATCTTCATCGGTTGGTATTTCAAGCGCTTCATCTATTGAAACTTCCTTTTTCTTTCTTGAAATGTCAATTATTAAATTGCGCGCAATTCTAAATAAAAACGCCTGTAAAGTCCCCCCATTTTTTAAAGTGAATCCTGGTAGAGCTTTCCACGCTTTTATAAAAACATCTTGGCAAACATCCTCCGCGGCAACCTTACTATAAAGATTTATCCTGCAATACCTATATATACGTTGATAATATTCTTTATATATAATTCCAAATGCACTTTTATCTCCGTTTTTTGCCTTATCGATGAGCTTTTCAGTATCTTCTCCCATCAGAGGGCACATTGTATCACCTATACATTAGAACGTTCAACAACTGAGTTTGTAACATTTTGGATTATCATCCGTTCTAATACTTAGAGCATGAAAAAAGAATTAATAATTGCAGCGGCATTACTTACTCTACTTGTAGCCCCGGCATTTGCAGCAAAACCAACGGTTGATAATGGAAGCATTCACAGCAATGGAAAATCAGATGTACATAATAATCAAACAAATGATAATAACGAGAATGTTAATGTAAATGACGAAAATACAGTCACACCATCTCCCACACAAACAGTAACTGAGGATTTAAATCAGGAGGGTTCAACCATTTCTCCTACTGTCTCGCCATCCGTTAGTCCGGCTGCCGTAGGAATTCCATGTGACCCTAGTGCTCACTGGAAAAATCACGGAGAATACGTTTCTTGTGTCGCACACTTACACCAAGGCGGGAAGATAGTTTCAGAAGCAGCAAAGAGCGATGTTGGCAAAAAAGACATAGATGAATCGCCAACCCCAAGCGCTTCTCCTTCACCAACTGTTACTCCAATAACTTCGGCAAACCCTACACTTCAAAGCGGAATTTCGCCTCTCTCAACTATTGGAACATTCTTCGGTAAGATATTCGGATTCCTAAAACACTTACTATAAATCCACTAATTTCGAGAGATTTCAACAACGCGTTATAATAAAGCATGGCAAGCTTTTTTGTTTTTATTCTCCTATTTATAACCCCATTTGTAATTTTTCCATTTGGTAATGCCCAATTTGAACCCCCAAAAGTTATTTTTTCGGAAATCCTAATCGATTTTTTGATAATGACTTTACTTCTTCAAAAAGGAATTAACTTTTTCGTTTCACTCGACAAAAAACAGGTTTTTCTTGCAGGATTAATATTCCTTCTTTCATTTTGGCACTTGTTATTCTTGTTAACCCCCATCACATTTTTTGGCAATGCTTTCCGAATGCAGGGAGTATTTCTGCTTTGGCACCTATTAGCCCTTTCACTAATTGCTTCAAAAATAAAATTTCCAAAAGTCCGTGAGTTTTGGTACTTAATAATGCTTTTTGTAATTTTTGTTTCGAGCCTAATTTTAGGAAATCCAAATGCCCGCGCCGTTGCGACCCTTGGAGAGCCTAATGCACTTGCTGCATTTATAGTATTCTTATTGCCTTTTATTTTCTTTGTTGATTATAATTCAAAAAAACTTCAGAAACTTGTTAGGATCCTCAGTTTTATAGCCGCTTTTATAATTATTTTATTATCCGGTTCAAAATCAGGGTTTTTAGCGTTAACAATAGAAGCTTTATTTTATTTCCTAGCTTTCCGGACAAAAATCGCGCTCAAAAATGTCATTTTAATCATCACTTTTTGTATTGTTTTAGTTTATTTTCTACCGGTATTTTCCAATAATCTTTACGAAAACAGAGTTGATGTTTGGAAGACTGCGTTAGTTTCAGGGTTTGAACATCCATTGCTTGGTGCAGGCTTTGGAAACACCGAAATTCAGCTCAGAAAGACGTCTCTAGCGACTCATAACATGTTGATAGGGTATTACGTTGACTCGGCACATAACTTGCTCTTTGATTGGTGGGTACAAGGAGGAATCGCGGGGCTCAGTCTACTATTGTGTACAATTTTTATTACAATACAAAATTTTTACAAAAAACTGAAAAAATTCGAGCTTATTGTTTTATCGGGATTAATAATTATGTTATCTTTTAATCCCGCAAGCGTTGTAACCCTTCTTGGGTTTTGGTGGATAGTAGGCCGTAGCTTCGCTAAAATCGATTGATAAATCCATCACCTTTTTACATAAAATAGGACTATAATATAATCATGGACAATAATTCCAGATGGTCAATTCTATTAACATATAAAGGGAAAGCGCTTCTTATGTACAAAAGCAATGGTCCTATAGACCGCGAAAATCACCCATGGAGTTTTATAGACGGCGTTAAAGAAAAAAAAGAATCTTTTGAAAACGCTATGGCGAGACGGGTTAAGAAGGAGATGGGTATAAAAATTGAAAAAATTGAGCTTGTTTCAGAATATTGTTATCATGCCAGGCTTACAGATGACAACGTAAATCAAATACAGCGGTCAGAAGGGCAGTTGCTTGATTTTTTTACTCTTAAAGAACTGGAAAAGCTTTATCTATCGGGGACAACAGCACAATTCGTCTCTAGGCACAAAGAGCTCATATAAAAGATCATTTGGTAAGGAATATGTCTTATGGTGCCCTATAGTTTGCTATTTGACCGGAAAGTGGTATAATATACATTAATTGCAGATTGTATAATTGTAGATAATACACGAATACATCTGCTTACACTTTGATTTAGTTTTTTCAAAAGATAAAAGATACCTCAAGTTTTCGACTCCGTATCTTCTTCCTAAAATAAAACCACTTCACTTTTGAGCAGACATATTTGTATATTATTGATAAATCTTAAAGAGAGGAGGAAAAGTAAATGACAAATAAATTATTTATAGGTAGTCTTGATTATTCAACTACAGATTCACAGCTAGAAGAATGTTTTGCAAAAATAGGTAAAGTGTTATCAGCAAAAGTTATTGTTGATAGAATGACAGGTCAAGGGAAAGGTTTTGGTTTTGTTGAAATGGCAACTCCAGAAGAGGCAAAAGTAGCTTTGGATAAATTAAACGGTACACAACTTAACGGACGCTCAATTGCAGTAAAAGAGGCTAAGCCTCAAGTTGAGAGATAAAAAAATATGTACTATTCAAACCAAAGGGATCGCAGCCATAATAGAAGTGGTAATAATTTTAGTGCAAGTGGTGGACGAAGCTTTCAGAGAGGCCGCGTAAAGCAACCTAAAGCGCTTAATCCAAACCTGTTCATTAAAAAGGCAAAAGTGCAAAGTGCGCAAGTTGTAGAAAGCACTTCAGGCGTGCAATTTTCGCAATATAACATTTCAGATAAGCTGAAAAGAAATATTCAAGACCACGGATATTCAGTTCCTACGGCAATTCAAGAAAAAACCATTCCACAAATTCTTGCCGGCCGGGATATTATTGGTATTGCAAATACAGGTACCGGGAAAACCGCAGCATTTCTAATTACATTAATCAACAAGTCTTACTTAGACCGTAACCAAAGAGTATTAATAGTTGTTCCTACTCGAGAGCTCGCGACACAAATTGCCGATGAATTTAGGATTTTTGCAAAAGGTACAGATCTTGAATGCATAGCAGCCATTGGTGGTATGAATATGAGACGTCAAACATATGCCCTGCGCCATAAGCCCAATTTTGTTATAGGTACTCCAGGAAGACTTAAAGATCTTATTGAAAGAAGAGAACTGAATTTGATGCTTTTCCAAAATGTAGTTCTTGATGAAGTGGACCGCATGGTTGATATAGGATTTATAAAGGATATACAATATCTTATCTCGCTTCTTCCTAGAATCCGCCAATCGCTTTTCTTTTCCGCCACAGTTGATGGAAAAACGCAAGATATTCTGCGAGCTTTTGTAAAAGATCCCATAACCGTTTCAGTAAAACAGCAAGATACCGCAGAAAACATAGACCAGGATGTAATTGAGCTTACTGGTAATAGGCAAAAAATAGATGTGCTCCATGATCTTTTAATTCAGCCAGGGTTTGACAAGGTTTTAATTTTTGGGCGGACAAAGTGGGGTATGGAAAAACTATCGCGATCTTTAGTTGAACGGGGATTTAGGGCAGCTGCAATTCACGGTAACAAATCACAAAACCAACGCCAACGCGCATTGGAGGATTTCAAAAGTGATGCGCTACAGATTCTAATTGCAACTGATGTTGCATCTCGCGGTCTTGATATTGAAGATGTTACCCATGTAATAAATTATGATGCCCCAACTTCTTATGACGACTATATTCATAGAATAGGGCGGACCGGGCGAGCTGGCAAACGAGGTGTTGCCTTAACCTTCATAGAGTAACACTAGGAGCTTCTTCAAACGGGCCTTTACATTTAGTCCGAGGAAAATAATCAGGGCTCTTAATTCTTATCCGAGTTTTTGTCTAGATTCAAAACTTGCTTAATTTTCTCAACGACGTCTTCGAGCTTAATATCAGATTTTATTAAATAAAAAGCCGGTTGATTTTCAACGACGGCGTTTATAGCAGCATCGCTATCTGGACTAACATTGGTTAAGATTATAATCGGGACTGTTTTCCCCCATGCATCAGCTCTCAGTTGTCTGAGCACTGTTATACCGTCAACTTTTGGCATAAGAATATCAAGTAAAATGAGGTCCGGATGTTCTCTTAATGCGATTTTGAATCCGGATTCTCCATCTTTTGCCTCAAATGTTTGGAGATTTAAAACGGATAATGCATCTTTCAACGCATCGGCGACAGAGGTTTCATCTTCTATGATAAGAATTTTTCTCTTCTCTTCTTCCATAATCTATTCTTACATTATATTCTTGTAGATGGAGTTTTTGCAATATCATTTTTTTTATTTTTAGGACTTTTAAACGGGAGTTTTATGAAGAAAGTAGTCCCTTTTTTTTCTTCTGATTTAAAATTGACGCTTCCTCCCAAGCGATCAACAACAGCTTTTACAATATACAACCCGAGTCCCGTTCCCTGCTGATCATATTCCTGAATGTTTGAGGCACGAAAAAGTTTTGAAAAGATTTTGTCCTGTTCGCTTTTTGGAATACCGTACCCATTGTCACCGATTTCTACACTGAAGTGCTTATTATCTTTTTCCTTTGAAACTTCAATACTAATGTTACCTTTTGGAGGAGTATATTTTACAGCATTTGAAATTATATTTTGAAAGACCATATTCAAAAGTTTTGGGTCAGATTCAAGCATAGTGTTTGTTTTTTTATCTAGAGAATAATTTTCTTTAACGTGTAATTCCTTCTGTTTTATTTGTAAACTAAGTTCTGCAATTGCTTGTTTTACGGAAAGTATTAGATCTATCTTCTCATTTTCAACAGTTATTTTTCCAAGCTCAAGACGTGATATTGTAAGAAGTGAATTGGTTAAGTCAACCATCCTTTTACTTGCTTTATAAACTTCTGAAACGTATTTTTTTTGTTTCGGATTAAGTGTCCCCGTAGTTTTTTTTGTCAACATTTCAATACTCCAGTTTATTATTGTAAGAGGAGTTCTAAGCTGGTGGGAAGCAAGTGAGACAAATTCGGTTTTTGCTTGATCAATTTCTTTTTCTCGAGTCACGTCATGAAAAACTTTAATCCCACCGACTATTTGACCATCAAGTATTATTGGAGTTGCAACAATTAAGGCGGGGAATCGAGTATTATCTTTTCTGATTAAATAATGCGTTGCTGTGATTTTTCTTTTTTTTGCAATAGCCATTTGGAGTGGCCTTTCAGTTTTAGCAATCTTATCGCCGGAATCATCTTGCATTTTCAAAATTTCAATTGTTCTTTTCCCAACCGCTTCTTTTTCACGCCAGCCGAGCATTTCTTCAAAGGCTTTGTTTACCAATGTAATTTTTTCATCCTTATCTGTTGCAACTATTCCGTCGCCAATACTTGCAAGAAGAGCTTCATCTTCTGCCTTTTCCTGGTCAACCGTTTGTTCAATTAGTTTTCGTTCATTAATATCGCGCAGATTGATAACCACTGCACTAACATTTGGATCAGTAAGTAAATTTGTTGCAATCCCTTCCATCCAGGAAAGTGAGCCGTCTTTTTTCACTATCCTATATTCCGCACTTACACTTTCTCCAGGCTTTTTCTGCAATAAACCCGATAAAACTTTCATGGTGTACTCTCTGTCGCCGGAATAGATATATTCAAACGAATTCCTGCCAACAACTTCTTCAGGTTTATATCCAAAAACGTGTTCTGTTGAAGGTCCAGCATAAAGAATTGTTGCTTGTTTATCCAAAAGGACTATTCCATCAGAACCTTTTTCAATTAATGCTTTGAACCTTTTTTGGCTGCCAGTAAGTTCTTCCTGATTCTTTCTTCTCTCAAAAACAACAGCAGCAACCATCATCGTCATGATGCTAATTGTTCCCATATACATCTGAAGAAGAATCAACGCACGATCAAGAGTTTTCCCGTCAGTAATAAATGGACCAACATGGGACAATGTGCTAACTGTTGCGATTGCTGCAACAAAAAAAATTGCAGTGGAAGCCTCTCTTGGCCCAAACCTAATTGCCGCCCACAATAGAATTGGAATAGCAAGATATGTATAATGAAAGTTGCCCAAGAAAACTACTTGGCTTATAAACAAAAGCATAATAAGTAAAAACAAAGCTTCAATTACTCTTTTTAGTTTCCAAGAAAACACGGAAGTTGCCCAAAGAACAACAAGAGGTGTAATAAGTACAGCACCAGCTGCGTCCCCTAACCACCAAGTTGTCCAAACAGAGGCATAGTTGTTAAGGCTATTCAGGCCTGCTACTAATAGAGTCGTCGCGCCAATAGTTGCGCTAATTGTTGTTGCAACGAAAGAAAAAAGGGTTGCGCTAAAAACATCGCGAACTTTCTCGTATGATTTTATGCCGTTTGCGTACTTTTTTATTAAATATGCGCCTGCAACCCCTTCAAGTGTATTTCCTATAGCAATTCCAACTGAAGTTCCAATTGTCCCAGCCGTTGTGAGATTTGTGAATAATGCCCCTAAAAAAACTGCAGGCCACATTTTTTTCCCATAGAGTAATATTGAAGCAATTGCAATTCCTGTGGGAGCCCAAATTGCCGTGGCGCTAGGATTAACAAAGGCAAATTTTAATCCAAATTTACCTGTAACATAGTAAATAACACCAATAATTAATATTCGTATTATATCCTGCCTGTTGAAGCTTCTAAGATACTTGTATGCTTCCTGCATATAATTATCGTTATATATACATACTATAATCGTGTAATCATATAAAAATCAAGAACGCATATTAACTAAATCTAGATCACTTTTGCACTCGTAAATATTTAGATACTTGACCTAGACACACTTTTTTGTTAAATTATAATCCCAGAAGGTAAAAAAACTTCTGGTTTTTTTTGGGCAAAAGCTGGATAACAGATTATATGCAGAGAGATTTTGAAATTGTTAAAAATAAAAACTTAGATTAGATTACAAGCGCTTCGGCGCTTTTTTTTTACATCGATTGAATCGGGGACGCAAGATAATGAACGGAAAATTAATATTAGATGATGGCACAAAATTTGAGGGTGAGTCATTTGGTGGTAACAAATCGGTTGCAGGAGAAGTAGTATTTTCAACTGGAATGATGGGGTATCCGGAAAGCTTAACAGATCCATCATATAAAGGACAGATTTTAATTTTTACTTATCCACTTATCGGTAATTATGGCATTCCAAACAAAGAATTTTGGGAGTCTGACAACATTATGGTATCGGGCTTAATTGTTTCTTCATATATTGATACACCCTCTCATTTTCAAAGCCAAAAAACGCTGTCTTCTTGGTTTAAAAGTGAAAATATACCCTTGCTTCAGATCCGCGACACGCGTTTTTTAACCCAGAAAATTAGGACAAAAGGAGCGATGTTGGGCAAAATTATTTTAGACCGTGACGTAGAATTTTATGATCCAAATCTTGATAATTTAGTAGCGCAAGTTTCAACCAAAAAAATTACTCGTTTAGGGAAAAACCATAACTCTAAAACAATACTTTTAATTGATTGTGGAGCAAAAAGAAATATAGAAAGAGCGCTCGTTAAAAGGGATGTAAATGTAATAACTGTGCCATGGGATTATGATCCTTTCAATGGTTCAAAATCAGAGAAATTCGATGGCATACTTATATCTAATGGTCCGGGAGACCCCAAAATGGCCACAAAAACAATAAGAAATATAGAAAGAGCGCTCGCAAAAAAAATCCCGACCCTTGGAATCTGTCTTGGAAATCAATTGCTTACACTAGCAGCAGGTGGAGATACACAAAAGCTAAAATTCGGACACAGAAGCCAAAACCAGCCATGTCTTATGGAGTCTTCAAATCGTTGTTTTATCACAACTCAAAATCACGGGTTTGCAGTTTCTAAAATTCCGCAGGGTTTTGTCCCATGGTTTACAAACGCGAATGACGGGACAAATGAAGGGATCATTCATGAAAGCCTTCCGTTTATGTCGGCGCAATTTCATCCTGAAGCGTGTCCAGGGCCAACGGATACTGAGTGGATATTTGATTATTTCCTTGAAAAAGTCAAAAAAATTAGGAATTAGGCATTAAGAATTAGGGGAGCAAAAAAATGCAAACTATAATTCTTGATTCATGGTTCATAATACTAAATTCAAAAAAGTACTGGTTCTCGGTTCGGGAGCTCTTAAGATAGGTGAGGCAGGTGAGTTTGATTATTCCGGCTCCCAAGCAATAAAAGCACTGAAAGAAGAGGGTATTAAAATAGTCTTGGTTAATCCCAATATTGCAACAATCCAGACGTCCGAATATTTGGCAGATACGGTCTACTTCCTACCGGTGAATGATTATTTTGTTGAGAAAATAATTGCAAAAGAAAAACCTGATGGAATACTACTTTCATTCGGCGGACAAACGGCGCTAAATTGCGGTTTGGCACTTTCACGCCGCGGAGTTCTTAAAAAATATGGAGTTGTGGTTCTTGGGAGTTCAGTTTCAACAATTGATATCGCAGAAGATAGACAAAAATTTGCGAACCATTTGAGGAAGCTCAAAATTGCAACACCGGAAAGCGCAACGGCAACGAGTCAAAAAGAAGCGCTTAGAGTTGCCGAAAAACTCAAATATCCGGTTATGATTCGTTCTGGGTTTGCCCTTGGAGGCCAAGGTTCCGGAATTGCTCATAACTCTTCGGAATTAAAAGAAATTACAACAAAAGCATTTTCTTTTGTATCCCAAATTCTAATTGAGAAATATTTACATCATTATAAAGAGGTTGAATATGAAGTGGTCAGAGATAATTATGACAATTGCATAACAGTTTGTAATATGGAAAATATGGATCCACTCGGGATCCATACGGGAGAATCTATTGTTATTGCGCCAAGCCAGACTTTGAATAATTTTGAATATCACGCGCTCCGTTCTATTGCAATTCAAATTGTAAGAAGCCTTGACGTAATTGGTGAATGCAACGTGCAATTTGCACTAAATCCTAATCCAAAGAATGGTTCAAATCTTGACTATTATGTCATAGAACTTAACCCACGGCTGTCACGTAGCTCAGCTTTAGCGAGTAAAGCAACCGGTTATCCACTTGCATATGTTGCAGCGAAATTGGCGCTGGGGAAAAGTTTAACTGAATTAAAAAATAAGGTAACTGAAGTAACTCAATCTTGTTTTGAGCCGGCATTAGACTATGTAACGGTTAAAATACCGCGTTGGGATACGAAAAAATTCAAACACGCAGAAGACGTAATTGGTAGCAGTATGAGGTCAGTAGGTGAGGTGATGGGAATTGGTAGAACTTTTGAAGAAGCATATCAGAAGGCGCTGCGCATGCTTGATTTGGGTTTTGAAGGAGCAGTTGATGAAGATGTTTTCCGAAACGAAAACAAGAAGCCGGATATCAAAACACTACTTGCACCAACCTCTTTCAGAATGTTTGGTATAGCGAGGGCTTTTTATGAAGGTTATTCCGTAGATGATATTTATCGGCTTTCAGGAATTGACCCCTGGTTTCTTTACAGAATCAAAAACATAGTTGATGAAGAAAAGAAGCTATATAGCTCTAAAAAATTGGATGCTGATACGCTTTTAAAACTGAAGATCTTGGGGTTTTCAGACAAAAGAATTGGAATGCTGGTTGGGAAAAAAGGGCTTGAAATTAGGGAGATTCGTAAAAAATACAATATTATTCCATCTGTTTTTCAAATAGATACTCTGGCAGGAGAATTTCCCGCAAAAACCAATTATCTTTACATGACTTATGCAGGAAGCCACAATGATGTTGAGCCGCTAAAAAAGGAAGGAGTAATTGTTTTGGGTTCGGGTCCTTATAGAATCGGTTCATCAGTGGAATTTGATTGGACAAGTGTCAATACAGTTCTTGCACTTAAGAAAAACAAAAAGCGCTCAATTACTATCAATTGCAATCCTGAAACTGTTTCAACCGACTATGATATTTCTGACCGTCTTTATTTTGAAGAATTGACATTTGAGCGAATAGCTGACATTTATGATTTTGAAAATTCATACGGCGTAATAATTTCAGTTGGTGGTCAAACCCCTAATAATCGCGCAAAATCTCTGGATGCGTATGGGTGCCATATTTTGGGAACGAGTTCAAAAGATATTGATAGGGCTGAAGACAGAACTAAATTTTCGGCGCTTCTTGATTCACTCAAAATCAGTCAACCATCTTGGTTTAAATTTGTAAAAGTTTCAGAAGTTACAAAATTTTCCAAAAATTTAGGGTTTCCAGTATTGATCCGTCCATCTTATGTGTTGTCTGGAAGTAATATGAAAGTTTGTTATACCAAAGAAGACCTTTTAAAATATTTCAAGACAATAGTTGTTTCAAAAGACCACCCGGTAACGGTTTCTAAATTCATAAAAGACGCAAAAGAAATTGAAGTAGATTGCGTTGCGGAAGATGGAGAGTTAAAAATATTTGTTGTTTCGGAGCATGTTGAAAATGCGGGAGTCCACTCGGGCGACGCATCCATTCTTTTGCCGGCTCAAAAAATTTATTTTGAAACTCTCCGCTCACTTAAAAAAATAGCGCGCGATCTGGCTTCGTCTCTTAAAATTACTGGGCCATTCAACATTCAATGTTTAGCGCGCGACAACGTAGTTTCTGTTATCGAAATTAACCTCAGAGCATCAAGGACTTTTCCATTCATTTCAAAAGTGACAGGAATTAACATGATTGAAGCGGCAACTGATGCCTTCTTCCATAAAAAAATTCAGTATTTACATAATAATTTTGCTGATTTTGATTTTGTTGCGGCAAAAGTAGCGCAGTTTTCTTTTGCTAGATTGACTGGGGCAGATCCAGTTTTAGATGTAGAAATGGCATCAACTGGGGAAGTTGCATGTTTTGGAGACGATGCTGAAGAAGCATTTTTACTTGCGGAGCTTTCCGTTGGAGGAAAAATCCCTAAGAAAGGAATTTTTATAAGCCTTGGGGGAGACGATAATAAAGCAAGATTTCTAGAAAGTGCGAGACGTCTTGCAACTCTAAAAATTCCTCTTTTTGCAACAGAAAAAACTAGCGCTTATTTTCAGAAAAAAGGGATACGAGTGAGAAAATTGAATAAAATACATGAGAATAAAAATCCTAATATTCTCGATTATTTCCAGAACGGTGAAGTAGATATGGCAGTAAATATTTCAGATGACGAAGCAAGAAAAGATTTTGCGGATGGATATATAATGAGGCGCATGGCAGTTGACAAAAATATTCCTATTTTTACCAATTTTCAAAAAGCAGAACTCTTTATCAAAGCTATAACTAAAAAAAAGCTCGAGGACATAAAAATAAAATCCTGGAAAGAATACACTAACCCCTAGTCATACATATAATACTCCATTGTCGGATTTGTACGATCACCTGATTTTGCTATACTGAAGTATGGAGCCAGTAGACGCGGGAGCCGGAGGTCCCAAAGATACAAAATTTAGCGGACTAAGAAGATTAATTCCGGGAAGAGGAGATGCGCGTCAGGTTCGTCCTGATGCAGCAATAAAAATTGACGGAGTAGTTACAGACCAAAGATTATTACAGGAATTTTATAGAAGAAAAAAAGTTGATGTTCACGCAATAGCTACAGATAGTTTTTTGGATAAATCTAGGGATGAGTACAACGCCGCATGGCTTACAAGAGAACTCGTTCAAAACTTTGTTGATCATAATCCTCAGCATCCCGGTACGCTTGACGGAGTAAGATTTTCGGGTGTTCCTCATAAAGATGGCGCAACACAATTCAGAATAGAAGGAGACTGGCCATTTGCCGATCCAACAGGAGTTTTAAGTCCTCATTCGGAGAAACCAGCAGATATTAATACTGCCGGTGGAAACGGAATTGGTCTTAAACAAACCGCAATTCGTTTTTTAAGAGACTTTGGAGTTGAACAATTTGAAATAGATGGAGAAGGATGGGCCGTACATTATCGTTTAGCAAAAGCTGCCCAGGTTAATGGAGAGCTTGCGGAAATGCAGAATCTGGATCCACGTTATCGTGTAAATCATGATTGGTTGGTTGCTGATATTGCTGAAGCACGTCCTACCGGAAAAAATGCATATATTATTACAACTGCAAACCCTGATGTAGTTCAAGCATTGCAGCAGCTACCATCTCTTGGCGTATCCAAAGAAAATCCTTATTTACAAAATATGGATTACGAAAATCAATACGGAGCAATAAAATGGCTACCATTATCAGACGGATCAGTCCCCACTCGAGGACGCCTTTTTATAAACGGCCAAGTTATGAATTACAAAGGAAAGGGGGCAACAGCAGAAGATTATTGGGTTGGACCAGAGAATGCAACAATAAGACTAAATAACATTAAATATAAAATGAGTATTGATCGGCCGCCGGTTAATCAATTTGAATTGGCGCAGTATCTTGATCCCATGATTAGTAATATGTCGATGGACGATGTTGTAGGACAATTACACACATCAGAATATCTGTGGGCTGGACATATTGATTCGAATTTCGGTGAAGCGGAAGGTGCAAGTGTAATAATAGAAAAACTTGCAAGGAAACTGCCTTATAAAAAGGGTTGGGATAAAGAAAATTACTCAAAAGAATTCGGATCAAAAAAGTATTTGAGTTTCGATCGTGCTGCGGACCGTGGCCAAATTGCCGAACTACAAAAACAGGGATATATTATTTGCCCATCATATTTTGAACAAATCGGTATGCCAAAAGCGAGCAGCAAGCTAGGTTCTCTTGAAGTTGCAAGCAATGAAGCACCTAAATTGCCTCAGCATGAAAAAGAAAAATTTGCCCAAGAATTTGGAATGGAGGTTTTTTATGAAGACTTTCCGGAAATAGAAGATCCTTCCGCTTTTTTGCAAATGGCGGCGAGTCGTCTTGCTCCTCATATTTTGAGATTGGAAGAAAGAGAAGAGAGACCTGACACCGCCAGGTTATATTTAAAAGATAAAATATCAAAAGATTTACTGTTCCACGCTTTACCAAAGCAAAAAGATGATGCCCAAAGACTGTTATTTTTATTGCGCGGTGTAGTAGCATATGGTTTAAGCGAGCATGTTTTTGACAAGATTTTTACATCTCAAGGAGAATTTTTAACAACATTTGATGCAAAATATGATTTTACAACGGAAGAAACGGCTCTTATTACAAGAAATATCAAAAATGAAAATGACCAAGGTACTTTTATTGAAATTGATTTCAATCCTGAGTTCACCTCCATATTTAGGGAAGCCTTAAAAAATGCGTCGAACTCAGCTCTGGCGGAAGGTTTGCAGGCGAATCCGGCAGGAGATTCGGGGGAAGAAATTGTCGGGCAGATTGACATCTCGGATTCTTCCGACAGACAAGCCGGAGAAGCGGGCCCAAAAGATATAGGAGAAATATTTCCTGGTAATCAAAAGCCTTGGACTGCCGAGGATGAAAATTTATACATTTTAGCAATTTCAAAAGATCCGGCCGCTCTTGCAGAAGATGAAAAAGACTTAATTAATAGACACAAAGAACTTCAGAGACAATTCGGGGAAGTTCATGTTGTTCAACCGGACAGTCCAGAACTAATTCAACATGGAGAAGTTATTGAAAGAGAAGTTAAAATTTCTGATAGTGAAAAAGAAAGAGTTGCAAAAATGGACGAAAATTTACCGGGATTAGTTGGTATGGTTAATGCTCTGGATAAGGTAGTGCCGAAACCAAAAATTGAAGTACACGGCAAATCTGAAATCGAAAAATATATGGAGTGGAGAAATAGTGGAGATTTTTACGGTAGGCTTGGTCAGAGCGCAGGTTACTTAACCGGAAGACATTTAGTGGACTTAGTTAATGAGCAAAATCAAGCTGAAATTTCAACAGTACGAACAGTGACGGAAGCAACACCTGCCGATGTTACTCGAAATGCGTTGATGCAGAAGCTAAGAAGCGTTGTAAGTCGGTTGAATCCGGAAGGGGATGACGTTAATGAATTTGAAATTGTAGTAGGTCCCTCAGAAAGGCAACTTGCGCAACTGGGACTACTTAAAACGTATGCGGAGCTTACGACTGGCATGGCCGTAGTAAATGATCTTTTTATTTATGAGGGAACCGGTAGTAAAGGAATTAATTTGGGCCAAAAAGCAATAGGTTTACACAAAGGACTTTTGGATGTGAATTTTACTGAGGCCTTGAGGACTTTTGGGCATGAGATAGCTCATAATTATCCCGGAGCAAAAGATCACGAGGTTATGTTTCGTCATGCAATGGAGTCGGTGTTTGTCACAATGATAGATCGTGTATCTCAAATTGCGGGTAAGCTTAATGACGGTGGATCTTTAACAGAACAAGAGCAAGCAATATTAAGTATTCAAAGTGATTGGGATACTCTTCGTGCAGCCTAGGATTTATAAGTTTGGTTCGAGTCGTTCGGGAATTTAATTGTACTCAGTGCCAGAAGCGGCGTTCGCCAGTGAATATAATAGGTATGCCAGCCTTGTCTGCCGCGTTGATCGAAAGCTGATCATTAATTGAGCCTCCTTGTTCTACTATTGCGGCAATTCCTGCCTTAGCAGCCAGTTTTACACTGTCGTCGAATGGGAAGAAGCTGTCGCTTGCAAGAATCGCGCCTTTGGAATATAAACCCGCTTGTTCCAGCGCGATTTTAGTGGATCTTACACGCGACGTCTGACCCGAGCCAATTCCTCTTGTCATTGGTAGATTTTTATCTACTACAAGGATTGTATTTGATTTTATTCTTGCAACAAACTTCCATGCGAGTTGCATCTGTTCCATTTGCTTTTTTGTGGGTTTAACTTTCCCAGCTACTTTCCAATTATCAAAATTCGCGCCGTCGTCCCAATCTTGAACAACGAATCCTCCATCAAAAAACCTCACATGTTGATTATTAGTTCGCTTAACAGGAATTTTCCCAAAAGTATAAATTCCAGTCGTCTTTCGAACTGTTTTTATAAATTCCATCGCGTCGGAATTGATTGACGGCGCTGCAACTATATCTATTAAAACTCCGTTTTCTTCTTTAAATCCGGCAAAAGTTTTGGCAGTTTTTAAATCGAGAGGCTTATTTAATACCATTACCCCTCCAAAAGCAGATTCAGGATCTGCAGCAACAGCGCGTTCTAATGATTCCGCGGCGTCTTGTCCAAGTGCCACACCAGAAGGGCTATTATGTTTTATGACAACTGCTGCCGGCTCATCAAAAAAACGGACAGATTCAAGACCAGCCGCAATATCGGTAAAATTAACGTATGAAAGATCCCGTCCTGTGTGTTTTTGAAGTTTTGCAAGCGGAGAGTTTGTATTTGGTTCTATATATACAGCGGATTTTTGGTGAGGATTTTCTCCATATCTAAGGGTCAACGCTTTTCTCCCTGGAAGAGTCAATTCTTCCGGAAATTCTTCTTGATTCAGGAATCGTGCAATTTGGGAATCATAGAAAGACAAATGTTGAAAGGCTTTTGCGGCCAAAGTCTGACGATATTTTTCGTTTAGATCATTTTTTTGCAATTTTGACGCAACTTCCGAATAATCTTTTGGGTTTACGACAATTAAAACATTTTTGAAGTTTTTGGCCGCCGCGCGAATCATTGTAGGGCCGCCAACGTCAATATTTTCAACAGCATCCACAAGTTTTACGCTTACCTTGGCAACGGATTGTTCAAACGGGTAGAGGTTGTTTACTACAATATCTATAGGTTTAATTTTAAGTTTTTCGGCTTCTTTGAGGTGTTTTGGGTTAGTCCTATCGTATAGAATCCCCGATTCAATCTGAAAGCTTATTGTTTTCATTCTCCCTTCAAAGCTCTCAGGTTCACCAGTGACTTGTTCGATGGGGATGATTTTAATCCCGGCTCCTGTTAAGACTTTTGCAGTGCCGCCGGTTGAAATTATTTTGTAGCCTATTTTATCTAAAACCTTTGCAAAATCTACAATTCCCGCTTTATCAAAAACACTTATTAGTGCATAGCGATCCTGTTTTTTTGCTGTTGGTTTTGCCATGTGGACAATCCTTTATATTACAGCAAAAGATTAATGTCAATGGTTTACCTACCTGGCTACCTGCTTACTCTAACAGCTTGGCCGCGGGGTATTCGTCTTTGAACATTTCTTGCTACCATTCCCTCGCTTTCCGCTCTAGCCTTTGCCTCTTCATCAAAAGCTCTTTTGGGTTCAGCATAGGGATTGAATCGTCTATCAACAAATCCATCTCCGTCAAGTCCATTTATTTGATCCGGTTCGGGATTGCGAACCAGCGCTAGCGTTTGTTTTACAATGGGTTGTTTATTTACAACCCTTGTTGATTCTAATTTGACCATGTTTCCAATATAATTTCCGTAGTCTGGGTCTAAGCTTGGTCTTTCTCCTTTAAACATTTTTTATACCTCCTTTCACAAGAGTAATCGTAAGGCATTAAAACACAATCGTCAAATTTTATAGAAAAGTTTACATTTTACTTTATTGTGTTAAAATTTAAACATGTATTAGCATTGTGGAGGTATCTGCAATTTCTTGCAAGAGATTGCTTCGTAACTTCGTTCCTCGCAATGACATTGAATTTATGATAACTGTACCAGAAGCTACAAAAAAAATTGTTGAGCGCTCGCGTTACTTGTCGGAAGCGATATCTAAGGGTCTTATAAATTATTCTTCACTTGCGCGTTATATAAAGCCGGAGCTGGAACAAATGCTCATCAAAAAAATTTCTGTTGCATCAATTGTTATGGCGCTCAACAGGCTCGAGTCTGAATTTAAACCAAAATACCAGCAGCAAAGCGTGTTTAAAAGTGCACCTGAGATTGCGGTTCGTTCTAATCTTATTTTTTTCGTTCTTCCAAATAATGAAACTGCGGGTTTATCCGTTCTTTTGTCACGGGATTCTACTTCACGTTCATTATATTTAAAGAATCAGGGAATACACGAAACGTCGTTTATTTTAAGCCAAGATTTATTTGACCAGGAAAAAGCGACAATTGAAAGTAAAAATCCTCAGATAAATCTGAAAAATATTTCCACTCTTACGGTTTATTTACCCGGTGAAGCATTAAATAATTCTGGAATCTATTACTTTTTCTTAAAATCCCTTGCGTGGGAAGGTGTCAACATTCTGGAGGTAGTTTCGACTCTTCACGAACTAACACTAATTTTAGAAGATAGGGAAGTTGAGCGTGCATTTGCAATAATAAAGTCATTATTTAATAGTTAGTTTTAATATATAATCAAATTATGATTGCTTGTATAGATATAGGTGGGACATTTGTTAGAGTTGGAGTTTCGGAAGACAGAAAGACGTTCTTAGACATCAAGAAGTTTAGTACTCCTCAGCAGTTTTCCGATTTAATCAACAAAATTGCGGAAAGTCTCATGTCTTATAGCGCAGAAGTTGAACAGTTTTCTATTGCAGCAGCGGGTGTTATAGACAGGGAAAAATCGGCATTAGCCTGGTGGGGACATCGTCAAAACTGGAAGGGTGAAAGTTTTTCAGGGTGGCTGGGTAAAAAATTTCCCAACGCAAAATTTGTAATAGAAAATGATGCAAGCATGGCAACGCTTGGAGAAGCGGCTTTTGGGGCCGGGCGAGACTATAAGACGGTTGGATTTATAACGCTGAGTACTGGTATAGGTGGGGGTTTAGTAGTGGAGCGTAAAATTGTTGAGAGCCATGTAGGCTTTGAGCCCGGGCATCAGATTATAAATTTTAAAGAAACAGAAATTTGGAATTGCGGGCAGTATGGATGTTTTGAATCTTACGCGTCGGGGAGCGCGTTTCGTAAAATCTTTGGTGTTGCTGGGGAGGATTGTCATGATCAGGCAATTTGGAAGGAATATGGAAGCGTATATCTTGCACCCGGCATAGCAAATGTTACTGCATTATGGTCTCCTGAAGTGATAATTCTTGGAGGAGGGGTTTCAAACCAGTTTGATTATTTTATAGGGTCATTAAATGAAGAGTTGAAGAAAATTATACCTTTTGATTTACCAAAAATTGCAAAATCCGAACTCGGTGAAGCTGGCCTTTACGGCGGACTTGCCCTCGTTTAACTCACCACTAAAACATAGTATACTACTCATATGCAAGGTGTTATTGACTTTCTAATAAACGGAATTATTTTGCTCGTCGAACTCCTTTTTGTTGTCGTGAGTACTCCAATTGTCGCATTTTTTGTCTGGAAAATAGTCAAGAAATTGCTTTTCCAACAAATGCTTTCTAAAAAACTTGAGGAGCGGGCGAATGTTTTTCTGAGAATAAAAATTCCTTCAAACAACGAACAAAAAGAGGAAGCAATGGAAGCTTTTCTTAAGTCTATTCACAGACTTCTTCCATCAGGTACTCATTTAAGTCTAGAAATGGTATCAAATGAGCAATTCATGACTTTTTATATAGTTATTCCAAAACACTTTAAAAACATAATTGAATCTCAGCTTTATGCACAATTTCCAGAAGCGGAGCTTGAGGAAACAAAAGATTATTTTTCTTCAAACGACCATCCAATTGTTATAGAACTCGGTTTTAAAAAATCCAGCGTTAATTCGCTTATTACTTGGCGCAACATTCAAGAAGATTTACTCAAAAATCTTTCTGCTGTCTTATCAAAAACTGCAATGAACGAAAAGGTTTATGTTCAATTGTGTCTAAAGCGCACCGGTTCAAAATTCTGGGAGCGGGGTATAACTGGGTTCGTGTATAGACTTTCGGGTCGTTCCACGGACGAAACGCGCGAGGCCACAAAATTTGATGGTGATGTTTTTTTTGGAAAACTAAGGATTGCTTATTCTGCTCCGGACCACACGAGTGCCAAATCCAAACTTACGACAATTGCAAATTTATATAAAGCGTTAAAAAGCCACGGCAACGAATTCAAAAAAGGGAGGATTAGTGAAGGTTTGGCTAATGCATACTCGGCGCGAATTTTTGAAAATGGGGATCTTTGGTCAATTCCGGAGATAGCAACCGTTTATCATTTTCCATACAAAGGAACTGTAGTTTCAAACGTTGTGAATACTACCTCAAAGCGAGCGCCGGCACCAGATATTTTACCCCGTGAAGGAAGCGTCAAGGAAAATGAAATTTCAATTTTTGGAGAAACAAATTACAGAAATGAAGGCAAAAGATTCGGCTTAAAAAGAATTGACAGAAGGCGTCATTTATATGTTGTTGGGAAAACTGGAAGCGGAAAAAGCCGGTTAATGCAATTACTTTTGATTGCGGATATTCAAGGTGGAGAAGGCTGTTGCATTCTGGACCCGCACGGAGACTTAGCACAAGAGCTTTTAAAATATGTCCCCCAAAAAAGAATAAAGGATGTTGTTTATGTAAACCCAGCAGACAGGGATTTTCCCATTGCATTTAATCCGCTTGAACCGGTTCGCGACCCTGAGATGAGACAACATTTAGCAACTTTTTTCATAGCAATATTCAAAAAGCAATTTGAATCTAATTGGAATTCCAGGATGGAACATATAATCAGATTTATAACGCTTGCTCTGCTCGAAACACCCGACTCGAATGTTTTAGGCATTCCAAGAATTCTTTCCGACACAACATATCGCCAACGGGTTATTAAACAAATCCAGGATCCTGTTGTAAAAAGTTTTTGGGTTAATGAATTTTCATCATGGAACGAGCGTTTTTCAAATGACGCGGTTATTCCGATTCTAAACAAGGTTGGCCAGTTTGTTTCCAATCCCACAATAAGAAATATGGTTGGACAAGGGAAAAACGTCCTTGATTTTGGGAAATTTATGGATGAAGGGAAAATCGTTTTATTGAATATTTCAAAAGGTAAAGTGGGCGATGAGAATGCCGCATTTTTGGGATCTATGTTTATAACAAAAATTCAGCAGGCGGCTCTTGCCCGAGCAAAAGTCAGAGAAGAAGAGAGGCGCGATTTTTATTTTTATGTTGATGAGTTCCAAAACTTTGCGACAGACGCATTTTCTTCTATTTTATCAGAAGCCCGTAAATATCATCTTGATTTAACAATTGCACATCAATATATTGCACAACTTCCAGATGATGTAAAAGCAACGGCTTTTGGGAATGTAGGTACAATTATTTCATTTGCAGTTGGAGGAGATGATGCGGCATATCTATCCCACGAATTTGCTCCCACATTTTCTGCGGATGATATGATTAATCTTAACACCCGCGAAATGTACATTAAAATGTCTGTTGATGGCAAGCTTACGCCACCTTTTTCTGCCAAAACCATTAATGTCCCAAAACCCGGAATTGATTATTCAAGGGAAATTATTGACAATTCAAGAGTAAAATACGGTAGTAACAAAACAGCTGTTGAAAACGAAATTAAAAATTGGAGTAGTTCGGCAGAGAAATTAATGACTAATACTGATACTGATTTTCCCGAGCCAATAATTTAGAATATTAAATTTCCCCAACCCAAATTTTTTTCGACCAATTCTTTTAAGATGACCGGCGCAATTTTTTCGTATTCCTCTTTCGTAAATTGCCTATTCAAAATACAATACTCTTTATGTCCAAGGTTAACACAACCGAGACAATTTTTAACATCGACACACGAAACGATATAGTTACTGTCTAGAGAATTTCCCGACCACAAAGAATAATTGCAGTTAAATAAAACTCCCGAATCTATAGATTCGTAAGAAAGTTCCAGATCACTTGAGAAGGTTCCATCATAGCTATATTTGCTTTCGCCGCAATCATATAAGTAACCGCAATTCTCAAGCGAATTTGAATCAAAACATAAGTAGCTATCACGGCTGTCGTCCGTATTGTTCCCATAAGGCGAGTTTACATTGTTTAAACCTCGGGTCTGAGTTAGGGGATATTTTTTTTTAAGCTCCTCAACCATAGAAAGTACTTTTTCCGTAGACAATATTTTGTATTTTTCAATTGTTTTCTTATATTCCTCTTCAGAAAGCTGTCTATTGAATATGCAAAATGACTTGTTTCTAAGATCAACACATCCGAAAGTATTGCTGCAGTTATGGCAGTCATAGCAATATGATGAATCGGTCAGATTTGAACAATACTCCAAGTAATTTGAATTGAAACAACTGCGACTGTCTACACATTCATATGAAAGTTCGGATTTATCCATATAGTCGCAATCGACACATTTGACAGAATTATGGATGTCTGTACCATATATACAATCCGCAGAGCGCACGGAATCAAAACAGTAGAGCATATTTTTGCAAAAATAAAGTTGATCTCCATAATCGCAGTCTTCAGAATTTACGTTATGCGAATTCCTCTTTGGGTGTGAAGATATCAGCCTTTGTAGTTCTATAAAAAATGCTTCAGATGTCATTTTAAGTTTCCGGAAGTGGATCGGAAATTATAGGATCATTCTCCATGAAATACTTATCAAAGTCCTCTTTGCAATAAATTGCATTTTGAGTTTTTTGAGGATCAAAAGCGACAATTATTTGTTTTCCGCATTTTTGACACGTAGTTTTATATAGATTCTGTTCACTCCTCAGAGCCATTCTTCTTGCTTGTCTACAAGAGTAACACTTAACGGGATCAGGTAGGTTTTTTTCACGCAGAAATTTTTGTTCGGAGTCAATTATGAGAAATTGTTTTCCACAATTGGAGCAGGTTTGAGTAATGCTTGCCATAGAGGTAGTATACTGGTTTTTCCTCATTGCTTCAATACTGCCTGATTTTTTTGGTATTATTAATGTAATGGATAATAAAAATTCGGGTTCTTACGAAAAACTTTCAAAGAAGTGGGTTTCAAAACACAGAGAATTTCAAACTGCGTTTTGGGAAAAGCACGGAGACATAGTTGAAGATTTTGTAAACGGGACAAAAAATTTTGCAATTGGTTCTGTTTCTGCACTCATGCTTCTTTCAAGTCCTGTCGCGGGATATCTTCAACCAAACACATTGCCTGCCGTTGAAGAACAAAGACTTCCTGTAGAAAAGAATGTTTTTTTAGTTTCTGATCTTTCATCTTTTCTCCCAAAAGAAGTCCGCGCTTTAACTCCTGATGAGGAAAGTTCTATCTCAGGGATATTATCAAGGGATTTTGGATTTAAAATAGTTCCCGAGCTTAGCGGAATTCGCTTAAATCGCTCCTATGGATACGTAGGGGCTGAGCAGCATTTAATGTTGTATCCAGGAGACAATATTGAAACTCACTTTGAAGATTCGGATTCCTCGCAAACTTATAATTCGGGAATGGCGCCGGGATTAGGAGCATGGGGGTATTTTGCTCCATCAAAAGAAGCACTTACCCAAAAAGATATAGAGCGAGAAAAATATTATATTGCGACTCAGACTTTTCTGGCACCCGGGTTTGCCGAGCATACTGGAGAATATATTTCATTTTTTAAATACCGCAAAATGCTTGTTGTTAATCCGGAAAATGGAAAAGCAGTAGTTGCGGTAATTGGGGATGCGGGGCCCGGTGAGTCAACAGGAAAACAACTTGGTGGTTCGCCTGAGGTTATGACATATCTTGAAAGAAAAGATGGACAACAAAAAGGGCCAGTCCTTTATTTTTTTATTGATGATCCGGGTGATAAAATACCACTAGGCCCTGTTGAGATTAAATGATTAAACATTTTTATAGCTTTAAAATTGAGATGGAGTCAATTGAGTTAGAAATTGATTCACTTCACATGTCAGATACCGAGAAAAGTCATTTAAAAGATTTAGCAGAGTCGCACTTACATCAAGTAATACTTGATACAATTTTGTCAGAGCTCACGTCTGAGGATAAAAAGGCATTTGTTTCATACATAAATACCCTCAATCACGAAAAAATTTGGAAATTTTTAAATGAGAAAGTAGTTGACGCGGAAGAAAAAATTATAAAAGCGGCCGGATTGGTTAAGAAAGAACTACTTGAGGATATCAGAAAAATAAAGTCTGATTCATAAATTCACTTTTTGAATATCGGTAGTTTCATTTCTATTTTTGTTCCACGGCCAGGACTCGATGTCGCGAAAATAGTTCCATAGTGTCTTCTAACAATATTCTCGGCTAAAAAAAGACCAAGTCCAAACCCATCCTTTGAATTGTCTTTCCCTTTGTAAAATCCCTCAAAAATATGAGACAAATCGTCTTTTGTTATTCCACTGCCATAGTCTTTTACCCATAAATTAAAAAATGAATCCTTGTCCGATAGGCCAACCTCAATTGTCGAGTGATTTTTTGAAAACTTTGCCGAATTGTTAACAAGAATTATCAAAACTTGCATGATTTTGTCAAAATCGCAATAGTACATATGGTCACGGCCTTTCAACATATTTTTGAAAATTACTTTATGGTGCGGATGACTTACTTTTGAATATGCTAAAACCCTATCAATTATTTCTAGTAAGCTATTTTTTTTCCAGGTGTACTTAAATTGACCTGTTTTTATTTGCTCGATTTGTAAAAGCTCCTTAAGCAAATTATTAAGCCTAATTGTCTCAGAATTTAAAATTTCAATCCATTTGAGTGGTAACTTCTCGCCTTTTGCGTACTTTTTTATCATCATTTGTGTATAGCCTTGTATGGTTGTCGTGGGTGTACGCAATTCATGTGCCGCCATAGAAATAAAAAGATCCCGAGTTTTAAGGGCGTTTTGCATATCCAAGTAAAGTCTATTTTTTTCAATCGCGAGACTCAAAAGTGAACCAAATACCCTGAGCGCATCAATTCTTTCCTTAGTAAAATGTTTGGTATTTTTGGCCTGCAAAGAAAGAACTCCAATTGATTTTTTGTGATGTATTAAAGGAATTATGATAAGAGATTTAATACCTTTCTCTAGAAGATCAGGGTGAGTTTTTGCTAGTTTAGAACTTGCTATAACATATGACTTTTTAGTTTCGAATGACTTCTGAGTAAAACCCGTTTTTCTTGGAACTAAGGTCTTAAATTTAGGAAAGTTTGTATAAACACGAGTCAGCTCTCCATTTAATCTTAAATAAAGCGTTCCGTAATCTGATTGTGTAATTTTTGTTGCTTCGCGGACTGCAGTTTTATAAGTTTCTTCAAGAGTTTGAGGACTTAGAAAATTTAATGCCGATATGTATATACCTTGAAGCATCTGAGAGTAGTGTACATCTTTACAATTGCAATGGCAATAATAATGTTTGTTATAATCTTTGTTATGAATAAAGCAACGCAACTTAGGAAAATAGCAGAGGAAATTGAAAATTGTGAAATTTGCAAAAAAGACAAAATCGGAATGGCTGTCCCAGGAGAAGGAAGTCCGGACGCCAAAATAATATTTATTGGCGAGGCTCCCGGGAAAACGGAGGCAGCAACCGGGAGACCGTTTGTAGGTAGGTCTGGAAAATTATTACGCTCAACTATTCTCTCAATTGGACTGAAAGAAGACGAGGTTTACATAACAAGTCCAGTTAAATATTTACCGGTATATAAAACTCCAACTGAGCGCGACATTTTGCATGGAATGATACATTTGTCAAAACAATTAGCTGTAATAAAACCCAAAATTGTAGTTTTAATGGGTAGCGTTGCTGCGCGTGGTGTTTTAGGTGAGAAAATACCTGTTGCAAAAGAACATGGAAAAATACTTATAAGAAATGGAGTAAAATATTTTTTCTCTTATCATCCGGCAGCTGCAATACGTTTTCAAAAATTCAAACAAGTATTTATAGATGATTTTAAAAAATTAAAAACCCTCGCAAATAGCAATTCTTAGCAAATTCTTACGTTTTTTTTCTTGTAATCTTAAGTCCAGGAGCTATTATATGTCTTATGAATAACTTTCTAAAAGACACAGTTCTAAACGATTTCTATGTTGTTTTAAGTTCAAAAACTGATGTTGAACCCAAAAATCACCGCACATATAGAAAAGTAAGTTTTGTTTCACAGAGAAGCGTGAAGGTAAATTACTTCAAACCCCTCTCTATATTTAACGGAAGAATAGCAATCAGATAACATGGAAAATCTAAAACTTATTTTGACAAGAGTCATAAATGTGATAGGAGGGTTCATTGGTATATTTTTAGCTCTAAGGATTATACTTAGATTTTTTTCTGCTAATCCAGCGACTCCTATTGTTTCATGGATATATTCAATAAGTAACGGTTTTATTTATCCCTTCAAAGGAATGTTTGGAGATATAAACATTGGCGGGGTCGTTGACGTTTCAGCGTTTGTTGCGCTGATAGCGTACACAATTATTTTCTCGCTTCTAATCGCACTTATTAATGCAATTTTTACCCCAATAATCCTTCACCACGAACACGCTCATCTGAGATAGGCAGCACTAATTTCACAAAAAAAGAGAGCGGAAGTTTTTATATTTACCGCCCTCTTTTTATTTATTAGTATCTTGAGGCTGTTAATGCCCTACCTATAGCAATTAAGACAACAGATCCTACAATTGCTACAATAAAACTATAGAGGTTAAATCCAGTTACACCGGGTTCTCCGAGAAGGCTCATGATAAACCCGCCAAAAACAGCGCCTACAATTCCAAGTAGAATATCCATGAATAAGCCCTGTTCACCATCGGTTTTCATTATAACTGAACTAATCCAGCCGGCAATTGCCCCGAATATTATCCAGAGTATTATATTCAAATCTTCTCACCCCCAATCATTCGTCAATTTTAGAAGCAATTGATATAAAGCAAATGAAGACGCAGTAAGAGTAAAGTAAGAATTAAAAGCTTTAGAGGAATTAGGCCCGCGTTCGTTAATAATATCAGGATCGACCTCGCCACACAGTGCCGCAATCATAAATAACAACCAGGTTATTAATGGACGAGCCCTTAGTCTTTTATTACGTAGCCAAATCCGCGCATTGATTGTATAAGTGCTTTTTCAAACCCGTTATCTATTTTTTTGCGAAGATATCCCATATAAACATCTACAACTCGTGTCTCAATATCAGGAGACGTAAGCCAAATACGGTTTAGGATCATTTCCCTTGATAATACTCGCCCTTTATTACTCATGAGGTATTCTAGTAATTTAAATTCCGTTGGCGTGAGATTTATTGGTTTCCTTCCTCTTTTTATCTCAAGAGTAGTACGGTCAAGTTCTAAGTCTGCAACTTTTAATTTTGTATCAACTATTTCACGAAGCCTTGCATTGATTCTTGCAATTAGCTCATTTCCGTCAAAAGGCTTTGCAAGATAATCATCTGCGCCAAGATTTAGTCCCCTTATGACATCGGAGGTATCTCCACGGGCTGTCAAAATAATGATTGGTGATTCTGGGTACTTTTTTTTAATTTCTGTACAAACCATTTCCCCACTGATTTTGGGTAATCCAAGGTCTAAAACAACTAGACTTGCCGGCGATTTTTTCATTAGAGCGAGCGCTTCAACACCGTCTGAAGCAATCTCAACTGAGAACCCGGCCTCGGAAAGCAAATCTTTTAATAATTCTTGAAGTGGTGCGTCGTCCTCGACAACTAAAATTTTCTGGGTCATAGATTTATTAAAATTACAAGCTTAATAATGATCTATATCGGTCAAAAAACATACAGAGTATTGTAAGAAACAGGTAAGAGCAATTTATCCTCGTTTCTCTTTTTCAATTCTCGCTGAAATAGTTTCAATTTTATCTTTTACAGCGCGGTCCAGGTCAACATTTGAAGCAATTGCGAGCTGCATAAGAGTTATCAATACATCTGCAAATTCCTGGTATATATTCCTTTTGTCAAAGCGCTCAAGTTTTGATTTTCTCTGGAGGCGTAAAATTGACAATATATCGTTACATAACTCGCCAACTTCTTCATTCAGTTTGACAGTTTTAGCGAGTATTTCTTTTTCTTTTGGTGTGTTGAGCGTGTAGTCAAAGCTGGTTTTGTCATTGATTCTACGCACTTTTTCTTCGATAATTTTTAAGTCCATGACTGGATTATAGCATAATAGATCAACTCAAAACGCAAAAAATCAATCCAGTTTAAATTAGTATTATAAATAAAAAACAGCAGGAAATATTAGAATAAATTTAAGTGGATATATTATAATCAGTGTAAATGGCGAAACTTAAAATTGACAGAGATGAAGAAGCCCAAGAAGGTGAGATTGTTGAATCCTCCTGGGATCTCAAAAAAATTGGAATAGGAATTGTAGTGTTAATATTCCTTTTTATAGTGGGTTCATACTTTTTTAAATTTATGGACAACACTTTAAGTCAAGCCAAAAATATTCGTGTACTCGGTGTCTCAACAGCAAGCGTTGCTTCCCAAAATGTACCTCCGCTTCCAACAAAAAAAGATATTGATAGTGTAATTCAAAACGCAAAAACTACACTTTCACAAATTACTTCAGACAATGTAGGAGCCTCGGACAGCGCAATTCAGAAATTAATTGGCGACCTTCAGACTCTCCAGGGTAAAAAGGGCGCGTTAGGCGCATTTTGTAATTTGGTTTGTAACAATAAATAATGACAGAAGGAATTTTTGCTCTAATTTTTGCTAATTTTCTGGGAGGGGCTTTCAGCCCTCTTTTTGTCAGAATTGGTACAAGCGAGATTCCGCCCATAACATTTACTGCTTTAAGATTTCTCGTTGCGACTCTTGTATTCTTTCCTATTTTTCTTTCACAAAGGAAGAAATTTCATTCAGAGGATTTCCCAAAAATCATTTTTAATTCTATCTTTTTCATGCTGAATGCAACTTTATTTGCAATTGGACTCAGATTCACAACCATAATAACATCTCAAATTCTATACACTTTAGTGCCTCTTTTTGTTGGTCTTTTTTCATTTTTCCTTTTCAAAGAGAAAATTGGACAAAATAAAATAATTGGAGCTGCTATAGCACTCTCAGGAACAGCATTTTTAATTTGGGAATCTTTTAGCAAGGTACAATCTATATCTCTAGGTACGCCTCTTGGGAATGTCATAATATTGTGCGCTGTTATATCATGGTCTTTCTATTTTTCATTTTCTAAGAAATTAACCGATCGCAATGGACCGGTTGTAACAACCTTTTTTAGTTTCCTTATCACACTTTTAATAGTTGGTATAATTTCACCTTTTGAATTTTCTTCAACAAGTATCAATCTAAACCATTTAAGACCAGAGGTTATAGGAAGTATTTTTGGGGTCGGTATTATCTCGTCAGGTGCCCTCGTATTTCTTTACCAATACGGAATAAGTAAAACCTCCTCATTTGTTGCTTCTATTTTTACATATTTTGTCCCTGTTTTTTCTTCATTAACCGCGATTCCCCTGGCACACGAAAAAATATCGGGACAACTAATAATAGGGGGATTACTAATCACAATTGGAGTCTTTTACGCAACCAGCTATTCGGTGATTAAAGGTAAACTAAAGAGTAATTAGTTAACGACAATTCCAAACACAACTAGATGCTTTTCCTGTAATTGCAGAAATTGGAATTGCTCCCATATCTCGCGAGTCAAGACTTGCTTCTCTATTATCTCCCATTAAGATGAAAAAGCCATAATAAAGTTTTATAGCCCTATTCTCTTGTAAAAAGAGACCTGCTTTTGTTTTTACACCTTTTGGTATGACTCTGCTTTGTGCAAGCCTTCTGCCATTAATATAAATCTCTGAATTTTTTAAAACGATAGTTTCATTCGGAAGGGCAATTACTCTTTGCAAAAACTGCACCGGTTTTCCATCAATCACTGCATTATAAACTACAATATCGGACCGTTTTATAAATATTGGCGGTCTGACTAAGACATATTGGCCTGGTTTTAGAGTAGGTTCCATCATATCACCTGTAATTTGTGTTGGAATACCAACGGTTGAATAGGTAATGAAATAAATGAGTAAAAGAAAAAGCGGAATAGAAAAAACAAAAAAGAGAACAGTTTCAAAAAGTTTTGGGCGACTCGCTTCAGAAGGAATTAAACTTCCTTCTTTATTTAGTTTTACAACATACGTTTTTCCAACTTTGTCATGAAGGGCTTGTTTTTGCTTGTCCTTTAAAACCCAAACAAAGCCTAAGCCAAAACTTGCACTAGAGATAAGTTTTCCTAAAACTTCGCGCATTAAAACTTTTTTCAGAGATACATCAAGGTATTCAGTGTCAACCACCTTAAGTTTTAGAAGTTTTTTACCAATTGTGGATCCTGTCCTTGCTACAAGAAAAACGTTGTAAAGCGCAATAATTAAAAAGTCTATTGGGAGAAGAAGGTTAAGATAAAAGAAATTTAGGTGAAGGTAGGTCAAAATTGTATTAACCAAAAAGATTGGGATTAGGACTAGTACATTATCAATTAAATAGGCCAATAATCTTTCCCAAAATGACCCTTTTTGATATGTGTGTTCCATAGATTTTTTAGAGCCCTAAGCCTCCATTACCTGCATCTCCACCTCCGCCATTATCATTCGCTGCAGAAGAACCAAAACCACTTGTGTCTATCGCTCCACCACCATTTCCTCCTCCGCTTCCTCCTCCATAATTAGGTCCGTCTGGTCCTCCGGCTCCCCCAAATATCCATGCGCCCGCTCCGTTGTAAACGCCACCACCAGCCATAGTTGTTCCTTGGGCCGGCTGCCCGTAGCCAGGGCCCGGATTCTGTCCAGGACCATAACTAAATCCAACCTGTTGCCAGGCACCATTGGCAGCCATCTGCATAGTTGTTTGCCCATAATTTGGTCCATAAGCACTACCGACTACCGTAAATTGAGATCCAGGAGCTGCGTTGTAGGCAGAACCCAGACCGGAATAATTCGCCCCTGCAAGTGACCCGTAGTGAGTTCCAGCAGGGGGAGTATTATAAGTAATAGCTGATGTACCAACAGGATAGCCCTGTCCTGCGACGGAGTTATAAAAAACACCAGTTTGTCCACCACCAAATGTATATGGTCCATTATTTTGATTCGTTGACCCGGTAGTGAGTCCACCATTATGCATGCCAGTACCCGTGCCAGTTCCGTTAGTATTACTACCCGGGGGTGGTATATTATGATCCGCAGCTGGATCATCAGGGTTTTGAGGAGCCGAAGGTAGTAAGGCAACCTGTGACATAATCGCGTCAATATCGTAAGTCCCAGTTTCTTCTGAGAAACCCTTAGCCATAGTTTCCAAAATTTGTGCGTTCTCAGCTCCTGGATTTATATCTTTTGCCTGGAGGAATACCGCACTTTGAAGCGCGCCTCCCAGACCACCCTTAACATCATTTAATGGATTTGAATTATCACCTTTTGCTTGCAAATTTTGTTGGAGAGCTGTGTTAGCTTTTTCGGCATCGTTACTAAAATTCTGAAGAGCTTGATTTAATGCAAATAATCCTCCTCCCTGGGTCTCTTGAAATGTTTTTTCTGCTTCTATTGCTTTAGCTCCGGATGCATTCAACATAGTTAGGGCTTGTTGCCCTCCATTTGATTGGTTTAGCGTACCTGCATTAGCGTTATATATGGCCATATAAGCTTGTACCTGAGTTGCATTGGTGATCGTACCACTGTTGAATGAGTTAGCTAATGTATTTAGACTGTTAGCTACGCTGCCGGCTGTGGGAGCAGTGCCACTGCAATTTCCACATGTAGAAGTTGGAGGTGCAGGTGGATCTGCAAACGCTTTGTGTGGAGCGAGTAGGGAAAAGAATTTCTCAAGGAGTGACAATTTTTTGTGCTGAGAAGCGTAGGAAGTAAGAGAACTATTAATGTTGGCTATGACTACAGCTGCACCTTTACTTTTGGCATAACTAACAGCGCTATTAATACTTAAAGGTTCAACGCCTTGGGGAAAATTACCACTTATTCCAAGGTAAATTACTTTTGCGCCGTTATCTGAGGAGTAAACAATTGCATTTGCTATATCACTATTTGAGCAAAGATCACCACAAGCACCGGCGTATATAATCGGAGTAATTGAGTCTACAGAGAACAATTCAATTGCTATAGCAAGTGAATGTCCTAAGTACTGATCTGTTCTTGGCGCCTCTGCACCACTCATAACCTGACTTTGGGAAATTGATGGCATTCCCATAGCCTGTGCTGCTGCGTTGTAGCCTACCGGAAGAGGCGCATCAACTAAAGCTATTTTCCCACCTCTAGGGTCCCCTGTTGTCGCTACAGTTGAGAGCTGCCCGACACCGGCCGATGAGGGTTGCGTTGCAAGGGAAAGTTTATAATTTGGTTCGCAATACATTTCAATACTCGAATCAGTACAAACTGCCTGCATCGCAGCTGTAAGATCGGCACCCGGAGAAAGTGTAAGTTTATAAATATTTGATATATAAGTTTGGGCTGCAGTTGAAGTTGTGCTTGCGTTTTTTATTACTTTTTCCATTGATGTGACACCAATCTGTTTTAAAGCATCTATTGCTTCCTGTGGAATGCCTCCTGTTATATCACTAGGTTTAAAACTTGACGAACCTTGACTTCCAGCTTGAATATCGACCGTCGGACGGTATCTCACAATCATTTCATTGTCTGTGTGTGGAACTGAGAGTTTCTGCCCAAAGTAACTGGGATTGAAACTTGATATTTGGAGAGAATTTGAACTTTCTGTGGTGAATAGAATTCTTTTGGTACTATTGTTGATAAAAAAAGTTAAAGAAATTCCAACAATGGCAAGTAACGCAAATACTAAAAGACTAATTTTATGCTCAATATCCAAAAAGGGATAATGTTTTTTATGTTCTGTGTGACCCGGCTCTTGTGATAAATTCTTTACGTGCACTATCTTAATATAACCAATTCCGTGAAAAGAAGTCAAGGCTATAAAGGTGCTTATGCTCTACAGACTACCGACTACGGCATGTAATTGTAGATATTAGGCTGTAGTCTATAAGCATTTTCTGGTAAAATCGAAGCAAGCATGGATGATTTAATTGAACGCGCAAAAGTTTTACTATCAAAAATAGATATAAATGAAAAAGAAACCCGAATTAGGGAAATAGAGGCACTTTCCATGGATCCGGATTTCTGGAAAGACAGCCAAGCGGCAACAAAGAAAATGAAGGAAATGGCCGCCCTCCAAAAAGAAACGGAAGACGCCAAAAAACTTCAAGAATATATTGAGTCAGACAGTACAACCGGTCTGCAAACACTTCTTTCTGACATGGAAGTTTATTTGTATCTCTCAGGTCCTTACGACAAAAATAATGCAATTATGACAATTCACGCGGGCCAAGGAGGGGCTGACGCAATGGATTGGGCCGTGATGCTTGAGCGGATGTATATCAGGTATTTTGAAAGAAAAGGCTGGAATTATGAAGTAGTTGATGAAACGGCAGGAGAAGAGGCGGGGATTAAATCTGCAACGCTTTCTGTTGAAGGAAATTTTGCATACGGATATTTAAGAGGTGAGCAGGGTACACATAGGTTGGTTCGTTTGTCTCCTTTCAATGCAAATCAACTCAGACAAACGTCATTCGCGCTTGTTGAAGTATTGCCGGAAGTTGAGAGCGTCGATTTAGAAATAAAAGAAGATGATCTTGAGTGGGATTTTTACCGTGCGTCTTCTCACGGCGGACAAAATGTCCAGAAAGTATCTAGCGCAGTCAGGCTGAAACATAAACCGACGGGAATTATAGTAACCTGTCAAACGGAAAGATTCCAAGCACAAAATCGTGAGTATGCATTGAAATTGTTAAAAGCAAAACTTTGGGTGAAGCAGGAAGAAGAGAGAAAAGATGCGGAATCGGTTTTAAAAGGAAAATATAAACCTGCTTCCTGGGGAAATCAAATCCGTTCATATGTTTTGCACCCTTATCAAATGGTAAAAGACTTGCGGACAAAAGCGGAGACAAGTAATACTGAAGCAGTCTTGGATGGAGATATTGATATGTTTATTGACGCGGAGCTAAAAAGCGTCTAGTTATTAGGGTCTAGCGTCTAGAAAAATGACTTATATAAAATCTTACAAGGAATTGATAGTTTGGCAAAAATCGGTTCGGTTAGTGAAGGAAATATATGTTCTCACAAATAAATTCCCAGGATCAGAACTTTATATAATGACTGCTCAGTTGCGAAGAGCCGTAATAAGAATCCCTTCTACAATTGCTGAAGGATATGGTCGTAAATCGCCAAAGGAATACAGTCAATTCTTTTCTATTGCATATGGATCAGCACTAGAGATTGAAACCCAACTTATAATTTCGAAAGATTTAAAGTTTGCCAAACTGGAAGACTTCGCCGAGGCAGAAAATTTATTGCTTGAGGTTTCAAAAATGTTAAATTCTATGACGTCGAAGTTTAAACAACTGAACGCTAAACGCTAGCAACTAGACACTAGCTATTATGAATAAGGTCATTGAGGGAGAGAAACAATATACCGCGTCTGTTTGGATTTTAAGTTCGAGTACTCCCAAGAAAATGCTACTTATCCACCACAAAAAACTTGGCAAATGGCAACAACCCGGCGGTCACATCGAGAGGTTTGAAAATCCGGTTGAGGCAGCAGTCAGGGAAGTCCAGGAAGAAACGGGTCTCAATATAAATTTTTTATTGAAAGAAATAAATTATATTGATGAAGACGCAAGTTTTTTACCCGTCCCAAAATTTGTCATGGAGCAAATGATTCCTTCTCATAAAGACCAACCCAAGCATTTTCATATAGATATAAATTATGTAGTGGAAGTAGATGAGCAAAAATTTGTTTTTAACAAAGATGAAACCCATGACATTGGTTGGTTCACAAAAGCAGAAATTGCCAACCTTCCGACCCACGGAGATACAAAAATAGTGGTGGATCAGATAATGTAGTTTAAGCACCAAGATCCAAATTCTCCTTCGACCCCGAGGTTCTCAGGACCGAGGGGCAAATACCAAATAAATTCTCAAATTTAAATAACAAAATTTAAAACTAATTTGTAATTTGGTGCTTGATTTTTGGAATTTTAAACTTGTAAAAGTTTGTCAAATATGGTTTACTTAGATCATGAAAGATAAGGATCAATCCCGATCTAATCGGGATAAAATAATCCATTCTTTTGATGAATCTCCCACTGTAAAAAGTAAAGGGGATAAAAAACCATCGGATTTTAGTGAAATTATGGGAAAAACCAAACCGCCAATTGTTTTATTTGCGGTCCTTGCCCTTCTTGGAATTGCAACGGGTTATGTTTTGGCGCAAGTTGGGGGCGCATCAACTGTCCAAGTGGCCGGCCCAAATGGAAAAGTATCCACAACGACAGCTGCAAAAGGGCAGATATTTGGTTCCAAAGATGCTTCATTTAAAGACAGCGCGGAGGGGGACCTAAAAGCAGGTGGAATAGATGGTGAAGGTGCGTATCATCTTGACCGTCCCGGCGGCGATTCACAAACCGTTTATTTGACATCTTCAGTTATTGATTTATCAACTTTCGTAGGAAAAAAAGTAAAAGTCTGGGGTGAGACCAATTCGGCACAAAAAGCCGGTTGGCTTATGGACGTCGGCAGGCTTCAAATAGAATAGCCAAGTAAAAAAAATAGTTAAAATAGCTGATGGCTACATGGTTTATTTACGGTTATAGCTATTTAATCTCATGATAGTATTTGCCAATGTTACAAAACAGTACGGAAACGCAGAACCTGTCCTTGATAAGATTAATTTCGATATTGAAAGGGGCAGTTTTGTTTATTTGGTTGGGCCAACCGGGTCTGGGAAAACTACAATATTCCGCTTAATAATCCGCGATCTTCTTCCAAGCGAAGGGCAAATTAATATAGGAGAATGGGATTTGGTAAATTTGCCTAAGTCAAAGATTTCAACACTCCGGCGAAAGGTAGGCGTAGTTTTTCAGGATTTAAAGCTTTTGGTTGACAGAACTGTAATTGAAAACGTTATGTTGCCTCTGGAGCTTTCCGGTGCAGGTGGAGAAGCCAAGAGTAGGGCTGAGGAAATTTTGATAAGCGTTGGACTTGAAGGAAAATTTGATAAATTCCCTCTCCAGCTTTCAGGCGGAGAGCGTCAAAGAGTTGCAATTGCCAGGGCTCTTGTTTTTGACCCTGAAATAATACTTGCTGACGAGCCTACCGGAAATCTTGATAACAAAACTTCATTTCAAATTCTTGATTTGTTGAAAAGTATAAATAAAAACGGAACAACGGTTTTTATGGCAACACACAACGACAAAATAATTGAGCAATCAAGCGACAGAATATTAGTTATCTCAAAAGGTAAATTAGTTGATGACAAAAAAGCCAAAAAAGTTGAACCAAAAGTTACTGAAAAAAGTGAAAAAGAAGACGCAGAAAAAACAAAGCCAATTGAAGAGAAAGATGAAAAACCTGCAAAGCATATTGATTCAAAAGAAAATGTGAAAAAAGAAAAAGAAGAAGACGATGACCACCGCCACAAAATAAAACTTGCAACGCTGGCCGCACATAAAGGAAAATGATAAAAACCGTTTCAAAATATATAAGAAGGTCCCCTTATCAAGCAATATCTGCAGCGGCAATTATGAGTCTTACTTTTTTTGCAATTTCTGTTTTTGCAATTTTAACAATTCTTTCGCTACGCCTTGTTTCATATTTTGAATCAAAACCCCAGCTCACGGTTTTCTTTAAGGATACAACTACTATGCAACAAATTACGTCACTTGAAAAACAGCTTGAATCAACAGGTAAAACATCATCTGTCACCTTTGTTTCAAAAGATGAAGCTCTTAAATTTTATAAAGAGCAAAATAAGAGTGATCCTATACTTCTTGATCTAGTAACAGCCGATATTTTGCCGGCATCAATTGAAGTACAGTCGTTACAGGCAGAGGATTTATCAAGTCTCGCAACTATAGTTCAAAAATCAGATATTGTTGAGCAAATAGCATTCCAAAAAGATGTGGTAAATAAGCTAATTTCTTGGACTGATGCTTTCAGAAGAATAGGACTTGGCGTTATTGGAATTCTTTTGGTTGTTTCAGTTCTTATGATAATTACAATAATTGGAATAAAAATTACGGTTAGAAAAGAAGAAATTGAAATAATGAAGCTAATTGGAGCATCTAATTGGTTTATTAGAGCGCCATTTTTAGCAGAAGGGGCGTTTTACGGACTTTTGGGATCTGTCATTGGAGGACTCAGTTCAATTGCTCTTTTTTATTACTTTTCACCAGGGATAGAAACATTTTTAAATGGTATTGCGATTTTTCCACTTTCTCCAATAATTCTCCTAGAACTATTAGCTCTTGAGATTCTAGTAGCAATGTCCCTTGGAGCATTCGCAAGCTATTTGGCAGTTCTTCGATACTTAAAGTAAAATAAATGGTCACATGGTTAAATGGTCAAAAGATTCAGGATTTAAAAATTTTCTAATTGCCACTATAATAATTTCTTTTGTTGCTCTTTTTGCAGCAAGATTTTGTTTAGTTTACGCGGATGATCCAACTCCAACGCCTAGTGCTACCCCAACTCCTAGTCAGGATAATTCGGCAGCGCAGGCAGATCTCGAAAAACAAATAAAAGAATATCAGCAGAAAATAACGGATCTTCAAGGACAGGAAAAAACACTCAATTCACAAATTGGAATAATGGACAATCAAATAAAATTAACTGAGCTCCGAATTGAAGCAACTAAAGATCAAATTACAAATTTAAACAAGGATATAGAAATTGCTAAAGGGAAAGTAGCCAATTTACAACACGATATTGACTCTTCTACAAAAGTTTTAATTGCCAGAATTGCGGCAGTTTATCAGGTTGGGACTATAAAGCCATGGGAGATTTTTTTGTCTGCAACAAATCTTGCCGATGTATTCAAGCGGCTAACATATCTTAGAATCGTCCAGGTTTACGATAAGCGGAAGGTATACGCTGCTGAACAAAATAAAAACGATTACACAAACCAAAAAACAATTTATCAGGGTGAGGAAGCTCAAGCGGAGGCATTAAATAAAAAACTTTCTGATTACACAGACCAGCTTGATGGTCAGAAAAAAGATAAGCAAACCTTGCTCGCCCAAACTCAAGGGAATGAATCAAGTTATGAAAAATTGCTTGCCGCAGCCCAGGCGCAGTTAGCAGGCTTTTCCAAATTTACCGCAAACCTTGGTGGATCTTCCTTACTATCTGGCCAAACATCATGTGATGACTGGGGTTGTTATTATAACCAGCGTGACACTCAATGGGGTGGTTTGTCGCTCAACGGTACACAATACACAATCGCGTCCGACGGCTGTTTGGTTACGTCAGTTGCGATGATATTTACACATTACGGTCATCACGGAGTCACGCCTATCTCTATTAATTCCGACCCCGGTAATTTTGCATCTTATTATCCAGCATACCTTTTGTATACAGTTCATGCGGACGGCGCAACAGCATCAAGAACAGGTTCTGCGTTAGATGATGCGTTATCCGGCGGGAATCCTGCAATAGTTGGAATTCATGCATATGGTGGGACGCATTTCGTTGTCATTAAAAGCGGTTCTGGTGGTAGTTATACAATGCGAGACCCATATATTCCAAATGGGAAAGATATAAGTTTTACAGACCACTATTCCGTTGCAAGTATTTTTGAAATTGACAAAGTTGTTGTAAATTAAAAAAGTTAAATTTTTGCATTTTGAAATTATCCTACTTTTTGATAGACTTCTATAAGCATAATTCATGAGGAAGATTCTTCAGACGTTATCAATTCTTTTTTTGATTTTCTATTTTTTCCCGAGAAGCGTTTTTGCTTCAAATGTTGTAATAAATGAGGTTTTTCCTAACCCCAGCGGATCTTCATCCGAGGATTCAGAATTTATCGAACTATTTAATAATGGATCTGACTCTGTTTCAATTACAAACTGGAAAATTTCGGATACAACAGGTTCGACCAATACTTATACAATACCAGAGAATAGTTTGTCTGCAGGAGCATATATTTCGTTTAACAAACAAACAACAGGAATATCACTTAATAATACCGGGGATGGTGTCGAGTTGAAAGATGATTCTGGCCAGACAATCGATTCCATGTCGTTTGATTCGACAACGCAAGATAAATCTTGGTCAAGAATTCCAAATGGTACGGGTTCGTTTGTAAATAATACTGATTCGACAGAGGGAGCGACTAATTCTGCTCCACCTCCAACGGCAACTCCCGTACCAACTAACGCACCTACACCTACAAAAACACCAACTCCAACACCTGCACCTAGTGCGACGCCAACCAAAGTTCCAACGTCTGCTCCAACTCCTACTAAAACGCCTGCTCTAGGGAATAAAACTTTAAGTAATGATCCGAATTCGGAAAGAGGTCCCACACCAACTGATGATCCAAATTCAAGTCTTAAGCTAGGATCAGATGCGGGCAACAATATATTCAAACAAGGTACTCCTACAAAAGCGGTTAAAACTGAAGTATTAGGAATATCAACATCAGTCCAACCGGTTATTTTTATTGTTTTAGGTTTGATATTCTTGGCGGTGTGTGGCATACTTGCTTACTTTCAGTTTGGAGATAAAATAGTATCCTTTCTCCGCCAAAAAATTGGAAAGTAAATAACTAAATTTGCCCAATTTTTGATGAATATGGAAGAATCAAAGATCCTCCTGACGGAAGACACAAATCAAACAATTAAAGCCGGTGAAAATTTTGCAAAAGACATAAAACCCGGGGACAAAATATTTCTCATAGGAGAGTTGGGAGCGGGGAAAACAACTTTCACACAAGGAATTGCTAAGCATTTCAATATAAGAGGAAGAATTATTTCACCAACATTTGTTTTAATTCGTAAACACGAAGTTGAATCAAAATTCAAAGGAGAACGGCAAGACATTAAAACTTTGTATCATATTGATTTGTATCGACTAGAAGATGTGAAAGAAATAAAAGGTTTAGGTTTGGATGAAATTCTTGAAGATCATGAAGGAGTATTTTTAATTGAATGGGGGGACAGGTCTAAGATAGAATACACATGGAAAATAAATTTTGAAATTATCGGAGACAATAAACGACGAATTACTTTTTTAAAACATGGATAAAAACTTAGAACAAGCGTCAGAAATTATTAAAAAGGGAGGAATAGTTATTTTTCCAACAGATACCGTATTTGGAATAGGGTGCAGAATTGACTATGAGAAATCTGTCGCGCGTTTGTTTGAAATTCGCAAAAGGCCACACTATAAAGCTGTCCCGGTACTTGTTTCATCAATTGAAATGGCAGAGGAATACGTAGACAAAATAGACCCGGAAGTACGTTTTCTTATGGATAAGTATTGGCCCGGTGGTTTGACTATTGTTTTAAAATGTAGGAAAGAAAAAATTCCGAGTCCTGCTCGTGGTGGTGGTGACACAATTGGAATTCGAATGCCAAACCACAAAACACTCCTGAAGTTAATTAAAAAAGTCGGTGTACCGATTTTGGCTCCCTCGGCAAATTTTTCCGGAGGTTTGACTCCATTAAAAATATCAGACCTCGACCCGAAGCTCGTCGAATTGGTGGATTATGTAATTCTTGGACGCTGTACCATAAAACAAAGCTCAACGGTTGTAGATTGTACAAAAATGCCGTTTAAAATTTTAAGGGATGGCGCTGTGAAAGTCAGCTTTTAGCGTTAAATCGAAAATAGAAAAAGATGAATATTTTATATATAGATACAAGAGATAACAGTAGGATAATTGTTAGAATCAAAACAAACAAACAAGAATTTATTGAGGAGTCGGAAGCAAACGTACAAAAGGCGCAGGCAACTCTTCCATTAATTGAAAAACTTTTAAAAAAATCCGGTTTAAAAACAAATGAAATTGATGAGATTAAAATTGAAAAAGGCCCTGGGTCATTCACGGGTCTTAGGGTTGGAATTTCAATAGCGAATGCACTTTCATTTAGTTCGTCTATAAAAATAAATGGTAAAAAAATTGGAGAAATAGAACTTCCAGAATATTAATAAAATTCAATTTTTGCTATGATGGATGTATGATTAAGTTTCTAAAGCACTTGCTTACTCCCCACAAGAGAAATAATCACCGCGCCCGGGTATTGCACCATTCGAGTCTTGTAATAATCATTCTTTTTATATTCAGCGTTACGTTTTTGGGGTACAACATTAATAAATCGCATCCGGACGTCTTAGGTGTTTCATATTCAATATCAGAAAGTGACCTGCTTGCACTTGTTAATCAACAGAGAGTATCAAATGGATTGCCTGCTTTGGTTGAAAATTCAGAGTTGGCAGACGCTGCAAGAAGAAAAGCGGCTGACATGTTCCAGAAAAATTACTGGGCGCATTTTGCGCCAGACGGATCAACTTCCCCATGGGGATTTATACGCGCTGCAGGGTATAATTATCAATTTGCAGGCGAAAATTTAGCTAAAGGTTTTACTGATTCGTCGTCAGCAGTCAACGCGTGGATGAATTCATCATCACACCGGGAAAATATTTTATCAACTCATTTTAAGGACGTAGGCTTTGCAGTAGTGCCCGGTACATTGCAGGGTGAAGATACAGTTTTAATTGTTCAGGAATTTGGTTCAACAGCCGGTGAAAATCTTGCCGTTTTACCGCCTGCTACAACTGCGTCAGCTCAGTCAAATGTAGCGGGTCAAGAAACAAACGCTCAAAGTCCAAAAGTTTTGCCAACACCAACTCCTATTCAAGCAAAAGTTGTTGTAAAAACCGCCTCCGCATCGCAACCTGCACATACTGCTGTAGTTAACAAGCCAAAAATTGATGTTTCAATAACTTCAAAAGCCGCAACAAGCGTTGCCCTATCCTTTATAGGATTTGGGCTTCTTATGGATTTGGTAATAATAGAGCGGAAAAAAATTCCAAGAATTGTTGGGCATAATCTTGACCATATAATGTTAATTCTTACGTTTATCTTGTTCATGATAATTCTAAAAGGAGGGGTAATCATATAAGCCGCGTCAAATTTCCGCACCAGCTTTATTATGTTATTGAGCTTTTAATTTTGCTTATCGGATTCTTCTTTGTTTATCGCTTGTCTTACAATTTTCACGCTCAAGAAACAGCATTAATTGTTATTCTAGTAATATACACATTGGTAGGCACTTTTCATCATAAGCTTCACCACACACTCAGAACAAAAATTGTGGTAGAATATATTCTTGTAAGCATCTTAATTTTTGCTTGCTTTTTGTTTCTTTCCGTTGGAAAAATATGAAAGGTGTAATACTCGCAGGTGGACTTGCAACCAGACTCAGACCATTAACCCTTGTTACCAATAAACATTTGCTTCCGGTTTACAATAAGCCAATGATTTATTACCCAATCGAATCTATGGTTCGCGCGGGAATAAAGGAAGTGCTTATTTCCTCATCGCCAGATCATGCAGGACAGTTTACTAGTTTGTTAAAATCTGGGGAGGAATTTGGGTTGAGACTTTATTTTACCGTGCAGGACAAACCGGGGGGTATTGCAGAAGCAATGCTTCTCGCCAAAGAGTTTTCGGATAACGAACAAATTTTAGTATTACTGGGAGATGGAATATTCGGATTTAATCTGAGCGATATAGTGAATGAATTTGAGAAACAAGAAAAGGGTGCAACTGTTTTTGGGATGATAATGCCAACAAAATCCGGCCAGTACGGAGTGATAGAAATGGACGAAAAAGGTAAAGTAATTTCAATTGAAGAAAAACCCGAGAACCCAAAATCAAATATAGCACAGACCGGAGTATATATGTATGACAACCGCGTTTTTGATTTTATAAGTAAGTTAAAACCGTCAAAAAGAGGTGAATTGGAAGTGACGGACCTTAATAATGAATATCTCAAAGAAGGGACTTTGAAATGTGAACTTTTAGATTGGTGGATAGATGCTGGGACTTCTCATGATGAACTCCTCCGCGCAAATAATTTGGTTGCAGAAAAAGTAAAGGCCAACGAACTCTAAACATTTATGAAACTTCTTGTTACCGGCGGAGCAGGTTTTATTGGATCAAATTTCATATTGTATTGGATTAAAAATCACCCTCATGATGAAATCATTAATTTTGATAAATTGACATACGCCGGGAATCTTGAAAACCTTACGGAAGTTGAAAAAAATCCCAATTATAAATTTGTTAAGGGGGATATTACAAATGTAGATGAAGTTAATAGCGTCATGATGGGAATCGACACGGTTGTGCATTTTGCCGCCGAAAGCCACGTTGACCGCTCCATACATGATCCCGCGCAGTTTGTTTTGACAAATGTGGTTGGGACTCAAGTTTTGCTTGACGCTTCACTCAAAAATAACGTAAAAAGATTTCATCATGTATCAACTGATGAAGTCTTTGGAGCGCTTGAGTTGGGAGACATGAACAAATTTAATGAACGAACACCTTATGACCCCAGAAGTCCTTATTCAGCAAGCAAAGCCGGTTCGGATCATCTAGTCCGTTCGTATGGACATACTTTTAATTTACCGTTTACCATCACAAATTGTTCAAATAATTTTGGCCCTTATCAATTTCCAGAAAAAGTTATATCTCTGGCTATAACTAATTTACTTGAAGGTAAAAAAATTCCGATTTATGGCGATGGATTGTATGTAAGAGATTGGCTGTATGTTGAGGACCATGCCCGGGCAATCGATGCAGTTTTGAATAATGGCAGAATTGGGGAAACATATGTTGTAGGAGGTTTAACAGAGGACATTTCAAATTTAGATGTAGCAAAAAAAATAATTCACTTGTTGGGAATGTCGGATGACATGATTGAATTTGTTGCAGACAGGCCCGGGCATGACAGGAGATACGCTGTGGATTGGTCAAAAATTAAGACAGAACTGGGATGGCAGCCTCTTCATGGTTTTGATGAGTGGCTCGAGAAAACCGTTAATTGGTATCGCGATAATGAGATGTGGTGGCGCGACGTTAAGGATGGTGAATATAAGAAATACTATGAAAAACAATATAAAAATTCATGAAAGTAGCAATAACTGGCGCGACCGGCCTTGTAGGTTCCAGGTTTTTTGATTTATTTAAAAGTCGTTATGAACTCATTCCAATATCTTCGTCATACGGAGTAGATATTACTGACAGACGTCATCTGCATAAATTTTTATCGCAAAAAAAACCGAGCCTTATTCTTCATTTTGCAGCAAAAACAAACGTAGATTCTTGTGAGGATGATCGCGAAAGTGACATTAAGTTACTTGAAAAACAAAAAGCATACATAGATGGAGAGATAGATTTTGAAAAAATTGATCTAGATTTCTGGAAAAAGTCTAAATCCGCATTCGGGATAAATACAGTTGGAACAAAAAATCTTTCCGATTACGCAATTAAAAATAATCTAAAAATAATATATATATCAACCGATTTTGTATTTAACGGAGAAAAAGAGGGTAGATATTCAGAAGCTGACATACCTGACCCGATTGATTGGTATGGACAAACAAAATTTTACGGAGAGAAAGTTCTGAACAATGATTCTTTAACATGTAGAATTTCTTATCCTTTTGGGTATAAAAGCAGCCTTAAAAAGGATTTAATTTGGAATTTGGTTGATTTATTAGGCACACGTGAGGTAGTTAAGCTGATATCGGACCAAATAATTACCCCAACATTTATAGAAGATATTGCGGGAGGAATTAATTTTTTAATAGAAAACAATGTTTCGGGATTGATTCATCTTGTTGGAAAAAATTTTCTTTCGCCTTATGAGATTGGTATTGCGATTGCACGGGAGTTTGGCCTTCCGGAATCTAAAATTGAGCTTACAACACGGGCAGATCTCTATCACGGGAGGGCTAATCGACCCTTTAAAGTAATGCTTGAAAATGATAAACTTAGAGACTTAGGTTTTCAAGTGACGGATTTTTTTGAAGCCCTGAAAAAAATTAAAACGCAATGAAAATAACATTCATAGGACATGGATACGTAGGTCTTGTAACTGCTGCGGTTTTTGCCGATTTTGGTAATACTGTATACGTTATAGGACATACAAAGGAAAAAGTTGAGAATTTAAAAAAAGGGGTAATTCCAATATTTGAGCCTGGTCTATCAGAACTTGTTATGAAAAACATAAAAGCTGGTAGGTTATTTTTTACTCTTGATTACGCACCCGCTATTTCCGATTCTGATATTGTTTTTATTGCAGTCGGGACACCTCCGATGAAAACAGGGGACGCGGACCTTTCAGCAGTTCTTGGTGTCGCGGAAAAGATTGGAGCAAATCTTTCAGGATACACTGTTGTTGCTACAAAAAGTACGGTTCCAATAGGTACTAACAAGAAAGTGCAAAGAATTTTAGAAGAAACAAAGCCGGAAGGAGCTGAGGTTTCTTACGCATCGGTTCCAGAATTCTTACGAGAAGGGAGTGCAATAAACGATACTGTCGGTCCAGATAGAGTTATTATAGGAACTGAAGATCCAAGGGCCCAAAAACTTTTGGTTTCACTCCATGAACCAATTCACGCACCTGTACTTTTAACTAATTTCGAGACTGCTGAGCTTATAAAATACGCTGCGAATTCTTTTCTTGCGCTCAAAATATCTTACGCAAACGCAATAGCAAAACTTTCAGAACTTCTTGGTGCAGATGCGTTAAGAGTTTTAGAAGGTATTGGAATGGATAAGAGAATAGGTAATTTGTTTCTCTCGCCGGGTCCGGGATATGGCGGAAGCTGTTTTCCAAAAGACGTACGCGCGTTAATATCCATTGCAAAAGACAATGACTACGCTTTTTCATTGCTTTCTGAAGTTGAAAATATAAATCACCAAACTAGACGCGATATTGTGAGAAAATCACGAAAAATTTTAGGTGAACTCCGTGGAAAAAAAATTGGAATATTAGGTCTTGCGTTTAAACCAAACACGGATGATATGAGAGATGCACCGGCAATTGATATTATTTCATGGCTTATAAACGACGGAGCTAGTGTTACAGCATTTGACCCAGAAGCTATGGAAAATGCAAAGCAAATTTTACCAAATGTTACTTACGCCGAAAATATTTATGAAACAACAGAGAATGCAGATTTGTTAATTGTACTTACTGATTGGAATGATTTTGCAGAACTGGATTTCGAGAAAGTCAAAAAAAATATGAAGTCACCCAATATTATCGATGCTCGCAATATGTATGATCCTAAGAAATTAAGAGGTGATGGTTTCAACTATACGGGAGTTGGAAGATGATTGTATATGAAGAAAGTATTTATTACGGGAATAACTGGTTTTGCAGGTAGTTTTCTTGCCGAGAAACTAGTTTCTCAAGGATTTGATGTTTCCGGTACTTACCTATCAGACGATAGCTTGATTAACATTTCGTCAATTAAAGACAAGATTAAACTAAGTAAGGTTGATCTTCAAAACTCACAAGACGTCAACATAGTTTTAGCCGAGAATACTCCCGACTATATTTTCCATCTTGCAGCACTATCATCTGCTGCTCAGAGTTTTGATAATCCGTCGCAATTTATAAACAATAATATAGACGTGCAAGTCAATGTTTTGGAAGCTGTAAGGTATGCCAAAATTTCTCCAAGAGTTTTGATTGTTTCATCTGCAGAAGTCTATGGAGATGTTTTAGCAAAAGATTTACCAATAGATGAAGAAACTCCGTTAAGACCTGTAAATCCATATGCAATATCAAAAATAGCTCAGGATTTTTTGGGACTGCAATATTTTCTGTCGTATAAAATTCCGATAGTTCGTGTTAGACCGTTTAACCATATAGGACCAAGGCAGTCGCCGAATTTTGTTGTGGCGGCGTTTGCAAAAAAAATTGCTGAAATTGAAAAAGGTAAGAGTGAAGCAATTTTAAAAGTAGGAAATCTTACGGCAAGACGAGATTTTACAGATGTTCGCGACATGATGTCGGCATATATTCAAATTCTTGAAAAAGGGGAGGCTGGGGAAGTCTACAACATAGGTTTTGGAAAATCGTATAAAATTGAGGATATTTTAAACCGCTTACTTTCTCTTTCTAGTAAAGAAATAAAAGTAGAAAGCGATCCAGGTTTGATTAGACCAGTTGATACGGCAGATTTGGTTTGTGATAATTCAAAAATTGAAAAAAACACAGGATGGAAACCAGTAATTCCAATTGACGAAACGCTCAAGGAAACCCTCGATTATTGGCGTTCCCAACAGTAACGAGAATTAATGAACGATCAGAAGCAACACTGGAACAAGAAGCATTTGCAAGGAGACGTTGATCATTACGTTGAAGAGAAGAGTAATTTTGCAAACGAAGTTTTAAAAATTATTAAGCCCCAATCTAAAATTTTAGAGTTAGGATGTGGAGTGGGAAATGATGCTGCTTTATTTGCTAAAGCAGGATACAAAGTCACAGCAACTGATTTCTCAGAAATCGCAATTAAAAAGAATCAAAGCCGATACAAAAATATCCAAAATCTAACTTTTGAAATTCTTGACCTGAACTATCCGCTGCGTTTTGTAGATAAAGAATTTAATGTTGTATACGCAATGCTCTCGTTGCATTATTTTACCGATGAAAAAACTAAGAAGATCTTTAAAGAGATTTTTAGAATATTAAAACAAGATGGCCTTCTTTGTTTCGTTTGCAAATCAACGAACGATCATCTTTTTGGAAAAGGATTTGAGCTTGAAAAAGACATGTTTGAAAATGAGGGTCACATTAGACATTTTTTCAGCAGAGGTTATGTAAAAGATTGCTTGGATGGGAAGTTCGAAATACTTAAGCTTGAGGAAGGGGAAGAAAAATTTTATTCAATCAAAGCTGCATTCATCAAAGTAATTGCAAAAGTTAAAAAGTGATTATTTAAATCTTTCGAGGTCGGCGTCTACCATTAATTTCATTATATCTTCAAATGACGTTTTTGGTTCCCACCCAAGCTCCTTTTTGGCAAGAGAAAAATCGCCTTTCAAATCCTTTATTTCTGTAGGTCTCTGTAACTTTTCATTACTAACAACGTGGTCTTCCCAGTTAAGACCAGCATGTTTGAAAGCAATTTCGCAAGCTTCTTTGACAGAATTTGACGTATTTGTCCCAATAACATAATCCTTTGGCTTATCATTTTGTAGCATAAGCCACATGGCTTCAACATATTCTTTTGCATAACCCCAATCTCGCGTTGCATCAAGATTACCAAGATGGAGCTTCCCCTCTTTATCAATTAAGGGTTGACCTAATTCGTTGAGCGGTGGGTTTTTGACTTTGTTTTTAATACAGGCAACACCGGCAGAAATCTTCCTCGTCACAAAATGAAGACTTCGTCTTGGACTCTCATGGTTAAACAAAATACCACCACAAGCAAAAACTCCATAAGATTCGCGATAACACCTGGTCATCATGTGGGCATAAGCCTTTGCTATTCCGTATGGATTATTTGCGTCAAAACAAGTTGTTTCGTTTGCAGTATCCGCTTCGATATTCCCAAAAATTTCGCGGCTTGTTGCTTGATAAAATTTCGCGTCCGGCGCAAAATGACGAATTGCTTCAAGAGTACGTACAGGCCCTAAAGCTGTTGCTTCACCCGTATAGAACGGATGCGTCCAAGAATCTCCCGGAACACTTTGAGCGGCAATATTATAAACTTCGTCTGGTTTGGTTTTCCGGACAGCATTAGCAAGGCTTTCGTTATCAACCAAATCCGCTGCTATTATTTTTATCTTTCCATAAAGATGGTTTATATTTTCTTGATTAAAATTTGTAGTGTGACGGATAGTGCCAGTAACGTCATATCCTTTCTCAAGAAGAAGATCTGCTAAATAAGATCCGTCTTGGGAAGAAACGCCGACAATAAGAGCCTTTTTGGACATATTCATATAATTCTACATAAAGTGATTGGTTTTCTCAAGAGTCGATTGCGGGTCCAGGCTGTCTTCTTAAAGACGCAGGGTTTCATGATTCATCAACATTTTGTTACAATAGTTTAATGCACACATTTTTAGTTGCCGGTGGGGCAGGATTTATTGGTTCACACCTTTGTGAGTCGCTTTTAAAAGAAAATAATAAAGTGATTTGTGTTGATAATTTCATAACGGGCGCTGAGGAGAATATTTCACATCTTTATAACAATGAAAATTTTATTTTTATAAATTACGATATAATTCATACCGTTCCAAATATCAATCACAGTCTGAAGGGTATTTTTCACCTAGCGTCCCCTGCTTCCCCAAATGCCAAAAGTGAGAGAAGTTACATTGCTTATCCAATTGAGACACTTATGGTTAATTCACAAGGAACTATAAACTTACTGGATTTGGCACTTGCTAAAAACTCAACTTTTGTTTTTGCATCAACATCAGAAGTCTATGGAGACCCAGACCAATCTCCTCAAAAAGAGAGCTATTTTGGGAACGTAAATCCCGTAGGGATCCGTTCTGTTTATGACGAAGGAAAAAGATTTGGAGAAGCCGCAAGTATGGCATATTACAGAAAATATAATTTAGATGTTAGAATTGCCAGGATTTTTAATACATATGGACCTAAAATGCAAAAAGATGACGGGCGTGTGGTGTCAAATTTTATTGTTCAAGCACTTTTCGATGAACCACTGACGATTTATGGGACCGGCGCCCAAACTAGGAGCTTTTGCTATGTCGACGATATGGTAGAGGGTCTAATTTCTTCTATGTTTAAAAAAAACATTTCAGGTAGCGTAATAAATTTGGGAAACCCGGAAGAGTATACAATTTTGGAACTTGCGCAAAAGATTAAGAAATTAACAGATTCAAGCTCGGAAATAGTTCACGAAGACTTACCAGAAGATGACCCCCACCAAAGGAAACCTGATATAACTCAAGCACACGCAATTTTAGACTTTCAACCAAAAGTGGCGCTTGCCGCAGGGCTTGCAAAAACGATAGAATACTTCAGGACATTAAATGGTTAAAATGGTTATTTGGTTCAAATTGTCGAAACACCATATAGCTATTTAACCATGTAGCCGTTTATTTTATGAAAGCAGTAATCATTCTACCTACATACAACGAACGCAATAACATTGCTAAAATTATTCCAATTCTTGAGGATGAAATTTTCCCCAAGATAAAAAATTATGAGATGAAAATTTTAGTTGCAGATGATTCTTCTCCGGACGGGACAGCCGAAGAAGTTAAAAAATTAGGTGAAAAATATAAAAACATTGAGATTTCAAGCGGTCCTAAGCACGGACTGGGCGCTGCTTACGTTAGGGGGATGACGTACGCAATAGATAAAATGGGAGCAGATATTGTTTTTGAGATGGATGCTGATTTGCAGCATGACCCAGAAAAAATTCCGGAATTTCTAAAAAAGATTGATGATGGGTATGATATGGTACTTGGCAACAGATATAGCGAGGGAGGTTCAATTCCCGAACATTGGCCTTTAATCCGCAAGATATTTTCAATTTGCGCAAATTTAATTATAAGAATAATTTTTACACAGTTTTCCGTACACGATTGGACGGGTGGCTTTAGGGCTTTGAAAAAAGAAGTTTTCCTTAAGGAAAAAAGCGAATTAACCGAGTTTAAAGGTTACACATTTCAAGTTTCATTTTTAAAAAAAGCAATTCGCGACGGATTTAAAATAGGGGAAGTCCCGTTCCATTTTGGTGAAAGAAACGAAGGGGATTCTAAAATTGCTCCTCTATCATACATAATCAACGTTTTAACTTTCGTTATTACAACAAGGTTAAAGGAGATAATTTTTGGAAAATTGGGCAAATTTTTGGTTGTTGGAGGAATAGGGTTTATTATTAACTTCGCGATACTAAAAGTTTTGTCTGATAATTATCATTTTGACCATTCGGTTGCAAATTTGGTAGGGGCTGCTTGTGCTATTTTTTCAAACTACAATCTCAACAATTTATGGACTTTTTCCGAGCACGCGACAAAAAATGTCACGTCATATATCTGGAAGTTACTTCAATTTTATGCAACTAGCGCAATTGGCGTAATTTTCATTCAAACAGGAGCAATTTTCTTAGGTGACCGTTTTTTTGGAGAAGGGACACTGCATTTAATAATTAGTCTCAAATATTATTATATATATTTTGTACTTGGGACAGGGCTCTTGCTTATTTGGAATTTTACTGTTTACTCAAAAATTATTTGGAAGAAAAAATAATCCCTTATGCTTTCGGACGCTACATTGTTTATTCGTAAAAATTACATTCAAATCATAATACTTGCTGTAATTTTAATAATTGCTGCATTTTTTAGAATCTATAAAATCCAAGATTACCTTACTTTTTTAGGTGATGAGGGGAGAGATGTTTTAATAGTCCGCGATATTCTACATGGACATTTTACACTTCTTGGCCCACGCGCATCCGCTGGCGACTTTTTTACCGGGCCTATTTATTACTATATGATGGCGCCGTTTCTGTTTTTGGCAAATTACAATCCGGTGGGTCCCGCAATAATGATTGCCCTACTTTCGGTTATAACAACATACATGATTTACGAATTTGGCCGCCGCTGGTTCAACCCAACAGCCGCGCTTATTGCCGCCGCGCTTTACGCAATTTCGCCACTCGTAATTCAATACTCAAGGTCATCTTGGAACCCAAACCCTATGCCTTTTTTTTCAATGGTGATTTTTTACTTATTGTACCGGTGGATCCAAAAGCCAACAGTCCCAAAATTCGCAATCATAGGAATTCTCTACGGAATTGCATTTCAACTTCATTATATCGAAATTTTTGTCGGTGTAATTATCTTTTTATATGTTTTAATTGGAAATATTTTTATTGGTAAAAAAGATCTGATTGTCAGGCTAGGGAGAGAATATATTGCAATTCTTGTTGGATTTCTAATCGGACTATCCCCTTTTCTAGCATTTGAAGCACGCCACGGCTTTCCCAATGTCAAAACTGTAATAAATTTCATTGTGCATGGCGACACTACGGCAACAGATTTAACACATTCAACTTTCATTCAAACTGTTGGGGATATTTTCTTCAGAAGTTTTGCAAGACTTGTTATGTATTTTCCACCGCCGGAAAGGATGTATGTCTATGCAAAAGCAATTCCATATTGGTACTGGGGAGCAATTATTCTTGGAATTTTTTCAACGACATTTCTTGTATTTCAATTTGTCGAATCTGCCAGATCTAAAAAGCGCGATTTTCTTAAATATCTTCTAATTTTGCTTTGGTTTTCGTTTGGCGTAATTTTGTTTGGGTTTTATCGTAAGCCAATTTACGATTATTATTTTGAATTTATGTTTCCCGTGCCCTTCTTGCTTGTAGGAAATTTATTGTCTTATTTTTGGTTACAAAAAATATTTTATAAATTAGTCGCTGCCTTGATTTTTGTTGTTTTAATATATCTTAATTTGCTTGGATATCCATATGCCGCACCTGGCAATCAGCAGTACATACAAGTAAAAAAAATCTCTGAATTTATTCTTCAAAAAACAGAAAATAAGCCATTTAATTTTGCTCTTTTGACGTTAGGAAATTCAGACCATGCGTATAGATATATCTTTGAAGTTGACGGACACCCGCCGGTAACAATTCAATATACAGGTATAGATCCTGAGCGAAAAAGTGTAACCAACCAATTGTTTGTAGTATGTGAAGATCCAAATTGCGAGCCGCTTGGCGCGTCTCTTTGGGAGGTGGCAGGTTTTGGGCGAGCTGAAATTGCGGCAGAGTGGCCTGTGTCGGTACTCAAGGTTTACAAGTTAGTGCATTATAAAGAGTCGCCAAAGCCTGTATTTGTGAATCACATTTCACCCCGAAAATAAAGGGATTCAGAAGAAGTCTAGAGCGAGATTTTTTGATATGAATCAACTATAACATCTGCTTTTGATAATTGCCCTCTTTTTGTAGTTGTTGTAATTGCTACACAATTCATTTTTGCCCGTTTTGCTGCTTCAACTCCATTTGGAGAATCTTCAATAACTACGCAATTTTCGGGTCTTGTTTTCAATTTGTTTGCGGCGTGTAAAAAAATGTCTGGGCTTGGTTTTGAGACAAATCCTACATCTTCAATTGAATAAACGTGACTCCCAAAATACTTTGTAAAACTAAGTCTTTTATCAATTGCCGAAAGAAAAACTTTTTCCATTGATGTACCAATTGCAACTTTGTATTTTTGATTTATCTTTTCAAAAAACTCTAAAAACCCGTCAACAAAATATACGTTATTCGAAAGAAACGCAGTTGCAATCCCCCTTCTTTCATCTGCAAGAATTGCATTATCACCTTCAAAGGAATAAATCTCGCGAAGAATTTCAACACCATCACTAACGCTTTTACCCATCATCAAATGTTTTGTATCCTTTTCTCTATAAACATGCCCTTTTCTTTTTATAAATTCTGTATCTATTAGTGTCCAAATATCCTCAGTGTCAATTATTGTGCCATCCAAATCAAAAATAACCGCTTTTATGTTGTTCATAGTATTATTTGGTAAATTATACATCAAAGATATTAATAGAAATAATACACCTTATTCAGTATAATAGCGGCAAATGTCAGATTTATTTTCGATAGTTACTCCAAGTTTTAACCGGGGCTATATAATTTGGAAAACAATTCAGTCAGTTCAAAAACAAATTTATCCAAATTGGGAAATGATAATTGTTGACGACGGTTCAACTGATAATACGGAGCAGGTTGTTGCAGAATTTCAAAAAGATCCGAGAATTAAATTTTTTAAAACAAATAGGGGTGGTGGTTCGGCGGCCCGCAATTATGGTCTCAAAAGAGCTAATGGAAATATAATTACCTATATTGATAGTGACGACCCCGTTTATGAAAACTATCTTTCTGTTGCTCGTGAGTTCTTTAAGAAAAATCCTAAGAAAATTTTTGCGACATGTAATTATAACCGGCGAGTTGAACTTTATGAAAATAACAAGCTCATAGATTTTACTAATTCAAGCTCGGCGCAAAATTTAGACGTGAAGTTACAAGATTTTTACCACTGGAAGGTAAGAACATGTGGTACCGGAATATTTCACAAATCGATCGTAATAAGAAAAGGGGTCAAATGGGATAAAAATTTTAGAATGCTTGATGACTTGGATTTCATAATGAATCTTGGTAAATCATTCCCGAATGGATATATGCATATACCATACGTTTTATTTGAATATGTTCAGAAATTTGGGAAAGATGGAATAGTTTCTAATACTTCTTATGTTGATCAGGGCAAAGCATTTGAACAAATATTCAAAAAACATAAAAATGACCCATTAATTAAAGGGCAGACTTGGTATCCTGAGCGGGTTGAAAAATACAAAGGGTTTCAACAAGCGTTCGAAAAGGGAAATTTCCCTCCTCCAAAATATAAATATTTCCCTAAATACTTCAAGACAGCAAAAACCCGATAAGGAACTCTTTTAAAGACGTTTCGAATCGGGTTTTTAATCTATTTGCAAATTTGCAAAAGAGAAATTATGCTGCTCCAATTTTGAACATTGCTGTTCCACAAACTGGGCATTTTCCTTTCATAGCTGGTTTTCCATTTTTCATGGTTACCTTTACTGCTGCTGGATCTTCTCTCTTTGCGCGACATTTTACACAATACATGCTTGCCATAAGTTTTGTTCACCCCCTTTCAGAATTAAAAAACAATTCCTGAAAAACTAATAAGTTTTAACTTCAAAATTGAAAACAGGACTATATCAAGAACAACAAGTGTCAGTGTTATAAATAAAGTTTTACGAACATCAATTGCTACATAAGAATAATTATTTGATTTTACGTAAATCTGTTTTTGTACTTTTTCACCGGACTCTACAATAGACGCGGTTATGTCTTGAACTTTTGGCAAACTCAAAACATTCGTAAAATCGTGGCGTGTCGCGGCGAGCATTTTTTCCTTTCTTGTCTTTCTTTTCTTGCTCATAATGTTTTTAGCCTTTTTAAAAAATAAAAAGTTAGGCTAAAGATATTTATATTCGTGCGTAAATAGCCGATGAGTGAAAAAGTACCACATTCATCACGTGCCTGTCAAGAGGGAATCGAAGCTAAGACAATTTACGAAAAACGCTTTAGACTGAGTTAATAGGATAAATAGAATTTCTTGGCCCCGGCTAAATCGGGGTTGACAGTACTCGTTTAGACAGGCTAAAATGGTAGAATCCTATGAATTTGACTCCCAATTTTGTAATTTTCGCTCTTTACTTTCTATGGCTATCAGTTTTGTCTTTCTTCTTTTTTAAGTTGTATGTCTATCATTCAAAGCTTTTACAGAATGGAAAAAAAGAGTCATTGACCTCACTGCTTGAGGACGTTTTGTCTCGTGAAGCAAATAACAAAAAGGCAGTTGACCATCTGATACTTGAATATGATAAACTAAAAAAGGATAGCGCCTCGCATATCCAAAAAATAGGACTTGTTAGGTTTAACCCTTTTAAAGAGACCGGGGGAGATCAGAGTTTTATTTTAGCTCTAGTAGATGCTGAAGACACAGGAGTAGTAATTTCAAGTCTTCACACAAGGACTGGAACGCGTTGGTACGCAAAAGGTGTTGTTGCAGGGAAAGGGGTAGAATATGATCTTTCAGAAGACGAGAAAAAAGCTTTGAAAGGTGCAAAAAATTTGTCCCAAACCGTTTAATCTATGGACCAAAAACAGAAAAATTTAATTATTGGAATTGTAATATATATAGTTGCGGCAGCTGTTTCGTACTTTGCATTCACTAAATTTTCCGGAGGTTCAATGATTGGCACAAACCAAACGGTTACGCCGGTTGCGTTACCTTCATCAGGGTCAAACCAGCAAGTTGGATTTGATCCCAAACTTCCAAAAACACAACCATGTCCTCTGAATGGTGTAAAATATTCAACTCAACAAGAATCATGGTGGAAACAGCATCGTCCTCTTGGCGTCATGATAGAAAATTCGCTTGACGCGCGTCCCCAGTCAGGTATTTCATCAGCAGATGTTGTTTATGAAGCAGTTGCGGAAGGTGGGATTACTCGATTTCTAGTTGTATTCTACTGCCAAGACGCAGGGATTGTTGGGCCGGTGCGTTCTGCCCGAACATATTTCTTGGACTTCATTTCAGAATACGCAGATAACCCGCTTTATGCCCACGTAGGTGGAGCGAATACCTCGGGGCCCGCTGACGCATTGGGACAAATTGATGGCTATGGATGGACCGGATACAATGATTTAAATCAATTTTCTATAGGTTTTCCAACTTATTGGAGAGATTATGAAAGACTTGGTCACACAGTTGCCACAGAACACACAATGTATTCAACAACGAGTAAGCTTTGGGACGTGGGTAAAAGCAGAAAGCTAACAAATGTTGATAAGGATGGGGCTTCATGGGATGCAAATTTTGTTCCATATATATTTAAAGATGACGCGCAAGCCTCTTCTCGATCGAAATCTCAAGTAATAAGCTTTAATTTTTCGGGAGGCTACACAGATTATTCTGTGAAATGGAATTATGATCCAATTACAAATACTTATAAAAGAACAAATGGTGGCAATGCTCATCTAGATAAAGATACGGGGAAGCAGCTAGCAGCAAAAAATGTGGTGATTCTTTTCATGAATGAATCCCACGCGAATGACGGTTATACAGATAATGAACACATGCTTTATGGCACCAAAGGTACGGGTAAGGCAGAGATATTTATGGATGGGCAAGAAACAGTGGGCACATGGAGCAAAAAGAGCAGAACAGCAAGATTGATGATTAAAGATAATAATGGACAGCAGGTAAAATTTGATCGCGGACTCATATGGTTTGATGTTTTAGGGATAGCTGCTCCGGTTATTGTCAAATAGGGCCTCTTGGTTTATAATTGATCCAGAAAATCAAACGAGTAAATTTTTTATGTTTTCCGATTTAATTACGTCTAAAACTCGGGTCAAAGTGCTTTCCCTATTTTTGGAGTTTCCATCCGAAATGTTTCATGTCAGAGAGGTGGTGCGCCGAGTAGAGGAAGAAATAAATGCTGTCCGCCGTGAGCTTATATATCTTGAGAAAAATGGAATATTAAAACGTGAACCCCGTGTCAATCGAGTTTATTACTATTTAGACAAATCATACCCTTTTTATTTTGACTTACTTAATGTCTACGCAAAAACTATTGGAATAGGTGCTGACATTATTAAAAACCGCATAAAGCTCGGTAAAATAAAATTTGCAATGTTGTCAGGAAAATTTGCACGGGGTCTTCGCGATAATCCTGAAGAAGTAGATCTGCTTCTTGTTGGCACAATTGTCGTCCCTGAGCTTTCTGTTGTAGTCCGCGCGGAAGAAGCAAAAAGAAAACACGAAATAAATTATACTGTTATGACTGAGGAAGAATTTGTTTTCAGGAAAAAGCGTAGGGATCCATTTATAACCTCAATAATTTACGGTTCCCGCGTAATGTTGATAGGAGACGAAGAGGCCTTAATTTCTTAATATGAAAACCCCCAGAAATTTTCTCTTTGTTCTTTTTTTTGTTGCTTTGATACTCTTTTTTGTTGATATTCCTTTTCCACTAAATTTTGGAAAAATTAAAGTTCCAGTTATTAATAAAACTTTTAGTTTTAACCTTGATACTTCACGGCTTAACGTTAAAGTTGGTCCAATTAATTTCCAGAGGGACCTTTCTTACAGACTTGGTCTTGATCTGCAAGGTGGTACCAGTCTTACATATCAAGTGGATATGAAGGGGATACCCGCTTCACAACGGGATGACGCATTTGCCGGTGCAAGAAATGTAATTGACAGACGTGTCAATTTTTTTGGGGTAACCGAGCCAACAATTCAGTCTTTAAAACTCGGAACGGATTATAGGATAATTGTCGAGCTTCCGGGTGCAACGCAAATTGACCAAGCACTTGATTTAATCGGAAGAACTGCCCAGCTTTCATTCTGGGAAGAAGGGAATCAAAAGATAGCAACAGCAGACGCCTATCTATTACCGGTAGGACTTACAAATATTTATAAAAACCGCCCCATTGCATCAAAACTCACAGGAAAAGATTTGAAAAGCGCGCAAGTTGTATACGGCAATACGGGAAACGGTACCCCACAAGTCCAGCTTAATTTCTCGTCCACAGGTACACGCTATTTTGCAGATATTACCCAAAGAAACGTGGGAAAACAGGTCGCGATAGTTTTGGATAACGTTGCAATCTCAGCACCTGTTGTTCAGCAGCCAATTCTAAATGGTAACGCTGTAATTTCTGGTAATTTTACTCAGGACCAGGCAAAAAACCTTCAAATACAGCTTAATTCGGGAGCTTTACCCGCGCCTCTAAAACTAATTGGTGAGTCAACTGTTGGTCCGTCCTTAGGAATAGAATCCCTCAAAAAGAGTTTGCTTGGTGGAATTGTAGGGTTTATATCGGTCGCTGCATTTATGATATATCTTTATAAAAAAGAAGGTATTCTTGCATCAGTTGCTCTCGTTATCTATACAATTATAGTTATATTTATTTTCAAAGTGGTCCCGATAACACTAACTTTGGCGGGAATTGCAGGTTTTATTTTATCAATTGGAATGGCGGTTGATGCCAACATTTTAATTTTTGAAAGAATGCGTGAAGAATTGCGTCTTGGCAAACCCGCGCAGGTTGCAACAAGGCTCGGATTTTCAAGAGCTTGGCCATCAATTAGGGACTCAAATATTTCAAGCCTTATTACAACATTTATATTATTCTACTTTGGATCCGGTATAATTAGGGGCTTTGCAATAGCGCTTTTCATTGGAATTGCCGTATCTATGTTTTCAGCAATAGTTGTCACACGAAACTTATTGAGAGTATTTGAAAAAGACTCTGTTCACAAATAAAAAATATGAATATTGTTAAAAACAGAAAACTTTATTTTTTGCTTTCGGGAATTGTTATTATTCCGGGTCTGATATCGCTTATTTTATTTGGATTAAAACCGTCAATTGATTTTACCGGAGGTTCTCGGCTTGAATTTTCCTACAAAAAGCAAGTTGATAACGCAGTTATAAAAAAAATATTTACAAACGAACATGCAAAGGTGGAAGCAATTACTTTAACCGGCCAAAACGCCTCTGTCAGAACTGCCCCGCTTGATCAAAAAACAAAAACAAGAATAGTCACAAACCTTAAAGGAGAATACCCAAGTGTTGTTGAAAAAAGCTTTGATACGGTTGGTCCAACAATTGGTGCCGAGACGGAATCAAATGCCTTGAAAGCCGTTTTAATTGCTTCAATTGCCATAACTTTATATATTGCATTTGCTTTCAGAAAAGTTTCAAAACCCGTGGCTTCTTGGAAATTTGGGGTTTGCGCAATTGCCGCATTGCTCCATGATATTTTGGTTGTAGTTGGGATTTTCTCAATCCTCGGATGGTTATTTGGAATAGAAATCGATTCACTATTTATCACTGCACTGTTAACTGTTATGGGATTTTCAGTCCATGACACAATTGTAGTATTTGATAGAATCAGGGAAAACTTACAGAAAAATTACAGCCTACCTTTTGAAGAAGTTGTAAATAATTCACTTCTCGAGACATTAAACCGTTCACTTAATACATCGCTCACAGTTATAATCGTTTTGTTTGCATTATTACTTTTTGGTGGAGAATCAATCAGATGGTTTGTTGTAGCTTTACTTGCAGGAATAGTTTCCGGAACCTATTCTTCAATCTTCAATGCCTCTCAGTTGCTGGTTGTCTGGTTTGAATTTGACAAAAAGAGGAAAAATAAAAGTAAGTAATTATTTTGAGAGTTCTTCTTTGACGAGATTTGAAACAAGGGTACCGTCGGCTTTTCCTTTAACTTTTGGCATGAGGTACGCCATCACTTTTCCCATATCTTGAAAGCCTTTTGCGTCCGTTTGTCCAACGGCTTCTTTTACCAATTGTTTTACTTCTGATTCCGACATTTGTTCAGGTAAATATTTTTCAAGAATTTCAATTTCTTTTTGTTCTTTTTCAGCAAGCTCTTTCCGTCCACCTTTTTTATATAGATCAATTGAATCTTTTCTTGCTTTAATTTCCCGCCCAAGAATAGTTATTACATCTTCATCAGTTGCTTCATATCCAGCGCCTCCCTTTTGAATTTCATAATACTGAATAGCAGACTTGAGCATTCTGACTGTGGAAAGTTTTTCTGCGTCCTGCGCTAGCATTGCGGTTTTTAAATCGTCCTGAATTTTTTGTTTTAGTGCCATAAGCTTATTGTAATTCTTTTATCCGCTTAAGTAAATGTTCGCGTGTATTGAGTTCTAGGTTTTCATCTACTTCCTCGAATAACTTTTTAAGGATTTCACCAATCTTTGGGCCCGGCTCAATTTTTAGCTCTTTCATAATGTCGTTGCCATCTATTGCCATGTCATTAATTGAAAATGGGGGATTAAGTTCTGTTGCAACGCGGTCTTTAAAAAGTTTGAGTCTCCAACTTTCCGCAACCTGCGTACCACCTCCAAGTCTGTCACCAATCCGTAAATCCATCATATCCGCAACATTTTCAAGCCCAACTTTTCTAATAAATCGGCGGACTGCCGAATCCGTTATATTTTCGTCCACCGTAAACATATGCCACCGGATAAGCTTTACTATTTTTTGTCTTTGCGCTTTTGAAAGTCTTAAGCGGTCACAAATTTCATAAGCAACGCTAGCCCCTTTTACTTCATGATTGTAAAAAATTACATGTCCTTCCGCATCTTCGTTTTTAACATATGGTTTTCCAACATCGTGAAGTAAAGTTGCCAACCTGACTATCGGGTCGGTTGACGGAGTATGTCTGAGCGATTCAATATTATGTGTAAAAACGTCACTTGTATGATGACGGCCAGGACGGACTTGTGAAACTCCCTTCCCTGCGGCAAGCTCCGGAAAAATTAAATCTAGCATTCCTGCCGCGTCAAGAAGTTTGATTCCGTCATAAGCATTTGGGCTTTCTAAAATTTTCAAAAGTTCATCTCTTATTCTTTCCCCGGAAATTTTGGTAATGAGTGAAGCATTTTTGACTACAGATTTCCATGTTGGTTCATCAATATTAAAACCTAGCTGGGTTGCAAAACGAATTGCCCTGAGAAGTCTCAATGCATCTTCACCAAATCTTTCATCAGGATCTCCAACAGTACATATTATTTTTTTTTCAATGTCTTTTTGTCCGTCGTAAGGATCGATAAAGCTGGTTGGTGATTCGAGGTCTGTATTTTTTGGTTCGAGATTTCCTGCGATTGCGTTCATTGTAAAATCGCGACGTGACAAATCTTCTTCAATTGTTTTCCCCCATTCCACTTTTTCCGGGTGACGTAAATTTCCATATCCACTTTCTGTTCTAAACGTTGTTATTTCAACAAAATTTTTATCCTGATTTTCTTCATCATTTTCTTTAAAAATAACTCCAACTGTTCCGAAGCGATTATCGTAAAATGAATTCGGGAAAACCTTTTGGATTTGTTCAGGTGTTGCGTTAGTTGTCATGTCCCAGTCTTTAATTGGCATGTCCATCAGATAATTTCTTACGCATCCTCCAACAAAGAAAGCTTGATAACCGGCGGACTGGAGTTGTTGATAAATTGATAAAACCTTAGAAGGCACGACTTTCTCCATATGTTAGAATTATATCACGATGAAAGGAGCGAAATGGAAAATAATTATTGAAGACATCAGCAAGAAAACAGAATACGGGGTGGATGAAATCGTAAATATTCTGCTTGAGAACCGCGGGATTAAAACTAAAAAAGAAAAAGAGGAATTTTTAAACCCGAAACTCGAATCCATAAATTTTGAAAATGCTGGGATAGATAGGAAAGAAGTAGATAAAACTTTAAAAAGAGTTGAGCAAGCTATAAAAAATAATGAAAAAATAATAATCTTTGGGGACTATGACGTTGATGGTATTTGCGGTACTGCAATTCTCTGGGAAGGATTGTTCGAGATTCATAAAAACGTGATGCCACATATACCTCATAGAGTTGATGAGGGATATGGTTTGTCTGTCAATGGAATTGAGAGTGTTTTGAACGAGCACCCTGACGTAAAGCTTATAATTACAGTTGATAATGGAATTGTTGCAAATAAGGCAGTAGAATATGCAAAAGAAAAAGCGATAGATGTTATTATTACGGATCACCATGTTGCCTCTGACAAAAAACCGAAAGCACATTCAATAGTTCACACAACAAAGTTATGCGGAGCAGGAGTAGCGTATTTACTTTCTAAAGAAATTGCCTTAATTCATAATTCAGAATTCATAAATCAGAATTATCTCGAGCTTGTGGCGCTTGCTACCGTTGCTGACCTCGTGCCACTTATTGGGCCAAATAGGGCAGTCGTTAAATTTGGCATTGAAGCTTTAAAGAAGACAAAAAGACCGGGTTTACTGGCATTATATAAGGAAGCACAGATTCATAAGGACAAAATAAGTACGTATGAGATTGGACATATAATTGCCCCACGGCTAAATGCCTCAGGCAGAATAACTCACGCACTAGACTCGCTCCGTCTTATTTGTACTAAAGATTCGGCAAGAGCCGCAAAACTGGCAAATGAACTTTCTGCTACAAATCGCGACCGCCAGGCTTTTACTCAAGAAGCAACCCTGCATGCCAATGAATTAACAGACAAAATAACTGCAGAGCAAAAATTTATTTTTGTAGGTAGTGAAAATTATAACCAAGGGGTAATTGGGCTTGTTGCATCGCGTCTTGTCGAAAAACATTATAAGCCGGCCGTTGCTGTATCTATTGGTGAGAAATATTCCAAAGGGTCTGCGCGTTCTATTGCGGGATTTAATATTATTGAATTCCTAAGACTACACGAAGCCCTTTTAGTGGATGTAGGTGGACATCCAATGGCAGCAGGTTTTACTGTTGAGACAAATAGGATAGAAGAGCTCAAAATTGCGCTTGCAGAGGCTTCTGTAAGGCTTATTCCAGAAGAAATCCTCACAAGATCCCTAACCGTTGATATGGAACTTTCGTTTGCGAACATTAATTTTAATCTGTATCAAGCAATTCAAGGTCTTTCGCCGTTTGGAATGGGAAATTTTGAGCCGGTTTTTGTAACGAATGGAGCTACAGTCGAGAACCTAGCATTTGTGGGACGTGATAGAAAACATTTAAAGCTTAAGTTGTCTCAAGGTAAAAAAGTACTAGATGCAATTTTATTTAGTGCAGAAAATTATCCGGAAGTAAAAGTAGGCGACAATATCAACATCGCTTACATAATTGACGAAGACAATTGGAATGGAAACGAAAAAATACAACTAAAAGTGAGGGACGTAAAAAATTCTTAAATCTTTCGAACAACTTGGTGTTCTAGAGCAACCTCGCCGGAAAAATGCGGTACTCTTGTTTCCATTGTTCGAGCTCCAGATTCAAAAGGCCATATTGCTGAGGCGGTTCTTATTAGATTCATTGCAGGTTTTCTGCTACTTGCAGAGGCGGTTGCATTGTCAACGTTCCTTTTAATATCCGCAGGGGAAATCCCTTTCATATAAAGTGAGAGTTTGTATAGTGTTGAACTAAACTGCACTCCGTCCCGTCTTGCTCCACGTCTTCTAATAAGATCAGGCTGATCGGTAATTGCCAAAATAGCATTAGTTTGAAGAGCAATGACATCAGTATGTTGCTCAATATATTTTTCTACAGCTCTAACTTTTTCAGGGCGCATAATTATATAAATTCTACTTACAATCGGATCTGATCAAAAAAAATCCCCGCAATATTGCAGGGAGTATATTACTTCTTTTCAAAAGGCAACCTCCCTCTGATTAAATCAGAGTTCAGTCACATGTAACTTGAAAAATAAATAACTTCACTATTAATAATTTATCAAAAGCATTACCGCTTGTCAATGAGTTCAATTCGCTATAAAATATGCATATGTCGCGAAGCACAATTATATCTTGTAATGATCTGGTGGGAAAAAAAGTGAATCTTTCCGGTTGGGTAGAGCGCGTGAGAACACACGGAAAAATTTCTTTCTTTGATCTAAGGGACAGATCCGGAATTATACAAATTGCAGCTTTTGACGCGCTTGCTGCAGAGGTTGCCACCCTTTCAGTTCAAGATGTTGTAAAAGTTACAGGAGAGGTTGTTGCCAGGTCTGAAAAATATATAAATCCGGATCTTGAGACCGGAAAGGTTGAGGTTCGCTTAGAAAACGTTGAATTGATTGCAAAAGCTGAGGCAATGCCATTTGACATGGGTGGAAAAAACTTGGATTTAGAACTTCCTACACTTCTTGATTTTAGAACATTAACTTTAAGACACCAGTCTGTCCGCCCAATTTTCAAAATGCAGGAGGCAATAGTTGAAGGATTTAGATTAGCTGCAAAGAAACTTGAATGCACGGAAATTTTTACGCCAACAATCTCTTATTCCTCAACAGAAGGGGGCGCTGAAGTTTTCAGAGTTGATTATTATGACAAAAAAGCATTTCTAATTCAAAGTCCCCAGCTTTACAAACAAATGATGGTGCCAACATTTGAGAGAGTTTTCCTTATATCCCATGCGTATCGCGCAGAGCCATCAGTAACAACGCGTCACCTTTCAGAATCAACACAAATGGATTGCGAGTTGGGATTTATGAATTTTGAAGAGCTTTTGGATTCATTAGAATTTGTTGGATCGGAAACTCTAAAACATGCAAGTAAAGAATGTGAGTCCATTCTTAAACAATTTAACATTGAAAAGCCAAAAATTCCCGCCAAAATCCCAAGACTTAAAATGCGTGAGGCGCAGCAAATAATTTATGAGCGTACTAAACGCGATGTAAGGCAAGAAAAAGATTTGGGACCTGATGACGAAAAAGAAATATGCGCATGGGCGCTTGAAAACCACGAATCTGATTTTGTAACTATTACTCATTATCCAACTAAAAAACGCGCGTTTTATACTCATCCTGATGCCGAAGATCCCGAATTTTCTTTGAGTTACGACCTGTTATTCCGCGGAATAGAAATTCTTTCCGGGAGTCAACGGGTAGATAATTATGAAAAATTGGTGGCTCTTATTAAAGAGCGGGGGATGAATGAAAGTGATTTTGAAATGTACCTTCAAGCATTCCGTTACGGAATGCCTCCTCATGGTGGATTTTCTTTTGGGCTCGAGCGAATGACTATGAAAATGCTTGAATTGTTAAATGTCAGACAAGCAAGTCTTTTTCCGCGCGACATGGAGAGAATTGATGTTCGTTTTTCTGCGGAACTCGACTAGATTTTATGAGGCCCCTTCTTAAAAAAAGTACACTCTTGATTTTAATTTTTGTTAATTTAAGTCTTATTGCCGGCGTGATTTACTTCAAATCACTTGTTGACCGTAATTCAATCGTAACAATAAGTAGCAATTCTGAAAGTGTCATCCCATATCTTAAAAATGTGGGACTTATTAGTCTTGATTCAAAAGCCTATATAATTTATGACACGGCAGCGCGTTCAGTAATCTCGGGTAAAAACCAAAATTTAAGGTTTGCTCCGGCGTCCACAGCAAAAATTATGGCTGCATTAATTGCGCTTAATTCTTACAGACCAGACCAGGTATTAACTGCACGAAACATAGCAACAATTAGTGCTGATAGTTCAAAAATGGGACTTACGGAGGGGGAACAAATGACTGTTATTAATCTAATTTATGGAATGATGCTACCGTCTGGTAACGACGCCGCGTATGTTTTGGCAGAAAATTATCCGGGGGGAGTTGACGCGTTTGTTGCTAAAATGAATGAAAAAGCTGAAACGCTGAAATTATCAAATACGCGTTTTTTTGATCCTGACGGATATGATGACCAAAATTTTACAACCGCATATGATTTGGCAAGACTTGGAGCGTATGCAATCCAAAACAATACTTTTGCAAAAATTGTCGCCACAAAAAATAAAACTGTTTATGATTTAACGGGTAAAACTCCTCATGTTTTAAACAATCTCAATATTCTCCTTGGCCAAAATGGCGTTACCGGTATAAAAACCGGACATACTGATGAGGCAGGAGATGTACTTGTTACTTCTATAAACCAAGGTGATAGGACTTATATAGTAGATGTTTTAAACGGTCAAGACAGATTTGGTGATACTGAAAAGATTATTGATGGAGCTGTCCGCAAAATTAAATTACTGTTGTATTAATTCATTGGGAATTGCCGGAACGTAAGCCGTAAATCCGTTTCCTGAGAAAACAATAACCGGAAGAAAATAATCCTGCTTCCCTTCCCCAATATAATATCCAAGGGTTACATTTAGAATATCAATAGTACTCCCCTGTTTAACGCCAGTTACAACGTATGCATTTCCTTTTTTTAGATCCTCAAATGCTTGCTCGGCCGATTTTATTGGATAATCTGAGAAGGTTTTTAAGTCAGGAAGAAAATGAAAATAGCCTGCGTTGACTAACTTAGGGAACCCCGAGTCATCTCGGAAAATGAAATACATTGAAGATTCAGCCCCTTCTGGGTAGTAAATTGGATATTTGTTTAAGTCGTTTTGAAACAAGTTTATTTTGGCAAACTGTGCGTCGGTTTGCCCCTCTGCCTGAACTAGATTTCCATTATCAAGTTTAAGATATAACAGTGTCGATTTATCCTGATTTATGTCAGATGTATCTTCTGAAACGTTGCCCAAAAAATTGTTTGCCCCTTGTAATGCAGATTCTTTTGTCAATGAAATACCATTGCCTGAAGCACTTAAATTAGAAGAAACTTTAAAGTTATTGGTAAATATATCATATTGAATTGTGTTTCCATTTGAATCAGACCACTGATATATTGAATCATTTAATTTTGTCTCATCCTGGAAGAAACCTGCATTTTGCATGGTAGACCTGGCATTTTGGAGAGCAACAAGACTAGGCTGATTTTCAAAGATTTTATAAATGTTCATTCTGTATGGTGGGAAATCTGGTAGTTTTCCGTCTATGGTGTTAATTTGATAGTCGAAACTCACATGATCTTGTTTAGGAAATGCAGGGAATGGTAATTTCCCAAATTGCTCTTGTGGAGGAGGAGTTGGTGCAGGGAAAAATATAGTTTTAAATATTATTCCACCCTTTAGGATTAAGAAGAGAGCAATTACGGTAATAAGTGAACCTGCCAATATTTTAAGAACAATTCTCGTTTCCGATGTAATATCTGCAAGTTTAGCCATAGTATGAATTTGAAAATCAAAAGATGCCTCACATTGAGTATAGGAAAGTTTGTATGATAAAATCAAGCGTATGAATAAAAAAGTTAGAGTTCGTTTTCCACCAAGTCCCACAGGGATTCCACACATAGGAAATACTAGAACCGCGTTTTTTAATTATTTGTTTTCAAGACATAATAATGGTGACTTTATTTTAAGAATTGAGGACACTGACCAAGCGAGGCTTGTAACGGGATCTGAAGAGGCAATTTTTGAAATCCTTAAATGGCTCGGAATTACATATGATGAAAAATATAAACAGTCGGAGAGACTTGATATTTATAGAAAACATACAGAAGAACTGCTTTTAAAAGAATTGGCATATCAAGATGAAGGTGCGGTAAGATTTAAAATTCCAAAAGGAAAGATTGTTGAGTGGAAAGATGCCGTCGGAGAGAAAGAAATTTCTTTTAAATCTGATGACCTTGAAGATTTTGTAATTCTAAAGTCTGATGGTTTTCCAACTTATCATCTCGCAAATGTTATTGACGACCATTTGATGGAAATAAGCCATGTAATTCGCGGGGACGAATGGATATCATCAACCCCAAAACACATCCTTTTATATAAGGCTTTTGGTTGGCAGCACCCTGTATTTTGTCATCTGCCTGTTATATTGGGATCCGACCATTCTAAATTGTCTAAGAGGCATGGGGCAGAGTCTGCTCTAGATTATCGAGACAAAGGATATTTACCTGAAGCGCTTCTTAATTATATGGCACTTCTTGGATGGAGTCCTGGTGGAGATAGGGAATTAATGTCCATTCCTGAAATGGTTGAACTCTTCGATCTAGAACATGTGAATACTGCAAGTCCAATATTTGATCCTAAAAAATTGGAATGGATGAACGGACTGTATATGCGTGAGAAAATTTCGGACGAGGAATTAAAAATAAAACTTTTAGACTTTTATAAAAATGAGAATGAAATCGGAAAATATGTTCAAAACGATGCAATCATAAAACTTGCTAAAACAAGAATGACGACGCTTATGGATTTTAAAAATTTTGTTGAAAAAAGCTCAAAAGAGAATTCAAACGAGCCGGTACAGAAAGAATTATTATCAGAGCTAAGTAAAATAAGCGACACTGAATGGTTAAAAGATAAGATTTTCGAGGCGTTTAAAAAAATCATGGAAAATAATAAAATAAAAATGCCGGTTCTTTATAAAATTTTTACAGGCCGCGAGCATGGATTACCACTCCCAGACTTTTTAGAAGCATTGGGGCGAGAGGAAAGCCTCTCAAGAATTAAATGATTTTATTTATTGCCCAACTTATTTCTGCTATTGCAAGTCCTCTAGTTATTGCTATTCCATTTTGCTACATAATTATTCTTAAAACTACTGGTAGCGAATCTACTGCACTTACCTGGTCTATAGTTTCTTTGGTTTTTGTTTCAATTGTTGGGGCGTTTGTTTACTACGGTGTAAGGAAAGGATTTTTTACAAACCTAGATGTTTCAGACCGCCGCCAGAGACCTAAACTTTTTTTATTTACCGGAGCCGTTTGTTTCATTTACCTTTTAATTGTTATCTTTTTCAATGGTCCAAAAATTATTTTTGTGGGGCTTGCGACGTTGTTTTTTGGAATAATTCTTGCCGAAATAATAAATACTAAAGTTAAAGCAAGCATGCATCTTGCAATATTTGTTGGTTTCGCAACGGCTATGGGAATTTTATATGGAGGTTTATTTTGGGTTATACTTCTATTCACGCCCGTGGTCGCTTGGTCAAGGCTAATTCTAAAAAGGCATACGCCTCGCGAAGTAGTTGTAGGGACAATCTTTGGAATTGCTGTCGTTTTAATCGCTTACGGTATTGTGCTATATTTGTAGTATGGAAAAAAAGGTCAAAATTGTTTATTCTTTCGGGTTTGCTTTTTCGGGAATAAATCATGCAATTCGAGAAAACCGAAACATGCAAATTCACTTGGTAGTTGCTGCTCTGGTTTTAGCGGCGGGTTTTTTCTTCCGTATTCAGAAAGATGAATTTGTAGATTTGATAGTCATGATTATTTTGGTATTGTCTGCAGAAATGATTAATACCGCACTTGAAGAGATGACTGATTTGATAACATCAGAACATAAACAAGAGGCAAAAATAGCAAAAGATGTTGCGGCAGGAATGGTCTTGGTTGTTTCAATTGGCGCGGCAATTGTTGGGATTTATATTTTTCTTCCGTATGTTCTAAAACTTTTGGGGTTGTCTACCTAATTTTTGCTCCCGGTTCTACAGGCTCTGTAGTAGTTAAGAGTATTGGTTTTTCTCCACCGTCTGCTGCAAGAAGCATCCCCTGAGATTCCGAGCCCATCATTTTGCGCGGTTCCAAATTTGCAACAACTATGACAGTTTTTCCTACAAGGTCCTCGGGCGTATAAAACTTTATTATTCCGGCAAAAATATTTCGTGATGTTTCTTCTCCAACATCAACTTGAAGTCGAACTAATTTTTCAGATCCCTCAACGCTTTCTGCAGACAATATTTTGCCTGTTTTAAATTCGAGCTTTTGAAAATCCTCAATAGTTGCCATGATATAATTATATCACTATGTTAAAAGCAGTTTTATTTGATTTTGATGGCACAATTGTGGATTCATTGAAACATCATTTGCATGCTTGGAAAAGAAGTTTTTTTGAAACCGGATCAGACCTTACGGATAAGGAAGTAGTTGAAAAAATATTTTACCAAGTTGAAAGTGAAAAAGATGAAAAATATCAACTTAATGCCGAGCGTTTTAAGCTCTACGAGAAATATCTCGACGAAGCATATGAGAACCTTGAAAAACATCAAGATATTGACCTGACGCTCGCGGAGTTTAAAAAATTGTCGATAAAAATGGCAATCATATCGTTTTCGGAGAGTTATAGAATTATTAATCAGTTAAAAAAACTAAAACTTAATAATTTTTTTGAGTCTGTGTGGGGAGGGGACAATGTTAAAAAAAGTAAACCAGATCCAGAGATTGCAAATATTGCAATGGATGATCTCGGCGTAACACCGAATGAAACTCTATTGGTGGGTGATACCAACTGGGATATCCTTACAGGTAAAAATGCCGGAACAATGACGGCATTGTTTATCCCACATACAAATATGTCTTTTATAAATCTCGATGTTTATAGAAAAACAAATCCTGATTTTGAGTTTAACAATTTTCTGGATTTGTTGGAAAGAGTTAGGAAGCTTGTTTGAGTTACTCCCACTCCATAGTTGCCGGAGGTTTGGTGGAGATGTCATAAACAACTCGGGAAATTTGAGGGACTTCGTTGACAATCCGGCTTGAAATTCTTTGCAAAACGTCATAAGGAATATTGGCCCAGACGGCTGTCATGACGTCTTTTGATTCCACAATCCTTAATGCAATTACTTCCCCAAAAAACCGCCCGTCGCCCTTAACAGCAACAGATGAAGCACCGGTCATAATAGGAAAAGACATAAATACCTTATTCAAAAGCTTTGAATTCTCAAGTTCTTCCAAAATTATTTCATCTGCCATTTTAATTTTCTCAAGCCTTTCAGCAGTCACTTCTCCACGTATTCTCACAGCATAGCCGGGTCCTGGGAAAACCTGCTTCCACACAAATTCGTCAGACAACCCCAATTCTTTTCCAATTGCCCGGACCTCGTCTTTATAAAAAAATCTTAGCGGTTCAAGAAGCTTTAGTTTCATGTCGGCAGGTAGTCCACCAACATTGTGATGACTTTTAATTTTGTCAGCATTTTTTGTCCCCTGTGACTCAATGACGTCCGAATAAATTGTTCCTTGAAGTAAAAATTTTATATCTTTGCTAGATTTTTTTAATTTTTCAACTTCTCTATCGAATATCTCAATATAAAAGTTACCTATGATTTTTCTTTTTTTTTCAGGGTCAGTTACCCCTTTCAAAATCATAAGCATCTCGTCTTCACAGTTAACAATAATGGGCTGTATCCCAAATTTTTTGAAAATTTTCTTGACATGATCAGCCGTTCTAGGACGCATCAATCCATTTTCAACATAAACAGGGATGAATTTATCCCCTATCGCTCTGGCAACTAAAGTCCCGGCGACAGTTGAATCAACACCGCCAGAGATTGCACCGATAACGTAATTGTCCCGAGCTATTTGTTTTATGTTATCAACCAGATCTGTAACGTTGATTTTTTTCTTTTCTCCCACGATCTCACAAATTCTTAAAAAATTAGTGAGAATTTTAATTCCTTCTTCCGTGTGTTCTACCTCCGGGTGGAATTGGACACCAAAATTTTTAGTTTTGAAATTTGCGACAAATGCAAAAGGTACAGTTTCTGTTGATGCGATAGTTTCAAAATCTTTGGGAACAGATTTGACTTCATCTCCGTGTGACATCCAGACAGTAGATTGATTAGATAATCCATTGACAATTGACGATTGACCACTGACAATTGACATTTTTGCCGGGCCGTATTCTTTTCTTCCGGACACAACATTACCCCCAAGTAAATGAGATGTAAGTTGCATGCCATAACATATTCCAAGGATGGGTATGTTGAGTTGAAAGATGCTTTTGTCTAAAGACGGCGCGTCTTTTTCATATACCGACGCGGGGCCTCCCGAGAGAATAATTCCGGACGGTGCGACTTTTTTAATTTCTGCTAAAGCGTTTTCGGGGTGAATGATTTCCGAGACAATACCAAGGTCAGTAAGCCTTCTTTTTATTAAGTGTGTCGTTTGAGAACCAAAATCGACTATTAAAATCATGTATAACTTTTTCCTGCGTTTGTTACTAAGATATCATGAGGATGGGATTCGGTAAGCGACGCCTGTGTTATCTGTATAAAGCGAGCAGATTTATGTAGTTCGGAAATTGATTTTGCTCCGCAATAATAAAAACCTGATTTGATTCCCCCAACAGCCATTTCAACAAGTTCTGCAACCGTCCCTTTTACCGGCACTAGCCCTTCAACGCCTTCTGCAATCAGAGTTCTATCCTTATAACTTTTTCCATGAAACTCACTTTCCGATTTAATTTTTGCCCCTTTTTGCATGGCAGCTTCAGATCCCATGCCACGATATTCTTTAAAAACGTATTTTCCCGAGTGATTAAAAATGCTTTTAAAACGATGAGGCACTTGTTCTGTAGTCAGTGTAGTTTTTTTACCAGGAGATTCTGACGCTGAGGCAAAAAATGACCCCATCATAATACTTGATGCGCCTGCCCCCAACGCTTTTGTAATGTCACCCGAATGTGTAATTCCGCCGTCTGCAATTATTGGTATTCCGCTTTTTTTTGCTGCACGAGAAGTTTCAATTAGTGCCGTAATTTGGGGGACCCCCATTCCTGAAATTACTCTGGTTGTACAAATTGCTCCCGGCCCCATTCCTACTCTGAGCGCATCAGCACCCGCCTGAATTAATCCCATAGCGCCGTCATAAGTTGCAATACTTCCGGCAATAATTTGAATCCCTGAATAATTTTTCTTGAGAAATTTTATGGTTTCAATTGTTGAATTTGTAAATCCATGGGCGGAATCAACAACGATTACATCTACTCCGGCAGTGATAAGCGCTTTTGCCCTTTCTTCAAAGCCAGAACTTGGCCCTATTGCTGCCCCGACAAGCAAATTTTTGTCTTTCACTTTTTTGACATTGCCTGCTTGTTCTGAAACGGTTAAATTCCTGTGAATTATTCCAATTCCTCCAATTTCTGCGAGTGCTATTGCAAGACCAGCTTCAGTCACCGTATCCATTGGGGATGATATAAATGGGATTTTTAGTTTTATGTTGCCTGTTAAATTTGTAGTGAGGTCAATATCAGATCTTGAAAAATCAGTGTAACCGGGAACGAGTAAAACATCGTTGAAGGTGAGGGCTGTGCCTACAATAATATTTGAGGGCTCCATAGTTAAGAATACCAAAAGCTCTATCTGTTGTCAAGTTTAAATTTTACTTTTTTGAAAACACAATGTCTACGGCAGATCCGTCAACACCGATTCCGACGTTTGTCCATTCGGGATTGAGCTGATTGTTGTTGTGCGGCGCGTCTCCTGCAAAAACCCACTCAATAAGGTGAACACCTTCAAGGTGATAACCAAAACTGGAATTTTCACCTACCCCCGTTAATCCTATATCTTTCATGTGTCCTTGACCCGTAAAATATGAGTTAAATCCTGCATGATCATCAAGTTTACCCAATTTTACAAACGTAGCAGCTCGATTTTGGGCAATTTCTGCCAATTTATCATTCCAGGATAGAGCATTTGACCCTTTCTTAGATCGATAATTATTTAAAGCTAGAAAAATTGTTTGAGCAGTTGCCATATTGGAGTCTTGTGCAAGTTGCATTGTCCAAGTAACCGTATCTACTTGTTTTGCAACTCCCCACGTAGGATTTTCACCTGCCGGTTTAGGTTTTAAATATAGCTTTGGTGCCGGAGTTGCGGGTGGCGTAGGAGAGGGAAGTGGGTTTTTAATGAATTCCGGTGTGACTGAATTCTTTTTTTCCATGGCAAGAATTTTTTCAACATGCCCATTTAAAATAGAGCTAAGCCGAAGCGTAAGTATTGTTGCAAATATAAAACAGAAAAATAATGTTATTAAAAATATGTGCGAAATTACCCTAAGACTCTCTGCTCTAAAATTCCTCAAAATAATTCTGAAAGCGCTCAACATATGGGATTTGTAGGTAGCCATAAAAGTGTATGATATCACATACTCTAGGATTTGCAAAACGAAGGAATTTGAGTTGAGATTATTGTTTTGATTGAATTGCTTGACGGATAAATTCTATTCCCCATGTATATAAATTGTTTTCGTCAAGCGAGGCGGCCATTTGCTTAATTCTTTTTACTCTCTCGGTTTTGGGCATAAGGATTGCCTTTTTAATTGAATCGGCAACCTGTTCAATGTCATATGGATTAACTATTAAAGCTGGAGTTAAGTCAATAGCACTGCCCGTAAATTGTGAAAGAACCAGCATGCCAGGGTCTGCTGCCATTGAGGACGCAACGACAAATTCTTTTGAAACAAGATTCATCCCGTCGTCAAGGGGAGTTACAACGCACGCGTCGGCTCTATGATAAAAGTTAATGATTTCAGCCCGTTTAAACGTGTCGTAAATCAGATGAATAGGTTTCCATTGTTTGTTTCCGTATTTCAGATTTATATCTACCGCCATTTCTTCAACATCCATCCTGACTTTTTGATAAGAAGGAACGGCTTCGCGCGACGGCGCAATAATACCAAGGTATATAACTTTATTTCTGAATTGTGGATTCTTATCAAAAAAGCGGTCAAGAGCGGTTAATCTGTGCTTTAACCCTTTTGTATAATCAAGCCTATCAGCGCCAAAAATAACTTTATATTTTTCAAAATACCAATCTGTTGAATGTTCTTGGCTCGAGACATTTAGTGTGTGTTTCAAAGCGCTTTTAAGGCCATTTTCAGGTTCCCCACGTCTAATAAGGGATTTTACAACGTCGACATCAATTCCCATCGGTAAATTTTTAACGTACGTAACATTTTTGTCAAAATGAACGCTTTGGGTTTCCTGGTCAATTCTGGTTTGGAGTTCGCGCTCAACCGTTTGAAGAAAATTCCTAGCCTGATAGCCGCGGTGAAATGCAAGAAAATCACAGCAGAGAAGACTTCTCAAAATTTCTTCTTTGTATGGAAGAATTCTGAAAATTTCCCAGGTTGGCCACGGAATATGCCAAAACATTGCTACAACCGTGTTTTTTTGTTTTCCTAGAAGACGTGGGACGAGAGAGAGATGGTAATCATTTATCCATATAAAAGTTTTTTCTTTGGGATTTATAGATTTTTTAATAGCTTCAGCATACCTTTCGTTAACTACTCTATATTTTTTATACCATTCGTCAGTCCAGCGTGGCTCTTCGTATGCAACATGACAAAGAGGCCAGAGGGTTTGATTTGAGAAGCCTTGATAATAGCCTTCAATTTCTACTTCGTTGAAAAGAAGTCTTTTTAAACTATATTCTCCACCCGTACCTTTAATTTTTAAGATACCATTTTTATCCAGAGCGTTCATCTCTTCTGCGTTTTTTGCGCGGGCTATATAAAGCGCGTTTGTTGCCTGTGCAATTGAGTCAAGAGCTATGGCAACGCCACCCGCCGGATTCTCAGTTACAATTTTGCCGTTTTTTTCATATGAAACCCTAGGTTCACCATCGGCTGCAATTATCATGCGATAATCTTTGCGTTTGAAGAAATTATGGAGGTCTTTATGGTTTGCCATGTGGGGGTTGTATTAGGGTTTTTGAGCGCGGCCGTCCCTTTTTTGTATCTCGTCATTATACACCCGAGTGCAAGGGGTTTCAAGGAGGCTAAATTGTGGGAGTAGATACGAATTGTATGGTTATTTTTTTGAACTATCCTAGCTTTTAGAACAATTCGTTTATCTTTTTTTCAAGTTCTTCAAGACTGCCATCGTTCTTGATCCTTATGTCGGCCAAGTCGAGAGTTCCACGAATATTATTACCAAAATCTTTTTCACCTATCCCAAGGTCTCTTTTTAGATTTTTTTGAAGAACATTTTTGCTCGCGCGGCTATCAAGAATACTTGAACGGGAAAGAATTCTTTTTACGCGAATTTTTTCCTCTGCGACAACACCTATCAAGAACATATCATATTTTTCTTTGAAATACTTAACTTCTCCAGGGTTTTTCAACCCGTCAATTATAAATTTGTCTGTTTTTCTTGTGCGTCTTAGAGCTTCAAGAGATTCCGAAGCTTTTTTTGCCAGAATATCCTTTCCAAACTCCTTCCGGAGGGCATTTGCCGTGTCAATAAATACTTCCCTTGTTTCTGGTAAGGCTCGTTTCCTAACCTCTTCCCTTAACTCATCAGTCAAAGAAACGCGTACAAAATTTTTTGCTTCAAGAAGCTTTGCAACCGTTGTTTTTCCGGAGCCAAGCGGTCCTGTTACGCCAATCACCTTCATTTGTCACATTATACCATTGCTTGCACTGTACCCCCAGTTTCTTGATATAATAAACCTTCATGTTTCAATTACTCAAAAACGACAAAAATATGGCTATTATTGCGCTTATAGCTATAGTTAATGCGCTTGGATACGGAATTATCATCCCAATTTTATATAGTTATTCCAAAAAATTCGGTTTAAGTGACTTTGAAAATGGTTTACTTTTTGCATTGTTTTCTTTGTGTCAATTTATTTCTACGCCAATAATAGGGAGGCTATCAGATAAATACGGTAGAAAGCCTCTCCTTACAATTTCAATTGCCGGTACTGCAGTCTCATTTTTTATAATGGCCTTTGCACCAAGTGCTATCTTCTTGTTTCTCGCCCGTGCGCTTGACGGTATCACAGCGGGAAATATTCCCGTTGCCCTTGCCGTAATTTCAGACACTGCCACGGAAAACAATAGAACGCGAGCGTTTGGAATAATTAGCGCCGCTTTTGGATTTGGATTTGTTTTTGGACCGGCTATCTCGGCGTTTACCGTTGGATATTCGTCCGCGGCACCATTCCTTATTGCCGGGACTGTTTCTGTTGTGGCCGTTGTTATGACAGCTCTTTTTCTGCCAGAGACTAACAAACACATTGGGGAAGTTAAACAAGGGAAGATTTTTGATTTCAAAAGATTATGGCATGCATTATTTGACCCTAATGTAGGGCCAACATTTTTGATAACACTGTTTTACTTTCTTGCATTTTCTTGCGCCCTTATTTATGGATTTCAACCGTTTACAAAACAAGTCCTCCACCTAACAACATCTCAAAATGCCGAATTATTTACACTTTTTGGCGGAGTAGGCCTTATTTCCCAGTTATTTTTGGTCCATAGGATCGCGAAATTTTTGGGTACTAAACGGGCATTTGCATTTGGACTTACAAGCACTGGGGTTGCTATGTTTATCATGTTTCTAAGCCATTCGATTTTATTATTTGCAGCTGCGTCAATCATCCTGGGGCTTGTTAACGGTATCGCACAAACGCTTATTCCGGCAATACTTTCTCAAGAAACGGACGCAACATCCCAAGGGTCTGTTATGGGGCTTAATGCTTCATATCAAAGTATAGGAATGATAGTAGGGCCAATACTTGGGGGGGTTCTTGCGACTATGTTTATTGCGTTACCATTTTTAGCCGGTTCTATTATTATGATAATTTGTCTAGCGTTAACTACTCAAATTATGAAGCCGGGGGCAAAAAAAGAATCCGCTTTCTAAGGTTCGTTTGCGTAGATACCTTCTCTGTATTCTTGTTCAATTAAATCTTTTATTCTGGCAACTTCAGCATCGGCTTCAGGTCTTGTAGCACTTCTTCTCAGGAGTCCTACGCTTGCTCTGTGTACCGCATCTTTTAATTCCTGAGATAAAAATCCTTTTCCTTTCATCTCTTTTAAAAGATCTCCATAATCTATTTTGGAGGTGGCTAAATCAGGACCGATTGCTTCTGAAGATAAAGTGTATCCTGCCGGATTTTCCGAAAGCACTGTGTCATCGAGTCTTAATTTTGCATGCATCTGTCCAAAGCTTATCAATTCAAAACCTTCAAGTTCTTTTATTTGAGCCTTTGTTCGGAGTGGAAATGCAAGGGTCGGGGTAGACTCGGAATGCGCAGGTGGTTGTGCTTGTGGTTTACTTATTTTTAAGCTAAGAGTTTGTCCATTGGATAGCGTGCCCTCGAAAGTAAATGGACCATTTCCAATATTTCTTCTTACTATTTTACCTTTTTGCTGAGGATGTTCCTGCATTGTCATCTTATGCACATATTATACCACCCTCTTCAAGAGGCTTACAGCTATTGAATATTGTTTAAGTTTTGGAGATTAATATCGTTTATCTGTGAATTTATTGTTTTGTTAATATTTTGGATTAATACATATGAATACCAGATAGTGACAACGCTTGACATGATGGTCAAAATTATTGCAACAATTCCAACCATTTGGATTTTGGGATCTTTATTCCTAAAATATCTTATTCCCGGCCAAAGCCCAAGCGGGGGAAATAGAATACTAACTGCATAGACTCCAATTTGTTTAAAAACTGTCATCTTAACCGGAGGATCTTTGATTTTTTTGCCACAATTAGGACAAAAATAATCTTCAGAATTTATAGATGCTTGGCAGTGCGGGCAGGTTATCTGTTGTGAAGTTTGATCCATTAAATAAGCTTCTCACAAATTACATTGATACGTCAAATGAATAAAACAAATACTCACTTGATAAGATCGAAAAAAGACAATAGAATTAATACATGAAGAATAGAAGTCAAATTATTAAAATCCTGTTAATTGTAGTTGTTGTAAGCGTTATCATAATTGCAGGAATTAACATTTTATCTATTTTTTCAAAGCAAACTTTTAAAGCTGGCACAATTTTTGTAAAAAATGTTAAATCGGAAATTTTGGCTGACGGCCAAATTGCTTCCCAAAATCAGGCTGTTCTTCATTTCCAGACAGGCGGAAAATTAACATACCTTCCATATAAAGAAGGCGATTCGGTTTCTCAGGGAGCAACGATTGCTTCACTTGATTCGTATGCACTACAGCAACAAATGCAGCTTGCGGCAAATACCTACCAAACAACCAAAAATAGTACGGACCAGGCTCTTCAAAACAAATCAGCCGGTGTTTTGGAGGGGCAATCTCGCTATACACTTGATACAACAAACAAACAGGGATATTCAAGTATTACGGAGGCAACAATTGTATATAATACTGTACAACATATAGTTGATAACGATCTTCTTGCACAAAATTCAGCGCAGATTAATGTTGACCTCGCAAATTATGCAGTTAGCCTTGCAAGTTTATCGTCCCCCATTAATGGTGTTATCACGCATGAAGACGTGACAGTTCCAAATCAGAACATTCTTCCAACAACAACTTTTACAGTTTCCGACCCTAACTCTCTTGTATTTCGAGCCAACGTTAACGAGGAAGACGCAGATTATGTTTCGGTAGGTGCCGCGGCTAAAATCTATCTTAATGGAAATAAACCGCAATCATATACGGGTACGGTTATTATGATTCATCCGCAGAAGTTGGTACTTACAACAGGACAAAACGTTTACCAAGTTGATATACAAATTCCTAATCTCAAAAAATCGGTTAAATTTGATCAATCGGGCTTTGCCAAAATAGAAAGTAATGCAAATAGTGCAACAATGCTAGTCCCTAAATGGACAGTTTTAAGCAACCAATATATTTGGGTTGAAAATAATGGGCAAAAAATTATGAAAAGCGTGACGGTTGGTCCAGAACATGGGGATGAGGTAGAAATAGTTTCGGGACTTTCACCAGATGACCGTGTAATTGTAAGTCCAAAATCGGTCGTCGAAAACAAATATCAAATGTTTTAATTCTTAAAAAAAGTAATTATGAAAAATTTAATATCTAAAATAAGAAGTCCTAAAATTTTAAAAAGAATTATTGTAGTTGTTTTGATAATTTTGGTTGTAGGTTTATACGTTTTTTATCAAAATTTTGTAGGAAGGGTAAAAATTGATAACTCAATTATTTCGGCACCAGTTATTAACATCTCGCCAACAACTCCAGGAAAAATTAGTGAGCTTGATGTAACAGAAGGTCATATGGTCAAAACCGGTGACCTTTTAGCAATTGTTGGATCTCAGGCCATTCGCGCGCAAACTGACGGGCTCGTTATCAGTTCTAATAATGAGGTTGGAGGGATGACAAGTGCAACAACGCCTCTTATGCAAATGATTAAAACTGATGACCTGCGCGTTGCCGGGACGTTGGATGAAAACAAAGGTCTAAATAACATTAAGATAGGGCAGGTTGTTTCATTTACCGTAGATGCATTACCCGGTAAAACGTTTTGGGGATATGTTGATGAAATAGGGCCAACTGCCAAAACTACCCAAGCAGCATTTTCAATTTCAAGCGAGCGTCCCACTCAACAATTTGAGGTTTATGCGCGTTTTAATTCTTCCACTTATCCACTGATTAAAAACGGAATGAGCGCAAAAATGGTTGTTTACACTAAATAATAGTAATTTCTCTTTTGTCAGATGCCAGAAGCACAAAAAACAAAAAAAACTTCGCGTGGTGGTTTCACGAGACAACAATGGTTAATTCTTGCAACGGTTATGCTTGCATCTTTTTTGGGTAGGCTTGATGGTACTATAGTAAATCTCGCGCTCCCTAAAATTATTACGGATTTTGGAATAACGGTTTCACAAGCCAGTTGGATTTCAACTGCTTATATTATTGCCAATGCTATTTTTGTCCCGGTATTTGGAAAACTTGGAGATATGATAGGGCGAAAGCCGCTTTATATTTTTGGTATTGTTGGATTTACTCTTATGTCAATGCTTGCCGGACTTTCATTTAACCTCCCGTCAATGGTAATATTTAGAATTTTGCAGGCAATTACTGTTTCAATAGATTATCCAATAGCGCTTTCCATAATAGCCTTTTCGTTTGAAGATAAAACGGCACGTGCCCAGGCAATGGGTATGTGGTCTGCTATTTTTGCTGCGGCTATTGTTTTTGGACCGCTTCTCGGCGGCCCACTTATAGATACTTTTTCATGGCGTGCTGTATTTTATATAAATGTACCACTTGGAATTCTTGGTACGTGGATGGCCGCAACATTTATAAAAGAGACTGTGCATAAAACTCGTGGATTTGCTAATTTTGATATCGCAGGATCGCTACTATTAGGTGTAGCTCTCGGGACCATGGTTTTGGTATTGGATCAGGGGCCAACTTGGGGATGGGGTAGTACAAACAGTATTATTTCGTATCTAGTAACTGTTGGTTCTTCTATCCTTTTTCTTATTGTTGAGAGGCGCCAGAAAGAACCTATCGTAGACTTGAAATTTTTCAAAATCCCGGCGTTTTCAGCAGCGTTAATCACTTCATTTATATCCTTTTTGGGCTTAATTGGTGGAATTTTTCTAATCCCCATTTTTGTCCAAAACCTTTTAGGTTATTCAGTAACAAAGTCCGGATATTTATTTATCCCCATGGCATTAAGCATAATGTTGGGTGCCCCCATTGGCGGTCGGCTCTCCACAAAATTCGGCCCCGGGCTTGTGACAGCCGTTGGTATGTTTTTCTCTTCATTTATTGTGTATTTTATCTTTTCAGGGATAGATATTAGATGGAGTTTTTTTGATATTGCTTGGAGACTTATGTTCTTTGCGTTTGGTATCGGTATGGGGCTTGCGCCTTTAACAACAGCGGCTACATCTACGGTACCGCTTAATGAAGTAGGTGTTGCGTCCTCTCTTCTTGCTCTCGTGAGAAATATATCCGGCGCATTTGGAGTTGCAATTTTTGCAACTATTTTGACCGATAATACAACAGGGAGTCTTGTGGCACTCCAGAAGTATTCAGTAATACACTCGAGTTCGCCACTCGTTATCCAAAAATATTTAGGATTGATGGCTGTTCAGGCAAATGTCTTGGCGTACCACACTGTATTTCATGTTGCGGGAATTCTTGTTTTTCTTGGAGGGGTTGCTGCTCTTTTTGTTAAAGAAACCAAACGCGAAGGGGACACGCGAGAACATATTGCAATTGAGATGTAAATATTAAGAGTTGAAAACTACAAGCTTCCTTTTATTAAGTCAAACCAGAATCGGTGGCCTTCATCATTTGGATGGAAATGGTCTGTTGCTCCTGTAAATCCGTAGTTTTTGTCCGGGGGATTTGCGGATAGAGGATTAACGTAAACTACATTTTTATATTTTGAGGCCTCTTCCGCCATAATTTTTGCATAATTATTTCCAAGAGTTTTGTAGACAGGTTTTAGGGGAAGAGGAATTGCGTCCGCGTCAAAAACTCGTCCCGGCCCCACCAGAATTAATTTATCAGTTTTTGGTGAATAAAGACTTAATACTTTTCCCGTATCAATTCTAAATCGATTTATATCCGTAAAATGGAAAAGATTATTGGAGCCAATAATAAGAAGTATCAAATTCTGTTTTCTTGAAGGCAGAGTAACACTCATCAAATCAGGCATTCTGTAACCAGAGACAGATTTATTTGAAAGTTTGACCGTTCGATTCCTGCTTAAATAGGTTGCAACTCTTCCAACAACACTTGTCTCAAAAGAAGACGCGCCAACGCCGGCACCAACGCTGTCACCCGCCACAAGCATAAGATACTCAGGCCCTTTCCCCAAAATAAAGTCGCCTGTGTGAGGATTTTCTATGAGGTTGCGAGATTTTAAGAAGAAAAAACCTGAATAAAACAATTGAAAAACAATGTAAGCCGGTACCAAAAGTAAAATAATTCTAAAAAATTTCATTTGAATTCTAATCTTTCTCCTTCTCCTATTATTTTATAACTTTTGTCATTGACAAGTATTGCTTGTGAATCGAGCAGTGCAATTACCGGATAACCTGATTTGTCAGCATCTTCTTTTGCAAGACTTGAGTACGATGGTGAAAAGTGAGGAATAATTAAAAAAGGTGTGAGATTCATTGCCGACATATCTTTAATTCCAACATTGTTTGCGTCGTGATTAGGATTCCATCCCGCGGACTCGATTGTTGGGTTTACCAGAATGCTGCCAGCGCTAACGCCAAAATATAATACGCCATTTTCTACAAGTTTTGTAGCAACTTTATCAAATCCGCTTTTTTTAACTTGGTCAAGTAAATAAAAAGTGTTTCCGCCATTGACATAAATCATATTCCTGTCCAATAGAATCTGTTCGAGTTCGTTTTCACTTTTATCTTTTAAATCCAGATCAACAATATCATTTATCCCATATTTTCTAAGTTGATTTCTAAAATTTTCAAGCCACCTGACATCTTTATTTTCACCGTATGCTGCGGTTGTTACAAAAGAAACTTTTATGTCTTTGGGATCCCGTCCTAAAAAATCAAGAAATTCATCTCTATATGAATCATGAATTCCGAGAGAAGTTAAAAGTAATTTCATTATTTTACTTCTGGATTGTGGGCTTTGAAATCGTGAGAAGGATCCCATTTGGGAGAACTAATGTACAAATATTCAAATCCTCCTTTAGAAGATCCAAAAGACCATGCAGTTGGTGCCTCAATTATAGCAATTGTCCCTCTTTTAAAAGGAACATTCTCCGTTTCTTTTGTCGCACTATATAACATGCCAGTAGGTTCAGCAGTTTTTGGAATGGACAGGCTTGCTTCTCCTGCAAGTCCTACAATAATTTTAAAAGCAGGTCCATTTTGTCTATATTGTAGTTCATGCTCAGCGGGTAGGGAGGTATCACTTCTTTTACAATATGCAACCTCAAATTGTCTTTCTCCAAATTGAGCAATTCTTACTTTCGCATTCTCAATGATTTTTCCTTCGGTTAAAACTTCATCTACCGGTTCTTGGGCGTCTTTAAAATTGCCACCGATTATTGTTACTAGTTCATTTGCAGAAAGGCCTAATCTTTCAAGCTTGATGGAAAGCGCAATATCTAATGCAATCTCCGAAAAATCGTTTGCTTGGAAAACTAAAGCCTTTTCAGGACCTCCCGGGCTTTCAAAATGTTTTGAATAAATAATTTCCATCGAATGATTAAGTCAACTAAATTATCTAAATTGTTTTTAGACTTATTCCACCGTCAACTACAACAATTTCTCCAGTGATTGCATCGTTTTTGATAATTGCCAGGGCCATTTCTGCAATTTCTTCCGGCATAATCATTCGTTCAATCAATTGCTCTTTGCCACTTGTTTCAAAATCTTCTTCAGTTGTATCTATCCAAAGTGGAGTTTTTACATACCCTGGCGCAATTGCATTTACTAAGATCTTTGGCGCCAAATTTTTTGCAAGGGTTTGTGTAAAATGACTCACAGCCGCTTTTGATGCTCCATAAGCCGGTAGGCCTTTCCAGCACGCTTTTCCCTCAGCATAAATTGATGAGACGTTTAGGATTTTGCCTCCTTTATCCATTAGTTCGACTGCTTGTTCAGTGCAAAGCACAATCGAGAATAGATTTACTTGAAAAACTTCTTTCCAAACTTTGGTATCAAAAAGATCTCGCGGTCTATTAATCCCTGCACTATTGACTAATATATCGAGAGTTTTGAAATTCTCTTTAACATGGCTAAAAAGATTGCGAATATCATCTTCCGAGTGCATGTCTACCTTGACAGCTAATCCCTTAACTTCTGACTTCACAATTTCTTTGACAATATTTTCCGCTTCTTTTTGTTTTGAGTTATATGTAAATATTACATTGCAACCTTCTTGAGCCAAAGCTAAAACAATTGACTTGCCAATTCCGCTACTTCCTCCAGTAACTAAAGCGATTTTATCTTTTAATTTCATAAATTATATTCCTGTCTCCAGTCGTCACCAAAATTCACACCGTCGAATAGCACAAATTGTGTTGGTTTTATTCTATAGAATTTATGAGGTTTTGTTTTGTCTTTCATTAGTTTAACAATTGTTTCTTTTGGGAATATTCTTCCTTTGTAGACGGATATAGCTTTTTCAATGTCATCCTTTTTATCTAAAACTGCGGCCGCACCTTGTAACTGTAATCCTCTTGGGGTATCTTCTGGAGTTTGTGGAAAAACAAATGCTGCCGCGACTTTATTATTTTTCATAATTTCGTTTGAATGCCTCCGGGTACTTGACGAAAACCAATAAATATTAAGATCATCGTCAGACGCAAACCAGACATTGCAGACCCAGGGTTGATTATTAATAGACGTTGCTAGCTGCATCATTTTAGTGCTTTCCAAGTACTCTTTGATTAACTTTCTAACATCCATACAAAGGTGATTATAACATGCTACTCAAGGGCATAGGAGCGGTTGGGCATTTTTGAAGACAAAGGATTTAAGAAGCGCTTCCATCTGCATTTGGTTTGCTTCAAATTCTTTTTGTGGCACGGAGGATGGAAATATAAATCTCTTGGGCGCGTGAAAGACACTTATTCCCGGGAAGTAATAATTAACAACATAAGTTGCGTCTTTTGTTGGAATTGTCCAGAGTCTCAATGTTGAGTCATATGTTGCCGGAAGGCCAGCAAGAGTGGTTGTTGGTTTTTTAACGTCGACGCAGGACGGCGCTCCTTCATAAACTTGGACCGTTATTCCAATTTGAGTTGCCGGGTCATAAAGTTGAGATATCTCAATCTTTTGCGTTTTTTCTCCCGCCGTCCCAATTCCCGTTCTGTTAGTTGCATTAGTCTCACTTTCTTTCCAATTGCCAGGAATTTTAACGCTAAATTTATTATCAGTATCAGTATGTATTTTTGTACCCACAATTGTCGATCGATTGTAAATTACAAGAGAAGTCAAGATTATTACTCCTACAATAATTAAGATCAGGATTGGCAGTAATTTTTTTGATTTTTTTTTCATTTTATTTATTTATCAATTAATTATGCAACCAGGTTTCCGTAAACGTACCTCCGCTAAGACCTGATGTTTGAACTTCTAAAATGCCGTTATTGGTAATATCAACGTTTGAAAGGTTCTGTCCGGCCGAGATATTTTGCATAGCGCTTCCGCCAACTGAAAATTGGTTATTTGTAAATTGTACAGGCGGCTGAAACGGCGGGACAACCGGCGAATCAACATATGACTCAAGAATTACTTCCCCCGTTTGGGGAGTGTCCCCTGGGAGAGGGATTGGAGTATTAACGCTCCAGCCAGCCGTTACGTCTGTTATTGTTGTTGAGAAATTTCCGATTCCTTGAAAAGTTACGCTAGCAGTCATTTTGTCACCGGCGTGTACAGGGTTATTTAAAAAAACCGTGCCGGCTGGATATCCTTCTGTCCAAGCTCTATATTGCGGTGCGCCGTTTTGGCAATGAAGATCTGTGCCAAGTTGCGCAATGTCAGGGTCTTGATCTTGCCATCCACCAAGGCCAACCCAAGGAGAAGCAGTCCCAAAATATGCGCTTCCTGCGCAACTCACAGTGCTATTTATCCAGGTTGATGTAATTTGGGCGTTTGTTGTGCCAAAAGGAATATCAAATGCGTATCCTGCCCAATTTGAAGAGTTATAGTGATGTATGGTTGAGGGAGTCGGTGTTGGCGTCACGACGGGAAGCGATGTTGGAGCCGGCGTAGCAGTTGGTGCGGCGCGCGTTGGTGTAGGAGGCGGAATTGTTGGTGCAAAAGTGACGCAGGGTAGGCCGCCAACTGTTCCGGGACTTGGGATTCCGGCCCCTATGAAATTACACAGACCCGGAGTTATAATGCCGAGTGTTGGAGTAGGGTTTTGTGCGAGTGTTGGACTCGGTGTTATAGGTGGACCATTTGGATTTCCATTAAATACACCCAAGAAAAAATTTAAAAGTAAAGTCCAAAGCCTTACTAAAAAAAATGGTTTATTTTGCGTCGCATTTAATACATCGTGATATGTGGCACCGCTCGATTTAGTAGAAATTGTTGCCTGATCAATACTTTGCGAGCTTTGAAAAACCGTATTAATAATATTGGTTTTGCTAACGAGAAAGAAAACTGAGACAAATAACAACAAAAAGAAAAAAACTATAAAAAGAAACGGATTTTTCTTTTTTGCCCGTCTTGCAATTAGTGAAGATCTATTCTTTTTTCTTGAAGCCATTAATTATAATGATAGAAGCTTAGAAGCATTAAATCAACATCGCCGAGTTTCAAAAATCGTTTAGCATTTCAAGCGAGGACAAATTTATTGATTACGTCTGCAACGCCGTTTTCATCAACCGTTGGGGCAACATAATCAGCAAGCTCCTTTAAATCTTCAATTGCATTCCCCATGGCAACTTTGAGGCCGCAGGCCATAAGAAGGGGAAAATCATTATAGCCGTCACCAACGCCAATTATTTCATCCGATTTTACACCTAGTTCTTTCATTATTGCCTCAATTCCGTGAAGTTTGGTTGCTTTAACGTGTGAAATGTGAAAGCCGAATTTATCAGGATCTTTATGGTGGGTTTTATAAAGTGTTAGTTCGTTTAAATGAGAGAGCTTCTTGAAAAAGTTGTCAATCTGATCTGAGGAAAATATTTCCGGCGAATAAAACATATACGCACATTTTATCTCTTCCCCTTTTTGAAAAGGTTCTTTCTGGTCAACATATCTATGCATAATGTCTTGTTTAAGATAAAAAGCCATTTTATCTTCAAATAAAATTTCAGCAATTTCTTGGGCATCATCCTGGCCAATTGGCTGATCATAAATGAAGCGCTTTGTTGCAATATCAAGGACTGTGGCGCCGTTATTAATAACCGCAAAACCAGTCTTGAGATTAAGTTTTTCTAATATTTCAGTGAGAGATCCAAAAGAACGCCCCGTGACAATTGAGACTGCTATTTTTTTCTGGGCGGCTTTTATGGCTTTTACTACTTTGTCTGAAGGGAGAGCGCCATAATCATATTTGATCAGGGTACCATCAACGTCTAGCATTATTGCTTTATATTTCACAATAAGAATTGTAACACATGATGGCTAAAGTGAAGTTTATTTAGTAAAATAAGAATCTATTGCCGGATCATCTAATGGTAGGATAGAGGACTCTGAATCCTTTCATCTAGGTCCGAATCCTAGTCCGGCAGCAAAATTACCCAACGTGGATTCGAACCCCTTAGTCTAAGTGATAATTATTGATTTACTACATGAATAGTGGAATACTTTAGACATGACGATAAAAACTTCACGGAAATCATTTATTTTTTCGCTTATTTTAGCATTAGGTTTTATACTACTTGTTCGAATAATCCTTTATGTAATAAATTTTCAAATTACCGCACATCAACTCTCGACACTTTCCGTTGAACAATGGCAGCAACAAATTAAAAATCCTACTCAACAACAAATAATATTAAACTGGATTGAACGCTTAGTAAGCATGGCTAGTTTTATTGTTGCTGGACTCATTGGAGCGTGGAGGATGAAGAAGAAAGAGTGGTTATTCGGAGGGTTAACTGGTATTAGTTGGCAACTACTACTATTAATTTTAAGTCTTGGTGTTTTAATAATGTATATCAACTTTCCATCAGTAGTATTTGGAAAAAGCTTCACTTCAAACCAACACATTTTTCAAGCTTATCAGAAGAAAGAAATAATACGAATAATAAGTGGAATACCGGGTACCATCTTAAATTTTTCAATAGTTTTAACAACAATGGGAGGAGCTATTGCATATTTTTATCACCAGAAGCAAAAACGATAAATTCCCTGTGTATTAAAAAAAACTTATCGTTATAAATAATTTGCAATGTATAAACTTTCTGTATTTTGCATCCAAAAAGTCCGAATAGCCTCTATGTCCGCCAGCTGATTCGACTCGCTTCGCTCGCTCATGGCAACCGCCTGATGAAGTAAGGATTTGAACCTCTGATATAATCAATGAGTGTTGTCTGAAATAAAGATTATTGCATCAGTTTTGGCTTCTGTAATTGCAATTTTTGCTTATATTCCCTATTTGATAGATATGTTTAGAGGTAAAAATAAACCTCATTTATATACATGGATTAGTATTGTTTTGGTTACCACAATTGTTGCTTATATACAGTTTATCGGTGGAGCAGGAATGGGAGCAGTTCCAACAGTTATCGGAGACTTAATTGACATTATTATCCTTTTTTATTGTTTTAGGTATGGAACAAAAGATATTGTCTTAATGGATAAAGTCTGTCTGGCTATTTCCGTAATTGGTGTATTAGCGTACATTTTGTTTCGTAGTGTGCCTGTTTTATCATTGATCATTGTCACTGTAGCAGAAGTTGTCTCATTTATTCCAACGTTTAGAAAAACAAGAAATGATCCTTATTCAGAATCACTTAATAGTTACTTTATAGTACTCCTAAAACTTGTTCTTATTCTAGTTGCATTGCAAATCTACAACCTACTTACGATTTCATATTCATTAACATGGATTATCGTGTATCTTATATTTTTATTGTTTGTTTATCGTTGGCGATCATTTAAGAAACACCATGGAGCTCTTCATGTCAGTAACTTTCCTCAAACAACATGACTTTCTCACGCATTTTTAGACTCGAAATCTAATGTTTTACAATGAATTAACTGTATAGTAGAATTCTTTAGATATAAAAATAGGTAGTTAATAAGTATATAAACATGAGTGATAAAAGAAGATGCGAGTGGGCGACGGATGAACCGAATATTGTTTACCATGACTTGGAGTGGGGCGTGCCTGTTCATGAAGACCAAAAATTGTTTGAAATGTTAATTCTTGAGGGTGCTCAAGCAGGGTTATCCTGGACTACGATTTTAAATAAAAGAGAAAACTACAGAAAGGCTTTTGATTCGTTTGATGTGGAAAAAATAGCAAATTATAATAAAGGAAAAATTAATTCTCTTCTTTCAAATAGTGGGATTATCAGAAACAAGCTTAAGATTGCTGCAACTATTCAAAATGCTAAAGCATTACTTGCTGTTAAGAAAGAATTTGGTAGCTTTGACAAATATATCTGGGGATTTGTGAATAACAAACCAATCAAAAGTTCTATAAAGAGCTTGGGTGATTATCCTTCAAAAACTAAAGAATCGGAAAGCATGAGTCGCGACTTACTAAAAAGAGGGTTCAAATTTGTTGGTCCGACTATTTGTTATGCGTTTATGCAAGCAATAGGAATGGTAAATGATCATCAAGTACAATGTTTTCGATATAACGAAGTTTAAGGTAAACAGTTGCTTCTAGTCAAATTGTCATAGGAAATAGATAAAAAAAGTAAAACTTTATTCAGATAAATTGTGATCGATTGTAATTATTGTCTGGTATAATTTATTTATGGATATTATTCTCAGAATTGTCTATCTTTCATTCTCAATGTTTTGGGAAGTTCTCTGGCCACTTATCCTGGGGTTTGCGCTTTCAGGAATTGTGCAAGCTGTAGTTTCACATAAATCTCTTGCAAAAACACTGGGGAGTGATTCTCCAAAAAGTCTCGCCCTTGCTACTTTATTTGGTACAGCTTCCTCTTCTTGTTCGTATGCCGCTGTGGCACTAGCGCGTTCCCTTTTTCAAAAAGGCGCTTCATTTACATCTTCTATAGTGTTTGAAATTGCATCTACCAATCTCGTTATAGAACTTGGCATCATTCTTATTGTATTAATGGGTTGGCAATTTATGGCGGCAGAATTTGTTGGTGGAATTATTATGGTAGTAATAATTGCCCTTATATTCCGTTTTACTCTCACGAAAAAACTTATTGAAATCGCACGAAAACAAAGTTCGGCTGGACTGATGGGCAAAATGGAAGGGCACGCTGCAATGGACATGAGCGTTTCCGGGAGTGGATCATTTTTGCAAAAGCTTTTCAGTGGTAAAGGGTTAACTTCAGTAAGTCATTATTTTGTAATGGATTGGGCTTCTGTATGGGTTGATATCGCTCTTGGATTTCTTATTGCCGGAGCGCTAGCAGTTCTCGTTCCACATTCTTTTTGGCAGGCATTTTTCATATCAAATAATCCACAACTCGCAAAAATTGAAGGTCCATTGGTAGGACCTATAGTTGCAATGATTTCTTTTGTTTGTTCTGTTGGAAATGTCCCGTTGGCAGCAGTACTTTGGCAGGGGGGAATAAGTTTTGGCGGGGTTGTGAGTTTTATTTTTGCAGACTTAATTGTTCTACCGGTATTAGATATTTATAGAAAATATTACGGTTTCCGGGTAATGTCATATATTCTTATCACGTTTTATATCACGATGGCTGCTGCAGGATATATTGTGGAAATTTTGTTTGGAGCACTTCACATTATTCCCACAAGCCGCAATATTGTGACTATAACAGAAGGTATCCACTGGAATTACACGAGTATGCTAAACGTATTATTCTTAATAATCGCAATCATCTTGATTTATCGTTTTATCAAAAGTGGAGGTTTAAACATGCTTAAAATGATGGAAAATCCTGAAAAAGAAATGGTGACTGAGCATCACCATCATCATTAAATTCTGAATTTTATGCCGTTGGTTGAGTAGCAGGAGGCGCTTGTGGTGGAGTTTGCATAGGAGGAGAGGAAGGTGGTGTCGAGGTTGCTCCCATGTATGTTGCTTTTCCAAATCCTAAGATTAAGTAGCCAATAAACGAAAAAAGCCAAAGGCCAAAGACGCCAAAAATTGTACTCTTACCAAAGGCCTTTGCTACGTCGAGCGCAATTAAAAGCGAAATGACTATATTCACAAATGGAATCAAAAACAAAAGCAGCCACCAACCGGGGCGCCCTGCAATTTTTACTAGAACATACATATTGTAAATCGGAATAATTGCTGCCCAACCTGGTTTTCCCGCTTTTGTAAATACTTTCCAGAAAGCAACAACTAATAGGACAAATAAGACGATGTAAATAATTCCAACAATCGGAGAAGCTTGGTAATTTGCGTTTGAATACATAATATGAGCGTAGACCACCTCTGAGTTTTTGTCAACAAGCAATTGGCTCATCGGAAGGCTGAAGCCACTAAAAATCCTCCTTTACGTTTTTTTTGAGATTTGCCCAAAAATACGCTCCGGAGGATTTTTTTGTTGGGTTTAATTTAGTAGCTGTCGCCGCCCTGACCTCCGCGATCATCGCGTCTGTCATCACGTCTATCAAATCTACGATTTCCACCGCCACCACCACCGCGATCGTTTCTAAAATTTCCACCACCGCCGCGTTGTCCACCACCCTCTTCACGTGCTCTTGCCTCGTTTACCGTTATTTGTCTTCCATCCAAGTCTTTTCCGTTAAGTTCAGTTTTTGCTTTTTCAGCTTCCTCATCATTTGACATTTCAACAAATCCAAAACCACGGGATTTGCCTGTATATCTGTCAGTGATTACTTGAGCTGAAGCAACTGTACCAACTGTTGCGAAAAGAGCTTGAAGAGATGCATCGTTAGTATTCCATGAAAGGTTACCTACGAATAATTTCTTAGCCATAATTACTTACCTCCTTTCTTATAAATGTTACTCATGGGAATTATTGCAAATTGGGGTGATATAAAACATTACGCCGAACACAGAAAAACTACGTTCTTTCTTTACTTCAACTATTATATCACATCTTGAATTTCACAACAAGCGGTACATAGCAAGGAGGGTTGACTAACTCATTTATATGATATATAGTTGAGAAACCTCAGAAGTTATTTGTGTCATAAGTATTGTTTGATTTATTGAAATTTGAGTTCAAAATAACCAAATTTGATTTAGAAATTTTCCCGGAATAAAAATCGGGGTCTGTGCTCTGAAAGAATTTAATTTTTTTTCAGAGCTTGACATTTTAGCAAACACGGTGTTATACTGCTAACATAAATCATGATACATCTTTCTAACAAAAGAAACGAACAATTAATTCCCGTAATACCTATCCGCGACGGAATAGTTTTTCCCCACACGGAGTCAATTTTGACTTTCGGTCGCCCAAAAAGTCTTGCTGCACTTGAATCTGCGTTTAACGGAGAAAGAGTTGTATGTTTTGTTCTACAAAGAAATCCAAAACAAAATGACCCCACACCGGAAGATCTTTATTCAATGGGGACAGTTTCTCACATTGAGCGCATGATAAGGACAGACGGCGAGGTAAATGCTTTGGTCCGAGGACTATCACGTGCCAAAATAGTTACATACGATGAAAAAGCAGGGTATTTTTTGGCTAGAGTAGAAGAGATAGATGAGGAAATAACAGATTCTCCTGAAGTAAAAGCACTTTCCAATCATTTGATTGCGGAATTTAAAAAAGCTTTAAGTCTTGGAAAGCAGGCAGATTTTTTAGTCTTCATGAATATTATGTCGGAAGTGGCGCCATCAGAGCTTGCCGACCAGATAGCTTCCACATTAGACATAAAAGGGTCTGAACGCCAGGAATTACTTGAAACAATTGACGTGAGAGCGCGCCTTGAAAAGGTATCAGAATTTTTAGCCCGGGAAGTAAAAGTCTTGGAGCTTGAAAGAAAAATTACAAATAAAACTCAAGAGCAATTTGAAAAAAGTGCTAAGGAAGCAATTCTGCGCGAAAGAATTAAGACTATTGAAAAAGAGTTGGGGGATTCTGACGAGGGAAGCGAAGTAAAAGAGTTACTTGAAAAGATACAGGCGGCAGGAATGCCAAAAGACGTTGAAGAAAAAGCAAAAAAAGAGCTCAAAAAGCTTTCGCAAACAACACCATACAATCCGGAGTCAGGATATATCAGAAATTACTTAGATACTCTAGTTGCGCTTCCGTGGAGTAAAAAATCAAAAAGCAACGTAGATCTAGCAGAAGCTGAGAGAATTCTTGATGAAGACCATTACGGACTCAAGAAAGCAAAAGAAAGAATTGTAGAATATTTGGCTGTCCACAAGCTGGCCGGAAAAATGCGTGGGCCTATACTTTGTTTTGCGGGACCTCCCGGAGTTGGGAAGACTTCAATTGGAAAATCGATCGCGCGCGCCTTGGGCAGAAAGTTTGTTAAAGTGTCACTTGGTGGAATTAGAGATGAGGCAGAAATTCGCGGACACCGCCGCACGTACGTAGGCGCATTGCCGGGGAGAATTCTCCAAGGAATAAAAGATGCCGGCACCAAAAATCCTGTGTTTATGCTTGATGAAATTGACAAGGTGGGTGCGGATTACAGAGGAGATCCGTCTGCAGCACTACTTGAGGCGTTGGATCCGGAGCAAAATGACCAATTTTCAGACCACTATCTTGATGTCCCATTTGATTTGTCTGATGTCATGTTTATCACAACAGCAAACATGCTTGACACTATTCCACCGGCGCTACGCGACAGATTAGAAATTATTAATTTTGCTGGTTACACTGAGGAAGAAAAATACAATATCGCATCCCGCTTCCTACTCAAAAAGCAACTTTTGGCTCACGGTCTTAAAGAAGAGAACGTTGAAATAAAAGATGACGCAATCCATTTTATAATTGAGCACTATACAAGAGAAGCCGGAGTCCGTTCATTAGAGCGTGAATTTGCCGCTATTTTCAGAAAAATAGCAAAGCTGGTTGCTGAGAAGAAAAGCGAAAAAGTTATTGTTGACCTCAAAACAGTTGAGAAATTCCTTGGACCTACAAAATTCAACTCTTCAATTGCAGAGAAAAAAGATGAAGTTGGTATGTCAACCGGTCTTGCTTGGACGTCTGTAGGAGGCGAAATTTTGTTTATTGAAGTAGCACTTATGTCCGGAAAAGGGCAACTCATTTTAACAGGTCAACTTGGTGACGTTATGAAAGAGTCGGCACAAGCTGCTATGTCATATATACGCTCAAAAGCTGCACGACTTGGCCTCAAAGAGAATTTTTACAGTAAAGTTGATGTGCATATTCACGTTCCGGAAGGTGCTGTTCCAAAAGATGGGCCGTCTGCAGGAGGAGCCATTACAACGGCTCTCGTATCCGCTTTCACAAAAATTCCTGTTAACCACTTGGTTGGAATGACAGGGGAAGTGACACTTCGCGGAAGAATTCTTGAGATAGGTGGGTTGAAAGAAAAATTGATTGCAGCTCACAGGGCTGGACTAAAAACTATCATCTTGCCTAAAGAAAACCGTAAGGACCTTGAGGATGTCCCAAAGCAAGTTTTGAAAGATTTGAGATTTGTATTTGTTTCTCACATGGACGACGTCTTAAAAGTTGCGCTGACAAAAGAAATTCCGGGGCTACAAGACATAAAGGGTGAACAAGTGCCAAGCACAAATATTACATCCCCTACCCCAATTGCCGCGGATTAGTCTGAAATTCCTATTGAAACTTTCCTCATAAAACCATACTATTATGTTAGGTATGCTTCTTGAGCGCACCATTCTGCACTCTTTTTCGACTTTTAAATTTATTTTTCCAATCGACCCCAAAAAGACCAATTTTAGTTTAGCTTTCCAGGACTTGATATTTGCTAAAAAGTGTTGTAAAATCGGCCTATAATATGGGAAAAGAACAAGGAGCACCCCCCGCTCATACTATCAGTGAGCCTGGTTCATTGACCCCCGAGCCATCGAGGTCTGGTTCTCGTCTCCGTCCCCATTTACTCACTGGCGCACTAGTTTACTACGACCATCTATCACCCTTTAATCAACAGTGGTATGAAAGGGAATTAAGCCGTGTCCAGCGTATGGAATTAATAAGAGAAGAGGGATTTTTGGCTGCGCATCCAGAGCACAGCGAAACGGACCTCGATCATTATATTGAGTCGCTGGATATGGCGAGTGAATATAAAGCGCATTATCCTGCACTTGAAATAGCTGGAATCAATTGGGATATGGTGCACATATTTACAACATCACATGACTGTGGAGAATTAGCCGATAAAGTTGGGGATGTAAGGCCTGTTAAAAGAACAAGAAAGGATGAGGCTAGAAAAAGGCTAGAGCCTAAAGCAGCAAGAATAGCAATTTTATCAATGATTCCAGACCCTATATTTAGACGTGACGTATCAGAGGATTATAATTATTACGTTAATTATGCCAAAAATAGGATAAAAGGAGCACCAATTGATATTAATGTTGAAATGGCAAGATTTATTGATAAAGCTCAGGGTATTGCCAGATCAGCGGAAATTGCATTTAATGTAGGGACAGTTGATTTTGAAACTGCCCAAAGGATGGCAGTGCACCTTTTGGGAACAGAAAATGATGTAGGAACTGTAAGAGGCATGATAGATCCGGCATTGGAATTAATTGCAGCCCTTCCAACGCATGAAGCAAGGCAAGCAATGAAAGAAATTCTGAAAGGCGAGCTTGAATTAATTGGCAAATTTGCCCCTTCACAAGTTTATGAAGCAAATAAGTTTCATGTGGCATAATGAATAACTGGTTTGTAATTACGGGCGGACCAAGCTCCGGGAAAACTACTACAATAGATCTCCTCAAGTCTAAAGGTTTTAAGACTACAGAAGAAAGCGCAAGGAAGTATTTTGATTCCCAGGCTGCTCTTGGTTTAACAATCGATGAAATTAGGGGAAATCAACAGGCGTGGCAAGACGCAATTGCAAAGCTCCAGGTGCAACTGGAAAATTCACTTAACCCAGATGAACAAATTTTTCTTGACCGTGCTATCCCAGATGCCGCAGCATATTACGATTTTTTAAAACTAAATATTCCCAGTTTTTTCAAAAAAGCTTATAGTCTCGCCAATTATAAAAAAGTTTTTTTCCTTGAACGTCTGCCCATGATCGCAGACGGTGTTCGTAATGAAACAGTAGAAGAAGCACAAATGATTTCTGATTCAATTTACAGGCGATACTCTGAATTAAAACAAGAAATAATAAAAGTCCCGGTTACGAAACGTGAAGATAGATTAGATTTTATAATTAGCAAAATAAGCTAATTTGCTATCTTGTAGTATAATACCTTCATGGTTAAATCAGACAATACAACCAAATTCATATCCGTATATAACGAAATAGATCACTATATGAGAAAGCACTTGCGAGCGGCAGAATACAATGATCATTCATCCTTACTCAGGCAAATGTCTGATAAGAATAGAATGTTTTCTGATAACTATAAAGATCTCAAGCTTTTCTCAGAACTCAGGAATATGCTTATCCATAATCCCTATCCAGGAAAAGCGGATCCGTTACTTATACCTCACAATTATATTCTCAAGAAATATGAAGAAATAAGAGATGCGGTTTTGCATCCTAAAAAAGCTCTAGATATAGCCATTAAAGCAAGCTCTATTTACAAAACAACACTCAACGCAAACGCAATTGACGTTATGGATGAAATGGATGAGAAAACATACACTCATGTGCCAGTTATGGATCAAGACAACTTAGTTGGTGTATTTTCAGAAAATAGTATCCTTGCATATCTTGTAAACAAAAAAGACGCAATTATTCTAAAAGATACTAAAATTTCAGAATTTGCCGATTTTATTGGAATAGATAAACACAAAAGTGAATATTTTGAATTCGTTTCACGCGACACATTGCTTTCGGACGTAGAGCTATTATTTCAGGAAGGCTTAAAAGCAAGAAAAAGAATTGCTGTTGTTTATATAACCGAGCACGGAAAAAAAGAAGAAAAGCTTCTTGGAATGATAACCGCGTGGGATGTAGCCGGAAAAGTTTAAACTTTTGGTTTCTCAAGAACCAGCGCAGAGTAGCGCGAGATTGGTCTTGCCCTATCAAAAATCGGGGATACATACATCAACATTCTTTCACGGTCCCCCATCCTTTCTTCAAGATAATCCCGGTCAAAGTACTTTAATCTCGTTTGCATACCTCGTATGTTCCAAAAATCCCTGACCTCTTTGAGTATATGAATATCTTCTCTGGTATTCTCAACCGTCATCCATGGGAAAAATACGGCTCTTCCACCTGGTTTTAATTTATCCATTACACTTTGGGCTAATTTCAAATGTCCAAACTCTCGGTCTTGAAGGGGAAAACCCCCAAAGTCAACAGGGTAGCCTTCAATACTTGTGATCAACGAGACAGAATTGTTAAGAAGGGGTATGGAAAAAGCATCTGCTTGAATATGACCCCTGAGCTGCTCCGCGTGTCCATAGAACTTTGTATATTGGAGATCCTCCGGAAAGCTTTTTTTTGCGTCTGCCAATATTTCATCAGGATCCCTCATGTCCATGCTTAAAACATTTATGCCCTCAATTTTAGGCAGACACTTTCTGGCGAGTGTTCCTGCTAGGTCTTCCATAAATGCTTCTCGGGTTTCCCTGTCTGCTAACGGTTCTAAAAATTCCTCAATTGTATACATTGTTTTAAATTCTTGCATCATTTTCTGCATAAATGCCCATTCGCTACGGGTTTTACGAGTAATAACATTGGTTCCTATCATAAGTAGTTCACTGAATCCATAGAGGAATGCTTCTTTTATCGCTCTTTCATCCCCGTCTCGTCTATCCTCCTCAGAATTTATGATTCCGCTAAGAGTTAACCCGGACATATGGTGAACCAAGCGTCTTGGCGCTCCGTCAGGCTCTGAAAAGAGATCCAGAACTGACGCCCTGAATCTGTCGGAAAGTCCTGAAGAGCTTACTGTTTCAAGGATTGCATCTTCAGCAATTCTTGTACCTTCAATAAAGCATCTTTCTCTATACATCTCGCGAATCGTCTGTGGCCACAAAGGAAAGGCGCTGCAAAGATCTAGAGCAACGAACGGGCCTCTCGTATTTTCATATGCACCAATGATTTCATCTCCGGCAACGGTCATGGCCGTTCTGTTCCAGGCGTAAGATTTGCCTGTAATGTTTGGGTCTCCCCTTATGAATCTGAGGAGTTTTTGTTCCGCCGTTAGATCAAGCGGACGGTCAAGATCCAAATGAGTACGTTCCCCCAACTGTTTTATCTCGGGTCTTTGTTGAGTGATCCAGGCGCGCTCTTTTGACATATTATGCTGCTCTTTTTGTTGCAACAAGAAGAGAAAGTGTATCCCCGGGTTCATGGAAAATAGGGGAGCGCCCCACAATCTCAAGTTCTCTTTCTCTCATTCCTTTTACAAGTTCTACTTTATCCCTCTGTTCAATGGTGACCTCAAAGCCCACCATGTCCATAAAAGACTCTAAATCTCCTAGATCTTCTTGCTCTTCAAAACCCGAGCCTTGGATGTTCCATGGAAAAACAATAAGTTTTCCTCCTTTATGAATTGCTCTCGATGCTTCGCTAATTATTTGAACGCCATTATTAAATGGAAAGTGTTTTTTATAAAAGGGGAAAGCATCAAAAATGGTCATAACAGATATATCTCCGTCGTTAAAAATGCTTAAATCAGAAATGTCCCCTACAATATGCCTTTCAGGGTCTAGAGCATTTTTGAAAAATTGCGTATCAATAGTTTTTGACGGGAAATTATTATGTGCATGTTTTGCAAAAGTTATGGTATCTGCTAAATCCATGCTTAGGAATTGGACATTAGGAATATTGCCGGTAAGTTGTTTTGCAAAATGCCCTGCCATAGATTGTAAAATAGTATCTATTTCCTCGGGCATTAGTCCAGTTTCCTTTTCAATTACACTTTGCAATGAAAGCCATTGAGTTGCCGGAACAAGACTTGTCCAACTTCCCGGTTCTTTTGCTTCCCTGGGCTTGAGTTTTGGTTTTGTTGCGTTTTCTATTACCTCATAATATGTCCGGGTTGGGGAAGACGTAAATCTTTTAAGAAAATAATTCGCTAACGAATCTAAATCGTTTGTGTCAACATTTTCGTTGTATGGCTCAAACAGTACATCAAAGACGGCAGATTCAACAAAACTCCGAGCAAAATTTCCCTTTTTTAAAATTTTGTTCCTAACCTGATTCATTTTATCCTGATTCATATTTCTGAACGGTAAATTATCAGCTCTTTGTTTAAAATCCGTTTCAAAAGACATAATTGTAGCGTTTGTTCTGGGTAGGCAGACATTTGACCTAAATTGGCCGCGCATGACTTCTCTATTCCAAGGAGTTGAAGAAGCCCCGTCCAGAACTCTGAAAGTACCATTTGGACCCATAGCTTCACGAACCTCGTCTGTGGGGCCTTCAGCAAGTAGTCTCGCAAGTCTTCCCCAGGCCCAGTGGTCAAACTCAGGGTTTCGTTCAATTTCTGGAGGAAAAATTTGGGGTGGTTGTGCTCTATTCAGGTGGGAAATAAAATCTCGTGCAAAAGCAGAGCCGTCATTTCCCTCAAGTGGTCTAGTCATTTTTGGAATTATAGGATAAAATTTCCCCTGAATCAAATCCACACCTTTTGAATTAATTGACCTCGGGTGTAAAATATAAGCGTTATGGGAAAAGAAAGTCAGGCAATTGTTGGATTTGGTGAACGTTTCAAATCTCATGGAGGGGTAGAAATAAATGTTTTCTATTCATCTAATATTGAATATAAAAAACCCGGCGAAGTTTCAGAACATGAAGCATCCCATGGTGTTATAAACCCTAGTAACGTTAAATTGATAACAAGGGAACCAGGACCAGGATCACGGGGTAGAGTTGAACCTTACAGAATGGATACAGTTATGGCCGCCGCCTCTATTGCAGACGGACATAATGGGACGGGACACGATGCTATGATTGTTCGTTATTTTGGTAGCCCCTCTGATATATCTACTGCAAAATCAACGCTTTTATCAAAAGCAGAACATAAGCATGCACTTGCTAGCGCCGTTGAGGCACATGGCACACTTTATAACCGTCAAGTAATGACTGTTATGGACCATGTAAATCACGGTAAACCTATCATGGTTATAGAAAAACAACCGGATGGTACAGTCAATCAAAGAGAAGAAAAAATTCCGTGGTATGCAACAAGCGCAGACATTAAATATGCAGAACCGGATGAAATGTGGGATGTTGCAGATATACCAAAAGCTGCTTAGGATTTTAATTAAAGCTTAAGACTTTTTCAACCTTGTTATTTTTTATGATCAGGAGTTCTCCAGGGAGTGGGTAGTCAAACAAATTATTTTCATCAAATTTCCCCGTAGTAATTAGATATTTTAGCGCTGAAATAATGGATCCATGGGTACAAATAAGAAATCTTGAGTCATTCATTGAAGTTATATTTTTTAGAAATGATTCAACCCTCAAACAAACAGAATTAAATTCTTCCATGTAGTATTCATTGAGCCTCGTATCTGTAGTAAATTGTTTGCCTGTTGCGCCCGCTATGATTTTTGAGGTTTGTTGGCATCTGAGCCAGGCGGAAGAGAAATTTATGCTCTCCGACACATTTTTTAAAAAATACTCGGCCATTTTTTTTGTGGAATTAACACCTTTTGGAAGTAGAGGAGTAGTCATATTATTTTCCCCGTATTCTTCTCCCGCTTTTACAGCGAGTCCGTGTCTAAAAATATAATAAGTCTTATCCATTTTGTGTTAAAGAATTATATATGCCTAATGTTTTTTCAGCAGTTTTTGTCCATGTGAAATCAGTAACGTTTTGAAGGACCTCTTGGCTCACTTTGGCATGTAGTTTTTCATTGGTCAAAAGGTATTCAATTTGGGCGGCCAAAAGTAGGGGGTTATTAACTGAAGTTATTAGAAAATCATGTTTTTCATCAATAATATTCGCAACCCCCGTGATATTAGATGCAATAACAGGAATTCCACAAGACATTGCTTCCAGTGCCGTCATGCCAAATGATTCATAATGTGAAGGCATAACCACAACTTCTGCGCTATTGTAATAATAGCGTAATTCTTCTTGTTTTCTTTGTCCCACAAACCTGACTATATTTGGAATATTAAGTATTGATCTAAGCGCTTCTAGCGTTTGCAGCTCTTTTTTCCAAAGTGATATTTTTTGAGAAACATCACCGCCTACAATGATAAGACGGACTGAAAGATTTGGGCACTGAGTAGTTATAATTTTCATTGCATAAATTAGAGAGTCTATTCCTTTCAGAGGCTCAATTCGTCCAACAAAAAGAACAATTTTTTCGCTAGTCTCAACGCCAATTTTTTCTTTTGCAACGTCTTTATCAATTGGATAAAAATGCTTTCTGTTTACTCCCGGCGGAATTACTGTAATTTTATTTGTTGGACATTCATAAAGATAATTTATGTAGGCAGACTCGGCTTCACTTGAAGCAATAAGATGATCGGCTGCTTTTACAAGTTGAAATTCTGCTTGGATTCTTGACTTATCTTCTTTTTCCGCTTCGCTTCTTGCTACCAGATTTTTCATGAGAGCGAGTGTATGAAAAGACATAACTATTGGCAAATTCGTGCTCTCTTTTATTTTTAACCCCACCAGACCAGACAAATAATAATGGCAATGCAAAACATCATATTCTATTTTTTCCTCTTCAACGAATTTTTTGAATTCCCCAACAAATTGGTCAATGTATGGGAGGATGTTGTTTTTGGACAAGGGTTTTTGAGGTCCGGCCGGCAGGTGCATGAGCCTAAGATTTTCTGTAATTTGGACAACGACTTTGTTGTGAACGTCTTGCGACCGCGTAAAAATATCAACTTTGTGGCCCATACTCGCAAGCTCTTTTGCAAGTTCGAGTACATAGACATTCATTCCACCCGTTTCTTTACCTTCTTCAGAGGCTAGTGGACACGTGTGGTAGGAGATCATTGCAATTCTTTTTTTACTCACACAAGAATTATACCAGAAGATTTCCAAACGTTAATCGAATAAGTAAGCAATGTGGATGTATATTGGGAGGTTCTAATTAAGCTTGCTTTCGGCTTTCTTTCTTATTGCTATTGAGTTGGCAATGTTATCTTTACGGGTTTTATCTTGCTCCTCTTTTAATAGCTTCCTGGCATTAATTTTAACCAATTCTTCTTCTCGGTTTTTATCAAATAATGCTTGGCACACTTTATTAGAGCATGTAGTTTGCGAAACTTGAATAATAGTTGTCCCGGAGATTGTGATAAGCTTCTCATTCTTCATTTTGGAGACGCGTCTTTTGCTCCCGCAACGTTCACAAGGTTGATCCAGATAATTTTTTAAATTTGGCATATATTTTTTGTCTCGGAAAGAAAATTAAATAATTTACCTGCCGAATTTATTAGTTTAGTTTGAAGACAAAATTTCAAAATTAAGCAGAAAATTATTTATTGTTAATTCAATTCTGCGAGTGATAAGTATTATAACAGTTTTGGCAAAAAAAGTCAATCAAACTATAGGGTTTAAATCCAGAAGACAAATAAGATTGCGTTTGATGCGCTTAGTCCTAATGGCTTGAGTTGGAACCTGTTTTTAAGGTAAAATACACTATTCCTTATGGCCCGTTCTTCTATCGGTTAGGAAATTGGGTTCTCATCCCAAGAAGAGCAGTTCGACTCTGCTACGGGTCACAGCCTTGCTCAGGCTCTTTTTTATATCGTTCAATAAACTCCCACTCTAGAAATGGTATCTTAATCCATTTTATTATTTAATTACCATCATGTATAATCACCTTCATGCTAAGAGAGTTTATTGTAGGTGGGCCGAAAGTACAGGATGCAAGATCTGATATCCAAGAATTGGGAAGTAAACCTCATCGTTCAAAGCGTCAAGAAAAAGATCTTGCTAACGCCAGACAAAT
>CAZYWG010000001.1:0-193788 GCA_964651815.1 uncultured Gammaproteobacteria bacterium | reverse complement strand
GCTTCTGACAAAATTTGTCCAAAGTCAGGAGTTGCAAAGTTTTGGAACTCATCAACATAAAGATAGAAATCTTTTCTTTGGTCTTGTGGAATATCTTGTCTACTCATTGCAGCGGCTAAAATTCTTGGAACAAGAATAAGTCCTAAAAAGGCTGCGTTATCTTCTCCAATTTTCCCTTTTGCCAAAGAAATTAATAATATTTTCCCTTCATCCATCGCGTGCCGGAAGTTAAATCCTGATTCGCTTTGCCCAATAATATTTCTGATCATCCTGTTTGTGACGAATCGGCCAAACTTTGAAACTATATAATCTAGAACTTCCGACTTATGAAAGTCTGACGTTTGTGCAATTTGGTCAGTCCAGTAGCGCCTAACCATAGGGTCCTGAATTTTTGGAAGCAATTCTTGGACAAAAGAAGCATCTGTTAAAACGCGTACTACTTCTACAAATGTGTTACCCTTTTCAGTCATGACAGTCAGCATTGCGTTACGAATTGCGTGTTCAAAACGCGGGCCAATGATACCTGTTTTATTAGGGTCGTAAAGTTTGTACATGAGCCCAATGATTGAAGAACAGATAAGATCTTTTTGTTCTTCTGTTTGGGCGTCTAAGAAATTTACACCCATTGGGCGTTCCGTATCTGAAGGGTCAAACAGGATAACATCTTCAGCACGTTCCGGTGGGATAAGCGGCAAGATCATGTCTATTGTATCATGAGGATCAATGAAGCAGAGCCCTTTGCCGTTGCGAATGTCTTGAAGAATCATATCCTTCAAAAATTCTGATTTTCCCACGCCTGTCTTACCTATTATATACATGTGGCGTCTCCGGTCATCATCGTTCATGTATACTTCCCGAATCTGTCCACGGTAAATACTTTTCCCAAGATAAAGCCCGCTGGTTGGAATGTTTGCAGGAGCAGGTGCGACGCGAGCCCCAAGAAAATGAATCCCCGGCGTCTCAACCGTTTTGTTTGGAAAATGAAAAATTGTTGCAAGCTCTTCTGTATTTAGAATTCCCAAAACTTTTGGCATAAGGGGTAGTTGGCGGTAAATAAAATCAACAATTGCCATTCCTTTAAAAAACCTGTTTTTTTCTTCCTCAAACGCGTTGTATGAAGACTCAAATTGTGAAAAAGAACCTTTAATATTTGTAAGATGCGCTTCCGATGATTCTTTGGTTGAGGAGACAACCAGAAGTCTTACAAATACTGCAAAACCCGGCTTTGTTATTTTTTGTTCAATTGATTCAAGTTCTTTTTGGTCAACGGAATACTTAGCAGTCTCTGGATTTGCCTCGCGTTTTTTGGTAGTTGTAATATATTCGCGTCCTGCCTTTTTCCAGGAATCACCACAAGGAGTCACTAGAATCTGAATTGAAGCGCCTTCACCCTCTGTCATTTTAGCTATCGTGCTAGTAATTGACGATAGAGGATCAATAGGCAAATCCTTATAGGTTTTTATGGGTAAATAATTTGATTTTTTAAGTTTGAGCGACGAATACGCAACGTGTCCCGGGGTTTCAAACAAATTGTAGTCCTCAACTTGAAGAATTTGCGCGTCAGGATAACTTCCGTGGATTTGTTTTTCAACCATGTCACGAAGTTTATTTGGTACTCCAACATAAAATCTAATGTCTTGAGGACGCGCGACTATTTCAAACGAAATGCTATCAGCGTTTTTAAGAAAAGAAAATATTCCTTTTGTACCTTTGATAGAAATAACGCTTGAGAAAAGTTGTTCTGCCGCGTCAATCTTAATTTCATTTTCGCGTGGAAGAGATACTTCAAGAAGAGTTGTATCAAGTGCGCGTTCGTGCCTTTTTTTACTTTTATTCCAAAAACCCACTGCAAGAACAATCCCCGCTAAACACCCAATGACAATTGACGCAAGGACAAAAGCGAGTAAAAACGCGAAAAGTACATTTATAAATACCTGAGTGAAATTATCTAATCCCATTTTGTCCTCCTTTTCCAGCTCTAATTCCAGATCTTATTTTATTTAACATATTTACAAATTTTGCGTATCTTGAAGTTTGTGTAGCGTCACTTTTTCTATCCGGAGATAACACTTCAGTAGTTTGAGTTATGGGAACCATAAGCGTTTCGCTTAAAGCTGTTGGTGTTGGGACAGATTGGGCGGCGGGCATTACAGATTCTTCCGGATGTGCATCTATAATTTCATTCATATGCTTATCCGGTTGAATAGCTTTTACGCCACTCCCAGTAACTTCTGGTAAAAGAGTAACTGGCTTACTTTCGGGCGGATTCACAGAACTCATTTCAGTTTCAGCAACTGCGTTTGTCATGCTTAAATCATAGCATAGGATAGCTTTTTCGGCAACCAAAATAGGCTCATAAAGCCTTAACAAACAAATAACAAATTAAGATTTCGTTCTGTTTTAAATTACGGCTCTGCCTGATATAATTAGATACTAATTTTTGGAGGAGCGTTTAAGACGCATCCTGATTTTGGAGGAGTGTCACAGTGGCCCACTGAGGGGGTTTGCTAAATCCCTGAGCCGTAAGGCTCTCGCAGGTTCGAATCCTGTCTCCTCCGCACTGAAAAGTAGATAAGTTAATTTTTTGCCTACTTTTCAGTGGAGAGGTCGCATAGTGGTCTAGTGCGAAGGTCTTGAAAACCTTTGTGGCGGCAACGTCACCGCGAGTTCGAATCTCGCCCTCTCCGCACAACTTCGCCAAGGCTTAGTTTGGCAAGGCCAAAGAAGTTGGTCCTCCCCCCGTTTACGAAATGAAGGGTCAATCAGGTATTCCGACAAAGATAGTTTGATCTGAGGATATCCTCAATTTATAGCGTAAATTATTGTTAGAACATAAACTATCCAAGTACGAATATACGTAAGGAGTAAAATGTCCTGAAGGAGAATATTCTTCAGATATATTCTTATAAGTGTGAGTATTCTTTGCACCAAATACCATACAGCTCCATCCGGTTGGGAACTCCTTTCCGTTATACCAATTCATTACTGTTTCTTCATTTTCATGAAATCCGAATTTATATACCGTATATCCCTTAATGCATTCATTTGGACCTAGTGTTTGCTGGAGACAAGATCCATTGATAGATTTTGAAGTATATATAGCAGCAGGATATATGGGGAAATTATTAAGTTCTTGGGTCAGACTTATTGCTGTCTTTGTTTGGTCTGTAAATTTGAAGGTTGAAAAAATAGCATCATATAGCAGTGGTTTATTTCCATAATAATCATAGCTGAAAGTATAGGCATCGCCATCTTTTTCAGTTTGATAAGTTACAGTTGAAGGAAGACTACTTAAACATCCATGGGAGCAGTCAGTACCTTGAGTTGTGTGTATGTACCATGATATCCCGTTGAATGATCTTTTATTTACTGAATCTCCAGAAATTTTATGGAAATCAGGTAAGTTAATAGGATTCACATCAACATTAATTATCCCTTCGCTGTCTGATATTGTTACCGAGCTACCAAAACGATCCGGTACAGTTTCTTCAACGGTGTCCCCTGAAGGATATCGAAATGAATAGTGATAAATATTATTTGTGTATGTTTTCCAGTTTGCTTTAGGAATTGCTTCAAATACTTTTAAAACATATATACTAACCGGGACAATCAAAATAAGAATCAGCAAAATAATCCCAAACATAATTAATTTAGGAATATGGAAAGTAGACTTTAATTGACCGGGAGATTTAGTTTGGAAAACCGGTTGAACAGGTGGAACTTGTGAAGTTTGGGATAGTTGATTGTTTTCCACTAATTCAGTATTTATGAATTATCAATGAATGTCAACCGAGGTTGAGGTTAAGAATATAACGGGAAGACGCATTGATTTTGTGCACAAAAAGTTCGAACATCGTCTGCGACGGTCCGCACCAAACGCGCAATAATATATACTACTTCTGTGACTCGATTTGTTTGGATTTTTTTATCACTCATAAGTTTTCTTGTTCTTTTCAGGATAAGCGTTCAATTGAGTGTTATCAGTGGCGACTTTTGTCAGGATTATTCCGCTGTTAAAAACTTTGTAAACCATAAATCAATATATTCACGTATTTCATGTCCCAAATTAAAATATGATGCTCATCCACCTTTTTCAGTCTTATTTTTTTATCCATTTGAGATGTTTTCTTTGGAAGACGCGAGTCTTATATGGTCTGTTATTTCTTTATCTTTTTATATTGCAGCAGGGATTGGAATTTTACAGACATTAAAAATGTTTTCTATTAAAAATTTATCAGTTTTTTTATCTCTGAGTATTTTATGGTCGCCACTTTTTACATCAAGCGTTTTCCATAATTTAAATCAAATACTCCTATTTTTACTAGTCTCATCATGGATTGCGAGAAAAAAGAATAATGATTTATTGTCCGGATTGTTGCTGGGTGTTGCAGCCCTAATAAAAATTTGGCCCGCGGTTTTAATAATTGGAATTTATATTTTAGGAAAGAAAAAAATTTTTATTTCAGCAATCTTTACTTGCATTGTTGGCGTTGTGACAACGCTCGTTTTGTTCGGACCAAAAACCTACAAAACATACCTCGGCCCTGTGAGGATATATGAAAATGCTTGGATTTCAAATATCAGTAATACTTCTTTAAGTGGTTTATTTGCAAAACTTTTTGTTGGCTCCACTTTTGAGGCTCATGGAATCCCCCTGAAAATCAATCCTCTTTTATTACAACTCCCAAGTAATATTACATATATATTGGGATACACAATGTCATTAATTGTTGTTATTATAGTTTTGATTTTTATATATCGTTACAGACGGTTTTTAAAAGATGATTTGTTAATAGAAGGAGTAATGTTAACAACTGCGCTACTTGCTTTTCCCGTAACTTTTGATTGGAACATAGCGATATTGCTACTCCCGTTATTGATAATGGTTAAGAATTTGGAAAAGAATTTCTATATACCATTTTGGTGGTATGTAATTTTTATTGTAGGATTTATTGCAATTATTGACCCATTTGGTTTTATAATTTATGCGCCTTTTAGGAATCTTATTAGATTGTTTTCAACTTTTGGTATCATCAGCTTTCTTTTATCTGTGATGCTAAGTATTTTTTACCAAAGTAAAGCGTTACCCGAGCCAGTACCAATTTACAAAAAGAAGAGAAGTAAAAAGTAAACCTAAAAAGAAAATTATTGTCAAAGCCCAGTATTTATAGCCTACTAAAATTTGAGCTAGATATATAAATATAGGAAACGATATTATTTGGTATCGGGTGAAAGACATAGTATCAGTTGTGAGAAGCGGGCCTAACCAAAGCGCAAAACTTATCAGCCATAATTCCGGTTTAATCATTTTTTTACTTTTAATCAAAAGAGCGAGTAAAACTATTATTGTTGTTACATCTATTTGTGAAGTATGAAAATTGTGAAGCGGTAATTTCCAAAATAGAAAAATCATAAGAAAGTTATGTAATATTGGAACGGGATCAGAAAACCATACGCTTCTTATGGACAAAAAATATAGAGCGTTTCCGGTCTGTAAATAACAATAAGAAAGCCATAAAAACAAAGGTGTGAGAGAAAATAAGATAATCCAAAAGAAAGACTGCAGATTTAAATTTCTGGTTTTGGTATTTTTGTATAGAAAATAGAAAAATACAGGGAGGATAAATATTCCTGCTCCCCGAGTAACTATCATAAGGCCTAAAATAATGGACGAAAAAATCCACTTTCTATTTATTAAAAAATGGGAAAACCAAACAAGCTCTAGAAGCAGTAGGCTTTCTGTAAAATAACTTCTAAAGAAAATAGAAAATGGGAAAAGAAAGAGAAGAAAAATAGTTTTTAATGCTATATCTATCTTATATAATTTTGAAACAACAAAAAAAAGACTGATAAAGTCGAGAAGTAATAGCAAATTAGAAAGAACAAAGGCACTAAGTTCTACATTTTTAAAAGCGTAATTTATTGTTCGAATTGCCAGAGGATAAAAAGGGAAAAAAGCAAAAGTTAGGCCATCCATAACTTTTTTATTATTCATATCAATATTTTTTGGAAGCGTAGGATAAGAATCATTTGCAATTTTTAGATACCATTGTGCGTCATACTGCCCTAAAGAACGCAAAAAATTAAAGGGGCCTTTATCTATCCTGTTGTCTCTAAGATAGTGGTGGGAATTATACGTGTAATCAAATGAATCAAAAGGGATTTTGTTAAACTTAAAAATAAAAACGTATAAAAAAATGTTTAATGCTATAAAAATAATAAATCCATACCAAAATTTATTGTTGCTAAACAGCATATTTAGGGTTTGATCACAAAAGATAGGAGAAGAATAAAAATTATTCCAACAACGTTAACAAGCGCTGACAAAACCAAAAACTGTTGGTTTTTTAGTTTGTGAATTCCCATAAGATTTATTCCCACATCGTCAGGAAGAGGAGTCAAAATAATTATCGCGCCAATTACAGGGAGAAGTCTCCTAAAATGTTTGGTTCGCAATATATGTTTAAAATGATTTTTGCCTAGATTTTCATAAAGTGGTTCGATTTCTTCAGCAAGACCATCTTTGAACAAACGGAAGATTGTAAAGTCGGAGAGTATTGCGCCAAAACTGGCAGCAACTAACACAAGGAAAATAGGAAGTTTTTCGGCAAGAATCAAAAGTATAACGGCAGCAATCGGGGCACTAAAAGTAAAAACAAAAATTACTCCGGCTAGAAATGCGGACCAATACCCGGCAGTAAAAAGGAATTCGTGGAACGGTTTAAAACTTCCGAGCGCGAGAGACAGAAGAAATGAGAAAAATAATATTGTTAAATTTTTGTATTGCCAAGATTCCCATTCCATTTATTTAGTATAGCAAAGGAGATTTAATTCAAGTAGGGCAATTATGATAAACTACAAAATATGGTTGGGTATTCAGGAACGCCATTGATTAAAAAATTAGGAATAAAACCGGATTATAAGATAATTTTTATCAATGAACCACAAACATTTCGTCAAGCGCTCGGTGTTAATCTTCAAACTAAGGGAAAATTGGAAGGGGAATTTGATTACGTTCACTTTTTCTCAAAAAGTAAGGAGGAGCTTAAAAAATTTTTCGAGAGTGTTCGCAATCACTTAAACAAAGATGGAACACTTTGGATTTCATGGCCCAAAAAAATGTCTGGCGTTAAAACAGATCTGAATGAAAATATTATTCGGGAAGAAGGACTTGAAAATGGGTTAGTTGATGTAAAGGTTGCGGCAATTGATGATATTTGGTCTGGGTTAAAATTTGTTTACAGATTGAAAGACAGATAATATAATAACAAGGTACATTCATAATATAAGTATTAGATTTTTTCCGCGATTATTCCTAAATTACCGGCACCTATCGTTATTGGTATAAGACCTATTTTTGTTATGTCAAGAAATGGCAGAATTATTTTTTTAAACCCTCTTGAAAAAGGGAGCATACGTGTCCAGTATGATATTGGATAACAGTTTTTAACATCGAATACGCCTTTGACCTTAAAACCATTTTTTTCAAAAATCTTTTTGAGTGTTTTTTTGTTGAATAAATAAATGTGCTCAACGTCAAATATCGGGGATTTTTCATGCAGGACTTTTACGGAAAGTCCATCAGTATTATGTTGTATAAATAGTGCCTTGCCACCCTTTTTTAGAAGATTTCTTGTTATTTTTAGGAACTCATTTGGATCAGGGATATGGTCAAGGGTTTGAAAACAAGTAATAATATCAAATGTTCCGGGTTTAAATAATCCTTTTCTAAGAATATCAACTTTAATGTTACCTTGGATATTTTGAGGTGCATGTTTTACAGATGGCGCACCCGGTTCAATACCAAAAATGTCAGTAGCCCCAAGATTTTTTGCTTCTTCCATAAAAAATCCGTCGCCACATCCAATATCAAGAAGTTTAACTTTTCCTTTTTTGGGAATTATTTTCGATAAATAATAGCCGTATGTGTTCTTAAGGTATTTTGATTCCTGACTATATGTAAAGCCACTTTTTTTATAAAGTTCATTAAGCTTTTTTTCTGGGAGAATAGGATCTGAGAAAATTAGGCCACATTTCTTACACCTGACAAATCTGTAATGCATGCGGTCTGGAGTACGGCGGGCAGAAAAAGTTTTACTATTTATTTTTTTAGTATCAAAAGTTGTGGTGTAAAGTTCTTCTTTTTTTTCGGCAAAACCACAGATGGCACAATGAGTAGTTATGAGATGTCCATCTTTCATCATTATTTTCTACGAGGGTTGGAATGTTTAATAATACTTTTTACAATATATTTTGGACGTAATTTTACTTCCTCAAAAATTTTCCCCATATATTGTCCAAGAATACTTATGCCAAGAAGTTGCAATGCACCTAAAAATAATATGACGATTAAAACAGTAGTGGTTCCTTGCGGGGTTACGTTGAAAAAAAGACGGATAATAATTTGGAAAATAATTCCAATAATTGCCAAAACAAATATTGAGAAAGAAATAAGTGTCATAATTTGCAAAGGTACATACGAAAAAGAAAATATACCTTTAAATGCCCAATTGATGTTTTTGAACAGATTATTTGTTGTTTTTCCAAACATTCTTTCCGGTCTTACGTATTTTATTCCAGTTTGCTTAAAGCCTACCCAAGCGCGAAGACCCCGTAGAAACCTATCTCTTTCAGGAAACTGTTTTAAAACTTCAACCACTCTCCTATCAATAAGTGAAAAGTCTCCAGCGTCCAATGGCATTTTTATGTAGGACATTTTATTAAAAATTCTATAAAATAATTTATAAGAAAGAGCCATCCACATTGGTGCTTCGCGTTTTGCTCTGATACCATAAACGACATCATATCCTTCAATCCATTTTTTATAGAAGTCTTTTATTATCTCAGGAGGGTCTTGCAAGTCTCCGTCCAGAAAAACAATTGCGTCGCCCGTTGAGATATCCATTCCGCTTGTAAATGCCATTTGGGAGCTGAAATTTCTTGAGTGGTTAATTCCTATAACGTGTCCATCTTTTGCAACGATTTTACTTATTACCTCCTCTGAATTATCAGGACTGCCATCGTTTACAAAAATTATTTCATAATCAATTTTCAATGCCTTGAAAGTTTCGGAAAGTCTTTTATACATCACAGGAATTGCTTCTCCGTCTTTATAACATGCAATGATTGCTGAAATTTTTTTCTTCATATCTATTTCTTAAGGTTAATGTACCATGGTTTATTAGTATTTACCATTTTTTTAACGTGTGATGGAATATCCTCGTTTTTGCTTGGCCATAAAGAATTTATATTTCCAAAAATCTTCATTATTTTTTTATCCTCTTCTGCCCAATGAGAAAACCCATCATGTAGATAATCACGATCTCGTCCGGCGCCAATTAAACGGACTGGGATTTTTTCCTGATTAATATAGTTTCTTATCGTTTCAAATGGACGATAGAGAAGAAATGGCGTAATTGAATAAACAAAAGGCTTCTTTCCTTGAAGTGCAAGACCTATTGCAATTCCTATCATTGCTTGTTCCGCGGACCCTGTATTTATAAATCGCTCGGGGAAAGCCTCTCTTATAAAGTCGAACATTTTATATCCTAAGTCACCAACTATTACCCATATTTTGTCATCTTTCAACATAAGATTATAAAGTTCATAGGAAAACCATCCCCTCATTGTGGGATGACGATGTTTGATATTAAGTTTTTGCAATTTGGCTTTCATTTTAAGATTTCTCGGGCAAGCTTAAATTCTTCTGCTATCATTATTTTATAATGTGCATCCTGCCCTTGTAAAAAAGGAAGTTGCTCAACAGTAGTTTTTGCAATAATGACAACTGGTTTATTTTTTATCTTTTTGGAAAGTGCACTAGAAATTTTTTTGACATCATGTCCGTCTAGAGTTGTAACACGTGCTCCAAAAGCAATAAACTTAGGAGCGAGTTTGTTTACATCTGTTTTCCCATAAGCCCCAAAACCATTCGCGTTAACGACTATTTTTAAATTTCCAAGTCTTTGACTTGATGCAATATTTATTGACTCCCAAATACTTCCCTCAAAACACTCCCCATCAGAAACCACACAATAAACATTCTCATTTCTATTGGCAAGTGCAAACCCAACGGCAATTGGTAAGCCTTGTCCTAGGCTTCCCGTTGAGACGTAAATTCCATTTTTGATGTTCCTGTCAGGGTGTATGTGAAGATTTCCGATACTGGGAGATTTCATCATCCCTTTTTTTTCAAGGACCGAATATAACGCAACGCCGGCGTGCCCGCTGCTCAATACAAATTTATCTACCGGTTTTTTCACTTTATAAATCGCTGCAATTATATCTACACAAGAAAAACAAGAACCAATATGGCTAATTTGTGCAGCGTTAGAAATTTCAAGGATTCTAATTCTTAATTTTTTTTGCTCGGTGGAAAGCTTTTTAATAAATTTTTCAAATGATTTTGATGTTCTGTTAATTTTCATACAGAGTTGAATTTTCAGAAAACCATCTAAACGTTTTTTTTAGACCTTGTGCAAGTGTATATTTAGGTTTCCAGTCAAGCCCTTTTTTGGCTTTTGAAATATCTGCTTTCCAGTGGAGAGTGTCCCAGGAACGTTCTGCATATGCGCCATGATTTACCGCAACTTTTTTCTTTGATACTTTAAAAAGTTGTTCTATCACTTCTTGATTTGAATATTCTTTTCCTGTCCCAAGATTGAAAATTTCACCGCCTAATTTTTTGCCGAGTTGATAAGTTTTAATATACGCATCGATTATATCATCAATATAAATAAAATCTCGTCGTGATGGGCTTTTTGTAACATTTATGTCTTTTTTGTTGATAAGATTTTGAACAATTGTAGGGATAAAACGGTTTTTTGACTCGTAAGGTCCGTAAACAGAGAAGGGACGAAGTGTGACGATTGGTTTTTTATATTGTTTTGAAAAAACTTGACATAAATATGTTGCGCCAGCTTTTGTTGCTGCGTAAAAACTGCTAGGTGAAAGCGCATCATTTTCATTCATTGCATTTTTTTTAAAACCGTATTCTGAAGACGACCCGGTATTCACAAAAATTTTATAAGGGATGTTTTGACTAGCGAGCAGCAAATTTGCTGTGATATTTATATTCGCTTGAATTGTTTCCTGAATATCTGTTTCTGATGATGATCCACCGTATGCCGCTAAATTAAAAATTGCATTTGGATTTATTTTTTTCAATGTTGATGATAAAGCACCCAGTTCTAAAGGATCGACAAAATGGGTGTGAATTTTATTTTGAATTTTTTTTAATCTCCAAAAATTTGTTTCTTTTCTTACGAGAAGATGTATGGTAAATCCTTTTCCAATCAACCTGTATATAAGGTTTGCTCCAATAAATCCGGTCCCACCAGTCACAAAAACGTTTTTAGTTTGCATTCCCGCAATTATAGCAAGCGCTTAGGGTTGCAACAACACTTAAACAACTATTTAAGAAAGGAAATTACGCTAAAATTAAATGCCATAATTTATGCAATTCTTTTCCTAGTTAATTACAGATATTTATATGGTAAATTTGAAGCTAAATAAAGTTTCACCAATAAAACTCGCATTTATGAGGTAGAATAATTTATCACCTAATCAATTTATCTTTTTGTATAAACTAAAAAATCTTTATCTTTGTAAGAAAGTTTATAGTTTGTTTTTACAAAAGCAATTAGAGTAGTGGCTTGTGCATAAATTACGCTTAGCGGTTGTGGAATTATTACTGTGTAAGTTTTATTTCTGTTTAAGTCATTAATATATGTTTGTTGATAGTTCTTATAGTAGCTTGAAAGATTCGGGTACATTAAGGGAAAGTACAGTTGAATCGGCCTGTCAAGCATATAATATATTTCGGGATTATTGCTCATGATGTAAAAATTTTTCTCATAGAGATTATTTGTTTTTAGATAACTTACAATCTTCAGGTTCCTACTACCTTCAGTCACTGATATTAAATGTTGATGGGTTTTTATTATGCTTTTTATTTGTAAAGAAAAACCAACCATGTATAAAATCAATACAGCTAGAAAAAATAATTTCTTATTAGTAATAGTAAATAAATAAGCTATAAAAATAGCAAAAAATCCCCCAAAAGGGACAAAACGCATATAGCCCAACTCTGGGTATATTGTGACTAACGATACCAACATGAAAATGAGCAATCTGACATTAATGTTTTTTTTATTTATGTTAAAGACCGCAAAAATGGAAATGACAAGGAGAAAGTTTAGGAAAAATTGTAGGTTTTTAAGGGTTTCGAGATAAGGATAGCTGTTTCTGGAGAAGTTTTGATAAAAGATGTTATATAAAATGACGTTATCAATAATATTAGGAACCGCATGTTGAACTAAAAAAAATAACGTGGCAATTAACCAAACCAAAATTGTATAAAATAAGAAAGATTTCCTTTTATATAAAAAAAATACAGGAATTGTGATAATCACTACGTTAGGCTTTATTAAGGCTAAAAGTCCAATCAGAACGCCAAGGACTGCTGTTTTTAATGGAAAATCTTTAATGCTAAGGACATAAAAAATTAACAAAAAAAATGTTGCAATTAGCTGCTCGTCCCAAAAATACATGTACGAGAAGATAAAATTTAACAATATAAAAACTATCCCTCCAACAATAAAACCCGAAAACTTAGAAAATCTTTTTATTATGATTAAAACAAGCGCTAGGTTAACGTCTTGTACCAAAATATAAAACATTTTAAGTGTAAGTAATGATTTATCTAAAGTTAAAGGAGCAAGAAGATAGCTAAGTAATGGACCGTGGTCATGGTAAAAATCCCTGTATATGAGGAGGCCTTTTTCAATTAGCCAAGGATAATAAAAAAGCTCCATTGCAACAGCCGGTTTTGAGAGAATAAAAAGTAACGAATTAGCAATTAGAAGGATGAATCCTGTGGAAAAATAAATCCAATTTTTTTTGAAAAAATTATACATTTGGAGGTTTTATTTTCATGATTTAAATTTGATACTAGCATACATAGCATAATTGTCAACGTATTGTATTTTAGTGGATAGCACTTAAATAATTTTTTACCAAATTTTATGGTTGACAGAGGTGTTAACAAAGTATTAAACCTCTCCAATTTAATGCATAACAATCACACTATTGAATTATTCTAAGGAACGCAACGTGTGATATAATTCAGCAATTAGCGAGCAGGAAAAATAAAGCTTTTTTTGGGATTTTCATTTTCCACTTGCAATATTTTAGATTTAGAAATTAATACTAGCATAATATGGAAACGACACAGAATAAAATTGTAATATTAGGTATTCATGACGGACATAATGCCGGGGCAGCGTTAGTTGTTGATGGAAAGGTTATTGCTGCAATTAACGAAGAACGGTTGAATAATGAAAAAAACTTTTCAGGAGTTCCAAAATTAGCAATTAAAAAAGTGTTTGAAATTTCTGGCATTTCTCCTAGAGACGTGACTCTTATTACTATTGCAAGTTTACTAAGGCTCGACAACCCTGTAAAGGTAGAAAAAAATACAGTACATTTGCTCGCGGAAATTTTCTCACCATGGTTTCACCAAAAATGGCTCAGTCACTCAGCTGTTGCATTATTTCATCTCTTTCGAAAAAAAGAAGAGCTCATTAATCAGTTAGAAATGCTAGGTATGTATGGAAAGCCAATTCAGTTCATAGAACATCATATTGTCCATGCTGCATGTGCTTTTTATCAAAGACCATGGAGTGAAAAAACCCTGATATTTACTTTGGATGGAATGGGAGATAGTATTTCAGCGACAGTGAGTATAGGTAGCCAATTTAATATGAAGCGAATAGCTGAGACAAGTTATTATGACAGTATCGGCAATAATCTATATTCTGAAATCACAGCATATCTTGGTATGAAAAGGTGGGAACACGAATATAAAGTAATGGGTCTTGCACCATACGGTAAATCAACCGGTATAATTGATGATTTAAGGAATGTTGTGCGAATTAATCCAGGTAATCCACTTGAGTTTGAAAATATATCTGGTCACTATTTAAAAAAAATGCAAAAGGTTTATCAAAAAATGCTTCGTGGTAAGCGTTTTGACAACATTGCCGCAGCAACTCAAGAATATTTTCAAGAACTAGTTGTGAATTGGGTAAAAAACGCAATTAAAGAAACTAAAATTCATAAAATAGTTTGTGCAGGAGGGTCCTTTTTAAATGTTAAAACCAATAAGCTTATTCGTGAACTTCCAGAGGTTGAAAGTTTTTTTGTATATCCAGCAGCAGAAGATGGTGGAGCTCCAGTAGGAGTGGCTTTAGAGGGATATTATAGATATTGTGAAAAGAACAAATTAACTGCAAAAAAAACAATAATAGACAGCCTTTATTATGGCCATCAATATACCGAAGAAGAAATTACAGATTTTATTTCATCTAAAAAATTAAAAAAAAAGCCGCGAAAAGTGTCTGCGAAAGAAGTTTCATCATATCTTAAAAATGGAAAAGTCATTGCGCGATTTGCTGGAAGAGATGAATTTGGTCCCCGAGCTCTTGGAAATAGGAGTATTTTAGCCGACCCAAGAAATCTGAGTATAATCAGAAAAATTAATGTTGCGATTAAGCAAAGAGATTTCTGGATGCCGTTTGCCCCAGCAATTCTAGAGGGGGATCAGCCAAAATATGTTAAAAAAAGCAGATTCTCACCGTATATGATTGAGGCTTTTGATACAACCGAACAGGCAAAAGATATTATTGCAGGACTTCATCCCTTTGATTTAACAACAAGACCTCAAACTGTTAACGAATGGAATCCGGGTCTTGAGAGTATTTTGAAGGAATTTAAAAAAATTACGGGTGTTGGTGGGTTATTAAACACCTCATTTAATATTCATGGGTATCCGCTGTGTGGGACTTTGCAAACTGCGTATTGGACATTTACGCATAGTGGTTTAGACGGCTTACTACTTGAAAATTGGCTTATTGAAAAATAGGGATTTATGAGAATAAAAAAAGAAAAGGTTATAAGCGTTTATAACAAAGATGTTGCAAAAACAGGAAGGTATATATACACAGATATTCGTCGGCTTTCAGCGAGACTTGCAACAAAAAGGCAAACAGATGAAATTGTCAACACAATTCTTTTAAAAATCGGGCGTAATAAAAAAATATTAGATGTTGGGTGTGGAGATGGAACATTTACTTTAGAATTGTTAAAAAAAGTTAGCCCCAAAAAAATAGTAGGATTTGATAATTCAAAAATGGGGATTAAGTTTGCTCAGGAGAAGGTAAAGAAAGGAAAACTCAGGAAAATAAAATTTTTCCAAGCAAGTATATATGATATCGATAAAAAAATAAAAAAAGGAGAATTTGACGTAGCTATCATAAGAGGCGTATTGCATCATCTTTATGAACCAAAAAAAGCAATTGAAAGTGTTACCAAGGTTGTGGATAAAGTAGTTGTTTTGGAATGTAACGGATATAACCCAATCCTAAAGGTAATTGAAAAAGTATCGCCTTATCACATAGAACATGAAGAGAAATCTTACTTTCCTCCACTGATAAATAAATGGTTTAAAAAAAATGGTTTTTTCGTTAAAAAGCAAAACTATTGTGTAATTATTCCATATTTTTGTAACAAAAAATTTGCTCAGTTTTTACAGACGGTGCAACCTTTTTTTGAGAGACTTCCTTTTGTTTCCATGTTCTATTGTGGTGATGTCCTTTTGTATTATGAGAAAAACCAATTAAAAAAAACGGGTAATTTAAAAACAAAGTTTTAATCATAGTTTTTGATATGACTGGATAAGAAATACTTTAAATAAGTAGAATGTCAACAAAAAAAAATTCCAACCCATTTCTTTCACAAGCAAATTTCCCGCGCCTATGGACTTTATTTCAATATTTTGCGGGAGGGGCAGTTGATAAAAGGAAATTATGTAAAGTCTATTATGGAAATCAAACAAATATTTTAGAAATTGGCTGTTCAACAGGTATTACTGCAAAGGCTTTTTTAAAAAATAAAAACATTAACTATACTGGAATAGATTTAGATAATGCTGCAATAAAATATGCGAAGAATGCCTTTAAGGAAAAAAACAATTTCAATTTTATTGCAAGTGATTTAAGGGATTTTGTGAAAAAAACCACAAAAAAATTTGATTATATACTTTTTGCAGGTGTAATCCATCATATAGATAACAGTATGGCAATTAAATTATCAATCGCTGCTGCTAAAATATTGTCTAAAAATGGAATCTTAGTTGTAGTTGAACCATTATTGCCAGAGAAAAATGACCCAAAATTTATGCATTATTATAAAATACTCGAGCAAGGAAAGTACGTTAGGACAAAAAAAGATATGTTAAAGTTGGTTGAAAGTTTACCCGGATTAAGATTGGAAGACATGACTATACAGTATATAAATGCTACACCATTTAATTTTCCTATTTGTGCAAAACATGGAATATATAGACTTAAGAAGTCTACAAAGGAAATCTGAAATCACACAATCAATTAGTAATTTTTACAGCGTATGAAGAAGACTATATTTTCCGCGCAATAATAATGAAGTTAGAATAACCGAAGAAATAATTCACTAAGTAATGCAGTAGGAAAAGGATAATATTTTTTAAAAAATTCGTACCTGCTTTTTTCAAACGTTTTTTTAATCCAATCTTTATCTGAAGTACTCTTACCAACTAAGTGCATTATTTTTGCTTTGGGATAATAAAAAATTTTGTATCCGAGTTTTTTTATTCGCAAGCAAATATCTGCCTCCTCAAAATACATAAAGAATCTTTCGTCGAAACCACCAACTGCATCAAATATTTTTTTTGGGAATAGCATACACGCACCACCTATGGTTTCTGTCTCTTGCTCTTTAGTTCTATCTATTCCTTTTGCCCAAAATTTTTCTTTGTATGGATTTTTTGGCCAAATTTTCCTCAAAAAAGAAAAAACAAAGATTGCATCTGGAAGCATTGGCATAGAACCAATGCTATGTAAAATTTCGCCCTGTTTATTAACTTGTTGTGGACCCAATACCCCAATTGTTTTATCTAGTTGCATCCTTGCTACCATAAGATCAATTGATTTTGTATAGCATACAGTATCAGGGTTTAAAATCATCACATATGTTCCGCGGGCAAGTTTAACTGCCTGATTCGCAGCCTTCCCAAAACCCACGTTTTCAATGTTGTCAATTATCTTCAGGTGTTTTTTTTTCTTTATTTCTTCTGGGAGAGGTCTAGTTGATTTGTTGTTGACAATTATAACCTCATAATTGGAAGCAGCACTCCTAAGTGAATTAATGGAGTCTAATATTTCATGTGGGGTGTTATAGTAGACGTAAATTATTGATATAGATTTACTCATTCCTATGCACTAAATGGATATTGAATTGCTTTAAAATAATAACTTATTATTGAGATTATACACATTAATAAATGAAAAGACTATATCTTGCCCTATTAGTTTTGCTGTGTTTTTTTCTTTCGCCGATTTTTACGAAACATATTTTTGCCTCAACGATATTTCAAGACAATTTTGATTCTTATCCTAATGATTCATTTCCATCTCGCTGGATACCGTTTAATTTTCCACCTACATGTAGTGCTCAATGGGTAGTAGAGAATGGTGAAGTTGTGATGAAAATTCAAAACGAACCTAGTTGTGCAAGTAATATAATCCCTAAACCATCCGAATGGACTACTCCTCTAAACAAATATGAAATAGAACTGGATATGAAATTTGTAAATGGGACAGATCACAACCTTCCTTACATAATTGAGCCAAATTCCTTAACCTTGTACGAAGTTCACTTCCAATCACCTGGAGATTTCGCAATTGGAGGTCCAATAGACCAGATATTAGTGAACGTACCTCAAAACTATCAAAATGGTAGCACTTATCATGTTAAGATTATTGTAAATGTTGATGATATAAAGGTTTTTATAAATAATTTGCTTGTTAGGGAGATATATTTATCATCACCTTTGCCTTTAGGTACAATAGGATTGAGAGCGGGTGTAGGTGGTGATTCTTCAAGTGAAACTCATTTTGACAATATTGTTGTTAGTACCATTGACGGTAATTCTGTTAATCTTAGTGTCCCGCTTCTTAAGCAAACAGATAATGCTTGGGGTGGGCAACTTTATGATTCTGCAAATCTTTGGGCGCCAACCTTGACTCCTCCACAAGCAACAGATATTTCAAGATGGGGATGTGCGCTAACTTCATCCGTAATGCTATTAAGATACTATGGAATCACACACCTCCCAGATGGAACAGACTTAAACCCTGGAACTTTAAATAGTTGGTTTGAGACAAATTCAAAGTCTTACATTGAGAATGGATATGTCAATTGGGGTGCAATTTCAAAACTATCACATCTTGCTCGATCAGCAAATCCTAATTTTCATTACGATCTTTTAGAGTTTGATCCACTCGCGGCTGCAACAAACACCCAGTTAACTACAGATATACAAAATCATCAGCCAGACATACTTGGGGTCAATAACAGTGGCCATTTTGTAATTACAACCGGTACTACTAGTGCAACATTTTCTATAAACGATCCCTTTTATAACAAAACAACTTTGACAGATTATGGTGGTGTTTTTTCTTCAATAAAACATTTTGCACCAGCAAATTCCGACGGATCGCTGATTGAGCTGTATGTTAATCCTTCTGTGAATATTTTTGTAACAGATCAAAACTTCCTTCCTGTTGGTGGAGTAGTTATGGAGCAACCATTAATAGACGATCCAGAAGGAGTGGCGAGTGGAGACCCAGTTAAGATCTACTATATCAAAAAGCCATCAAGTGGCAAATATTATGTAACTATTTCTTCCCCTACAAATCAAAGCTACCACCTTGAATCTGACCTTTTTGATAACACCGCCCAAGATGTAACAGGAGACTTTTTTGGGAATTTAATTAACACAAACAGTGATATTTATGTCATTAACTTTAACCATAACAACTCACAAAATGATTCAATTACCAAATTGATTACCTTTAATAGTCTTATTAATGATATAAATACTCTTTGTAATAACGGGAGTATAGATAATTCTGGGATTTGTAAAGATTTACTTTCAAAAGTTCAGAGTGCATCAAAAGATAAAACTTCCCAAAAGAATGTGTTGAGCGCATTGTTAAATGATTTAGGCGCGCAGCGAGGAAAACATGTTAATGAAAGTGCGTATCTAATTCTAAACACTGATATCCAAGCATTACTTTCCAGCTTTTAAGAATAGATCGGATACTTGAAAATCCTTCCTTTTAATTAAGAAAATTGGCATAATATACAATATATGACTGCCCAGTCCCCAATAACCGTTATAAAGCGAGATGGAGAGCAGGTTGTGTTTGATGATATGCGCGTTATTCGCTCCATGGAAAGAAGTGGAGTTCCAAAAGAGCTTTTTGACCGCGTCCTTGAGCACATTAAAGAACGGGTCCAAACGGATAATACAATTACAACTGATGAGATTTTTTATCACATCAGGGAATTTTTGGTCCATAAAGATAGAAAAAGCGCTTTGCGTTTTAATCTACGCCAGGGAATTTTTGAACTTGGACCAACCGGTTTTCCATTCGAGCAATATTTAGCAAGAATTTTTGAGAGTCAAGGATATAAAACTCAGGTTGATCTTATAATGCAAGGTGAATGTGTTTCTCATGAGATAGATGTTTTACTTGAGAAAAATGGGAAGAGGGAAATAATTGAGGCAAAATTCCACAATCAAAGTTTTGGAAAAACAGATGTGCAAGTTTTGCTTTATACTTATGCCAGATTCCTTGATATTAAGGAAAGAAACAAGATAGAGGCCGTGTGGGTGGCAACAAATACAAAGCTTACGGTTGATGCAATTACATATGCCGAGTGTAAAGGAATAAAGACTCTTGCGTGGAATTATCCGGATAATGAAAGTCTTCAAGACTTTGTTGAGAGGCCAAAAATGTACCCTGTGACGATAATGACAGATCTGACAACCGAAGAAAAAAGGAGATTGATAGACAATGATATTGTGCTCGCCTCAGATCTTATAAAAATTCCCGAAGATGAATTTGTTACCAAATACATGATAGATAAACAAAGAGTTGCCGAAATTAAAAAATCCGCTAGTCTTATCTGCGGAGAAAATTGACAAATAGCTTATAAGTTGTAAAATCACAATTAATATGGCAGAACAATTCATTGATAGTTTAAGGGATTTAGCAAGAGACAAAGGAAAAATCGTTGATAAAGCCGAGCCTTATGTCTCGCCATATCCTGAGAGCCTCGCAAGATTAAATGCTGTTTTTGGCAGGCAGGTTTTGGAAGGTTTGCATGTAACTCCTTCACTTGAGCTTGTGAATCAAGAGGTTCTTGGAGGGTTAGGAAAACCTGGACAGATTTGCAAAACAGTGAGTTTGGTAAGATTGGATTTACCACGACACTCCGGTGATATTATTCCTGAGGAGCAAGATTTCTTTGGTATTGCAGCAAGGTATCTTACTTGGTCAGAGGGTAAAAAAGCCTTAATTGTAGGTGTAAAAAATGGTGAAGAGTTGATAGTTACTTACCAGTCTAGAACCAATGAGAAGGTTGATCCAATCTCAGAATTAGTTGGTTGGTCAGGGGCGACGCAAAAGCTTTCGGAGATGGGAATTCAAAGAGGTATGCCGGTGCCTGGTCAAGCAGTACCGGTAATACAAAGATTTGTTACTCAAGAGCTGAGAAAAGCCGCTTAGGATTTTTATTCTTTAACATATTTTCTTAACGCGTTTATTATAGTCTAGATTGCGATCCATCAAATGGTAGTTTTGGATATGTTCATATTTATTGCAGATTTATATTGAAATTCAAACCTTCATGTGTTAGTCTAATATAGAATTATGGTGAGTATAAGGTCCTTCACTTCGTTCAGGGTGACAAAAAAAGTTCTAAAAATTATACCTCTTTTTGTCAATTTAATTCCTACGCCAATTGCTTATGCGCATTGTGATATACCATGCGGGGTTTATGATGTTCATGGTATTCAAATGGCAGCGCATACGGTTATTCGTATGACTTCATTAATCAGCGAATTGAAAAGGGAAGATGAAACAAAAACAGAACATGATATTGCACGGATGGTTCATGTAAAAGAAGAGCACGGTGGAATAGTTGAAGAAGAATTGGGGACTCTTGAAAATGATTATTTTAAACCCGAGCACCATGAGAAATATCCAGAACTTCAAGCGCTTTTGTCGTCCACCGTAAAACTTTCTATTAAAGTCAGACAGAATATTGATAAAGTTGCAGCAAATGAGCTTCTCGAAAATACTCAAAAAATTGCCGAGATTTTTTACAAAACAAAAAACCTTGAATCTATCCACGTTCCATCTGGATATCCAACTGGCGGAGAAATAGTGATGCACAAATAATCTCCATGATCCTCGGTTTGTTTAAGATTTCAGGTCATAGCATGTTGCCTACATTCAAGCCCAACAATCATGTAATTATTAGCTCAATTCCTTATTTTTTCAGAGACCCTCGCGTTGGTGATGTGATCTTGTTCAAATATAATGATAGAATTATCATCAAACGTATCACAAAAATAAATCAAGAATTTTTTGTTGTTGGGGGAGACAATATGAACGATAGTTTAAAAGTCGAACCAATTAAGAAAGAAAATATTTTGGGAAAAGTGCTGATTAAAATTTAAATGATGATTATCAATTTGGTACTTATTTTTTTTGTATTTATACTACTTATTATTTTGTCGTGTGTTTGGCCGCCTGATAGTCCCTGGAGTCCTTGGTGGCGGACAAGCGGAAGAAAAGCAAAAGCTGCGGCTAAACTCGCAAAAATAGATTCAAAAGATATCGTATATGAATTGGGAAGTGGTGACGCAACGTTTTTGGTAACAGTGGCAAAAAATTTTGACGCGAAATGTTTTGGTGTTGAAATAGATCCAATAAGACACTTAACCGCTAAGTTAAATGTTGTATTAAACAAAGTTGGAAAAAAAGTAACACTTAAAAAAGGTAATTTTTTTAACATCAATTTAAACAGTGCAACAATAGTCTTTGTTTATCTTGTCCCAAGGGTCCTTGAAAAACTGAAACCAAAATTGTTTAAAGAGTTAAAAAAAGGGACAAAAGTTGTAAGCTACAGATATAAGTTTGAACAGGATAAAAAAATACAGCTTGTAGGAGAAGACAGAAAGAACGAAATGTACCTCTATAAAATCATTTAAGAATTTTTTTCTTTACTCTTAATAATTCCCAGCGGAATTTATCAGCGACTTTATATAGTTCGTAAAGTTTAGGTTTTACAATAAGATCATATGATCCAACGAATTCTACAAGTTCTGCGCCGTAACCTTCTTTAAATCTATGGAAGCCATACCATGGGTCGTTTTTATCGGGTTCTGTCCCGAGTGCCCCCCACATATCAAATTTTTTAAGTCCTAGTTTTTTGCCGAATTTGATTGCTTCCCATGCAACAAGATTGTTAGACATTGTTTCGCGGTGTTCGCGGCTGGACGCACCATAAGGATAATAAAGATGATTTTTGAAAACAAATAAAACCCAAGAAGTTAAAGTTTTAGAATCGAATTGCGCATTTAGTAAATGGTAAGATAAGATATTTGGTCCCTCTTCTTTTGGCAAAGTCTCGAAAAGTTTTTCATGATAGCTTGGCGTGTGTGCATAAAAACCCTGGCGACTAGTGGTTGTGAGCATCAGTTTTAAATATTCTACAAAACTTTTTTCAGAATTATCTTCAGAAACTTTTACATTATGTTTCTCAGCAACACGGATGTTATAACGTGTTTTTGAATGCATTTGTTTTAACAGTTCATCTTCTGATTTTGTTAGGTCAAGAACAAAAGTGAATTTTGTAAACAGGGGGTGGGCAGCGGGTTTTAGAAGACCTAAGACTTCAGATTTAAGACTTATGATATTTGGTTCAAGTTGGATAAATATGCAATTATTTTCCTTTCCAATTCTTTTGAGTTCCTCGATGACTTCTTTTGTTGGTTCATTTCCTTTAGGCAAATACCCAATGTAGTATTTTGTTTTAGGAACTTTATGAAGAGTTACAGTAAATCCATCTACAAATTGTCCATTTTGGATAAGAGCCCGTCTTATTACTTTAATCCCGGTTTTTTTGCGAAACTCACCCCATTCAAAAGATTGTAATGGGTGATTGACCACTTTATTAAATTCTTCCTTTTTGGAGTCGTTAACATCAATAAATTCGCTCATAGAAAACTCGGTTCATCAGAATATCTTTCTATATAATTTTTTTTCAAAACTTCCTCAGGCAACTCGTATATAAATCTTGAAATTTGGTTAGAAACTGTTTGTCCAAAATATAATCGTCGTTTTGCAAACGTAAGAAATAATTTTTCTTTCGCACGAGTTATTCCAACATAACAAAGACGTCTTTCTTCCTCAATTTCCCCGGCGTCAAACATAGATTGGCTGTGTGGAAAAAGGCCTTCTTCCATTCCCACAATAAACACAATTTTAAATTCTAGCCCTTTTGCAGCGTGCATTGTCATAAGAGTTATTGCGTCTGGGTTTTTAACTTGTCTATCTGGCATACTGTGATAATCTTGCTCAACTAGAGCGACATTTTCCAAAAATTGATTAAGGTTTGGAAATTCAATTGCAACGGAGCGGAGTTCTTTAATATTCTCAATTCTCGGTTTATCCTCTGGGTCTTTGTCGTCGTATAGCGCTATGTAATCCGTTTTGATCAAAATTTCATCCAATATTTCGATAGTCGCTTTTTTTTCTAAACCTTCTTTTGCTACCTCATTTACGTATTCCAAAAGTTTTTCCATGCGTCTTTTTCCTATTTTTTCAATTCTTTTTAAAGCGATTTTGTTTTTATTATTTGCTAAATATGAAAGATAGGAGAGTACATCCTTAACTTCTTTTCTTTCGTAAAAACGCGTGCCGCCAACAAGTACATATGGCACAGAGTTATGTAAAAAAGTTTCTTCCAAAGCTCGTGACTGAGCATTAGTTCTATATAAAATTACAACATCCCGAAGATGCAAATCTGGATTTTTTTGTTGCGAAGTAATTATTTGTTGAATAATAAATTCCGCTTCGTTGTGTTCGTTTTCGGCTGAAAATATTACTACCTCCTCACCTTCTTCATTTTTAGTCCAAAGTGATAACACAGGGTGAAGGGTATTATTTGAAATAACAGTAGTCGCAGCGTCAAGAATTTTTTGAGTCGAACGATAATTTTGAGAAAGTGGGAAAGTTACGCACTCCGGAAAATCGCGCTTGAATTTTTCAAGATTTCTAAAATCCGCTCCCCTGAAAGAGTAAATACTTTGGGAAAAGTCCCCTACAACACATATGTTTCTGTTTTTTCCACCAAGGAGTTTTGTTAATCTATATTGCGCCTCATTAGTGTCTTGATATTCATCAACCATTACATATTGGAACCTGTACTGGTATTGGTTTAAAACTGATGGAGTTTTTTTGAAAAGCTCAACAGTTTTTAAAAGTAAATCGTCAAAATCAAGCGCTTCGTGGTCTTTGAGTAAGGCTTGGTAGACAGGATAAACTTTTGCAACTGTTTCCTGAAAATAACCACGCGCCAGGGATTCATAAGAAGCTTCATCTATCATTTGATTTTTTGCCTGGGAAATAGTTGCCAAAACAGCTCTCGGCTTTATATCTTTAATTGAAATATCAAGAAATGAAAATGCTTCCTTTATTGTTTCAAGTTGGTCTTGGTCATCAAATATCTGAAAACCCACGGGAATTCCAATGTTTTTTCCTTCACGCCTTAAAATCTTGGCACAAATTGCATGAAATGTACCAACCACAGGTTGTTCGCTTATTTTATATTGGTCGAACGTTTTAATAATTCGCTCAAGCATTTCACCGGCAGCTTTATTGGTAAAAGTAACCATTAAAATATTTGAAGGGTTTACCTTTTTTTCGAGGACTAGATATAAAACACGGTGGACTAAAACTCTTGTTTTACCGGAGCCTGCTCCAGCCAAAACAATCATAGGACCATCAGATTGTGTAACCGCCTTTTTTTGCTCCGCATTTAATTTATTGAGAATATCATTCATATGCTGTTATAATAGTATGAAAATTGGAGAAGTCACCTTAAATTGTATCATATGAAAGAGTTATTAACTGTTGGTAATTGGAAAATGCAAATGACTTCAGTCGAAGCCACAAGTTATTTTGAAAAAATAGGAGCGCTTCTTGAATCTTTAAGTCAGTCAAACAATAAAATTGTGATTTGTCCACCTTTTCTTTCTGTTCCTGACGCGGCAAAATATATTAGAGCAAATAGTTTGCCAATTGCACTTGGCGTGCAGGACGTTGCGCCTTTTGAAGACGGAGAATATACAGGTGAAGTGTCGGCACATCAAGCAGCGGAGTTTGTGAAATACGCAATTATTGGGCATTCTGAGCGGAGAAAGAATTTTGGAGAAAATGATGAAATGCTTTCAAAAAAGGTAGCGACCGCGATTAATGCAGGTTTAATTCCAATTTTTTGTATTCAAGATGAAAACACACCCATTCCTCAAGGCGTTTCTGTAGTGGCTTACGAGCCTCCATTTGCAATAGGTTCTGACAAGCCTGACACTCCTGAAAATGCTGAAATGGTTGCAAAAACAGTAAAAGGTAAATACCCGGATCTTCAACTCGTTTTATATGGCGGAAGTGTAAATCCAGAGAACGTAGGAAAATTTACTGCAATGGAAAATATATCAGGAGTCCTTGTTGGTAGATCAAGCCGCGACCCCGAAAGTTTTGCCTCAATTGTTAAAAATGCTTAAAAAAAATAACCCTTTTATAATTATTATTCTAGCAATATTTTTGATTGCCGCGTCTTACTTAATTTATAAATTTGTTCTTAACCAAAAGCTTCAATTAAAAGAAGAAAAAAGCGGTAATATAAATATTTTAATACTAGGTCGAGGTGGTGGAACACATGACGGCCCTGATTTAACAGACACCATTATTCTTGCAATGGTAAATCCTTCAAAAGACTCTGCGGGTCTAATTTCCATTCCACGAGATCTGTGGGTTGATGATATAAAGGGTAAAATTAATTTAGCCTACGCGCTTGGACAGAAACAAAATAATCAGGGAAAGCTTTATGCCAAAGCAGTTGTTGAGAAAGTAGCCGGAGTTCCAATTGACTACGTTGTTGTTATTGATTTTTCGGGTTTTGTTAAATTGATTGATTATTTGGGAGGTGTTGATGTGAATGTCTCTCATACTCTTGATGATTATAATTATCCAGTTGAAGGAAAAGAAGCGGATACTTGTGATCATTCTGATCAAGATATTAAAGATTTTACGGCAACCGCGTCAGCAGAACAGGATATTTGGACATATTTCCCATGCCGTTATGTTCACCTGCATGTAAATGCTGGGCTTCAACATATGGATGGAAATTTAGCACTAGAATTTTCTCGGTCGCGTCACGGAGTAGGTGAAGAAGGATCTGATTTTGCAAGGAGCAAGCGTCAACAAGAAGTAATTTCAGCAGTTAAAGAAAAAGTTTTATCCTTAGGGATTATTCTTAATCCCGTCAAAATATTTGGAATTTTTAATATATTAAAAAGTAATATTGATACTGATATTCAAGCTAATGAATATGATGATTTTATAAATCTCGCACGCAAAATGCAAAATGCAAAAACACAAAGTTATGTGATTGATTCAGGCAACGTTTATCAGGGTACATTTGGACTTTTATCACAACCCGTCCCAACATCAGATAAGCAATTTCAGTTTATTCTTTCACCACGCGTAGGCGAAAATGACTTTTCGGAAATACATGATTATGTGGCATGTATTACAGAAGGTAGTGTTTGTACAGTTGGAAAGGAAGGGATAACAAAAGTTGGGGAGACGCCCACAAATGGCGTTAAATAGATAGTTTAATGATTGTTGTTTGTCCTTGCTGGAAAACCACTTTACCAAGTTTATCAAATTTGTCCTCTTTTAAATTTACATATTTTTGATGCTCAAGTGTTCCTATATAAACATACTGCACATTGTATTTTTTTAATATCTGTCGTGTTTTATTAACATCCGGATTTTCATAAACATCTTTGACTTCTTGAATTCGCGGTGCTGGAATATCATACGTCCCACGCCAAAGCCATTCATGGACTGTCCAGCCAAGAATTGTTGGAAGGCCTGTATTTGCTGAAATCCTTTCGTAATCCGTGTAAGAATCGCCTTGTGCTTCTACCATCACCGGTCGGCCCTGAATGTTGGTATTTATCCAGTTTATTGCAGAGTAATCATCCGGGTAGCGTGTTTTAAGATAAAGCGAACCATTAATTCCAGTATAGTTCTTAAAATCTCCATAATATGACCTAATTGCAAAATAAGGATAGATAAGAATTGGGATGATTAAAATTGCACTCATGATGTAAAAGAAAATATTTTTTGTTTTATTCAAAATTCTGACTAAAACGTAAACCGAAACAATCGAGAGCATCATAAATGCTTGGTAAACAAGTTTAAACATGGTATTTGCACGATAATGAGCAGGATAAATATCTTTAAGATAGAAAAATTCTGGAATAATTATCAATAGAGTTGAAATTAGAATTAACGCTAAAATAAAGAAGTCTTCAGTTAGCAAATTCAATTTTTTGCTCCGGGATATAAAAATCAAAAACGATAAAACAAAAAAGTAGAAAAATCCGTAAAGAGTTAAGAGTTCCCACCATGTGGATTTTTGGCAATGTGACGCTTCAAATAAGAACGGGCCCAAGTGACCAATATTAGTCAGAAAACTTGGCGCGCAGACAACTCCAATACCATGTACTATCGCCCCTGTCTGAAAATAGATGTTAAACGGGAGTGAAAAAATAACAAATAAAATAAAAGTGCTAATAGCAGGTTTAAAAAGTTTTGTTAAAAAAACTTTAATATTAGATAATTCAAGATGGTTAAGAATTGATAAGATTTTTTGACCTTTACGGATTTTTATATAGTGCCAATTTTTGATGAATAGTATTATGCACACTAGCATTAAATAAATTCCACCATCCCACGCATTTGTCATGTACATTATTGCAAGGAAAAAAGATATTAAAACGAGTGTCACCTTATCAATCCCCTTTTTAATAAAAAGGGCGTAGATTAAAGTAATTGATAAGAGCACGTACATTATGTCAATTACATGCCCGTGAAGATCGGATACAACAAATGAATAAATTGGGAATTCATGGATAGTGTAGGGAATAAAACGCGTTGCATTTGGATACCAATAGCTATTTGGGAAAGTAAGCGGGGAAAATGAAAGTTTCCAAAAGGGGACAGGGTTGGTTACATCATACGGTTTAAATAATGCATAAATCATGTGAAGGTTACCTCCAAAAGTTAAAAGAATTGCCGTAATAAATCCTCCAAAAATTCCTTTTTTAACAGAAATAGCTTTAGAAATTAAGTTTGAAGCAAGAGAGAAAGAAAGACTAAATGTAAAAGAAAACAGAGTTGCTATCATTAGATTAAATGTTAAAAATGATGGTAAAAAAGAGAGTTTGGTAATAACGGCAGTGCTTAGGTGACCAAAATAGTAATAATTTATTGGTAGCGGTGTAAACCACATATCAGTTGGTGGCATATAATCAGATCTTAAAATAGAATTCAGAAATCCAAAGTCCATAAACTTTTCAAGTCCATTAATACTTGGTTCATGTGCTCTGACATAAGACCAAATAATAATTCCTACTAAAAATAAAAGCTCTTCAAAAATAATGATTTTGTAATTTATTTTTTTGAAGTTAATGGATTTAGTTTTATGAAAAATCAAAATATTAACAATAAGAAAAAGAAAGACAACAAATAGAATCGTAGGAGTATTAAATTTTAGGAGGTGAAGTTCGTTAATTACAAAAACAACATAGGAGATTATACCAATAGCAATTACTCTTGAAAAAATATAACCTTTATCCAAAAAGTTTTCAAATACAAGAGATGTTAACGGGAAAAAAACTATTCCCAATATAAAAAAGGGAATCCACCACTGGAGAACATACAGAAAATCTTGTGTGATCATAAATATTTAATTCTAAATTCTTCCAAATTTTTAATTTTTTTGATATTTTCCGGTAATTTTGTCAAATGATGATTATCACTCAGCCAATAAAATTGTACGTCCTCGTTTTCTTTAGCAAGATATCGCAAAAGATCAAGATCATCATCCACAAACTTTTGAATACCTTCCTTTTTAATGATTGTTTTTTTAAAAATATGCGGTTGTTTATCATCAAAGTTAAAGTACATGTTTTCAAAAAAACTGGAGAGTTTGTGTTTATGGTTCCAGTCATCTGTCCTTTTTTTTAAAAATGAAAACCTGCTTGAAATTAAGTATATTTTAAATTCCTTTGAATCAAAAATTTTTTTAAGTGCATCAATGTTAGATTTTATAGGACGACGAAAAATTGGTGTATGAGAGAGAACCCTTATCTTTTGCTCTACCTTACCAGGGATTCTATAAGAAAGATTATGGTTTTTCTTCTTATATAAATATTCAATTAAAAAGCCCGGAATAATTGGAGGATATGATACAAATATTTTGTCAAAATCAAACCCAATTTTTGTCTTCATGATAATTTGTCAAAAATATCAAGCAATTTAAAATTCCAAAGTGTTCTATGGGTGTTTCCTGTTTTTCCAATAAATTTTTTCCTATTTTTAGCATACCAATCATAACTCTCAATTAAAATATCTTGGTTCCCTTTTTTTGGTTTAAAATTTAAAATCTTTTTTGCCTTTTCTATACTTACGTAAGAATTAATTGGAAGTGTTTTATAATGCCACGCAACGATTGGTGAAAGATTTAATTTTTCAAGAACTGAAAGTGCTAATTGTGAAGGTAAAACAGGGAAGCCTACAATTTTTGATTTTGATTTTGCATGTTTTATTAATGCACCTAGATCCTCCCTCCAGGTCCTAAATTCTTGCGCCCCGGCATTAAAAACCTCCCCAGATTTTTTAATTGTGAGCGCGTTATAAATAGCATCGCATAAATCATTAACTTCAAGGAGCTGATATAAATTATCTCCAGACCCCAAAATGAAAACTGGTTTGTTTTTATATATTGCTTCAAACCAAAGGGTAAAGACCCCGAGCCTCTCTGGCCCTAAAAATGTTTTGGGACGAATAATATTTACTTGTAAACCTTTTTTTTGATAAGAAAGGGATAATTTTTCGCCGGCCACTTTTGACTCACCGTAATAGCCTATTGGTTTAATAAGATCTCCTTCAGTTTCGGGTAAATGTTTTGGGACCCCATAAACGGCAGTGCTAGAAATAAAGACTAAACGTTTTACTTTGTTTGTAAATGCTGCGTCAAGTACATTTTCTGTTCCGTCAATATTTGTTTTAAATATTTCGTTTTTACTATGAATTATGGGAAGAGCGGCAGCAGCATGAACAATGAAGTCTACGTTTTTAAATGCACGGATGAGCTCGTTTTTATTTCTGATATCAACGTTAACATATGAAACTCTTTTTTTGATATCAGACGCGGTTATTTCTTCAATATCAAGGCAAATTACTTTAAGACCCTTTGCGAGTAAGAAGCGGGATAAATGCACTCCAAGAAAGCCGGCACCACCTGTAATAAGAACGGTTTGCATAAAAATACATTTTAAACAATAAAAATTCTTTTTACAATTACACCTTTTTGAAAATATACACTTTCGGGTGATCAATGACTGTAAATGACTCGTCTGCCCCTTGGTCATTAATCTGCAAGTTTAATACTGGAATAGTGGGATAAGACGAAAATTCTGCAATTTTTTTGAATCCCAGCTTCCCGGAGAATAAATTTTTATAATACTGTGCGGTTAAGGGGAAACATTCTTTAAACTTTTTACAATCAGAAAGTTTTTGTAGTGGTATGTAAAGCCTATTGGACGCGATGATAATATATTTTGCGGCTTTTATTTTCTGGGACATAATAGCCCATTTTGTTTTGTCGTCGGGTTGGTCGTAAAGCGTTAGGATAATGAAATTATAGTTATTTGACGAGTACAGCGGTAATTGGTCATCCCAGTGTTCAATGGCAATTGGTGAACCGGTTGGAATGTTTTTATTTATCCAATCTGTTGCGGCTACTCGGGTGTTTGTTTTTTGATAAATCGACATGAATGAAATTGGCCAAATTAAAAGTAACAATAAAATTGCGATACCTAATGAAATTTTTACAAAGTTAAATTTTATAGGCTTAAAATATTTGTCAACTAAAAAAAGTAAAAAAGTTCCTCCAAAAATACTAAGTAGCGGATAAAGTGGTAACATGTATCTCATCCATCCCACCGCGAATTTTCCAATAATTAAGAAATAAATTAGTAAAAACGATAGAATTATTAAAGTCTTGGACTTTGCTTCTTTTGGATAATTTTTGTAATTCAATGCAAAAAATAAAACACCCAAAAGACACAATAATGATATTACAGGTCCTTGCCCCCATAAAAATAAATTCTTTAGTTCGTAAAAATATGGAATTTTTCCAACATACTGTAGGGTATACGGGAAAATATAAGCATTATTGCTCATTTGAGATTGAAGCAAATTTTGAGAAATGAATTCTTTAGAATCAATCAGAGCATACGGTTGAAAAATGACAAAAGTAAGGGTGGTAAAAAAACCAATCGAAAGAAGATCTCGAATCAGCCGTTTTAAAAATATTGGAACATGAGGAAGCCAAACATTGTATTTATGTGGAGCTTTCACAAGAATTAATACAAAATCTATAGAAATGGCTCCAACTATGGCAGCAAATAGCGGAATAGCGCTTATTTTTGTGACTAGAGAAAGTCCAAAAGATATGCCAACAAATGCTGCATTAAGAATGTTGGGTTTTGTATGAAATAGTAGAAGACGGAAAAGTGTTAAGGTTGTAAAAAAAGTTAAAAGTATATCTACTGCATAAAAATGAGAAGCTTGTATTGGGAAAACAGAAAGTGCATAAATAATAGCTGCTGCAAATCCTGCCTTTTCTCCAAACAGAATTCTTGTCATTTTAAAGATTAACAAAATCGTGAGTATATCAATAAGCGAGGAGATAAATCGACCAACAAGTTCAATTCCATTATATTCAGCAAGGTGATGGTTAAATATTGCTGCAAATGTTGAAATGGCCTTTAAAAGATAAAGCGGAAAGTTTCCATAAGGGAAAAAGTGTGGGTTAAGTGGGCTCGCGACGCTTAAAAATTGGGATAAGCTTTGGGGAAGTGCAAGCGGGAGCGTATTCATGACAATTGCACGCTCATCGGGATGAAGATGTGTTCCCTGATCCCAATTAATGTGGTACGACCTCAAAAAAAAAGCCCCGGCCAATATTAATCCAAGTAAAATTTTTTCTCTATATTTCATTCATCAAGTGGAAAGCGTGTCTTGGAAATTATGAAAGAATTTTCTTTGCATATACACACATTATGTCAAATGGATTGATGTAAAGAAAGTAATTTTTAGGGAAAAATCGTTTTGCAATAGAAAATGCGCGGCCCAAAGCAGGACTATAAATTGATGCTCTGTCCTGAAGCATATCAAGTGAAACGTGTTTTCCAACATGTCCATTCCTCACAATCGATAACCCTGAATTTTCAAGGAAGATTTTCATAGTTTTGGGAGAAAAATAAGTTAAGTGTTCATCTGAAAGTTTGTAACCTACCCATTTGTGGCGGGTTATTTTGGCCGGTAGTGAAGCAACATCTGGCGTTGACAAAACAAGTAAGCCCCCGGGTTTTAAAAGTTTATTTGCTTTTTCAATTGCAGCTTGCGGATTATAGAAGTGTTCTATAACGTCCCACATTGTGATAACATCAAACTTTTCTGAAATTTTAATATCTAAAAAATCTTCACAGTAGACCTTAAATTTAAAGTGATTTTTAGCGTAGTTGGCAGCAAATTCTGAAATCTCGACTCCTTCAACTTGCCAGCCGGCGTCTTTTGCTGCTTTTAAGAAAAAACCGGTTGCGCATCCAATGTCTAAGATATTCCCCTTTTTCCCTCGGCCAAACTCTCTTTCAATCGCAGACATCCTTTTTGCGAAAGTTTTAACAATTTTTTCTTCATCATCCAAATAGTTTTCGTATCCAAAATGGGAAGAATTTGTATTTTGGAAGTACTCCTGCGAATAAAGGTGTTTCAAATGGATTTTTTTAAGACGCGGGTTAGTGTATATCAGATGACACTTATTACACCTCACGATCCTTCGGTAAGAGTCTGGGTAGAGTTTTTTATAGGAATCACTTTTGCACAGCGGACAAGCCACTTTTTCAAGGTAATGATCTGGCCAATCTTCGTCCTGAAAACCTCTGCGAGTTTTCTTTCTTGCTTTAATAAGATCTTCCATTCAAAAACTTATAGATAGTAACTTGTGGATTTTTGTAAACTTCCACAAAAAATGCCGGATGTTTAACAATTATATTTCTAATACCAGACGTATTGTAATACGCTTTCTCAAGTTGACCTAAATAAATATATGAAATATTATATAGTACCAAAAGTTTTTTTGTTGCTTCAAAATCATTTGATTCATATATTTGTTGAATTTGAGCAGTGCGGATTTGGATATCTGATGCCGGAAGATATTGTCTATGCGCAATTTCGTGCCAATCCCAACCAAGTACAGTAGGGAGTCCTGTATATATTGAGATGCGGCTTCCCCAGCGATAAATAGGGACAGACGCCTCAAGAATTACAGGTTTTCCTTCTATATTTTTTTTAATCCAATCAATGGCAAACATGTCATAACGGAGAGGGATACTTTCCTCTTTGTCGTAGTAAATGGAATTATTCATGTAGTGCTCGCCATTTAAAGTGGGACGTCTATCTAGCCCCATTCTGTCATTAATTTTTGCAGGTGTGGCTGTCACGGGATACAAAAGCGTTCCGCCAAATAATACAAAGAAAATTACCATTACGACGATTTTTACGGTTGAGTGTTTTTTAATCTTCTCGAAAATAAAAAATGAGGCAATCGATGATCCAAGTGCAAAAAATATCCATCCTTGAAAATAGAATTTAAAAACGGTATTCATTCTTCCGAGACCGAGTTTTATGTCGATAATATCGGGAATTGAAGTCAAGAAAAGTGCAAAGATTAATAGAATTACTGGAGGTGCCAGTTTGTCATTTCTGTTTATCACAAAGGTGATAAAAGTTAATGAAATTAGGAAAGAAATAAATGCTAGAAAGATCAAACTTTTTGAGAGTAAAATAACGCAAATTGCCAACGGTATAAACAAAAAGAGCCTATATATCTTGGAAAGAGTAAAAATATTTTTAAATTTAATAAATACAATAAAGAAAGTAATTAATATAAACAAAAAGAATCCATGAATTAAAACATAATCAGATATTCGCGTGGGGTGCTCTGTGTAAATTGTTGCGCCAAGAGGGCCGGTTTTATAAAAAATAATAAAAGGTAGAATAGAAAGATTACTTACTACAACTGAAATTGCGGATAAGAAACCCGCTATTAAGAGTCGTTTAAAAACGCTTTTTTTTGAAAAATGTAAGATTGATAAAAAGATAACTAAAAAAGTAAATAGCAAAAAGCTAGGGTAGTCCCATATGTTTGTCATTCGTAATATTCCAAGAACAATTGATGCGAGAATTACTAAAAACGTTGCTCGCATTAATTCCTGGGATTTCAAGAGTTGATAAAATTCAGTTAGAAGAGCAATTAAAAATAAATCTATGGGAAGCGCAATTAGGTGAGAGTGGAGATCTGCATAAAGAAATGTAAAAAATGGAAATTCATTTATTTCAAAATTTGGCATAATTCGTGTTGCTGTCCAATACCACCCATTTATAGGAATAGCGGTTTTGAATGAGCCAATGATTACGGGAATCTGTGCTAAATTGCCTGATACCAAAAGAAAGAAGCTTCCCAATAATGAAAACGCCTTATTTTTCGTGAATGAAAAAATAATTGATGCTGCGCCCACCGCGGCTTGAGCAAAAAGGTATGAAAGAAAAAGATTATAGAATATAGCAGAAGGAATATTTAATAGCTTAATAATTGTCGCGCCTATAAATTGCCCAAAATAGTAATAATTGATAGTACTTCCTGCAAACCATGGGTCAAATGGTGGAAGAGAAGTTGTTCTTACCATTGCATTTAAGAAGGCAAAATCCATCGGTTTTTCGCCACCCATGACAGGGTGCCATAAGTCTGGGTTACCTACGCGAATTAAGATAAAAGAAAAGAAGAAAATCCAAAAAATAAGTTCCTCAAAAATAAATATCTTTTTGCTAGATTTGAGAGTTTTAATTAAGTCTTTTTTATTTTTAAAAAAAACAATCGAGGAAATAATTGCGATTATTAAAAATTCTGCCAAAATTGTTTTAAAAATATATACCTCTCCCATATATCCTATAAGCCAAGAAGTGAAAGATAAAATAAGAATTACAGAAAGCTTTGAAAAAGCAAAACCATGATCCCCGTTTTTTTTAAAAAGAAGAAACACAATTGGAATTCCAAGGCAAGTTATAAGGAGAAGAAAAGAAACAAAATAGGCAAGAGAAGATATGCTTTGAAAGTCCATTAATTAAAAACAATATTTGCTATTTTTTCTCCAAGTTCAACAGCATAATTTGTCCCCCTGTCCCATGGGTAAACCTGTTCAATATTTGCTAAATACACATTCTTAAGGGGAGTATTATGTTGAGGAATATTTTTTGAATAGTTAACCGGTATAATTGGTTGAGCGAATGGAGCTTTGAATAGCTCATAATCTATTAAACTCTTTTTATACTCGGGATTGATTTTTTTTAAAAAAGAATCAAAAAGTTTTAACTTTTCTACTTTGTCCATAGTAAATCTCGTGTGATCTGCAGGTAAATAATTTCCAAGATAAACTAGGTGTTCATTGTTATAATTTTTTTTGTCCATAAAATTTGTATGTTCTACAATTGCCATAATGGGAGAGGTTGGATCACAGATACTAAGCCAATACGTATTATCTTGAAAAAATGGTTTTTTGAGACGAAGAATAAGATTGGTTGCGCCAAGACCTTTAAGTTTTACAAATTTATTTTTATACTCGTCAGGTAAATTATGTGCGATTTTTAGAAATTGGAAGGAAGGAAGTGTAACTATAACTTTGTCATAACTTTTCAATTTTGTTTCAGTTGTTCCGACCCTGCAAAATTTTATGTGGGGATTTTTATCTGATGACAAATCAATAACTTCTGTATTATATTGAAATTTGCCGTCTCGTTTTTCTATTGCTTTCTGAAGGTGCTGTGCAAAAGTTAGAAAACCTCCTTCAGGATAAGCAAGAGAAGGTGTGCGTTTTACAATTCTTGCCCAAAACCATGCAAGAGAAATGTTATCTGAGTAAGGTCCGAATTTATTTTTAAACAATGGCTCCCAAATTAATCTATAAGCTTCTTCGCCCATCGTTTTAGGTAAAAATTCGGTTGCATTAAATTTCTCAAGCGGCTGCCAAAAAGGGTCGTAACGCAAAGTTGCAATTACTGCAGCCATACGCAGACGGTTAAATACAGATAGTTCTGGAAATGACAAAACGTCACGAGGAGAGTCAAACTGGTAAATCCGGCCATTAACAAAGTTTGAAGTTTTTGGGCGCCGAATAATTACATTGTGGCCAATTTCTTTTGCGAGATTCAATACGAATTTATCATTTGTAAACCAATGATGGTAATGTTTTTCAAGGCTCCATTTCCACTCTTTTTCTTGATATCCAATTGCTAAACCTCCAGGCTTATCATCACGTTCAAAAACCTCAACGTCGTGTCCCTTTTTTGATAAGGCGAATGCTGCAGAAAGTCCAGTAAATCCCGCTCCAATAATACCAATTTTCATGTGTTTTATTTTAAGACAGTTTTAGAGGATAAACAATAATGCACTTCCAGCAGTTATTAATATAACAGAAATGAATGTAAAAACTACAGTTGACGAACTTCCGGTTGGAACTGGAGTTGCACCTGTCAATTTTGGTTTCGCGGTTGGCGCATTTGTTGCGACTTTTGCAACCGTTGGAGTGGGAGTGGAGGTAGGGTTAAGTGCAATCAAGGTAGGTGCAGCAGTTGGAGCGGTAGTAGGAGTTGGATTTGATACTGTGCCAACAGTAGGAGTTGGATTTTGGGTAGTTTGAACTGCAATTGTTGGAGTCGCAGTTGGAGCAACAGTCGGAACAGTAGTAGGAGTTGGTGTAAAAGTGGGAGCCAAAGTTATAACGGGAGTTGCGGAAGGAGTCGCTGATTCCGTAACGCGTGTACCAAGCGAAAAAATATTAAAATCGGCAATTAATGTTTTTGAAATGCCCAGATTATTCGGGGTTTTAATTGTAAGAGTGTGAGCACCCGGAGATAAAGGCCCACTTGGTCTATAAGACCAAAAACCATTCCTGTCCGCAACCAGTGTTGCTTTAATTGAATCCGGATTAATTAAAATACTTACGTTTTCTGTGGGTAGGGCGATACCCTGAAATACCGGCTGAGAATCTGTGTAAGATTGACCAGGCACCGGCTTTAATATCTTTATGACACCAGCCTGTAAAATTTGAACGGGTGCTTGTAGTTGTGAAGAGGCGGTTGCCGATTCTTGACTTGTGACGCGGGTAAAATCATATTTATATGAAAGAGTTACTGTAGGAATTGTGGCGGCCGATTTGTAAATGCTTTTTATAGTTGACTCAAGATTTTGATTAGAGAATTTTAATACAATTTCAGTTGATGAACCAAGTCTTATATAAGTTGATAAATTGGCACTTCTAATGATATTCGCCTGGATTTTATACGAGCCGTTGTTATCTGTGACAGTAGCTATGCTTTGTGCATTAGGAACCTGAAGTTGAACAATTGTGTCAGGAGCAGGCGTTCCATCGGGGAGAATTACCTTCCCGGAAATTAACTTTTGATTTGGGGATTTTGAGGAAATTTTTGGTCCGGTTTTGACAATATATTTTGAATCCCCATTATTAAAAGTTTGTCCCTCAGATAATATGGAAAATGAATATTTATGATTTGGAGATAGGCCAGACACAACAATAAAATGTGAATTAAAATTCGCTTCTCCTTTTTTGTCTCTATAATCAAATATTGTATTCGAATTTTTTGAGTCTACATCAACTAGAAGCGCTGAAACCGTTTTGTCATATGTTGCAAACGCAACCGCAAACGAAGAATCGGACACATTATAAATCTTAACATTTTGCGGCGTTTTATCAGGTGTCGCTTGGCCAATAAAAACCGCCCCTTTTTGAAGGAGAAATGAGGTTACCCAAATACTTATAAAAAGAAGTAGAAAGGCAGCCGATGTCGGAATTCTTTTATGCCACAATTTTTTTTTCATATCATAAAGCAGCCGACGGAGTAGAATTATTAACTATTACGGAAGTTGGAGAAGGGATGTTAATAGAAGGTGTGCCAGATTTGGATGCTACCCCCCCGGATCTTGCTAAAGAAATATCTGCGGGGATAATTTGCCTGGTTTTAATATTATTAATAGTTTTGGTGTCAAAACTAGAAGGGATAGGCGTGATTATCAGTGTTGTATCGGGCGTTATAGTTGAAGTAACGCTGCTGTGGTAAATTCCAAAAACAACCCACGATGAAACTATAAGTGTTGTAAATATTGCAAAATAAAGAAGGTTTTTAAGCATATTAGTCAGGTATAAAATAGGCGCGTCCAGTGAAGGACAAGTTATATTGTTTCTCCTGATTTACACCTGTAACTACTCTATCAATTCCAACTATTCTATCAAAATTGATTATGTCGGCAATAAAATTATTCGCGTCAGAACGATTACCTACGACCTCAACTGTAAATGTGAAAGAATATATTGGAATTCCTTTATCATTAGGATAAATTTCTACTGTTCCGAATGTTAGTTTGGAAACGATAAGATTGTTCATTTTTGCTAAATTTTCTATTTGACGCGTAAGTAAGGGTATTTTGGGACTCTTAGGAATTGCCGAATACACGGAATTTATATCATCCTGTAGGTTTGTGTACTGTTCATCAAGTGAGACTAGGTTTGAGAGTTTTTGTTTTAGAGCATTATAAACAAGGGAATTATCGTCAAACTGTTTATCTAAATTAATTACAGTATTTAGAGTTGGGCTTATTGCGGCCAATCCAAAGAATGAAACAGTAAATAAGGTGAGGACTATATATGTATAACCCTTAAGTTTTTCGCTATTTATAGTACCTAAGTAGGCTTGTAATTTTCTATACTCTTTTATAAGTATAAATTTCAGTGAATTAAATTTTGGTAGTTTGAATTTCATGAGCTTGGTCCTTTTATTTCTAGACTCATCTTAAACCCGACTCCTTGGTTGCTGCTCGTAACATCGTCAAGACTTATAGAGGTCACATTAGGGTCCTTTTTAAGAGTATCTATAAAAGCATTTATAGGAAAAATTGAAAATGCGACTCCTTGAACTTCTATAGTGTTTTGATCAACTGTTATATTGGTTGAGGTGAAATCTCCATCGGAAATTGACGATACAATGCTGTTCATAATATTGATTTTAGCTTTAGTTTCTTCTTGTATTGTTTTTACATTGTCAAGACGCGACTGGATGCTTCTATAAGTGGTTTCTTTGGGCTTTTGGCTTTCTACAAGAAGTTGTTCGTTTTTTATTTTGTCGTGGAGGTCAATTATTTTACGGTCAATTGTAAAGCGATATAAAAGTGCGCCAAGAGCTATAAGCTCAGTTACTACAATTATAATTCTTCCAGCCTTAACTGCCCATCTCAAAAAATCCTCCCCAAGGGTTATTTTTTGTTTCCCAATAAGATTAATCTTCACGTGTGGTGAATCAGGCATGAATTTAGTTTAGAGAGTTTTTTAGGGTTTGTCAAAAAGCTAAAGCGCTTATTTGGAGGTTTTCTTAGGGGGTTTTGATTGAGTTTTTTTAGACTTCGTTTTTGTTACACTTTTAGTTTTAACGGAAGTGGTTTTTTCGGCTAGTTTGGCTTTTCCTTTTACGGGGCCGGCAAGTTTTGCAAGAGAAGATTTAATTCTGGCTGCTCGGTTTTTGTGAAGAAGGTTTTTCTTAACAGCACGATCCAAAATAGAAGAAGCTGAAGAAACCGCTTTTGAGGTTTTCAATTTTTTAGCCTCTTTTACAGTTTTATCAAGCTCATTACGGAAAGCGTCATTTTCACGCTCTCGCTTTCTGTCTTTCCTTAATTTTTTAATTGCAGACTTTATTACCGGCATATTTTCCAAGACAGAGAATTACAGCATTTTCTATCTGGGCATGGGAATTTTAGCATGATATACTGGATATTACAACAATTGACCTCTAGCAACTGACAATTGACCGAATACTCTTCGCCGGTTGTTAATTGTTAACTGTTGTTGATCTTATATGGTTTCAAATATTGTAAAGCGGGGTATTAATGCATTTACGTCTCGTCAAACAAATATTTTTACTGCAGCAACCTTCATAATTCTGACAACAATCCTCTCCCAATTATTCGGCGTTCTTAAATACAGGTTGCTTGTTGCCCTTTTTGGGGCGTCTTCAGATCTAGGGGTTTTTCTTGCAGCATTTAGGGTGCCAGATTTTGTTTTTCAAGTAGTTATTTCGGGCGCTCTTACAGCTTCATTTATTCCAATATTTACAGATTTTCTGAGTAAGGACAAAAAACAAGAAGCGTATGAATTTACATCATCTCTCGTAAGCATTGGGGCGTTATTTTTTATCTTCATTTCCATAATAATTGTTATTTTTGCATATCCGCTTGCAAGTCTTGTTGCACCTGGTTTTTCAAAACCAGAACTCGCTCTTATGGCAAATTTAATGATTATTATTCAATTATCACAAGTTTTCTTTATTCTAGGGACACTTTTTACTGCAATCCTTCAATCATTTCAGCATTTTGTAATTCCAGGAATTGCATCGGCGTTTTATAACCTGGGTATAATTCTTGGACTAATCATTTTTTCCTATTTTTTCCATTTTGGAATTTATGGCGCCACATTGGGCGTCGCGCTCGGATCTCTTTTCTTTTGTATAGTTCAAATTCCTCTTCTTTTTAATGTAGGATTCAAATTTTTTATATCTTTTAAAACAAGTGTTGGTGTAAATAGATTGACAAAACTTATGATACCAAGATCTTTTACTTTGGTTGTTTCACAAATTGCAGCAACTGCAAACGTATTCTTTGCGTCATTTGTATCGGCACGTTCGCTTGTTGTTTTGGATTTGGCGCAAACCCTTGCAATGGCGCCGGTGCTTTTAATTGGTCAATCAATTGCTCAAGCATCCTTTCCCGCCATGTCACTTAAAACAAATAACAAAAGTGAATTCACGTCAATATTTACGAGTTCTTTCAACCAAATACTATATTTGACTCTGCCTCTTTCTGCGATTTTAATAGTTCTTAGAATTCCGCTTGTAAGACTTTTTTTTGGGGCATCTCGTTTTGATTGGGCAGCAACAGTTGAGACAGGTTTGACACTTGCCTACTTTTCAATTTCCGTTGCGGCAACTTCGTTGTCATTTCTCTTGTCTCGTGCATTTTATGCTTATCATGATTCAAAAACGCCGCTTTATGTTACACTTGGGTCTGTTTTTTTTAACATAGTGATTGCATATTTTTTCATTTTAATAAATCATTTACCTATATATTCGTTAGCATTTGCATTTTCATTGGCGTCTGTAATGAGCGTAATTATTATGATAGTTTTACTCGAGCAGAAAATCACTTTGCCCAAAATAGAAATGATAATCTCATTTGCAAAAATAGCCACCGCAACTATTATTACTGGAATATGTCTTTATGTACCAATAAAATTGTTAGACCAACTAGTTTTTGATACCACACGCACTGTCAATTTATTGCTTCTTACGGGTATTGCTTCTGTGGCAGGACTCGCGGCTTATATTTTTTTGACGTGGCTCCTTGATATAAAAGAGGCTTATTATATTATTGCAGTTCTAAAAAGATTTAAAAAGCCGAATCAAATTCTAAGACAGGTTGGGGAGATTTTTGAAAGCCCAAAGCCAACGCCACAATAATTCGCTTTGTTATAAATCGCTTGGTTTAAAATCTTTTAGCCAAGAAAGCCCATAATCAGTAAGCGCATTTGAAGCAACTTTATTTCCAAAACTGGCAGACCATTGAAGCGTTTTTTTATTTAAAATTCCAAATAAAAATCCGGCGGCAAAAGCGTCTCCAGCACCTGTCGAATCAACTATCTTTTTGACCGGCCTAGTTTTAGTTAAAAATTGCATGTCTTGTGTTGTTATCAAAACACCCTTTTTACCCATTGTGCAGACAACAATTTTGGGACCACACTTTAGAAGTATTTTACTTCCAATCTTTGGGGATTTATTTGTAAGCGCTTTTAATTCCTCTGTGTTAAAAAAAATAATGTCTACGTTTTTAATTATCGGCTCAATTGCCTTAAGCCCTAGCCAACTATATATAAGGCTTGGAGTAAAACTTATTTGGGGTTTATCAATTTTTTCAAGGAGAGCGGCGACTCTGGGAATTGTTCCTTCAGGATCAAGTAAAAATGGAGAAACATGAATTAGTTTTGCGCTGTTTAAAAAAAGATAATCAACATTGTCAAAAAATAAATTATCTGCGTGATTCATACTTGATATAAAAAGTCTATGTTTTTGTTTCCCTGTCAGAATACATGCGCATACAGAAGTTGTCCCAAGAGTTTTTACATGACTCAAATCAACGTTTGGTAATTTCTCTTTCCATATTTTTTCGTTTTCGTCTTGGCCTACAATTCCGTAAAATCCTGCTTTTTCCCCAAGCTTTGATAAAACAGCGGTAGTATTTGTTGACATTCCACCGGGACTTTTTGAAAGAAGAGTAAGTTTACTTAAAATCTGATTTAGTGTTATACCTTTATCTTCAAAAAAAACGTCGTCTTCCGGTTTGAGCTTGTAGTCTTTGAGAAATTTCTTATCAGCTTCAAAAAAGTAATCGACAAATGTTGATCCGATTCCTATAACACTTGGCATATTTTAGGGAAGAAGCGCACCTTTTCCTCTAATTTCCTTTTTCATATCTTGGTGTTTGTCTTGGTGAAATTTGGATAGTGGCCCTCCAGCGTGCACAATTGCCCTGTCACCTAGGATTCTATTTGATTCAAAAACAACTTGTTCAATTCGTGCAGGTGTTGGTCTTGGGTCCCTTTTAATCAGCTCCGTTATTTCAATTAGTGTGCTGATATCCGGAGTTATAACACCTATTTTTGCCGCTTCCGCTGCTTTTGCCCCATTGAGCCCTATTGACCAAGGGGCGCTTGCCAGCATACGCCTGTCGTTAAATCCATCTCCTATAGCAAGTTTTACCGCATTTGGTGTTGCAGAATTCGTAAACAAATCTTGAGCCACCTGTTCTTTTCTTTTATCACCAATTACATCAAGAGTTGACATGATTTCTCCAAGCTTAGTTCTAAATCCACCGGCAGCCGGAATCATCTTGCCTTTATCATCCCATGATATTCCAATCTCCTCTCCATAAAATTTGTTAATTCTTTCTCTGAGCAATACAGCAAAGAGATCTCTCTCCTCATCAACCGCATTAGCACGATTTTCAATTAAGGTAAAACTGTCTTCTAAAAATTTACCAACTAATTCCATCTCTTCATCCAATTTTCCGGACTCTTTCATTTTTCTAGTAGAGTCATCAATCGGGAAATCGGTTCCTTTCATTCCGTCAAAATTTAACTGACCAAGAACTATTGGTTTGTGAGGTTGCTCCCATGCTGTAGTCACACCAAATAAAAGTCCGCTTTCTGATTTGGCATAGCTTCTATATTTATCTGAAAAAGGAGCCATCTTTGAGGTAAGAGCATGCTCGTGTAAATTTTTACCGGTAACACCAAAATTCATGAGTAGACCAAGAGCTAAAGCAATATCAGAACCTTCTTGACCAAGACCCTTTGAATCGAAATTTTCTTCAAACCATTCATATGTTTGTCCATATAATTCCGCACCATAATCAATATTTGGATCACCGTTTGCGGGACGAACATAGGCAGACATTACGTTTAATGCTGTATCCCCTAATAGATGTGGGCCTTCAAGATCAGACGCTATAACCAAGTTGAAGCGTTCTCTTTCTGGAGAACGTGTGTGGTCCGGCCGTGTGCTATATGTAAGTCCTTCACGAGACATTGCCATAGAGAAAGTATATCTTATAATAATTTATTGAATATGGCAAGGAGTAAATAGTGTTGATTTTGCGGGAAAAATAATATATACATAAAACGTTGAAAATGAGAATGACGTTATTTATTCTTCTTTTATGATTCAAACAATTCGTGTAATACAGGCTCTAGCCCGAGACGACACAAAAGGCCTCAACGTAAAGCAAGATTTAAAAAACCCTAAAATAGCAAATGTTAGGACAGCACGAGTTTATAGGCTTGAAGGAATTGATCAAAAAGCAGCCAAGATTTTAGCAGAAAAATTATTTTGCGAAAAAATAAATCAAATCTATTCATTAAACTCCCAAAAAGAGATTGCTTCGACCTTCGGTCTCGCAAAGACAGAGTCTGCAGTTATTGAGATTGCCTATAAGCCGGGAGTTATGAATCCTGAGGTGGCATCAATTATGAAGGCGGCTCGGGATCTTAACGTTAAACTCAAAGCAGCCGATGCAAGCACAGAATATTACCTTTTTGGTGCAAACAAGAAAAACGCTGTCGATAATATTAACAAGCTTAATTTGTACAACAAGCTGATTGAACAAATAGTTGAAAAAGCACCAAAAACACTTCAGATAACTGGAATTGTTGGAAAAACAAAAGTTATTAAAATCCGCAAAATGAATGATGAGGAGCTTGTTCAACTCTCGCGTGGAAAGCTTTTCTTAAATCTTACAGAGATGAAAGTAATTCAGGCTTATTTTGAGAAAATTAAGCGGGATCCAACAGATTGTGAAGTTGAGACGTTGGCGCAAACTTGGAGTGAACATTCGGGACACAAGACATTTAGGGCAAAGCTCACTGTTGATGGCAAAGCAAAGGAGCCCTTAATTAAAAGAATTCAAAAAGAAGCTTTAAAACACAAAAAACTTATTGTCTCAGCATTTGTTGATAATTCGGGGGTTACAGATTTTTATGATGGATGGGCAATTTGCGGAAAGGCGGAAACTCACAACAGCCCTTCGGCAATTGAGCCATACGGAGGAGCTATGACCGGATCCGGCGGAGTGTTTAGGGATATTGTTGCAACTGGACAAGGCGCAAAAACTCTTGTTTCAACTGACATTTTTTGTCTTGCGCTACCTACTATGCCAAAATCAATTCTTCCACCCGGATGTCTTGCACCTGATTATATGCTGAAACGTGTTGTCGCTGCGGTTCGCGATTACGGCAACCGTATGGGAATTCCAACCAACAACGGTTCATTTCATTTTCATGATGACTTCCGCGCAAAACCTACGGTGCTTGTTGGCGCATATGGGATTTTACCAAAAAAACTCGCAAAGATTGGAAAGCCCGTTGTCGGAGATAAAGTTATAAGCGTGGGTGGAAGAGTTGGCCGCGACGGAATTCACGGCGCAACTTTTTCCAGTGGTGAAATGACTCACCAAACTATCTCAGTCAACGCGCAGGCAGTTCAGATAGGAAATGCGATCGAAGAAAAAAGAATGTTTGATGCAATAATTGAAGCGAGAGATAAAGAAATAATACGGGCACTTCAAGATAGCGGTGGAGGTGGTTTATCTTCTGCAATTGGAGAAATTGGCAAGGAGACTGGTGTAAAAGTCCAACTTAAAAATGAACGGTTAAAATACCCGGGACTTTCCCCTTGGGAAATTTGGCTTTCTGAGTCCCAAGAGAGGATGATTGTTGTAGTTCCCAAAAATAAAATTACAACATTTGCCAAAATTTGCAAAAAATATAATGTTGAATTCTCAGAGCTAGGAGTTTTTACCGGAAATAAAAAACTGGAAGTTTATTATGGAAAAGAACTTGTGGCAGATCTTGATATGGGATTCTTACACAATGGTCTTCCGCAAAGAAAAATGGTTGCAAAAAAACCCATTCAACCCGTCTCTTCGGTACGCGTTCAAGGTAAATCCATTCGAATAAAAACTAAAAGTGAATGGGTTAGCGTTTTAAAAAAAGTTCTGTCATCTGGGAATATTTGCTCAAAAGAACCTATTGTCCGTTTGTATGACCATACTGTACAAGGGACAAGCGTTGTGCAGCCTTTTTCTGGAGTGAAACTTGATGCCCCGAATGACGCGTCTGTTGTTCGTCCAATTTTAAATAAGCCATACGGTATGGTTGTTTCTCATGGATTAAATCCAGTTCTCAATAATATTGATCCGTATTGGGGGAGTATTTGGGCAGGCGTTGAAGCTTTATCAAATTATGTTGCAGTGGGTGGAGATTATCGTGAGGCATCTTTAATCAATAATTACATTTGGCCTTTTCCTGATGAAGAATCTTTGTGGTCGCTCGACCGATCAGTTGATGCTGTTTGCGATCTTATGAAAATTTTCAAAACACCTGTCATTTCCGGAAAAGACAGTCTGTCATCAACTTACCGTGGTAAAGATAATTTCATTTTAAAAATTCCTCCGGTTTTATGTATCTCGGCATTCGGCAGGATTCCGGATGTGGCAAAGACGGCAACAACAGATTTTAAAAAAGCTGATTCAGTCATTTGTCTTGTCGGTAAGCAACACATGGATGCAATGGGAGGATCAGTATTTTTAGAAAGCTTAATGATTTCTGGGGGAGACGTCCCAAGAGCTGATTTAAAAACTTTACCTCGCATATTTACCTCAATTTATAAAGGAATAAAGAGCGGAAAAATCCTTGCATGTCATGATGTTTCAGAAGGCGGTCTAATCACTTCAATTTTTGAAATGTGTATTGGGGGTGGTGTTGGCGTAAATATTGAAATCCCAAAAAAAGAAATTGCCGAAAACTTTTTATTCAATGAAACGGCAGGTTGCTTTATTGTGGAAGTCGAGAGCAGCAATGTCGCCAGAAACTTATTTAAGAAAGTACCGTACAAAATAGTCGGTAAAACAACGAAAAATAATTTTATAACCGTCGGCCAATCTAATAAAAATCTTTTTGAAGAAAATATCGATGCACTCAAAAATGCATGGAAAGAACCCATGCAGAAATTTTTCCCATGATTAAACCAAAAGTTTGTATTTTAAGAGCAGACGGAATAAATTGTGACGAAGAATTGTCTTACGCTTTTCAAAAGTATGGTGGAGATTGTGAATTTATCCACGTTAATGAGCTCAGAGATAAAAGCCGCAAATTAAAAGAGTTTAATATACTTGCAATTCCAGGAGGATTTGCATATGGGGACGATATAGTCTCTGGAAAAATCCTTGCTACTGAGCTGGTATCTTTTTTAAGAAATCAACTTGAAGAATTTGTAACCAAAGGTAGCCAGGTAATTGGAATATGCAATGGATTTCAGGTTTTAGTAAGAACTGGGCTTCTTCCGTTTAACCATATTGGAGAGATGGATGTCACTTTAACAAATAATGATTCGGGTCATTTTGAATGCCGTTTTGTCAAAGTAAGAATTGAAGATTCGCGGGCGGTTTGTCTTAAGCCTTATGTTGGGCAAATCGTTGATATTGCGGTTAATCACGGAGAGGGGAAATTTTATACAGATAATAATACTCTGACTCTTATTGAAAATGAGAATTTGGTTTTTGTTAGATATGTTGATGATCACGGAAGCCCCACCCAAAAATATCCTGAAAATCCCAATGGAGCGCTTAACGCAATTGCCGGTGTTACTGACCCAACTGGACATATAATTGGACTGATGCCACATCCTGAAAAAATTGTCGATTTAACCCAGCATCCTAACTGGAGACGCGGAAACGTGAAAGCGCTAGGCGGTTTTATTTTTGAAGGAATGATTAAGTTTGCCAAAGAGTCATAAAATATGAATGGAAGAATAGTTGTTATAGGAAGTTTGAACACCGATATATTCATATCTGGTTTTGATAATTTTCCAAAGTCTGGACAAATGGTATATGCAAAGGATTTCAGGATCGGAGCTGGAGGAAAAGGAAGAAATATCGCGGAAATGACAGGAGTACTCACTTCTAAAAATACTGTTGCAATGATTGGTAAAAGTAGTAAGGATCCATACGGTTTATGGGAAGTTCCAATAAAAGCTCTTAAAAAAATAGGCGTAAATACGGATTATGTTGATGTAGATGAAAAAGGAAAATTTCCCGGGATAGGCATAATACCTGTTAATAATAGCGGCGAAAACACTATTTACGTGGTTCATGGAGCCAATCAAGATTTTTCAAAAGAAGATATAGACAAAGCAGAAGGAATTGTATCTCGAGCGGAATACATTATAGTTGAATTTACACAACCAGTAAAAACATATTTGTATGCTATTAAAATGGCAAATAAATATAATTCGAAAGTTTTGATTGAACCAGGTGGAATATCCAATATTAATGATCCAAAAGAAGTTTTGAATAAAAGGCTTTTTTTATTAAAACCCAACGAACACGAAGCTGAAATATTAACAGGTATAAAAGTGAATGATTTTACATCCGCACAAAAAGCAGCAAGGAAACTACTTTCAAAAAATGTTGAAAATCTTTTAATTACAAACGGAAAAAACGGAGCTTATTTTTTTAACAAGAATAACCAGGAGCATATTAAGATTCCCAAAATCAAAAAAACCAAGACAATGAATGAAACTGGTTGTGGAGACCAGACAATGGCGGGACTAGTTGCATCTTTAAGTAAAGGCGCAAACATTTTAGAAGCCGTGAAAGTAGGAATTTTAGCAGGAACATTACAATTTTATAAACCTGGTATAATTCCAGTGGCAACATCAGAACTAAACAAATATCTTAATTAAAATCGTGAAAAAACAAAAATCAATTACTTCCTACCAAGTAGGAGACAATTATTCAACAAAAGACCCCATCAAAAAACTTGCTCAAAACTCTGCATATAAGACTGGAATAAATCTAAAAAAACGTGGATTTTCAGAACTTTCTGAGAGCCGTGGTGAATCAGCATACGTTTGGAAACAAGGCAGTACTTATATGGCAACAATGATTGAAGGTCTTGGTACAAAAAATTTAGTTGCTGATGAAACAAGAAAAATTACCGGAAAAACTTACTATGATGTTATTGCAAATGACACTGTCGCCTACATTATTAATGACTTAATTTCAGTTGGCGCAAAACCCCTGACAGTCCATGCATATTGGGCTATAGAGAATAATGATTGGCTTGCGGATGAAGCGCGGATGAAAGATTTAATTACGGGTTGGAAAAAAGCGTGTGACCTTTCAGGTGCTTCTTGGGGCGGTGGTGAGACACCAACTCTTAAACAAATTATTATTCCAAATACAATTGATCTCGGAGGCTCAGCAGTTGGAATAATAGGCCCTGCAAAAAGATTTATCCATGATAAAAAATTAAAAGCTGGAGACAGAATAATTCTCCTTAAAAGCGAGGGAGTTAACGCAAGTGGAATTTCTTTAGCACGTGCAGTTGCAAAAAGAGTAAAAGGCGGGTACGGTGCAAAACTTCTTAGCGGAAAGATTTATGGAGAAGCAGTTTTAAATAAAAGTAATATTTATGCAAAACTTGTGGAAGATTTACTTGACGCAAATGTTGATATTCATTATATGAATTATATCTCAGGACATGGAATGAGAAAGATTATGCGTGCAAAACCGGCATTCACATATATAGTTGAAAAAATATTTAAGCCGCAGGAAATATTTGGATTTATTCAAAAGCATGCAAACCTGGATGATTATGAAATGTACCAAACATATAACATGGGCCAGGATTATGTAATTTTTGTACCTCAAAAAGAAGTTAAAAAAACCCTAGAAATTGTTCGCCAAAATAAATTTCAAGCAATTGACGCGGGATACGTTGAAAAAGGGCCAAAGCAAGTTATCATAAAACCCAAAAACCTCACTTATTCTTCTGATACACTTGATTTGAGATGAACAAAGTTAGACTTGCGGTTTTGGTTTCAAACAAAGGGACCGGTTCAAATCTTAGAGCATTGATTGGCGCCGGGTTTTATATAAAACTTGTGATAGCTGATAGGGAAGACGCGGCTGGTGTAAAAATTGCAAAAGAGAAACAGATCGATTTTAAAGTCACGCCCTATCAAAAACCTGAAGAAACAAGTAAAGAGAAGTTCAGAGATATATACAGTCAGGAAATTGCGGAAATTTTGAATAAACACAAAATAGACGCCGCGATCCTCGCGGGATTTAATAGAATTTTGACTAAACCATTTTTTAAAACTTTTCGTGGTAAAACGATTAACGTTCATCCGGGTGCCATACCGGACCACGAAAATGGCGTTTTCCGTTTGGAAGACGGAACAGAAATTCCTTGGAATCAGGGAATGTTAACTGATGCTGCCGTTACAAATTTTTTAACATTAAGTACAGCTGCTTCTTCAATTCATATTGTTACAGAAAAAGCGGATTTTGGACCGGTTTTAAAACGGGTATTTGTCCCGGTTAAAAAAAACGATACGGTTGAATCTCTTTACACGCGTCTTAAAAAAGCTGAAAATAAGGGTCTGATTGAAGTTTTGGGAGACAATGCAGTAATCAAAACAATTTAAACTGCAAAATTGACCTCGGTTTTTTTCTCCATGATGTCTATTGGATAGTTTCCTGTAAAAAGCGCTGTACAAAACATTTGTTCTGGAAGTTCTATCGCATTAAATAAACCTTCGTATGATAGATAATGCAACGTATCTGCACCAATATATTTTCTAATTGCCTCAACATTCATATTCGCGGCGATTAACTGTTTTTGGTCAGGTGTATCTATTCCATAAAAATCCGGATATTTAATTGGAGGGGATGAAACCATCATATGAACTTTTTTTGCCCCCGCTTTTTTAAGCATCGCAATAATTTTTTTAGTTGTAGTGCCGCGAACAATTGAATCGTCCACTACAACAATAGATTTCCCACCAAGAACTTGAGGAAGTGGATTAATTTTTAATGTAACACCAATTTCTCGATGCGTCTGGACAGGACGAATAAAAGTTCTATGTACATATCTATTTTTTACAAAACCATGGTCAAAAGGAATTCCACTTTGCCATGAAAACCCAAGAGCTGCCGGAATTCCTGAGTCAGGAACTGGAATAACAAGGTCTGCTTTTAAATTTTTGCATTCACGGGCCAATTGTATACCCAAATTTCTTCTAATTTGATTAACACTTTTTCCAAGAAGAACACTATCGCGTCTTGCAAAATATATAAATTCAAAAACGTCAAGTTTTTGTGTACCCGTTGCAAGTCCGTATGACTTTAATCCCTTTTTATTTATTACTAACATTTCTCCGGGTAACACTTCTCTTATGTATTTTGCATAGACAGCGTTCAGTGCACAAGTTTCAGATGCAACAACATACCCTTTGTTGAGTTTACCAAGACAAAGTGGGCGAATTCCAAATGAATCTCTTACTGCAACGAGCTCATCTTTTGTTAAGAGTAATAAGCAGAAGGTTCCTGTGAAAAGCGGAAAGCAGGTTCTAACAGCTTTTTCCAAAGATCCTGTTTTAGTAAAAACAAATTCTAAAGCTCTTTGCATCATTTCGGAGTCATTTAAGCCTCGTGCTTGGATATGATTTTTCCTAAAAAATTCTTCTAGTTTTTTTGTTGAAAAAAGATTTCCGTTGTGGGCAAGGGCTAATTTACCGCTTATACCGGTTGCGGGTTGAGGATGGACGACCCTTTTATTACCGGATGTTCCATAGCGATTATGTCCAATTGCGGCATGTCCCTTTAATTTAATTAAATCCTTTTCGGCATAAACGTGGGCTACAAGACCCTCCCCTTTTTTTGTGTATAATTTTTCGCCGTCCGTACTACTAATTCCAGTTGCTTCTTGCCCTCTGTGCTGAAGCGCCCAAAGTCCATAATAGGCGATTTGAGAGGCACCAAAGTCCTTTCCCCATATTCCAAAAACACCACATTTTTCCTGAATTGTATCTTTAAGCTGCTGTTTTATATCAAAGGGTGGAAGTGGAGCCGGATATTGTTTTGTATCTTTATTATGCATTTAAAATGCGAATAAGAATGTATATAGGATAGGACAAAATGTCAAAAATTGCAAGTGGAAGAAACTTTTTGATGTATAATTCTTACATGAATCAAAGCAATATCAGGAATTTTTGTATAATTGCGCACGTTGATCATGGCAAATCAACACTCGCTGACCGGTTGCTTGAAATAACCGGAACTATCAGAAAACAAGACATAAAGGATCAAGAGCAATTTTTAGACAGTTCCGCAATTTCAAGAGAGCATGGAATAACAATCAAGTTGGCACCTGTGAGAATGGACTTTGAAGCGAACGAGGAAAAGTTTATTCTAAATCTAATTGATACTCCAGGACATGTTGACTTTTCTTACGAAGTGGTCCGTACACTATACGCGTGCGATGGAGCAGTTTTATTAGTAGATGCAACAAAAGGAGTTCAAGCACAAACCGTTGCAAATTATAATTTTGCCGCAAAGCTCGGACTTGCTATTATACCAGTAATAAACAAAGTGGATTTGCCAACAGCCAATATTGAAAAAACAGAGCAAGATATATTTGATACTTTTGGTTATAAAAAAGATGAAATACTAAGAATTTCGGCAAAGACAGGGGAGGGTATCCAGGAATTAATAAAGCAAATTATTGAAAAAGTTCCTGGACCTACGGGCGACATTAACTCCCCGACCCAAGCCCTAATTTTTGATTCAATTTATGATGAGCATAGGGGAATTGTAATCTACGTCAGATTAAAGCAAGGAAGAATTAAAAAAGGAGACACGTTAACTTTTTTCTCGGACGGGTCAAAAGTTTTGGTAAATCAAGTTGGATTTATGAAGCCAACATATATGTATTCTGAGGAGCTTACAAACGGTGAGGTAGGTTTTATCATTACAAATATTAAGGATATAACACAAGCAAAAGTAGGGGATACAATTTTGAATGAGCGCGGCGAGGGAGAATCTTTAGGAAGATACATAGAACAAAAACCGTTTGTATATTTAAGTATTTACCCAACAACTGTTTCTGATTTTCAAAATCTCAGAAAAGCTTTATATAGACTAAAGCTTAATGATGCCGCTCTATCTATTACTCCCGAGCAATCTAGTATTTTTGGACCGGGTTTTAGGTGCGGCTTTTTAGGTCTACTTCATGCGCAAATAGTTATTGAAAGAATAGAAAAAGAAGAAGGGGTTGAAGTTTTTGCGGCCCCTCCATCTATAGAATACATTGTAGACGGAAAAAGTGTAACTAACCCAAAAGATCTTGATAATTCAAATCAGAAAGTTGAAGAACCGTTTGTGACGGGAGAAATATATACGCCTGAAAAATATTTGGGTGCAGTTCTTGAAGTGGTCCACAAAAGACGAGGCGAAACAAATAATGTCATCTATTTTGGAAATCAAACTAAAATAGAATTTAAAATGCCGTTAGCAAACGTTATCTACGATTTTTATGACAAATTAAAAACAATTTCTTCTGGATTTTCATCATTTGATTATGAAATTAGTGAATTCCGAGAATCGGATTTGGTAAAAGTTGATGTATCAGTTAATCACGAGATAATTCCCGAGTTATGTTTTGTAGTACATAAAAGCGAAACTGATGATTTTTCCCGAAGAATTGTGAAAGCGTTAGCTCAAGAAATTCCCCGGCATCAATTTGAGGTATCTGTAAGAGCACAGGTTGGATCACGAATTATCGCGAGTGAAAGAATAACTCCATACGCAAAAAATGTTTTGGCAAAGATGTCAGGTGGAGATAGGACCCGTAAGGATAAGCTTCTTGAAGCACAAAAAAAGGGAAAGAAGAAAATGAAAACAATCGGAAGTGTTAATGTCCCAAAAGAAGCTTTCCTCGCAGTACTAAAAGCTTAAGTTTAAAGAGTTAGCAAGAAGAAGCCGCCAACTATTGACATTATTATTACCCCAAGTGTACCCATGGTTTGGGCAACGCTCCCTGTTTGCGCAATCGTTGGCTTTTCAACGAGCGTTGGTGTTGCTGTAGGCTTTTCTACCAAAGTCGGCGTTGCCGTTGGTATTAAGGTTGCGGTTGGAGTAAGAGTTGCCGAACCGGACGCTGCTGTTACATTTATACTCTGAGAACACGCTTGGCTTATTTGGCTTGTTGCGCTTTGATTATTAGTAAACAAAACAGTTGCTGTGAATGATCCGCTAGTTTGATATGTATGGCTTGTTTGTGTGTTAACAGTTTTCAAATTGAGCCCTGTTGTTACATCTTGCGTTTGTCCATCACCAAAAGTAAATGTCGCTTTAGTTATTAGACCATTTGCATTTGGATCACTTCCCTGTCCTGTAAAAAGAACGGCAAGCGGGGCGTTGCCCGTGGAAGGACTTGCAAGCAAACTTGTGCAAGTCGGCGCCAGAGTAGCTGCAGAAGGCGTTGGTGATGTAGTTGTTGTTACACTAGGAGTTCCTGTTGGCGCGATAGATCCAGTTGGCGTGATCGAGCCCGTGCCCGTAGGTGTGACTGAGCCTGTTGGGCCTGATAGGCATTCCGCAGATCCAATAGTAGCATTTGCCGGTGCCAAAGATCCTATTTGAAGAACATTTTCTACCGCTCCGTCTGCTTTTGCGGTGGAGTACACCGCCGTTTGAGTCCCATCGAATTGAATTTGTGCTGTGCCAGTGCCTTTTGGAATAAATGTAATTGTTGCTACTTTTGTCACACTAGAAACAGAAGTAGCGTTAAACCCAGTAGATAATCCTATGTTAGCAGCGCCGCTAGTTATACTTGCGGCACTTTGAGTTTCTTTAAACGCATCAGAAGGAGTAATTTGCGAAACAGATAACAGGGTTGGATCATAAGTTATATATAATTTAACTACATTTACTATATTAGTCCCTGGATCAACCATAACGTCAACGTTGAAACTCTGACAGGTTGTAGAGGTATTAATGCTTGATGGTGCAAAATACAATTTAGATGAAGCGGCTGCTTTACTTCTGACTTCTTGCTGCTTTTTAACAAAGAATAAAGTAACAGGAATTGCAATTAACAAAAGGATAAGATTGCCGATTATAAAAAATTTGTTTGATAATATTTTCACGGCTTTACAATAAGATTAAAACGCAGTATTCTTGCGTTTGTAATAGCGTAGCCAATTTTCACATATAAGTCAAATGCCTTTTAGAGAATGAATTAGCAGTCGGAGTAGCCTCTTGACAAATTTTTCAGTTTCTCTTAGAATACTAAATCGAGATTATGACAAAAGTGAGTACAACTAATTCAGCAATCAAACCTCTATTTAATAATGTTTTAATAAAACCGCTTGAAGCGGAAGGAAAAACCGCAGGCGGAATTTATTTGCCAGAGACAGCAAAAGAAAAACCTCAAGTTGGAATGGTTATGGCAATAGGAGATGGAGAAGTGACACCAAAAGGGGAAATTAGGAAAATGACTGTTAAAGTTGGGGAAAAAGTAATGTACAAAAAATGGGGCGGAAATGAAGTCAAAGTAGGAAATGAAGAATGGACAATAGTTGAGGAAAAAGATATACTCGCAGTCGTTGGGTAGAGGAAATTAAGGTTGCACTTCGGACTTAGGGTCCTCAGTGTGACTTAAATTTTTATCTATCGATTATAAAAATTTAAACCATGGCAAAACAAATTAAATACGGGGAAGAAGCTCGGACAAAATTAAAAGACGGAATTGATAAGCTGGCTAACGCTGTTGTGACAACTCTTGGGCCAAAAGGGCGCAATGTTGCAATAGATAAAAAATGGGGAGCTCCAAACGTTGTTCACGACGGAGTTACCGTAGCAAAGGAAATAGAATTGGCAGACCCATTTGAAAATATGGGCGCGCAACTTGTAAAGGAAGCAGCAAGTAAAACAAATGACGTTGCTGGAGACGGAACAACTACCGCAACTCTTCTTGCTCAACAAATTGTAACCTCAGGTTTTAAAGCAGTTTCTTCCGGCGCAAATCCTATGATTCTTAGAATCGGACTTGAAAAAGCAGTTTCAGAAGTTCTTTCGGAAGTCAAAAAAATGTCAAAAAAAGTGGCTGAAGGTGATGTTGCAAAAGTTGCAACAATCTCAGCACAGGATGCAAATATCGGAGCTTTAATTGCCGCGGCTCTTGCAAAAGTTGGCAAAGATGGAATTGTAACAGTTGAGGAAGGCCGTGGACTTGAATTCTCTATTGACTACAAAGAGGGAATGGAGTTTGACAAGGGATACGCCTCTGCATATTTTGTGACAAATGCGGACCGTATGGAAGCAGAGCTTGATGATGCGTACATTTTGATAACAGATAAAAAAATATCTTCAATTCAAGAATTAGTTCCATTTCTTGAAAACTTTGTCAAAATTTCAAAATATCTCGTAATTATTGCTGATGATATTGATGGTGAAGCGCTTGCAACTCTTGTTATTAACAAACTCAAAGGAACAATCAATGTCTTGGCTGTCAAAGCTCCGGGTTTTGGGGATAGAAGAAAGGCGCTACTTGAAGATATTGCAGTTTTAACAGGAGCTACAGTAATTTCCGAGGATACAGGAAGAAAAATAGAAAGTGTAACGGTTGAGGATTGCGGCAGAGCTGAAAAAGTGAAATCCACAAACGAAGCAACTCAGGTAATTGGAGGAAAAGGTGCAAAAAGTGCAGTTAACGAGAGGATTGCATCTATTAAGAAAGAAATTGACCGTTCAACTTCTGATTTTGATAAAGAAAAATTGCAGGAAAGACTTGCCAAGCTTTCAGGAGGTGCTGCAGTTATAAATGTAGGGGCGGCAACGGAAGTTGAGATGAAAGAGAAAAAAGAGCGTGTTATTGACGCGGTTGCAGCTACAAAAGCGGCTCTAGAAGAGGGAATTGTTCCTGGGGGTGGAGTAACACTACTTAAAGCTAGAAAAGCACTTGCCAAGCTTAAAGATTCTTTGAAGATTGATGATGAAAAAGCTGGTGTAGATATTTTGTACCACGCACTTGCTGAGCCAATTCGCTGGATTGTAAAAAATGCTGGGGAAGATGCTGGTGTAATTCTTGCAAAAATTGAAGGCCATAAATTGGACGACTACGGTTTTAACGTTATGACAATGGAGTATGGATCTATGCTTGATGCAGGGATTGTTGACCCGGCAAAGGTAACTCGCTCTGCAGTCCAAAATGCTACATCAGTTGCTACAATGGTATTAACAACAGAAGCGTTAGTTACAGATATCCCTGAAGAAAAGTCTCCAGCCGGAGGTGGCGGAATGCCTGGTGGCATGCCCGGCATGGGTGGAATGGACTATTAGTTCTTAAATCCCCAAAATACGAGATTAAAATAATCCAACAAAGTCCTCAAAAAAACAATACTTGATTAAATTTTTTTTGTGAATTAGAATAATTGGCAAATGGTGGAGCATTTGCGCGAGATGAAACAAGCGTGGCCAACAGCAGGCCCGCGCAGCCAAAGAATGGACAGCCAAGCTCCAAAAGGAATGGAAGAGGTAAGACGCTTGCAGAGAATAGTCAGGCCTTATAATGGGAAGTTGAGATTAAAAACCAGATAATCTTGAATAAATTTATTTAAAAAAACAACATTCCCTTCAAACCCCCTAAAATCTTAGATTATTTTACTGATTCTTTGAGCCATTTGAGATAAGGGTCGTTCACATTCGAGGCTTTAATTTCTATAATCTGCGGAATTTCGTAGGGCAAAATTTCTTTTAGTGCTTGTTCGATTTTCTCAAAATATCTGTCATCAGTTTTGATAACTCCTGAAATTTCATCGGCAACTGTTTTCTCACCTTTCCACATGTAATAGTTTTTGACAGGGTAAATTTCAACGCAAGCAGCAAGTTTGTTATCAATTAAAAAATTTGCGGCTTTGTCCGCATCTTCATTTGTTTCAAAACTAACAAGTATTAAGATCATTTGTATTTTAATTTCATAATTGTTATATATGCAGTCATGACAAAAACAACTACATTCACTAGGATAACAGGATAAGCAATTATGAGAAATCCATACGTAGTCCACAAAATAGAGACGAGTGCGAGCATAACGAAAGTACCCAAAGATATACTTTTTGTATTTTTAGTTTTCCAAACATTGAAAGCTTGAGGAAAAAATGTAATTATTCCGACTCCCGCAGCGATATAGCCTATGATGTTGGCAATTTGGGAAATACTCATGTCACGTATTATACAACGTCTTTATACTTAATTCATGATACTTTATACTAAATATTGCTTATGATTGATGTCCATTGTCACTTAAATTTACACTCGTTTGACCAGGATTATGATGAAGTTGCACGCCGCGCATTCGATGCTGGAGTCAAGGCGATAGTTAACACTGGTACAAGTATTCCATCAAGTATACGTGCTGTTGAGTTGGCTTATAAATATGAAAATATGTATGCAATTGTTGGTGTACACCCTCATCATGCGGATAAAGCAGATCAAGAATTTGAAGGAGAACTCCAGAAAGACTGGTTTGAAAATTTGCGAAAAATAGCGCAGAGGGACAAGGTCATTGGAATCGGTGAAATCGGCCTCGATTACCATACTTATAAATCGAACGGGATTGTTGATAAGAAAATCCAGGAAGAGACATTTCGCCAACAGATTGAGCTTTCGATCGAGTTAAAATTACCTTTGCAAATTCATAATCGTTTGGCCGGCGAAGATGTAGTTAGAATACTTGGAGAATACAAAAGTCGTTTCCAAAATCCACCCGGAATGTTTCATTGTTTTGCCGGGACTCAAGAAGTTTTAAAAGATGCGCTGGAATTAGGATTTTTTATAGGGTTTGACGGAAATATTACTTATAAGGGTATCGCACCCGGCGAAACAGTAGCTTTGCCAGACCTTGCAAGAGAGGTTCCGCTTGACCGAATTTTAACCGAGACAGATGCACCATTTCTTACACCCGTTCCGTTACGCGGGCAACGTAACGAGCCTAAAAATGTTATAATTATAGGTGATTATTTGGCACAGCTTACCGGCGTGACTTTTGCTGATTTTCAAAGCCAAATTTACTCAAATTTTGAGCACCTGTTCCAGCTGAAACCGTAAAACATATGCACACTCTAGCAACAAAAATCTTTACAAGATACCCTAGAAAATCAATCCGATTATTAGAAATAATTCCTCCAACTTTTGCAATCTTTTTAATAAGTATGCCCTTTTGGGGTGCGATTTTTTTTCCTACTCAGCTTGCATACTTTATAATTTTTTTCAATATGTACTGGCTTTATAAATCCGGGAATTTAGCAATTTGCGCTTTCATTGCTTCGAGAAAGATTAAAAAAGCTGAAAAAACTGATTTCCTTTCAAAAGCAAAAGTTTTGCCAAATTTTTCAAAACTAGGGCACGTTGTAATCATTCCAACATATCAAGAGAGTCTCGCAAAAATTAAAGAAACAATTGACTCGTTTAGGGAGCAAACGTTTCCGACTGAAAGAATCTATGTTTTTATAGCGTTTGAAGAAAGAGAAACAGATGCTAAAGAAAAAGCAAAGATGCTTGCGTTAGAATATAAAAACGTTTTTGGTGGATTTTATTCAACTTTCCACCCGGATAGTCCACTTGAAGTAAAAGGAAAATCATCAAATCAAGCATATGCAGGACGTTGCGCTGAAAAAATTTTACTCGACGAACGTAAAATCGACGTCAACTTTTTAACCGTCTCATCAGTAGATGCCGACGCGATATTTGATCAACAATTTTTTGCTTATCTGTCTTACGAATTCTTAAGATCTCCTGATCCACATAGGCTTTTTTGGCAATCTGCAAACGTTACATACAATAATTTCTGGCAGGTGCCTTCATTTATTAGGATAATTTCATTTTTTGGGAGTTTATGGCGAATTTCTCTATTAGTCCAAGGTTTAAGGTTAATTCCTAATTCCGTATACTCACTTTCTTTTAAGTTGTTAAAGGAAATAAATTATTGGGATACTGATGTAATTCCGGAAGATTATAGAATTTTCTTTAAGGCGTTTTTCGCAACTAATGGAAAGGTAAGTGTTGATCCAATTTTTTTGAAAACATCCATGGATGCGCCTAGATCTGCAACTTATACAAAAAGTCTTCTTAACAAATATAACCAAGAAAGGCGCTGGTCATGGGGAATTTCAGACGATGCCGTATATGTAAAATGGTGGATACTTGCACATGAGGCCCCATTCTGGAAGAAAACGTATCTTGTTGGAAATGTACTATTAGACCATATCCTTTGGCCAGTTAACTGGTACATAATTACAATCTCAGCCAATCTAATTGCTTTTCTTAACCCTGTTTTTACCAGGACGAGTCTTGGGTATAACTTACCAAGAATGTCCGGATTTATTTTAACGCTATGTTTATTCGCATTGTTTGTTTTGATATACATAGATTTTGATATGAGAAACAAAAAAACAAAAGTTTCAAAATTTAGGCAATTTATATTTCCGCTTGAATTTGTGCTCATGCCAATTTCCGGTTTTTTCCTTTCGTCTCTGCCGGCTTTAATATCACACGTGCAATTGATAATTGGGAAGAGACTTGAGTACCGTGTCACTGAGAAATCATGATCAAAAGTATTGAGGATTTTCTAGATATTCACTTCAATAATATTGAAGTTTTTTTTATTTCAATAGTAGTTTTATTTTTTTCCTTATTTCGTTTACCCAGCGTATCAGAGCCATATTGGTACGGTGATGAAGGAATATATGAGGTTGTTGGTTCCGCTATTCGGAATGGTAGAATTTTGTATAGCCAAATATGGGACAACAAACCGCCAATTTTATACCTTATATATGCATTATTTAATGGTGATCAGTTCTACTCAAAGCTTGCTTCTTTAATTGTCGGCTTATTATCAGTTTTAGTATTTTTTGTAATTGCTAAAAAGATTTTTAGTAACATTTATTCTATTTTTATTTCAACCGCATTTTTTGCTTTAATGTTTGGTTTGCCCATTATTGAAGGAAATATTGCAAATGCTGAAAATTTCATGGTTCTACCCACACTTATTGCTTTTTATCTACTTTTTGTAAACCGTAATAAAAATTCCTTTTTGAATATTAGTTTGGCTGGGGTATTACTTTCGCTGGCTTTTTTAACCAAAATCGTTGCAATTTTTGATTTAGCAGCATTTTCAGTTGCAACATTTGGAATGAGGTTTTTTGATAAAATAACTTTCACAAAAAAAGACGTTGTAATTGAAGTAAAAAATCTTTTTAAAACTTTTCAGCAGGAAACGGTTTTGCTTATAGCGTTTATAATTCCCATCATTTTAACTTCGTTATATTTCTTTTTAAATAGCGCAATTTTGGATTTTTTCCGTGCTACTTTTTCGCAAAATGTTGGGTACGTTGGTTATGGAAATTTTTTTCTTTTTCCAATGGGATTGATATTTCTAAAACTGTTCTTACTCGTGATTGCTACTTTAATTACTTTTCGTTTTAGGAAAAGTTTAGGAAAACTTGGGTTTGTTATTTTCATCTGGTTTTTCTTCTCAGTGTTTGACGCCTTTTTTTCAGCTCGTCCTTACACCCACTATCTCTTGGTTGTTCTTCCGGCAGCATCGCTTGTATTAGGTTATATGATAGAAAGTAAAAAACATCTTATGTTTACAATCCCACTAATTTTAATTATTTTATTTTTTATAAATCATAATTTTAAATTTTATACAAAAATTATTCCTTATTATCAAAACTATTTTTCTTTCGTTACAGGAGGTAAGAATCTTGTTTCTTATCAAACTTTTTTTGACCATAACACACCTCGTGATTATGATATTGCAAGATTTATAAATTTAAACACAATTAAGTCTCAAGGTATTTTCTTGTGGAGTGACAGCGCTCAAATATACGCGCTCACTGGAAAGCTTCCGCCAGGGCGTTACGCCGTTGCATATCACATAACTTTTTACAAAAATGCGGTAGAAGAGACTAAAAAAGCTATTGCACAAAAAAACCCACGATATATAATTCAAACAAAAGAAGGTCCTGAGATAGCAAGTTTTCTTGACGGTTACGATCTCAGATATAAATTTTCAAATTCAACTATTTATGAAAGACAGTTTTAAAGAAGTTTTCTCTGACAAGATAATAAAATATTCTATATCTGCAGCTGAATTTTTAATTGTAATACAAACTTTATTTATATTGTTTATTTTGCCAAAACTCCCTCCATTAATTCCTTTACTTAATAGTAACCCATGGGGCGTTGACAGGCTTTATCCATCATGGGCAATACTTTTTATTCCATTAATACTGGTGTTGGTATTCATTTTAAACAATATCCTTTCAACAATATTTTATAGAACAAATACTCTTATCTCAAGAATACTTTCTTTTAATTGCCTGTTGTTTACAATGCTATCTTTAGTAGCATTTGGGCAAATAATTTTTTTGGTTTTTTAAAATATGATTGTTAATTTTTTAATCCCTTTTTTGTTTTCATTTTTTGTTGTCTTAATACTAATTCCAGTCACAATTATTTTGGCAAACAAATTTAAATTGGTCGATGATCCCAAAAAACACAAGCATCCGGCTATAATCCATAAGAAAACACTTCCCAGGGCAGGCGGTTTACCCATTTATATTGGGGCAATTCTTGGATTTTTGTTCTTCATACCGCTTGATAAAATATTTATTTCAATAATCTTAGCCGGAGGACTAGCGGTTATCATTGGACTTCTAGATGATAGGTATGATTTATCGCCTTATTTAAGGTTTGGAGGAAACATTATTTGCGCAGCAATAGTTGTTTTTATTGGTGTGCATATATCTTTTATTACAAATCCGTTTGGAGGAATACTACATTTTGCCGGCTTCACATACAATATTTTTGGCATTTCGTTTTCAGTTCAATCGATACTCGCAATTCTGTGGATTGTTTGGATTATGAACATGCTTAATTGGAGTAAAGGAGTTGATGGTCAGATGCCGGGGATTGCAGCAATCGCCGCAATATCTATTGGAATTGCTTCACTAAGATTCCCGGTTTTAACACAAGGAAATATTATTGTTGCAGAAGCTTCTTTTATAGTTGCAGGAGCAGCACTGGGATTCTTGTTCTACAATTTTTATCCGGCTAAAATTTTCCCTGGTTATTCGGCAACAATTCTTGGTTTTTTACTGGGGGTTTTATCAATCATGTCTGGGGCAAAACTCGCAACTGCGTTACTAGTTATGGGAGTGCCCGCTGCAGATTTTGTGTTTATTTTTTTACGTAGAATTTTGTCGGGACGCTCGCCTTTTAAAGGAGACAGGGAACATTTGCACCACTTACTTCTTGCTCAAGGGTTTGGACAAAGAAAAATTGCAATATTTTATTGGGCAGTTTCATTGCTGCTTGGGTTCTTTGCTTTAAATCTATCGAGTCGTGGCAAGCTTTTTGCTATAATTCTAGTAGTTGTTGTAGTTGGTGCATTTATTTTAACCCTAAAGTTTATTGCTAAAAAGGGAGGAGTAGAAAATGCTTAAGCATTTATTTTATATTTTAAAACTTCTTAGGCCGCGGCAGTGGATTAAAAACGTTGCATTATTTGCGGCGATTATCTTTGGAGGTCAACTTTTTGTTGCAGATGCTCTTTTAAGAGTAATTCTTGGATTTATTGCATTTTGTTTTCTTTCATCGTCCACTTATATTGTTAATGACATTGTTGATATAGGAAAAGATAAACTCCATCCATTTAAACGGGCGAGGCCAATTGCATCCGGTTTAATTAGCACCACAGAGGCAATTATTATTTTTATAGTAATAATAACTATTGCACTCCTTATTTCAAGATCAATTAGTAGTGCATTTTTCTTTTTGGCGCTTGTTTATCTTGTACTTCAATTATTGTATTCTTACGTTTTTAAATCAGTTGTCATATTCGATATATTTTTTATTGCGACCGGATATATATTGAGAGTTTTTTCTGGGGAAGTGATAACTGGATATCATCTTTCAGTTTGGCTTCTCTTAACTACTATTTGCTTATCGCTTTTTTTGGCAATTGGGAAAAGGCGATCGGAATTAACTTTACTTAGATCTTATAAAGGAACACGCGTTGAAGAAATTAGACAGAGCTTATCCCATTATTCTGAAGATTTGCTAGTTGCATACACTGTAATTTTTGCAACATCGACTTTTATTTTTTATTCACTTTTCACTTTTCTAGAAAATCCATCAGGCGTTAGGATTTCGCTTTCAATATTGCTTCCCGATTTTTTACCGTACTATCTTCAAAGAAAGTGGCTCATGATAACAATTCTGCCGGTTGTTTATGGACTCATGCGATATTTACAGGATATTTACGAAAAACACGAAGGAGAGTCGCCAGACCGCGTACTTCTTTCCGACAAGTCGTTACTTGCGTCAGTTATTCTTTGGGGAATTTTGGCAATCACAGTTATTTACTTTATTGGTTAACCTTTTGCGTGTAGGATTTACTAACCCAGCCTTTTGATCCGTCATTTAACTGAATTTCAAACCAGGAATCATTTTCATCTACATATATATATTTTTCTCCAGGTTTGACTTCTGCAATTTGGGTGCCTCCCACAGAAGGTGTTGCCCGCACTCTTAAAAACCCAGTTGGAGTATTTGTTATCAAAACGTTTGTTTGTAAAGCCTGCGTAGGAGAAATTGTTTCACTTGGGACTGGGGTTGGAGCTGTTGTGGGGACGGAGTCTTCCAAACCAGTATCCGTTCCAAGTATTACGTTGAGAATAAGTTTGTAATTTGCCACAGCTCTCACTCTTACAGTTTTTTTAGCAAATCCATTTTTTTCAATTTCAACTTCGTGCTCCGAAGCAGATAAATTTTGAGAAAAAGGCGTTGCACCTTTTGAGTCTCCGTCAATAGAAATAAGCGCGTTGTCAGGTACAGTTGCAATAAATATTTGAGGCGTTGATATATTTGTTTTTTCAAGCGTTAATATGTAGGAAGATGCCAAAGCTCCCGGGAGAAATGTTCTTTCTATTGCGGTTAAAACCCCACCGTTTACATCAACTTTTGCGGAAAACGGTTGCAGAGATGTATCGCTTGGTGTAATTTTTAAATCATACGTGTCTGCAATTATAGTTTTATCTTCACAAAGACAAACGGGAGTTGTTCCTATATCTTTTCCGTTGAGCGTAACTTGGGATTTGACATTTGTAGTTATTTGAAGAGCTCCTCGGCCTTTGGGAGCAAATGTTGTTGCGGAAATTCTGACTAAAATGAATATCCCAACAAGAATTAATACGACAGCACAAACCATCAAAATCCTTCGCTTCATAGAGTGCATTCATGATACCAGAATTAGCAGTTTATGTTAAGCGTTCTGTTAGGTAAGCCCTTTCAAACAAGGCGGGGGAAAAGCGGCTCAGCGGATTTAATTTTTCCTGTAAATTGTTTGAGAATCTTTTCAGAGGTTTCCGGAAGGAATGGTGCAATTTTATATGTAAATTCTCGAAGCATGTTAATTTCTTCGGTTAGAATACTTTCGAGTTTGTTTTTATCGGTTATCAACCAAGGTGATTCATGATTAATATGTTTGTTTAAAACTTCTAGCTCGGTAACCCAAATATTGCTTAATGCATCATTAAATCTGAATTCTTGTATTGCTTCTTTTTGTGCCTCTCTATATATAGATTTTGATATTTTGTTTTCTTTAATTTCTAGGCCGCATTTTTCAGCAAGCTTCGCAAGTCTTGCAACAGTATTTCCGATTCCATTTGCTAAATCTGCGTTGTAAACTTCGCGGAATTTATCTTCTGAAAAATCACCGTCTGAAAAAGGCGAAAATTTTGCCAAAAAATAATAACGCAGCGCATCTGCGCCATATTTATCTATTAGTTTAAACGGATCTATAACATTGCCAAGAGTTTTGGACATCTTTTGCCCATTAACAGTAAAATATTCATGGACAAAAATTGCCTTTGGAAGTTCTAAGCCTGCAGACAAAAGAATTGCAGGCCAATAAATGGCATGGAAACGAATTATTCCTTTTCCTATGACGTGTAAATCTGCCGGCCACCATTTTTTGTAGTTTTTATCATCCAATCCAAATCCTACTCCACTTTGATAAATGTTTAATGCATCAAACCAGACGTACATCACTTGATTAGGATCATTAGGCACAGGAACCCCCCAATTTTTTGCACGGATGTTAGAACGCGAAATACTAAAATCTTTTAGCCCTGATTTTATTAATGAAAGCATTTCATTTTTTCTAAATTCAGGGACAATTTTATAATTATCTGATTCAATTAACTTTAAAATTTTGTCTTGATATGCCGAAAGTTTAAAAAAATAATTTTCCTCTTCTACTTCTTCAAGTTTTTTTCCGGGATGTTCAAAACATTCGCCGTTTGCGTCAAGTTCGTCCTTTGTGTAAAAGGCTTCACAACCTACACAGTAAAGTCCTTTGTAAGATTTTTTATAAATATCGCCGTTTTTTTCGCACGCTTCCCATAATTTTTGACTCGACAAGTAATGATCTTTATCGCTACCTTTTTGCCAAACATCAAACTGAACGTTCAATTTTTTTGAAAGATCGTAGAACGCTTGAGTGTTTGTATCAATAAATTCCTGAATTGGAATCTTTGCAGCTTCCGCTGCTTGAACATTTTTTAGCGCGTTTTCATCACCTCCGCATAGAAGTAAAACGTCTTCGCCAAGAAGTTTATGATACCGTGCAATTACATCAGACTGCACAAATTCAAGTGCGTGGCCAACGTGTGGTGCGGCATTAACGTAAGGAATAGCATTTGTTAAATAAAATTTGTTCATAGATAGTCAATTTTAACAGAGCTTAGTTTTTCAAACAAGGCTAAGTAGTTTTTTGCGGCGGGGGCATAGTTCTTCTGGAGTATAAAAATTCAACAAGTAAAATTATAATCAAAAAAATAATGACTTGGAAAAGACTTCTGAATCCAAAAGATCGGAGGACTAAAATTCCGTCCAGAAATATAGCAGATAACAGACCCCTCCTTCTGCTCGCAAAAATAAAAGTAGCTAAAAAGAAAAAATTTGTAAAAAGCAAAACAAGTATAAAAAATGGAAAGCCAATATCTGTCTCTAATAATGTAACTTTTCCCGTAGGATCAATTAACAAAACAAATAATAAAAGAGGCACAAGACTTATCAAAAATAGATATAAAAAGGGTAAAAATTTTTTTTGCGCTCGCATAGTATTTAAAAAAACTCAAAAGACAAAATCAGTCTAGCTTACCAGAACTTATCTATTGTTTCAAATTCAATTAAAAATTTTATGGTGATATAATCAACATGAAAAGTGAATAAAAAAACTCTTCCTCCATTTGTAAAAAAATTTGATTTTCGCGGTTTATATAATAGGGAAATTAAAGATAAGGATGCATATTATTTAGCGTTTGCGTTAACAAAAACATTAGACCTCAAAAAGGTTTTAGTAGGTTGGGATACAAGAAGATCAAGTAGAGCCTTAGCGCTTAATTTTATCAAAGCACTACAATCTTGCGGAATAGAAATTTGTTATATGGATAAGTGCCCAATTGATTTTATAGCTTCCGCGGCTTACGAATTTGATTTTGATTTGTCAGTAATGTTTACCGGTTCTCATAATCATTGGGATTGGAGCGGACTTTTAATGCACACAAAAGGGGGAGCTTCCGTGCAGGGCAATCTTGTCAACAAAATAGTTGAAAATTATTACAGTTCACAAGAAGAGGAATATCAAGATGGTGATCCAGATTTACAAAAGCTCAAAAATTTTTATGCAGATGTTGAGAAAATTTACGAAGATAAAATAACTCAGCTTATTCCGGTTGCTCAAATAAGGGATATGAATGTTTTAGTAGATATAGGGGACGGATCCGGGTCAAAATCTATTAGCCTTCTTGAAAAACTTCTCCCGCAGGTAAAATTCACAAGAATCAATGACAGAGAAATTTATGATGAGAATTCGTCCCACACGGCTGACCCTTCAGAGATAGATAATATGCAGGATTTGATAAAAGAAGTAAAGGCTGGAAATTATTCTTGTGGCTTTGCTTTTGATAGTGATGCAGATCGTGTCTTGGCAGTTGATGAAAATGGTGATTATATAAATGGATCTATTCTTGGCAGCGCATTCATAAACGTTTTCTTGGGTCTTAATCTTCCCGACAAAATATTTGGTTATGCCGTTGATTGTGGACCTTCTATGTACAACACTGTCAAAGAAATTGGCTTAGGGAGTGAGAAGGAGATTAGTATCATTCCAATTCCCGTAGGGAGATCAATTATGCGGGGGATGATTAGAGAAAATAAATTAGACTTAGGAGTTGAAAATGTAGGGCATTTTTATTCAAAAGATTTTTTTATGACAGACTCGGGAGTATTTTCAATAGCAGTCATACTTTATTGGATGAGTAAAAACGGAAAGCTATCAAACCTAAAATCTAAATATCCTGATGGATTTCGTGGCCAAATATTTTCCCCAAAATCGCCGGAAAATGGACTCGACTCGTTAAGATCTGAAATAGATGCTAATTTCAAGAACGGTGAATCAAAAGAAGTTAATGTTGATGGAGAAAGACGTGAATTTTTTGAAAATGGCCTAATGTCATCATGGTATACAATACGTAAGTCAGGATATGAAAAAATAACAAAGTTTTATTTCGGTTCCGTTAAAGAGTCAGATTTCATGTTTTTGAAAAAAAAATTCGACGAGTTTTTAAATGGATAATCCAGTCTTCACTAGTTGACATATCTTAGCACTCATGGTATATTATTGCTAACCCGTTCGAGAAAAGCCTCCTGGGCATTCGAACAAGGCAATTTATGTACGATTTATCAACACGCCAAATAGACATTCTAAAAAATATTGTAAAAGAGTATATTGATAGTGCTGAACCCGTTGGCTCTGAGACTCTTGAAAAGAAATATGATCTTGGAGTTTCCCCCGCAACTATTCGCAATGAGATGGCTGACATGGTGCGCCTTGGATATTTATCAAAACCTCATTCTTCCGCAGGACGAGTCCCAACAAGCAAAGCCATAAAATTTTACATTAATGAATTAATGAAAGAAAAAGACATGTCCGTTGCAGAAGAAGTTGAAGCAAAGGAGAAAATCTGGGATCACAGGGCACTCCGCGATAAATTTCTTAGGGAAGCAACTAAAAATCTTGCATCAAAAACAAAAAGTTTGGCAGTTACGTTTACCGATGAGGGTGATGTTTATTACTCAGGATATTCAAACATTTTGGAAATGCCAGAGTTTTACGATATAGATATTACAAAAAATTTGTTAGCCATCCTTGATAGCACTTCATATTTAGACAGAATAATGGCGAGACTTGAACAAGAATGTTCTGTTTTTCTTGATGATGATTTTAATGACGAGGAAGCATTTCGTCCTTACGGATTTGTATTTTCAAGATTTCAGACACGTGCAAATCACAACGGGTCAATAGGTATAATAGGGCCTACAAGAATGCAATACGAATTGGTGATTCCTGTAGTAAGATATTTTGGTAGCATGCTTGGTGAAATTGCCGACTGGTAATTTTAAAAGCAAAAACCAAATATCAAAAAGCAAAAATATTGTAGAATATAAAGATGAATGACGATAATAAAATTCAGGGAGAAGAAAAAAGAGAGGAAATAAAAGAGACCGGACAGAAGAAAAGTTCGTCAAAGAAGAAGAACGACGAAAACGAGGAATTAAAAAAGAAAATAGAGGACCTTGAAAATCAGTTAAAAAGAGCAGTTGCGGACTACAGAAATCTTGAGAAAAGAATGGATGAAGAAAAGCGCGAGTTTGTAAAATTCGCAAATCGCGATTTGTTATTAAGACTTATTCCTGCATTTGACACACTTTTTTTGGCAGAAAAATATGTTTCCGATGAAGGAATAAAGCTTACAATAAAACATTTACAAGACGCTCTATTGGAAGTTGGTGTTAGTCGCGTAAAAACGGTTGACGAAATGTTTGACGCAACAACAATGGAAGCAGTAACAACTGAAGAAGGAGAAGAAAATAAAGTTTTGGAAGAATTAAGACCGGGTTTTACTTTAAACGGAAAGCTAGTGCGCCCTGCACAAGTAAAAGTTGGAAAGAAAGTTTCTAGTAACTAGATACTAGCAACTAAAGAAAAAAAATAGTATTCTAGTATCTAACAAAATATGGCAAAAATAATAGGAATAGATTTAGGAACAACAAATTCATGTGTCGCAGTCATGGAGGGCGGAAGTCCCAAAGTAATTTTTTCGGCTGAAGGGCGTAATGTTACGCCATCCGTTGTGGATCCTGTAGACCGCGTAGTTGGGGATGTGGCAAAACGTCAGATGGTTCTAAAGCCCAAAAGAATCATTTATTCAATCAAGCGTTTAATGGGTCACAAGGCAACTGATAAATCCGTAGAACGTGACAAAAAACTTTTACCTTATGCAATAAAATCCGGACGTGACGGCATGGCAATCGTTGAAGTTGAAGGAAAAACGTATACACCCCAAGAAATTTCGGCAATGATTCTTCAAAAATTAAAGAGTGATGCGGAATCATATCTTGGTGATAAAGTCACTCAGGCCGTAATCACAGTCCCAGCATATTTTGATGACGCGCAGCGCCAAGCTACAAAGCAAGCGGGTGAAATTGCAGGTTTAGAAGTTTTACGAATTATAAATGAGCCAACGGCAGCAGCTCTTGCTTATGGACTTGATAAAAAACACGCGCACACAATTGCTGTTTATGATTTGGGTGGTGGAACATTTGATATCTCAATTCTAGAACTTGGTGAGGGAGTTTATGAAGTCAAAGCAACAAACGGGGACACCCATCTAGGGGGAGATGATTTTGACCAAGTTTTAATCTCATATATTGCCGATGAATTTAAAAAAGAAAACAACATAGATTTACGTACTGATCCACAAGCTCTTCAAAGACTTAAAGAAGCAGCGGAAAAAGCAAAAATTGAATTATCTAGCTCTTTGGAAGCGGAAATTAACCAACCATTTATAACAGTTGGACCATCTGGTCCACTCCACCTTACAATGAAGTTAACGCGCGCAAAGCTTGAAAGCTTAGTTGACCCGTTAATTCAAAACACTTTAGAACCCGTAAAAGCAGCGCTTAAAGACTCGGGTGTAGATAAAAGTAAGATTGACGAAATAATTTTGGTTGGTGGTATGACTCGCATGCCCAAGGTAATTGAAGCTGTAACTAGCTTTTTTGGAAAAGAACCCAACAAATCCGTTAATCCGGATGAAGTTGTTGCAATTGGAGCAGCTGTCCAGGCAGGGGTTTTGGGGGGAGAAGTAAAAGATGTTTTGCTTTTGGATGTAACTCCTCTTACTCTTGGAATTGAGACTATGGGATCGGTTGCAACACCTCTAATTGAGAGGAATACAACGATACCAAGTAAAAAATCCCAAGTTTTTTCAACTGCAGCTGATAATCAAACACAAGTTGAAATAAATGTTGTCCAAGGAGAACGCCCAATGGCAGCAGATAATAAATCACTTGGCCGATTTATTCTGGATGGTATTCCACCGGCTCCGCGTGGGGTCCCACAAGTTGAGGTAACTTTTGATATTGATGCATCAGGAATCTTATCTGTCAAGGCAAAAGATAAAGCAACAGGCAAAGAGCAATCCATTAAAATTACAGGTTCAACGGGACTTTCTAAAGATGAAGTTGAGGAGATGACCAAACAAGCGGAGATGCATGCTGATGAGGATGCAAAGAAAAAAGAAATGGTTGATGCTAAAAATTCGGCCGACGCGTTAATCTTCACAGCAGAAAAATCACTAAAAGATATGGGAGATAAAGTTAAAAGTGAAGATAAATCGGAAATCGAGGCAAAAATAAAAGAACTAAGAGACGTAAAAGATAAGGATGATAAATCGGAAATCGAAACAAAAACAAGTGCTCTGTCTGATGCGTTACAAAAAATAGGTTCGCAAATGTACGAGAATCAAAATCCGGGCGCCAGTTCGTCTGATTCTGGACAAGAAGCACAAGGTTCGGACGACGGAACACAGAAGACGGATGATTCGGAAAAAACAGAAGAAAGTCCAAAATCTAAAAAAGGCAACGATAAACCTGAAGAAGGCGAAGTCGTAAACTAAACTCTCTTATTCCCCTTGTGTGATTTCAAGCGTTTTGGTAGGATGATTATATGAGCCGTTTTGCGCGGAATTCTCTTGTATGAAAAAGATATTGATTTTTTTATCGACATTTGTAATTTTTGGCTCGTTTTTGCTACCAGCGCCGGCGTACGCCGTTAATCCTACTCCAACTCCTTGTCCTTCTGATCAAATGAGTACTGATCTTGGTTGTATTCACACAGAGCCTGTGCAATTTGTTTCAGACATTTACGCAATCGGAATTTGGCTGATAGGATTTGTAGCAATAATATTCATGATAATTGGTGGGTATTTTGTAATGATGTCACGAGGAAATTTAGAGCAGCTGCAAAAAGGAAAATCTTTCATTATTTATTCAATAATTGGATTATTACTCGCTATTTTTGGATTTGTATTTATTGAAATAATTGCAGGTCAAATTCTGCAAGTTCCGGGAATTAGTCAATAGTGTTATGAAAAGAATACTGCCCATTTTACTAATCTTTGTTATCGCACTATCTTTTTTATTTTCTAACATCCCGTTTGTACATGCTGATACTCCTACGCCGACCCCATTACCTGCGTTAGGCGTTGGTACTACACCTGCCCCAACAGGTTGGCAGCCAGATCCTGAAGTAACTTTTGTTGGAAAAACTGCGTCAAGATCAGGGGACTTTCTTGATTGGACTCTACAAAATTATAACTGGCTTTGTGTTGCTAAAAAGTCGGAAAATAATTGCGACAATACAAATGATCCACTCATTCCCTTCTGGGTTCTTATAAGAAATATTGTATTTGCAATGGTGGCATTATTTGTATTGGGAACGGCATTCATTTTAGTTATTACACGCGGACAAAACATTACAGTAATGCGATTTATCCCCAGGTTTGTGTTTATTGTGCTTCTTGTAGCTTTCTCTTTTTCTCTTGTGCAATTTATATATCAAATAAGTGACATTGTTCAAGGATTTTTCCTGAGTGTCAAAAGTGTGGGTGCTGCCACTACACATTTCATAACAACAAGTGACCTTTTATACATGGGTTTTGATTACAAAAATTTTGTAGGTTATAGACTTATGGATCCGTCTGGCGTTAATGACGAATCGGCTTTTATAACTCTGCTTTTGGTTCGTTTAACAGCTATTACCTATTATGTTATGACCGGAATTCTTCTAATTAGGAAAATAATACTTTGGTTTTTTATCATAATCTCACCAATTTTCCCTTTGCTTCTTTTTTACAAACCAATTCGAAATACCGCAAAAATCTGGGTTGGCGAATATTTCAGGTGGCTATTATACGCGCCTCTTTTTGCCGTTTTTTTGCATGGGCTTGTAGTTGTTTGGCAAAGCGGTTTGAAACTTCTTCCTTTTGATACAGTAGCAGCCGGGGACGCAAGTAAAATTATCTATCCAACAGCAGTCAACATATTAATTGGTGGTCCGGGTCAGACAATAGGGATCAATAACTCAGTAAATCTTCGTGACACGTTTGCACTTTACGTTGTAGCTCTTCTCATGCTTTGGGTTGCAATTCTCCTTCCTTTTCTGCTTTTGAAAATTTTCCTCGACTATCTTAATACTATTTCTTTTGGAAACAACGTTGTTTTAAAACAGGCCGTAAATCGCGGAATGAGTTTCTTTTCAGGTCCAAAAGGTGTCCCGCCTGGATCGCCTATTCCACCCCCCGGCCAAACACAACCGGCTGGTCAAGCCCGAAGCTTACCCCTTTATGCTAGCCGTGGAGCTGCAATTGCTCCGGTTCAAGTAAAAGCAGACGTGCAGGCATCTGCTAGAGAAAGTAGTGATGTTCTAAAACTTGCAAATCTATCAATACCTAAGATGCGAGATATTGCAAAATATGAGACTTCAATGTTATCAAAAGATACAACTGTAAGAAGTGAAGCAAGCCAATTCAAGAGTAACCTGACAAGGATTGCCAATCCAAATACTGCAATAGTTACGTCAGAACGTGACAAATTTACTACAGTTCGCCAGCAGCTTCTTGAGCAAAAACAAAAAGGTAATCCTATCGCCTCATCAGTTCTAAAAGCATCGGAAGTTATTACTAATACAAATGTAACGTCGCAAAAACAGCAAACTCCTCAAACTTTTGCAACTAGCTTACTTTCGGCTTCTCAAATTGGTGGAGCAGCAGGATCAAACGTACAAAATCGCCAGCAGCAAATTACCAATATAGCACAGTCGTTGACCAAAATAGCGAGACCTGAAACACTGGCAATTCCTGCTGAAAGAGAGAAGTTTATAAAGTTAAAAGAACAGCTTCTGAAAGAGAAAGAAAAAGGAAATGCACTTGCATCTTCAATACTTGATACCAGTGAGAAGGTAGTTAACAAGGATAGTACTTTAGACCAAAAGACAAAAGCAGAAAATGAACTAATTGATCGCTTACTTGAGCAAGAAGAAAAAGCAAATCAATCAACTACTACCTTTGGTCAAGCCACATCCTTTGTTCAAAAAACGCAGGCTTTGCCATCAGTTAACAGAATTCAACAAGTGAGTCTTGAGGATTATGAGCAGGTCAGAAGCCTTTGGACCGAAAACTACCAAACAGTTGAACCTCCAAAAGACCTTTCCGGCAGACAGTTTGAGAGACGAGAGTGGATTAAGAACGATATTGATAAAATCACACAAGCAGTTGCATTAATTAATTCAATAGAGCCGGAGCGAGTTGACCAGGGAATGAATATGGTTGCAAATATTTTGCCATTCCTTTTGATAGGGGGATTTTCAAAGACTGAAGTTGTTGCTTATCTTAAAGCAAAAATGGAAGCCGGGAAATCTGTGCTAACAAACTTGCAACAGAAAGAAAATGAAGAAGAATCTATGGTTTCCACAGGCAAAAAAGTGACAGCGGAAGCAGGACATATGAGCGCTGCTGAAAAAATTGAGAAACCCGTTATGCCAACAGAGACTTCAAGCAAGCCAAGTGATGAAAATCGACCTAACCCAGAAACAGTCGATCCAAAAACAGATGAAAGCACAGGTAATGGGGATGAAAAGAACAAATAGGGTTGCGACAGAGGGTGTTATATGAATATAATAACATTGGCCAAACGATGTATGTTTTAAGATAGATTTAAAGTTTTAGCTTTTAAATTTTTAATATGTTAGGAAATTTATTTAATTCAAAAAGAACACCCGGAGACCCGCAGCCGATTCAAAACCAGAATGGTCAAGCTGACGTAGTCAGCCCAGCCAATGTAGCAAGTGCTGAAATAAAAGTTGAACAGAGCTCGTCGTCTGATTTTTTTGGAAATTCTCCAAAAGTTACCGAAGCAATTAACGTGACAGTTCCGCCAGCTAATATGCCTATACAAAATCAGCCCATGCAGCCACAAGGGCAAATTCCAAACCAGGAAGTAGGACAAAACACGGGTGTTGGTCAAAGTAACCTAACATCAAGTCCTGCAGCGCGTGAAAATCTTACCGCGTTGTCACGTCTTGATCCGCGCGCAACACAAGTCTTACATCAAGCACAAACATTAGCAAAAAAAAGCGGGCAAGCACAAATTACTCCTGACCATATACTTTATGGGCTTGTATATGATGGAGAGATTTTTAAACTTCTAGAACAATTCTCAGTTGATGTCGCAAAAATCTCGCAAGAAATAGAAACAAAGCAAATAAAGGGTACATTCGCCGGACAACCAACGCTTTCCGATCCATCAAAACAAATTATGGAAGAAGCCTACAATACTGCAAAGCTTCGTGCGTCAAGTTTTGTAGCGCCAGAAGACATTATGCTTTCCGTATTTTCCGCAGCATCAACTGCCGAATATCTTAAGTCAAAGGGTCTTGAAAAAGGAGGAGTGGAAGAAAAACTTTCAAAAAGCACAGATTATGCGGTCGGTAAAAAATCAATGATTGAAAAATACAGCATTGACTTAACTCTTGAAGCAAAAGAGGGGAGACTTGATCCTGTTACGGGGAGAGATAGGGAAATTGAAAGGTTAATTCATATACTTTTAAGGCGTTCTAAAAATAATCCAATAATAATAGGAGAGGCTGGAACAGGAAAAACTGCAATTGTAGAAGGGCTTGCACAAAAAATTGCTGATGGGTCAATTCCTAAAGATCTTGCAGGAAGAAAAATTATGCAGCTTGATCTAGCGTCTTTAATTGCCGGAGCTTCTCACAGGGGAGAATTTGAAGAGCGTTTCAAGGGGGTTATAAAAGAAGCACAGGCATCAGGCGGGCAAACAATTTTATTTATTGATGAAATCCATTCTCTGATTGGTGCGGGAGATAGCGAGGGCACAATGGATGCTTCAAATATTATAAAACCATATCTTGCGAGAGGACAAATACAACTGATTGGGACAACAACTACTGCCGAATACAGAAAATATTTTGAAAAAGATAAAGCATTTGAAAGAAGATTTCAGTCCGTTTTGGTTGAAGAACCAAGTGAAGATGTTGCAATAGAAATGTTAAAAGTGCTTCTACCAAAGTATGAAAAATTCCATTCTGTAACGTATTCACCCGCGGCTCTTGAAGCAGCAGTTCACCTTTCCAAAAAGTATGTTGGCGAGCGTTTTTTGCCTGATAAAGCAGTTGATTTGTTAGATGAAGCGGGGGCTGAAGTAAAACTTGAAATAGGTGAAGGGAAAAGACACGCAGCTTTACAGGGCCAAGTAGGGCAGGTTACAAAAGAGGATATTGAACGCGTAGTCTCCGCTTGGACAGGAATTCCAATTACAAAGCTTACTGAAGATGAAAGCCAAAAATTGATTCACATGGAAGATCTGATTCATAAAAGATTTGTTGATCAAGAAGAGGCAGTTGTTGCAATTGCAGAAGCGATACGCCGCGGCAGAATCGGTTTATCCGCTGCAAATAGACCAATCGCGTCTTTTATATTTTTGGGACCTACAGGAGTTGGTAAAACTGAACTTGCAAAAACAATGGCAGAGATTTTATTCGGCAAAGAAGAAGCAATGATCAGGCTTGATATGTCTGAATACATGGAGAAACACGAAGTTGCAAAGCTAATAGGTGCTCCTCCTGGATATGTTGGATATGAAGAAGGTGGCCAACTTACAGAAGCAGTCAGGACAAAACCTTATTCAATAGTATTGCTTGATGAAGTTGAAAAAGCGCATCCAGACGTTTTCAATATTTTACTTCAGCTTCTTGAAGACGGGCGCCTAACGGATAACAAAGGTAATACGGTTTCATTTAAAAATACTGTAGTTATTGCAACGTCAAATATAGGTAGCGCAACTATCCAAAAAGAATTGTCAGAAGGCGGAGAGAATCTCACACCGGCCGATTTTGATAAAAAATTTGCAGAACTTTCAAAAACGTTGATGGATGAGCTTCATAAGTTTTTCAGGCCAGAACTTTTGAACCGTTTTGACGAGCTTGTAGTTTTTAAACCACTTGGACCTTCAGACATGAATCAAATTGCAAAACTTAACATTGGAAAAACAAGAAAACTTCTCAAAGACCAAGGGTTTGAATTGCAAATTACAGAATCCGCACTTTCCGAGTTGTCAAAAGAAGGTTATGACCCGGTTTACGGAGCGCGTCCATTGAGGCGTCTTATTCAATCCGCTATTGAAAACCCTATTTCACTTGAAATAATAAGTAAAAATTTTGTTCCGGGTGAGACAATTCTAATTAATTTTGATTCTGCAAAAAATAAGTTTACTTTTTCAAAAGCTCAAGCTCAACCAGTTACTCCCCAAGCTGGTGGACCCGCGCAAAATGGAGTACCCGTGCAGAACGGTTTACCCGCTCAAAATAATATGCCTATAAATCAGCAGGTTCCGCAGCAAGCACCACCCCAGGCCGCGCCCGGCACTTTCCCAACAGGGCCCGGACAAAACGTAAACCCTAATATTGGTGTCCAAAACACTCCCCCCGAGCCCATTTATGGCGCGGACATGAGTGGAATTGTACCCCCGCCAGCGCCAATGGGTGTTCCTCCGCAAACAGATGCTCCAAACATTGGGATGGATGGTTCGCAAATGCAGCGCACGGAGTAAAAGTTATGTTTTCCGTACAAAAATTTATCTCTAATGCTTCCCGCCTCAAAAATTTTTTGACTCTCCAAAACTTAAATTTAAACAACAAAAAAATAATTATTCCACTCCTTGTTTTAATCTCTATTTTGCTTATTGCTCCGCTGATTTTATTAGTAATTTCAGAGACTGGCAAAAACGACAGTATTAATAAAATAGTTGCAAGAGAAAGTATTTTCCCAAAAGCGAGATACGTAGCAGATCAACTTATTGTTGAGTATGAAAATTTATATACAAAAGATGATTTAGCAATACTTAATAATAAACTTTCGGAAATTGGAGTTATTTCACAGGAGAAGCTTTTTGATACAAATGATGCTACTCTTAAAAATTATTATCTTTTAAATCTTAAGCCTGACAGTAATCTCAAAAATATAATTTCTTCTCTCCAAAATTTTAAACAAATTGTATCATTTGGACCTAATTTTCTTATTGAAACAAGGAGTACACCACAACCAAACGATCCTGAGTTTTCAATACAATGGGATTTGCAAAAAATTGCTGTACCTGCGGCTTGGAATATTACCCATGGAGCAAATTCCGTAAAAGTAGCTGTAGTTGATACAGGGATAGACTATACACATCCTGATTTTGCGGGACGCACAATTATAAAAGGTCCTGACTATACGGATTGTTACGAATACAGTAATAATGATGCTTCAAAATGCATTCGTCCAAAATCGATTGATCAAGATCCAAAGGACGATGCGGGGCACGGTACACATGTTGCAGGGACCATAGGTGCCGTGACAAACAATAAAATTGGTGTATCCGGAATGAATTGGAATGTTACGCTTATGGCAATTAAAGCAATTGAAGATAAAACTGGGGATATTGGAAACATTGAAAAAGGGATAGTTTGGGCTACTGATAACGGCGCGAAAATAATTAATTTGAGCCTCACAGCAGTTGTCCCTTGCTCTGATCCACAAGTCAAGAATTATCAAGACGTTGTGAATTATGCGCGTAGAAAGGGCGTTATCATAGTTACTGCGGCTGGCAATGAAGGGCAGGACGCCAAGAATGAAACTCCACCATCTTGCAATGGCGTTATTGTTGTAGGGGCAACGGACCAAAATGATAAACGTGCAACATGGAGTTCAGAGACCGACGCCTCTAACTATGGAACAAAAGTTGATTTATCCGCTCCCGGAACAGGAATTTGGTCAACTGTACCTTTATCTATATTTCCTGCCGGTTATGCACCAAAAAACGGTACAAGTATGTCTGCTCCTCATGTAACAGCTGCAATTGCTCTCCTTCTTTCCAAAAAGCCCAATTTAACTTTTGATCAGGTAAAAAATTGTTTAATGAAGGGTGCTGACACAATTGTTCAAGAAAAAAATAAGCCTATTGGAAAAAGGCTTAATATTCAAAATGCACTGAATGTTTGTCAAGGGCTTCCAATTATTACTCAGCCTGTTTCAACAAGCTCGCAAAGCGTAAGTCCTTCAACTTTCCGATCCGGAGCCGGTGAAATAAAAGGTGAAGCATATGTTGATAACAATTCAAACGGAACACGTGACCTAGGGGAGCGAGCAATTACAAATGCACAAATTACAACCGATGGAGAGGAGAATCTTTCAACCACCACAGACACAAATGGGAATTTGTCATTCTCAAACATTCCGTTTGGAAGCTATACGGTTAGTATTATAATTTCCGGGCAAAGGGCAATGAGTACAGCTCCATTTACGCTTGATCAAGACCAGCCAAGTGCCGCTGTTAGTTTTCCTGTCCCTCCGGGTACGGTGGCTACTCCAACTCCTACTCCAAATAGTACGTCTCCATCCACTCGATCTGGATCAGGCGCAACTTATTCTTGTAAGCCGCGGAGTAATAATCAGACATCTGCCGGAGCAATTACAATTGGCGATCTTGTTTGTACGCCAAATTAATTCTTCAATTAATAGTAAGGTTAATTTAACAGGGCTGGCAAACGGTTGTTAGTTCTGCTAAAATATACTTCATGGCTGAAACGGATTTTTACGAGCTCTTGGGAGTAGCAAAAACGGCCGCGCCCGACGAAATAAAACGCGCGTATAGAAAACTTGCTCTTCAATATCATCCTGACCGCAACAAATCAAAAGAGGCGGAAGAGAAATTTAAAGAAATTAATAAAGCCTATGAGGTTTTGTCTGATCCTGCAAAAAAACAGCAATATGATCAATTTGGACCTTCTGCATTTGACGGCGGGAATCCGTTTGGCGGTGCGGGTGGACCGTTTGGCGGTCAAGGTCAACGAGGACAAGGGCCATTTACATACACTTATTCAACTGGAGGGCAGGGTGCTGAGGGATTTGATTTTAACTTTGGTGGTTACTCTGACCCATTTGAAATATTTGAGCAATTTTTTGGTGGAGGGGCATCTCCTTTTGGACGCCGCAAACCCACGTATTCAATTACCATTGATTTTATGGATGCTGTGAAAGGAGCTGAGAAGCAAGTTAATATAAATGGCGCAACAAGAAATATAAAAATCCCGGCTGGAGTTGATAGTAATTCAAAAATTCGTTTTGATGATTTTGATATTATCGTAGCAGTTCGTCCCCACAACAAATTTGTAAGAGAGGGGTTAGATATAATAACAGAAGAAGAGATTTCAATGATCCAGGCAGCGCTCGGTGACGTGATTGATGTAGTGACTATTGATGGACGCGTCAAGCTAAAAATTCCAGAAGGGACGCAGCCCGCTGCATTAATAAGAATTAAAGCGCATGGAGTTCAGCAGGCCTCAGGGAAAAATAGGGGCGACCATTATGTAAAAATCAAAGTGCATATCCCCAAGAAACTAAAAGGTACACAAAAAGAACTCCTCCACGAATTTGAAAAAGAAGGTAAAAAAGGTTGGTTCTAAAATCCCACGAACATTTTTATTTTTTAAACCAAGGGAATCGGGCGTTTGGATTTGAAAAAAGCCAAGCAGCTGATACTCCCATAAAAAAGGACCCCAAAATAAAAACGATTGAATAAGTGTCAAGCATAAATATATCATTTAAGCTTGCGCCAGATGCTTTAAATAGCCAAATCCCAATAACAAAATTTACATATGCCCAAACCACATTCACCATTGCAGAAGAATCTTTTGCGAGCGGTGTCATATGTTTATCTCCTCTTATTCCTGAAACAAAATGAGGTACGCCGTTTGTTATAAACATACCGGCAAGAAAACCAAGAATCAAATTCATATAAATCACCTCCTCACAACCAAAATTCTAAAAGAATAGGGTTTTTCTCAGCATAGGGAAAGCGGAGACGTTTGTCAAATGGGTGTTTATTTTACGGCCATGAAAGTTGATAATCCAAGTGCAATAAAACCTCCCGCGACAGCAATAGCAGATGCGCGAATTTTTAAGTCTTTTTCATGTTCGTTTGTGTTAAGAATGGATTGTCCAGCAACAAGAAAACTTGCTCCAACAATTATACTTGCCGGAATCTCTGCTGAGATTTGTTGATAAGAATCAAAAATCAGTGAAGAAGCAGCAATTGAAAAAAGGGTTGGACCCGATAATCTCATTGTTTTTTCTAGTTTATTATCATCATATTTCTTACTAATTAAGTATGAATTAGCAAGTGCCGCAAGTGATAGTCCAAGTCCTGAGAATAAGACTGCGCGAGAATCATCATTGTGAAGAAGATTTGCAATTTGATCACTCTTACTTTCCGCGCTTGTAAGGACAGGAGTGTTGGAATCCGGTATTAAATTTTCTGCGTCTGCCATAGCATATGCAACGTTGGGAAGCAGCGTACCTGCAGTTAGAACTGTGGCAACTGAAGCTGCCCGTAGCGCGTTAGGCAGAATATTTCTGGGTTTACGTTTGTTTTCATGTGTTTGCAAAATCTCACGAGTCATGGTAGGATTGTACAAAATATTATAGGATTTGTAAATAGCTTGCATATTCAGTCTAAATTACTATGTCAACAGAAGGTTTGCCGCCGGTTCGTAAGGAAAGTGTAGCGCCTGAAATAAAAGTGTTTGAAGGCGTTTCAATTCAATGGAATAAAGTCCCATGGAATTTTACTCATCCAAAAAAAGGACCAGTATCAATAGATACATATTCTATTTGGAATCCAGAGCATCATGATGATATAGCAAGGCGTCTTGCGTTAGGTCAAACGTGTGCTCTTTATATGATGGGAAATTTTGGAGTTGCTGAAGTTCGTAATGCTCCGGATTGGCAACCAGACGGCACAGATCACGATAAAATCCTTGATGATATAAAGCAAAGAGACAGAATTCAAAATTTACTGGCATTTGCAGATCCTGAAAATATCCGTGACTTTATAGATATTGATCGCTTGCCCCCATCTTTTAAGAATTTACGTTGGCCAGGAGCACGACTCGCCTTGTACCCGGGACCGATGCACGCTATTCTACCAATAAAAGACACAGGGATAATTGATCAAGGACTTGTTAAGCAGCAAGATAAAACCACAGCATTTTTTTGGATTCCGGGACATTGGGGGTATGAAAAACTTGCAGAGCAACTCCGGAAAAAAGTAAAGCATGGAGTTATGGGTGGAGGTTCGCTTAATATACACCAACAGGAGCCATGTTATACAACCTCTCAACTAAGAGATCGTGAAATGGTTAATCATCCGGAGTGGCAGGAGCTTGTAGATTTTGTAATACTTGACGAAATTGCGGAAGCTGCACAGATTGGAAGATCCCATACGCAAATATCTTTTATAGAAGACCCGCCTCGCATGGTAAGAATCGGATCTCTCTCGCCGCAAAAAATTTCGAAATACTTCGGGAAAGAAGTGGTATATGATGATGCGGATTTAAGACATGCGTCAAGTCTTACGCCCTATGATGATCTTAACAATATGGTAACTGATGTAAAGGTGGATTTAGTGCTTAACCGCATTGAAAGGTATGAGGATTGGTATAAAATGGAAGCCTCACGTTAATTTATATCTTCCGGTCCGCAGATAACTCCTTTCACGGCGCTCGCCGCAGCAACTGCAGGATTCGATAAATAAGTCCTGCCTCGTCCTGTCCTCCCCGGGAAGTTTCTATTAGTAGCAAAAATTCCAACTTCCCCTTCCTCTACAGATCCCGGACCCGCATTCATGCAAGCGCCACAACCTATCATAAGTACTTCTGCACCTGCTTCTGCCAACTCCTGCATGTAACCAAGCCGCGTTGCTTCATGTAGATTTTCAATGGAGCTTGCTTGCACATAAAGTTTAACTCCGTTAGCAATTTTTCGTCCTCTCAAAACTTCGGCTGCCTGCCTTAAATCCTCAACGGTTCCATGGGTACAAGATCCAATATATGCTTTATCAACCGGAATATTCTGCTCCCTAATTTCAGATAATGGTTTTCCGTTCTGTGTATCTCCTGGTTCTGCAACTGTTGTTTCGACTGTTGATAAATCTATATCATATACACGCGAGTAATCTGCATCTTTGTCGCTACCTACAAAAAGTGCACCAATTTCATCTTCAGTCATTCCCCTTTTTTCTTTAAGGAAGGCAATTATTTGTCTATTGGGTTCAAGAATCCCGGTGAAACCTTGTAGTTCTATAGACATATTTGAAAGTTTCATCTGTTCTTCAACGGGAATTGTATCAAGCGCATCACCACCAAATTCAAAAACTTTTCCGCTTCCAAATCCTAGACGATCACCCTCTGTTTTAAGTTCCGCACGCGCTCCGAATTGCATCATAAAGTCTTTCAAAGTAATTCCTTCCGGCAGGTTACCAGTTAAATTTATCCGAATTGTTTCAGGGACAGTTATAATCATTTTGTCGTAAGCAATTGCACCCGCAAGATCTATCGCGCCTTTTCCCACTGCAAGATTATTTAGAACTCCCAACGTATCAGTATGCGAATCGTTACCCAAAACTAATTGTCCTGGAAGAGCATGGTGTTCAAGCATATCCGTATGACAAATCGCTGGTGCGCCGCTTATTGGATTTGCCTCATAGACAGTAATATTTAATGGTGACGCGAATTTTGTCTGTTCACGTCTCAAAGTTGCGGTTGCATCATCGGTTAAAAGTGCGGTGTGATCATTATAAAGAAATATCTTATCAGGTTGTCTAACCTTTGTTTCATCACCGAATTGTTCTCTTAACGCTTTGATTGTAGCATTGGTTTGGAGTTCGTAACCATAATAAAGATCTGGAATAGCAACAACCTCGTCGCCAGGTTTAACTGCTTTTACTCCAACAGTTCGGCCAGAAGTTAGTGCCTTTCTTGCAATTATCTTCTCAACAGCAGTCATTGGACGCGATTCGGTTTTTATTTCCGGTACACTTATTTTTCCCTCTTCGACAGCATCTAAATAAGCCAGCAAGCTTCCGCTTCTCATAACATTTGCAGATTGCTCTGACATAAGTCCCAAGAGTTCTTCGTCTGGGATAGACTCTCCATTTAGCAACCTTTTTCCTTGATTACTTTGCGGATCAAGTAAATGAATTCGTAAATTAGTACAATTTTCGGAAAAAATCCTTTCAGCAGGTGCAATTATTAAATTTACTCCTGCATCCTGAAAAGCCAGAGGGGCATGAATTCTTGAAGAACCTCTTGCAAAAGAAGGACCGGCAACAACCGTCTGAAAGTTACCTGCTGCAATTTCACCAGGTTTTATCGCTCCTCCCCGAAGGCCTGTTAACAAAAACCTACCAAGATGTCCCTCTTCTTTACCAGTCCAGGAAAGACATGCTCTATTTGGAATTATTTCATCTGTTGAAATGCTATCCAGAAGCATATCTTCAGGCACATTCATAAGTTGTCCTCCTGTGAGTTGATGGCGGATAAGATCGGGATCGAGAGTCAGATAAAGAACGCGTCCGGCGCTGATAGTCTCTTTGCCCTGTTTCCCTTCAAAAGGAGTTGAATTCTCGGTCACATTTTGCATTATAGGATAGATAAATGTGTAAAGCAAATTTTTGTTTTAGGTTCAAATATAATATAATTGTTACCATGCCTAAAGAAATTCAAGGAAATTATAATTGGAATATACATAATGGTTCCGAGGCTCCATTGCGGACTCCCCGTCAATCTGTTCAGATTGATGACGAGACTTTACGTGATGGAATGCAGGGAACACAAGTTGCACATCATCCAACAACTGAGCAAAAAGCACATTATATAAAAACAGCCGCAAAACTTGGGTATATTGATCATCTTGATATTGGATTTCCAGCAAGTGGTCCCATGCATAGAGATGAAATTGTGAGTTTGATTAATTTTTCAAGAACTCAAGCCTTAAACATAAGCTTTAGTGCCGCTGGAAGAGGTGCTGCACCTGATGATATAAGGGCAATTATGGAGGTCGCTGATAAAACTGGTGAAAGAATAGAAGCGGATCTGTTTCTTGATGCAAGTTCGCTTCGTTCAACAGTTGAGCACTGGGATCGTGATGAAAAACTCAAGCAATTAAAAGAAAATATTGCTATAGCAAAAAGAGAAGGGTTGCCAGTTATGTTTGTCCCTGAGCGAGCGAGCGTTACTTCACCAGAAGAATTATTTGAAGTATGTAAAATAGCTGCAGATGAAGGGGTAGATAGAATTGCGATTGCTGATACAACGGGTGTATTAACGCCAGCAGGTACTTCGAATATATTCAGATTTGCTTTTGAACAAATAGGAAATAAATACCCGAGTATTAAATTTGATTTTCACGAACACGACGATCTAAAAATGGGTATAGCGAATTGTATAGTTGCAGCCATGGAGGGAATTGATCGTCTTCATGCGACGTCAAGAGGGATTGGGGAAAGAGCCGGAAATGTTGAATTAGAGCAGCTACTTGTTGTTCTTAACCTTCAAGGTCTTAGAGAAGTTGATACTCCTCAAATGCAAAAATTCGCCAAAATGGCAGCAGAAATTCTTTCTGTTCCAATTCTTTCCCACGAGGCGATTGTTGGTGAAAGATCAACAGAAACCGCGTCTGGTGTTCATGCAAGTACATACGAGAAAGTAAGACAAGGAGAAAATTTGCCTCCAATTTATTTTCCCTATAGACCTGAAGATGTTGGATTAATACCACACGTAAGAATTGGTCCCATGAGTGGACTTTCTAACGTCTACGCATATTGTGAAGAAATTGGCATAAAAAATATATCTGAAGAAAGAGCAATGGAAATACTCGACGTTGCTAAAAACAACTGGGGGTTGCTTTCGGAAGCTGAAGTCAAAGGCATACTTGGAAGAAATTCTGTTTATATCAAATAACTCCGTTTCGTACTATTTTTTCCCCATGTTATACTTATAATAATGCCCATTTCAGAGTTTGTTATTCTTTTTTCACTTTCAGTTTCAGTACTGGTTATTATTGCCGCGCTTGTTCTCCTTAGAAAAAAAGTAGTTTTTGTTACTGCAAGTAATGCCAAGTTTAAAAGCATATTTGAATCTATTTGGAAAATTGAAAAGGCCGTACTTGAAACGGTGGTTTTTGAAGTGGCAACTGAAAAGGTGGTAAATATTATTTTAAGTGAGCTTGGATACGTAAATTATGGCTATGAAGTTATTGTGTTGTCATTATTAGACGAAAAACGAGGAGGTTTAAGAAGGATAGCAATTTCAAAAACCGAGGCCGCTGGAAAATTTCTTACGGCATCTCCAATTCCATTTGAGGAAATATTCATACCCTTTTCAGCAAGCGATAACCTTTCAGTAAAAGCAATAAATGAAAAGAAAATGTTTGTGACCAAAAATGTTTCAGATGTTTTATATCCTGCAATAGACAGAGAATGGGTTGAGAACTTTCAAATAACTTTAGGAATTAAAACGAGTATTGTATATCCAATAGTTGCAAAAGATAAGATGTTGGGTACATTGATTTTCAGCCTTAGTAAAGAGCAGGGTAAAATATCTGATGAAGAATGGTCAATTCTAGACAGTTTTGTTGGTGCAGCTGGAATAGCTCTTGATAATGCATTGTTATTCCAAAGATTGACTGATACGACTGCGCAATTAAGAGTAGCAAATGAGCGTTTGAAGGGGCTTGATAAGCTTAAAGATGAGTTCGTCTCTTTGGCATCACATGAACTCCGTACTCCCATGACTATTATTAAGTCGTACATATGGTTAATTCTCAACGGAAAAGTTGGTGAAGTTTCAGAAAAACAAGGAGATTATCTCAAGACTGTTTATGCATCAACTGAAAGACTTATTAACTTAGTTAATGATATGTTGAATATTTCAAGAATTGAATCGGGCAGACTCACAATAGAAAAAAAACCTCTTGACATAGTAAATCTTATACAGGATCTTGTCTCTCAAATGCAATCTCGAGGGGATGAACTTGGAATCAAGATTGAATATAACAAGCCTAATGCGCCTGTCAATGTAAATGCGGATGCGGAGCGAATTAGTCAGGTAATTATTAACCTGATTGGAAATTCATTGAAATTTACTCCACGCGGAGGAGAGATTAATGTAGTAGTTGCTCAAGACACAAATGGATTTGTGCAAATAAGTGTAACTGACAATGGTCGCGGAATGAGCGCAAACGATATTGGGAAGCTTTTCCAAAAATTCAGTATGATAGGCGATACTCATTTGACTAAAGAAAAGGGGCAAGGGACAGGGCTCGGACTTTATCTATCAAAATCTCTAATTGAAATGCACGGAGGAAAAATTTGGGCTGAATCAGAAGGGGAGGGAAAAGGCTCAATATTTAAATTCACTCTGCCGTTAATTGATGTTAATTCTCAACCTGTGAATGTTACAAAGGACGCTATTAGTCCTGTTTCTGCTCCTGCTGTTTTGAGCCCTGAGCCCCCTTTAAATAAAGATTTACCTCATGAACCAAATCCCCCGGCGTGATCTGGCTTTTTATAAGATAACCACTTCCAAATTGAAGAGCTTTTTTTATTTCCTCGCCTTGTTCTATGTTTGTTAAAAATAGTATGCATTTATTTTGACTTACGGGATGATTTTGCGAGATTTGCTCCATTACATCTATCCCGTTCATCTTTGGAAGAATTATATCAAGCAGTACTAAATCCCAACCTCCTTGCTTTATTTTTTCAAACGCAATTTCGCCGTCTTCTGCAGTATCTATTTCATGGCCTTCTGCCTGGAGAGTGTCTACATAAAGATTTCGTAGAGCTTCTTCATCTTCTACAATGAGTATTTTTGCCATCGTAAAAAGACTACCATCTGATAAGGAAAAAGTCAAATTAAAAAGCTATTTGTGATACACCCATTCTCTTGCTTTCGAACCTAAAAATCCCTACACTTAAATATATGGGGATTCTGCTCTATCCTTATTTTTTGGTGGTGTTTTGGTATCGAGATTTTTTACCCTCAACGGTTGTTAAATCTTATGAAATTTTACTTTACGTTCTTGATTTACTCTCTGTTTCTTTACTTCTTTCTACATTCTTCAAGCCATTAAAAAATGAGTACAGAGAAGGGTTGGTTGTCTTCTCAATCATAATGGGAATTGTTGTTAAGTCATTAATTTTACTCGCAGATCTTTTAGTGGTTTTAATAGTATTAATTTTTTTAGTTGGAGCAGATTTGTTAGTTTTATTTTTGCCGCTGATCCTTATTGAGTTCATTATTACACAGCCAAATCTTGTTGGATTAATGATCAAATAAATGTATGAAAGATAGATATTTTGAAATTTATAAAATAACAAATTCTGTTGCAGCAAAAATTGTAAGAGGTGCCTTATTTGTAGTCTCGATTATTTTTGTTTACTTTCGTTATAGTAGCCATTTGGACGTTGTAGTCCCACTCTCAATTTTTTCTTTCGTAGTTATAAATGAATTATTTTTAGAAAGTTTGAATAAAATTCACCCAGAGAATAAAGTTTCAAAAAATATTGTAAACCCATTATTATCAACTGTCTTTTCAGCAAGAAAAACTTTACAGGAATCAAACAACGGGTTTGAAGTTGTTAAAAAAATAGAAAGGGGAAGAGATGTTAAATTCTTTTCAGGAAAACTAGACAGTTTAGAAATAAAAACTTCTAAAATTAATATAGAAGACTTATTAAAACAAGCGCAAGAATTATGTGTATGGATAAAAGGTCAATATATAACTGAAGTAGATTTATATGCAGCGTATATATTGCTTACTGAGGAAGAAACTCATTTTATGCAAGCGAACAAGCTGACTAATGATGACGTAATTAACATTTTATATTGGACTCGAAGGAAGTTCTCTCCTGACGTATTTGAAAATGAACAGTTAAGATTTATTGGGGGCGGAGTTTTTGACAACTTAATTTATGGGTGGAATTATGAACTAAAAAAATATTCTAAAGATTTAACATGGGAAGTTTTATCAAAACGTTTCCCCCCGAATATTATTGGTGCAGAAAAGGCATACAAAGAATTAGTTGTAGGTTTGTCAAAACATAAGTCCTCAAATGTTATAGTAGTGGGTGAGGCTGGAGTAGGAAAAGAATCTCTAGTAGAATATTTTGCGTATTCTTCATTTATGAAACAAACGCCTCCTGCACTTTTCAAAAAGCAGGTTTATGAATTATACGCAGATAGAATTCTTTCCGGAGTAACGGGCGCTGGGGATTTGGAAATGAGGCTATCTGCTGTCCTTTCTGAAATTTCATATTCGGGAAACGCGATAATTTTTATTAGAAATATTGAGAATATTTTTGGGGGCGGAGGACTTGGGTTTGATATTACTGGGGTAATTGAAGAATACTTAGCAAGTGATAGTATAAAAATAATAGGTACAACAACACCTCAAGGGTATGCTAATTTCATAGAGCCAAAAACTAGCGTTTTAAATTTATTTGAAAAAGTGGAAATTGAAGAACCTGAAAGCGGTAAAGTAATGCTTCTGTTGACAGAAAAAGCACGAGAAATTGAAGCGCAATACGGAATTCAAATAAAATATTCAGCACTTAAAGAGTCGGTTATTCTATCCCCCACTTATTTTCCAGAAGAATTTTATCCGGGCCGAGCATTGAATCTTTTGGAAGGAGTTGCGTCGTTTGCTGAAGTTGGAAGAAAAAAAGTAATTGATGGGAGCGACGTTATAAAATTTGTTGAAGAGAAGACAAATATTGCGCTTGCAGAACCTAATGAAAAAGAAAAAGAGTTATTAATTCACTTGGAGGAAAAAATTCACCAGAGAGTCGTTGGGCAAGAACAGGCTGTTGGTGCCATTTCGGATGCGATGAGGCGAGCACGCTCAGGTTTTGAAGAAAAAAATCGACCAATTTCTGTATTTTTATTTTTGGGGCCAACAGGAGTTGGGAAAACGGAGACCGCAAAGGCGCTTGCTGAAGAATATTTTGGCCGGGAAGGTGCAATGATCAGGCTTGATATGAGTGAGTATCAAACGCAGGACAAGATAGATAAAATTCTCGGTTCTAAAACTGGTCAAGAATATGTCGCAAACACCCTACCGGAATTGATTGAAAAGCAGCCATTTTCTTTAGTACTTCTTGATGAATTTGAAAAGGCAAACCCATCTCTCCTCAACATTTTCCTTCAGGTTTTTGATGAGGGTTTTCTCACAAACAACCATGGTAAAAAGGTTTCATTTAAAAACGCAATTATTATTGCTACATCAAACGCCGGAACAGAACTTCTGCGTGAAAAAGAGCAGAATTCGCAAAACGTAACCAAAAAAGAACTCGTTGACTATTTGCTTCGTAACAATTTGTTTAGTCCTGAGTTAGTAAACCGCTTTGATGATGTTATAGTTTTCCGTTTCCTTACTCAAGATGAGGTGAAGCAAATTGCACAATTAATGCTTGGAGAGTCTTTTAAGAAGCTTTTAGAGGACCACCAAATAAAAATAAGCTTTGATGAGACTGTTACCTCAAAAATCGCCGAAGACGCATATAACCCTGAGTTTGGTGCTCGCAACATCAGGCGATATATTGAAGATAGTATTGAAAGCTTTCTTTCAAAGAAAATCCTTGGAGGTGAAGTAAATAAAGGATCAGAAGTCATGCTGTCGGTTGATAGTACAGGAGAATTTGTTGTAACATAAATATATGAAGATTTCTTGCTTTGAATTACAGGACTGGGAGAAAGATTTTTTGAAAAAGAAGTTTGAGAATACATTGGAACTTTCTTTCAGTACAGAAATTTTAAGCGTTCACAATGTTGCAGATGCAAAAGACTCGGAAGGGATCGTAATTTTTATCTATTCAAATATTTCAAAAGAAATTTTAGACCAGATGCCTAATTTAAAATTCATTGCTACAATGTCAACTGGATTTGATCATATAGATATTGAAGAATGTAAGAAGCGAAATATTGTTATTTCAACTGTCCCAACATATGGTGAAAATACGGTTGCGGAGCATGCATTCGCACTCATTTTTGCTATATCACGAAGGTTGGTTGAATCGGTTGAGAGAGTTAAAACCGGGAATTTTTCTCCGATTGGTCTAACAGGTTTTGATCTTTTTGGTAAGACTTTGGGAGTTGTTGGGGTAGGGAATATTGGAATTCACGCAATTCGGATTGCAAAAGGAGTAGGAATGGAAGTTGTAGCATATAAAAGAACACCGGACCTAAAACTTGCAACTGATCTTGGTTTTAGGTTTGTCTCAATGGACGAATTGTTAAGTCAGTCAGATATAATTACAATTCATGTTCCATACAATCCAGAGACCCACCATCTCTTAAATGTTGATGCTTTTTCTAAAATGAAAAATGGTGTGATAGTAATTAACACTGCCCGTGGCGCAATCATTGATACTAATGCACTAGTTCAAAACTTACAAAGTGGGAAAATTGCGGCGGCCGGGCTTGATGTTCTTGAGGGAGAATCAATGATTAGGGAAGAACATGAACTTCTACACAAAGATATGCCAAATGAGGATCTTAAAACGGTTATTGAAGATCATATGCTGCTTAGTAATCCAAATGTGGTAATAACTCCTCACAATGCTTTTAATAGTCGTGAGGCACTTGAGAGGATATTAAACACGACATCGGATAATATCCTCGGATACCTTGCAGGCACGCCTAAAAACCCGGCTTATTAAATTTTGAGTAATTTAAAACAAATCTTAAAGTTATTTAACAAGAGTATTTAAGAAAGAAGAAACAAGAGACAAGACAAGGCTAAAAGCAAGAGCCCAGAAGAAGCCGTCTACTTTGAATCCCGGTACAATAGAACTAGCAATTAATACTAAAACCGCGTTTATAACAAAAGTAAAAAGCCAAAAAGTAATAATATTAATCGGCAACGTTAAAATTATTAAAATAGGTTTGATGAAAGTATTAAGAATGCCAAGAACTATTGCGACAATTATAGCAGTGACAAAATTATTGATGTGGACTCCTGGCAAAATATATCCTGTGGCAAATACTGCTACAGCATTAACAAGAAGAGAAACTATTATACCCATAAGAATTTCAGTTTGCCGAGTTATAAGTAATATTTTTTACAACTGCTGCGCGTCTTGATTTACGTTATCAAGGTCCTGTTGTGGATTTCCAAGATCAAGATTGTTTATTTCTTGTGCGGGCTCTTGCGTTGGGGTTGGTACAGACGTTACAGTAGGAACAATAGTTTCCGTGGCGGTTGGTTTTGGTGGGGGAGTGGAGCTGTTCATTTTAATTACAAACATATAAAGGAGTCCAACTATTAACGCCATAACTACCACTACAATAATTAATATCACCGTTTTATTTTTGCCCCCTGTCTGAGTTGGCGCCTCGGGAGGAGGATTAGACGGTGTGGCGTTTGGTGTTTGGGGTGCTGCCGTGCTTGCAGTAGTGGAAGCTGGCGGTGGAGTTACTGGCGCGGCATTAGCACCAGCTTGAGCTGCCGGTGAGGATGGTTGATTATTTTGATTTTGATTTTCCGTTTTTTGTTCCATACTATTTAGTTATAGCAGAACTGCTCGCGTTAAATGTATTTCCAATTCCTCCCAGTTTGGCAAGTTCCATAATTACATTTGCAACGGCTTGTCTTGCATCAACCACTGTCTTATATGTTGCAGTTAGGTCTATTTTAAACTGAGATACCATCTGTCCTATCACGCCTTTCAAACCAGTATCATCCGAAATTGTTGTAGTGTACTCTTTTTGTGACTGCGTGTTGACGGCGGCTTGCGCATTTGCAATAGCTGTTTCGGCTGCAGCGATCGCATTATCAAGTGCTGTTGTATCTTTACCGGCAGCTTTTTGTCCTGCTGCTTTTACTTTTATATCTTGAAGAATTGCTGACATTCTTGATAAAGCATTTTTCATTTTGGTAGTAAGTCTTGCATTTGAAGTTGCTATATGATCTTCAATTTTTTCAACGAGGAGCTTTTTTCTCTCATCTTTAATAGTTTGAATTTGTTCTCTAAACCTTTGTAAAAGCGTTCCACCTCCACTTGCAACTTGTCCGCCAGGAGGATTTGCGATATTTGCCATGCTTCTCATTCCCAAAGGTAAAACATTTGCGCTAGTTTTGTGCACAAAAATAAAAGAAATTAAGGCAATTGCGGATATGACAAAAAACAGTATGAATTTTTTAGGCATAATTTATCTTATTTTAAAAGACAAGTAATTGTCAAGACTCCTTACGATCAATCTGCTCAATGGTTTTTGTATAAGTACAATAATCGCATTCGACAGATCTTTGTGGGATTAGATTTCCGTCAAGACAGTTTTTGATATCAACAAGCGTCTTTTCAATCCATGAAGTGCCACCTTTGTATGGAATAATCTTTACATCAAATTCAAGTTTTCCATCAAATGCTTCGCGGTCCGTATTTCCATTACAATAAACAAAATATCCAGTTTCAGATACCTCAAATCCGTTTTTTCTAAAAAGCCATTGATAAATTTCCATTTGGCGTTTATAGCTATCCTGCCAGGCAGCATCAAGGTTTACTTCATCAGCTTTTGACGTCGCTTTATAATCAACTATAATTAATTCTCCTTTTTTATCCTGCCAAACGTCATCAATTCCCCCAAAAATTAATAAATTAGTTGGAACGTGTAAAAATCGAATCCCCTGAAAAGGGTTGCGCCAATCATCAATCAATTCATGTGCCATTGGGATGGCGTCTACGCCATAGTGTTTCATGAGAGGATGGGTAGTCGCAGCTTTACGGTGAATATCAAACTCTTTTTTTAAAAGCTTATCAACTGCTGAATTTAAAGAAAACGGAAAACCCGGAGGTTTGTCTACTCCAAGTCTCCTGTCAATATAAAAACATCTTGGACAATTAATAAAGTTCTCAATTCGCGAACGGCTGAGTCTGAATGGAAGTTTTGATTCCGGAAAATATAGACCGTTTGTTCTTTTTCCTGAATAATAGTCTGACATGAGTAATTGGTTGCCGTTTTAAACGCGGCAGGTATTTATTATAGATTAAAGGTTGTTTGAAAGTCTATAATAGACAGGTGGTTAAAAATCTAACAAGAAATACGGTAGTTTGTCAAAATATAAAAATCGCCAGCAGTCTAACGGATAAATTTTTGGGGATGATTTTGGTTGCAAATTCGGGGGGACTAATTTTTAAAACTAGATTTGGAATTCACACATTTCTCATGAAAAATAAAATTGATGTTTTGGTTGTTGATAAAAATAATCAGGTTGTTACTTTTCATCAAGATCTTTCGCCCAGTAAAATTTTTATCTGGAACCCCAAGTTTGATACTGTTTTGGAATTGCCGGAAGGGTCTATTAAGAAGTCAAAAACAAAGTTAGGAGATACGATCAATTTTTGATAAAATTAGAGGTTCAATATTTTTATGAAGAACATCTGGAGAATAATCAAAATATCAAAGCCACTGCACGGGCTAGTTATAATTGTTGGAATTTTAATTCTGGTTTCATCGGCATTGCAACTGGTTGCTCCAATTTTGTCAAAATTTATAGTTGATGAAATAACAGCAAGAATAACAGGCCATCCTGGAAATGTAACACGATTAATTACTCTAGTAATCATAGCTTTCATTGCAAATTTTTCAGGGATGGCGCTAAACGTTATTTCAGATAGATTAGGGGATCATTTTGCGGGAGAGTTAAGACAGTTTTTGACTGAAAAATTTTACGATAAAGTTTTAAGTCTTCCGCAAAGTTATTTTGATAGCCAGGTTTCGGGTAAAATTATAAATCAGTTGAACCGTGGGATTTTTACCATTTATCAATTCTTGAATGGCTCAACAAATTTCATCCTTCCGACTTTTGTTCAAAGTCTTTTTACTATTGTAGTCCTTGCCTATTACAATCTTCCAATTGCATTTTTTACCTTCATTCTATTTCCTATATATTTAGTAATTTCTTACCAGTCCACAGTTAAATGGGGAAAGGCAGAAGTAGAGAAAAATAAAATTGAAGATGTGACCCGTGGGCGTATTAATGAAGTTATTAACAATATCCGTCTTGTGAAAGGGTTTACAAATGAAATTAAGGAGTATAATTTTGTCTCACAAAATCTTACAAAAATAAATAAAATCTATGCAAAACAAAGTTGGACTTTTCACAAATTCGATTTTGCCCGCAATTTTTCGCTCATCCTAGTGCTTTTTGCCGTAAATATTTTGGTTTTCTACAACACCTTTATTGGGAAACTTACAATTGGGGAAATGGTTTTGATTCTTCAATTATTTAACCAAGCAAGAATCCCGCTTTTTGCAATGTCGTTTATTTTGACACAAATCCAACAGGCAGAACAAGGCAGCCGCGAATATCTTGAAATTTTGCATATTCCTTCCGCTGAAAACTTTAGGGAAAAATCTAAGAGTGTGATGATTAATAATCCTAAAATTACATTTAAAAATGTTTCATTTAAATATGAGGAGTCTGAACAGGTTTTAAATAAAGTTTCATTTTCAATTACTTCTAAGGAGAAAGTTGCACTTGTAGGACACAGCGGGGCGGGAAAAAGTACAATAGTAAATCTTATTATGAAACTTTATGCACCAACAGAAGGAGTGATATCTCTTAAAGAAACACCTTATTCAAAACTTTCGCCAAGGGATGTCAGAAATAATATTTCCCTTGTTTTCCAAGAAAGTGAACTTTTTTCATCTACCATCAAAGAAAATGTTATTTATGGAAAAGAAAACGCAACTGAAAAAGAAGTAGTATCAGCACTTAAATCTGCTAACGCATATGACTTTGTAATGAAATTGCCACATGGAATGGATAGCGAAATAGGCGAGCGAGGAGTAAAGCTTTCCGGAGGTCAAAAACAAAGAATTCAAATAGCACGTGCAATTCTAAAAAACGCACCCATTTTGATTTTAGACGAGGCGACTTCATCACTTGACGCAAAAAGTGAAAAGGAGGTTCAAGATGCACTTGAACGTCTTATGAAAGATAGGCTCGTAATTATTATTGCTCACCGATTTTCAACCATTCAAAATGTTAACCACATAATTGTAATTGATAATGGCCAAGTAGCTAACTACGGGACTCCTAAGGAACTTTCAACAAAGAGAGGAATTTACGCTGAGCTTTTGCACTATCAAATTGAAGGAAACAAAAAACTTCTTGAGTCGTTTGATATTTACTAAATTACCAATTTATATCCGCGCGTTTTAACAGTTTGTATTTCATATTTTGAATTTTGCAATTTTAGTTTTGTCCTGAGCCTTGCTACAAGTCTGTCTATAGCCCAATCAGATACTCCAAGCATTTCAGTTTCAGGCCATACAGTTTGAATTATATGTTCGCGTTCACATACTTCCTCTTTTTGAGAGATTAACAAATTCAAAAAAAGGTGTTCTTTGCGAGTCAATTCTATCTTGTTATTTTGGGTTTTTCTTTCATGCATTCTTTCCTGTACATATGTTGAAAATAAGGGGCTGAAAATTCCTTCTTTGTCGTTAACAATTCCTGTTTTAAAAATATAGTTGGCGTCCTGTTTTTCAGTTTTAGTAATTTTTGCACCCGTGTGTAGTTTTATTAAAACGTCTTGTTCCGGTTCTGTAAGACTTTCCCAAAGTTCTTCTGTTTGAAGTGCTACGCGTTCGTCTTCTAAGAGTAGAGTAAAAAGCTCATTAGGTTTGGGTAAGTTGTCTTTTAACTCAAGGAGAAAAATCATTGCAAAGAAAAGATATTGAGCATAACCGTCTGCAGCTCTCAAAAGCTCTTTTTTTAAAGGCTCTGAAAGGCGCAATTTGTAATTTTTATTAATTGTTGAATACATAGTTTCAGAGTCCGCGTGTGTTGCTGGTTTTATATATATATTGTGTACAAAAGCATTAGCTTGAGATTTGGAAAAAACCGTTGGCGAAAGACTATCAAGTCCTCTTACAGACGTGAAAACGTATGATATATTATGATTTGTGGCTGCTATTAATCCCTGTAGATTGTTGAAAAACTCAATTGTTACGGCTTCTTTAAGGCGGTCGTATCTAAGAAAAAAAAGCGTAGGGAGATATCCTTCCTCAATTAAAATCATCAGGCTTTTTCTTATATTATCAAAAGTCATAAAATGATCCTGGAGTTGGATACTTGTTAGAAAAAGAGTTTCGATCTGCTTTTTAATGCTTTGAGGAAGTTTATTTTCCTCAACTGCATCGAGAATTCTCTTATGCATTAGAACCCAAAAAGGAAAAATTTCTCTTTCTACCAAATCATTTAAGTCAATTGCTACAAGCAGATGATTTTGGTCATCGTTTAAATAGTTTTGCTTAACTTTAGGATGATTCAAAAAAAATCTTAGAAAATTACTTATTCCAACTCTTTTCATTCCAATAAGCGCAACAGAATGACGATTTTTTATTTGCTCACCAAGTGCTTTTGCATCTTTCTCACGGAAATTTGGCGGATATTGCGCTTCGCTAACATTACTCTTCATAGAGGTAAATTTTAACATTTAGAGTTTGTTAATACAAAACCAAAAAACGAGTCATGAAATGTCAGCTTTTTGACAGGAATTTAGTATTTTAAGGTCAAGCGAAGGTTCAGCATGGTAACTTAGAATATATAAATGTCACAGGAAACGGATAAATCGAATTACACAAAGCTTGAGACTACTTCTTTTGCTCAGCGCAGAGTGGATTTATGGCTTTCTCAACGCAGGGTAGATTTAAAGCCGTTGGGTAGAAAAGCACATGTTGTAAAGCTTGACAGGGAAAGTATTCGAGAAAGAAGGATAAAGGAAGGTAGTAAAGCTTTAGATAACCAACAAAACGGTGAAACAAATACCGCATCTCCAATAGTTACAGGGAATGGAAGAATGATACCCGTTGGACAAATCCCTAGATTATAATTTATTCGGAAGGCTACAATTTTAGGAGATAATTTATTTTTGCTTTTTGTTGAAGTTCTGCAATAAGCGCTTGAACCTCTTGCCCTTGTTTTTGCTGTTGAATTTGTTGTCCCACTTGTTTTGTAAGTGTTGCCGGATCTGTACCTTGTGGAATGCTAGCTTTATTTTGATCAAGATAATCATTTATTTCCTTTTCACTCACAGTTACCGGCTTTACCATCTTTTTTAGCATAACCTGAACTTTTATTTGTTGTTTTAAGTCACTTCTTGTTAAGTTTTGTTGCGCCAAAAGCATATCCAGATTTTGGCCTTGAGATTTAAGATTAGTTTCTATTTTACTAATTTCGCTATTTACATCCGAATCCGTTACGATTATTTTTCTTTTGGCCGCTTCTTGCATAACTAGTTTTTCAGTTACTAAATTATCAAGATCTGCTTTACCTTGTTTTTTCTCAAGGTCTAAAAGTAGTTGAATTCTTGTAATAGGTTCGCCATTTACTGTTGCTACAATGAATTGATTTCTAAAATATCCAAGGAGTAATATCACAATCACTACAATTATTGCCGCCAAAAATCCACTCAGCGGAATTTTCTGTTGGGAGGGAGAAGAGCTATTATCTGAAACAACAGGTGTTGAAGTTTTTCTTGAATCGACGGTTTTTTTTGTTGGTTTTTTTGCTCTTGGCATGGGTCTGATTATGTAGTTTGATTGATTATAACAGATATTTTGAAAATACAATAGGTATTTTAAAAATCAAAAAACAAAAACTAAAAATCAAAACTTAAAGATTTGATTTCGTAAAATTAAGGTTTTTTTTGCTCCCAGCGTTTAAGATGTGGAATAATTTTGTTTGCAATTTGTTTGGCTTCTTCTGGATCCATTTTATCATCTACCATAAGTGCTGCTGATCTTGCAATCATTTCAATCATTTTTAAATTTGGTTCGCGAAAACTTCCATTTTCATAACAATATTTACAATAGGTTTCATTTGCGCGGCCATCGGCATTTGTTCCGTAAAGCCCAATATCTAGCACCATTCCGCATGATTGACATCTAGTTTTTTCATCCATAGTTAAATTATTATGGTAAAAATAGGGAGACAACTGTTGCAACACTTGCTACAAGCATTAGTAGAGTAATAACCCATCCAAGAATTAGTTTTATGCCTCCCACGGACCATTCGCCCATTATTTTTTTACTACTGCTGATCCCGATAATTAAAACAAGAATAACAGGCGCGACAAAGGCGTTGGCAGCTGCTGAATAAAGCAATGCTTTAATTGGGTCTATACCCAAAAAATTAATTGCAAAACCTATAACTGTGGAAAAAATTATAATTCCATAAAAAGACGGGGCTTGTTTTAATTTATGATATAGTCCTTGTTTCCAGTTGAAACTCTCTGAAAAAGCGTATGATGCCGACCCTGCAAGAACAGGAATTGCCAGGAGTCCAGTCCCGATTATTCCAAGTGCAAAAAGTAAAAATGCATTAGGTCCAGCAATAGGCTTTAAAGCCAATGCGGCATCAGCTGCCGTTGTGATATTAGTTTTGCCGTGTGCAAAAAGTGTTGCAGCGCAGGCAGCAATTATAAAAAACATAACTACGTTTGAAAAAAACATACCAGACCAAACATCAATCTGCATTTTTTTAATTTCTTTTTTCGTTGTTCCTTGACGCAGAACTATAGAAGTTTTTCCTGTCAGAATTTCTTCCTCGATTTCTTGCGAAGTCTGCCAAAAGAAAAGGTAAGGAGAAATTGTTGTTCCGAGAATTGCACAAATTAAAAATATTTGATTTTTGGAAAAAGTAATTGAAGGAATTACGACATGAAGCGCAAGTTCGTGAAGGTTTAGATTAACACTCAAAGCAGAAACTATATACGCCAGCAATATTAACGCAAGCCATTTTAAGTATCTGGCGTATTTTTCATAACTTATGTAAATTTGCAAGAATAGAGTCAGCACAGTTATGCCAAGTATTAATAATGCAAAGTTAAAGCTCGGGAAAATAAGTTGGATTGCCTTTGCCATAGCCCCAAGGTCTGCGCCAATATTCAGAGTGTTAGCAATAAAAAGGAGTGCCGTGCAGCAGTAAAGAATTTTTTTTGAATAATAAAGGCGAATATTTCCGGCTAGCCCTCGACCCGTAACAAGACCAATTCTCGCGCACATTTCTTGGACTATTGCCATAAGTGGAAATGTGAATGCCGCAAGCCACAAAAGCTGAAAACCATATTGAGCACCGGTTTGAGAATACGTTGCAATTCCTGAAGGGTCATCATCTGCTGCACCCGTGGTGAGGCCGGGTCCAAGCGCAGACCAATAATTTCTTACTTGTTTTACTCGTTTTATGTCTTCAATTCTTTTGACAACTTTGTTTGAAGTATTAATTGTTTGAGTAATCGCCACAGCCGGGGCATTTGCAATTTTTTCAATTGCACGTTCTGCTTCTGTCATATGTCTTACTTAATCATAGCCTGAGGCTTTTGTGCTTGTCAACAAATTCAGGGGATTTAAAAGAATGTTTTTAACCAATCTCTTACAACTATCTTTTATATCCTTGAATAAGAAGCGTTACGATAGATCATAATGGCACGAAAAAATAAGAGGAGGGCATATTACGGGAAAAAGGGTGGGACTGCTGTCTACAAGAAGGAAATAAAATTTGATATTTATTCAACTCTTAAAAGACTTGATGATTATTATCATGGCAACACTGAAGATGCGACTGGAAAAAATTAATCCCGCACTTTTTAGACATGTGGTAGAAGAAATGAAAATTTCATCAAATACAGGTTCGAGGTGCGGGATAAATTGTCATTCTCCGCCTTAATTTGTGTTTTCTAATGGGGCAGGGTTCGTATTTCTTTTTTTAAGCCCTTAAGTAAAAACAAATATCCTATGAATTATCTCCTGATTCAAGTTCTAAAGCTTCAAGCCCTTTTATTTGAGGAATAACTTCTCCGGCAATTCCTTTAATATCTCCATGCATTCCGTAAGTTTGGTCAATTACTTGGCGAATGTTTTTTTCATCCCTCGCCCATTTGTTAGCAAAATACCTTTTTTCTTTCTCAATTTCCTGCTGCATATTTGAAAACGCTTCAACTATCGCTTCAACTCTATGTTTAAACTCTGTTCCGGCAAGATAGGAATACATAATCTCCATTTTCTCGTTTTTACCTTCAACTGAAAGTTTTGCGTAATAAAGCTGAATTAGTTTTGCACGGAGAGCCGATGCAATTCCAATAACAAATGTGCGTTTTGTGACCCAAATTCCATTTCTAAATCCTGCCGTCGTTATATCTTTCGGTAAAACTTCGGATATCAATACTGCATCTTCTGCTTTAATTGATCTTTGGTCACTTTTAAGTTTTAAAACCCAATCCTCGCTCCAAAGTTTTGTATTTTTGAGTTCCCAAAGAATTTTACCCGAGTAGTTTCCGCGGCTATCCCAAACTTCTTGAATTATATCGCCGCCGCGTGTGCCTTTTGCGACCGGTAAAATTTTGTCATTAGGGAATTCTTTTTGAAGCAACTCCTCAAATTCTAGTTCAAAAGCTTCTCCCTGAGTTTGTTGGGATCCTTGTTGTAATTTTCGCCTCATCTCCTCAATTTCTTTCAGTGCATCCTGAAGTTGTTTATCTTTCTCAATTATTTTAGTATGTTGTTCTTCCTCTACTTTTTTACCTACTTCAAGTTCTATTTTCTTTTTTTCTTCGTCAAGTTTTCTTGCAAGCTGAAGATCAAAATCTTTTTCTTTTTCCTCAAGTTTTCTTTTGTCGGCAAGAAGTGCCAATTCTTTCTCGCGAAATTCATCACCCTTCTTTTTTTGCTCGTCAAGTTGCTTTTTTAAATCTGCAAGTTCTATTGACTCTTTTTTAGATAATTCTTTAGTTAGTTCTTCTCTGATCTTTGTTTCTTCGGCGTGTTTAATAGCTTCTGAAATTTCAATGTCTTTTCCGCAATGGATGCATTTTATGGTTGTATTCATTTCTCGCTACATTATAGTACAAATTGAGGGATTTAAAAGTGTTATTAGGCAACAATTTTTTCCCAGGGGAATTCAGGTCTGCCAAAATGGCCGTATGAGGCGGTCGGAAGATAAATAGGACGCCTTAGATCAAGTCCTTCCAAAATTCCCTCAACAGATGTATCAAGGATCTTATTCATAAATGATGCAATTATTTTTTTTGATTTTTTCTCAGTCCCAAAAGTTTCAATTCCCTGCATAACAGGAAGTTTTGCACCAATAAAATACGCAAGGGCAACTTCCGCGCGGTCAGCAAGTCCCGCGGCAACTACATTTTTTGCTAAAAAGCGCGCGGCGTACGCGCCTGACCGGTCAACTTTTGTTGGATCTTTTCCTGAAAAAGCCCCTCCTCCAACCCGAGAGTATCCACCGTATGTGTCAACTATGATTTTGCGTCCTGTGACGCCAGTATCAGCTGCTGGCCCTGAAAAATTCCATACCCCCGTTCCATTTAATATTAAATCCTTTATTGAGACTTTAAATCCGAATTCGGAAAGAACTGGTTTTACAACTTTTTCAAAGATATCTTTTTTTACTTCTCCTTCGGTGCTCTTTTCTTTATGTGGTACTGCAAGTACAACTTTTGTTACTTTGATAGGTTTTCTATTTTTATATTCTATTGTTACCTGGCTTTTTCCATCGGGTCTTAGGTATTTTAGTATCTTAGATTCACGCAACTCATCAATTTTTTTTGTGAGTGCGTGGGCAATTGTTATCGGTAACGGCATGAGTTGTGGTGTTTCACGGCAAGCATACCCAAACATCATTCCTTGGTCGCCGGCGCCCATTTTTTCAACGCCTACAGCAATTTCAGGCGATTGCTTATGAACAAAAATATGAATAGGGGATTCATAAGTAAATTTTAGGGCCGGAATATCATAACCAAGTCTTTTAATTTGTTCCCTCGCGATTTTTTTAAAATTAACTTCTGCGCGTGAATTTATTTCACCTGCAAGAACAACTTGATTTTCTGTGACGAGAGTTTCAACGGCGACTTTGCCTTTTCTGTCCTGTCCTAAAACACAGTCAACAATAGCATCACTTATTTGGTCACAAATTTTATCGGGATGTCCCGCGCAGACTGATTCTGAAGTAAAGAAATAATTATTCATAAGTTTTTTCCCTCGCAAAGCCTCGCTTTTACTTGGGACGCATCCTGTTGGGACAGTGTGGCACCGCTAAAACTTACGGTTGCCGGCCTCACGCCTACAGGCATGAAACTCTCTTGATGCATTTGTTGTTTAAAAAATATAAAAATTCTAAGACCCTGCAGTGAAAATGGATTCGAGGTGAATCGTAAACTTTTCAAAACAGGCTTTAAGGTAGCCCAAAACATTATTAGTATGAACAGCTTAACAAATTTTGTCAAGAAGAATTTTTAATTTTTTTCAAAAAATAGGGTAACTTCTGAGGTGATTGTTTGACTGCCCGCCTCAAGATTTGGAGCAACAGACTTACTCATGCTGGCGTCTAAAACTCCACCCGCTCTGAATGGGAGAGGTTCTGGTACCCCTTGGTTCGATTCTACAATATTTGTTATCTTACCGAGTCTTATTCCTAGTTGGTTAGCCAATTTTTGCGCTTGATCTTTTGCATTTTGGATTGCCATGCTTCTTGCCTGTTCTCTGAATTTTTCGGGATTATCAACCGAATATTCAGTATTATTAATTTGATTTGCTCCGGCGTCCGTTGCGGCCTGAATTACTTGTGGAAGAAGCGCGGTATTTGTAACTTTAATAGATACACTGGCTGTGGCATTGTATCCTGACACGGTATTTTGTCCAGTACTGTAATTATAGCTTGGACTTATTGAATAATCCGTAGTTTTAATGTCCTTTTTATCGATGCCAAGTGTTGTAAGAGCTGAAATTATCGCGTTGTTAATTTGTGTCGCTTTACTTTGTGCTTCTGTTGCAGTTGCGGCGTTTGTCACCGTGATTCCAACAGAAACGGTTGCAGTGTCAGGAATTACGTCAACTTTTCCGTCACCAACAACAGAAAGTTCACTTGAGGTTTCCTGTTTTGTAGTGATAGAAATCGGTAGCGCGATGTTAAAAAATCGTATTGCCCAGAGAAGAATAAAAACAGCAATCGCCGAAACAATGATAGAAGAGTGTATTAAATTACTTTTGGGGAGTTCCACATATTTAGTTTATCATAAAACAAAACGGAGTTGTCAAATTATAAAAACCTTCTGGTTTTTTAGAATAGTTAACAGTCGATGATTTAAAATTAGGCTATTCGTATCGGAGTGCTTCTATTGGATTAAGCTTTGATGCACGTATGGCTGGTGCCATCCCAAAAATTACTCCAACCAATAATGAGAATGTAAAAGCCAAAATAATTGACCAAGGTGTGACTACTGAAACAAAGAATATTGCAAGGACATAAGACGCGCTGAGACCAAGAGCAATCCCTATGATTCCGCCCGTGAGGGATAAGAAAACTGCTTCAAGCAAGAATTGTTTTAAAATATCCGCGCGCCGAGCGCCCAGCGCTTTTCTAAGACCTATTTCACGCGTCCTCTCAGTTACCGAAACAAGCATTATATTTGCAACTCCAATTCCCCCAACTAAAAGAGAAATTGCAGCTATTCCACCTAGTGCTATTGAAAGAATATTTGTAATATTTGAGACGGTTGAAATGATAGAGTCGGCGGTTTGGATAGAGAAATCATCTATTGTAATTCTTCTCAACATAGTTTTTTTTACTTGACTTATCACAAGTGGAAGAACTTCACTATTTTTTGCAGCAATATCAATTCTTGAAATTGAATTTATACCATATTGTCTGCTTGCCGCTTCTATTGGGATGAGCGCAATATTGTCCGCGTCCACTCCAGCAAAAGAACCGTTTTTACCAAGAATTCCAACAATTGTGTATTGCTTGGTTCCAATAAAGATTCTTTTTCCAATTGCGTTATGGCTTTTGAAAAGCTTACTAAAAACCGTTTGTCCAATTACCACAACATTAGCTCCAGCACGCTCCTGACCCACCGTAAAAAAATTCCCCTCAACAGTCTTAATGCTTGTTACAACGTCTGGATATTGATATGTACTTCCTAAAACAAATGCACCTTTAGATTTAAGACTTTTATATTTAAGAGTATCAAGTTGTCTCAATTCAGGTGCAACTTTGGCAATAGTCAACATTCTTCTTTGAAGATTTTCTGAATCCTGGATTATTAATTTGTTTGCAATCACGGCGCCAAGCCCTCCCGAATTTCCGGGAAGTACAAATATAACGTTAGGACCAAGAGAAGAGATTTGATTGGTTATATACCCTTGTAAACCCGAGCCAATAGATACAAGAAGTATAATTGAAAAGACTCCGATAATAATTCCAAGAGTAGTTAAAAAACTGCGTAGTTTGTTTGCTGCTAGCGCGCGAATAGATAATATTAAAAGTTCTTGTAAATCCATAAGTTTTTTTATTTCACTATTTTCCCGTCGACTATTTTAATGATTTTTTGTGCTTGGGAAGCAATATTCGCTTCGTGAGTTATTAGGACTATTGTTTTTCCTTCCTTGTTTAATTCTTTAAGAATTTTCATAACATCGTCCCCTGATTTTGTGTCAAGATTACCTGTTGGTTCATCTGCCAAAATTAATGCAGGGTTATTCATAAGCGCTCGGGCAATTGCAACTCGTTGCTGTTGTCCACCGGAAAGTTGGTTTGGGTGATTCTTAAACCTGTCGCCAAGTCCAAGCTTTGTCAACAATTCTTTTGCGCGATCAGTCCTGCTACCTCTATTTGTACCAGCGTAAATTGAAGGAAGAATTACGTTTTCAAGAGTTGAAACACGTGATAAAAGATTAAATGATTGAAAAACAAACCCAATTTCTTTATTTCTTAAATAAGCAAGCTCGTCTTCATTAAAATGAGTAGTATCTGTACCGTTGAGAATATAATCTCCCTTTGTTGGTATATCAAGGAGCCCAATAATATTCATGAGCGTTGATTTTCCGGATCCTGAAGGTCCTGTAATTGCAAGAAAGTCTCCTTGATTGACCGTTAGAGATATACCCTTTATGACATTTGTTGTGACATCTGCAGAAACATAATCCTTTACAATATCAACGAGCTTTATTATTTCACCCTTTTTGGCCATAACTATTTAGTTGATTTGAGGATTTCATTTTTTGGTACATCTGCCGGGTTGACGGCTATTTGATCGCCACTATTTAATCCGGATAAAATTTCTATTGAAGTGTCATTTTCAAGGCCCGTTGAAATTTTCTGCACTTTAAATTTATTCCCTGTTTTGAGCAAAACTTCATTATCATTTTGAACACTAGTGAGCGGAATTTGTAGAACACCCGTTTTTTTGTTTGTTAAAATTTCAGCATTCCCATTCATACCCACTCGAAAACGATAGTCTGTGTTATTTGGGAGTTTGGCATAAACATAGTAAGCATTACCGCCGGTTGATGTTGTATGAGTAACAAAATCAATGTCAGAAACTGTGAGATTTATTGTGTCGTTAGGATACGGGTCGAGTGTAATTTTTGCGCTCTCGCCGTCTTTGACGTTTGCAATATCAGCTTCATCAACTTCCATTTTAAACTCCATAGAATTGGGGTCAACAACACTCCAGACGGCAGTTGAGCCTACATTTACCCCAACACTTTTTACATCCGCGCGTACTAAAATTCCTGCAATTGGAGTTGTTAAAACAGACTGTTCTTCTGCTAAGGATAGAAGTTCAACAGAGTTGACGGATTTATCAAGGTCATATTGATTATCCTCAAGAATTCTTTTCATAGAATCGTTAAGCGCTTGTTGTGGCGTTCTGTTTTGGTTATTTGCCTGGTTTTGATCAAAGGTATTTCTTTGTTTTGAATAATCAATGAGAGTTGATTGAAGATTTTTTTGTGCCGTCCGTTGGTCAAGTGTCGCGAGTGTTTGATAAGCCCTAACGCTGTCCCCTTTTTTGGCCCCTAGATAAATAAGTTTCCCGCCAATTAAAAATGAAAGATTGACTGAATTATCCGCGTCAACTGTGCCTGTTATTGAAATTGTTTGAGTTAAATCTCCTCGGCTTACTTTCTGTGTTTCGATTAGCTTTGCGGGTTTTGGTCTTAGTAAAAACAAGACAGGTAAAACAATGACAATAATTACTATGGACCATATTTTATGGGTCTTTACAAAATTTAAAACTTTATTTTTAAAATTCTTTAATAATTGCATGCAATTCAGTAATTATATCAGCTTGTTGATATGAACGATACAGAGTGATATAATCCTCTGACTCTGCCCAATTGGGCAAGCCCCGCGAAAGTTTGCCCCCAAGGACTATGGACGAAGATGATGAGTTTTGTTTTTAAATCCTAATGTATCCGAATAAATTCGAATAATTTCGTTTTGGAAAAAATTCGAACCTATTTGGATAAAGTGGTATACGAATTGCTTGATAAAACTCGATAGATATTGTATTTTGATTCAGGCCACATGAAAAAGTTCATAATTATCTTGCTTTTTTTCTTCATCCCAACATCAATTGCTTTTGCAGATACCCACGTTACAGTTTCTAATAATGGTACGGGTTCCAATTCAGACGTTAGTGTTAACCAGCAAACATCCGGGCAGACTACAACTTGCATAAATGGTAACTGCACAACAACGGGTGGTGGAAGTCACGCAACAGTTTGTATTAATGGGAAATGCACAGAGTCAGATAACGGTGATATTGATGCACAGTCAGATGACGGCCATTCGCAGGTACATATAAGTAACTCAGGCACAAATAGCTCAACATCTTCAACAAGTTCCAATAACTCAAAAACTTCAATAAGCGTAAAATCTGACACTGATTCGAATTCTGAGGAAAAAGAGGAGTCAACAAAAAGTGCAGAGATAAAAAAGAAAATTCAAAAGGCAAAATCATTATTTGAGATGATTCGTGATTTCTTCAAAAGCTTCTTTGGGATTCCAAAATAACCCGCTCCAAGATAATATTGACTGTTTTTTTGTGGAGAAAATATTAATTTGCTATTATTATTAATAATGGCTAAGTTTCATGAACATATTGGCAGGTCTTTGGTAAAGGCAATTACTTTCCGTGCAGTAATTTTGACTTCAGACGGGATAATAATTTATGCAATTACACGCCGCTATGATGTGACTTTGGCAGTGGTCTTTTTTTCAAATTTTGCGAGTACAATACTTTACTATGTTCACGAAAGAATCTGGAACCGCATACATTGGGGAAAATCCTTCAAAAAATAAGTCCTCGAGAAGTTTATTTAGTTTGTTATCAAAAAAAGATCGTTTAAACGCGGAGTAAAATTTCCAAGTAGCGGAAGGTGCGGTATATCAAATTCACCTTGTTCTTTTTTGCTCATCAAGAATACATTAACAATGCTAAAAATAGTTGAAGAAAGATAATTTGTTGCCATGTAAAATAGACCAATTAAAAGCATTAAAGCGAGTCCTGGATGTGGGAGAAGAGCGAAAGCAAAAATGATAAAAACAATCAAAATCAAACCTATTATCAATTCGTCTTTGGCTGACATTAACCCAAGAGAAAACGAAAACTTTGTTTTAAATTTATTTGTTCGTTTCCAGGCTGCGTCTCCTGTAATTGCAGTTCTGAAAGCTGAATAAGACACTATGTGTTGTAAAGATTTTCCAGCTATCATTCCCCCCATAAGCTGCCAAAAACTTGGTCTTATAGTTGCTCTATATAGTAACCAAGTGAGAACAAAATTTGCCACAAGTAGAACTGTCGAAGCGAGCCATAGTTCAAAAGGGACCTGAATAATTTCATGGTGGAATACCATAGACAATATTTCAATTATGCTTATGACTGTAAATGGAATATTAAGTGCAAGAATAATATTGTCGAGTCCATGATTCAAATGGTGGATTCTCTGAAGCAAGCTATATTTGGAAGGCTTTTTTGAGACTCCAGTAAGATGTTTCCAGTGATGTTGAAATTCCTGAATAGGTCCAGCCGTCCACCTATATCTCTGTTTTTTATATCCAGAAAATGTTGAAGGAATAAGTCCTCTTCCATAGGTTTTATTTATGTAAACAGAATTATAGCCTTTATCATGTATTCTGATAGCTAGCTCTGAATCTTCAGTGACACACCATTGTGACCAGCCGCCTGCTTCTCTAAGAGCCTTTTTGCGGATTACGCACATTGTTCCTACAGTTATCGCTGCATCTCTTTCATTGAGACTTACAAGAGTTGTGTGGAAGAATATTAAATATTCCCAGTAACACATTGTTAGATATAAGTTATCTTCCCATCCTCGGTAGTCATGAGTTGTTTGCACAAAACCCATGTTGGAATTGTCAAAATAACCAACTAAATCTTTAAGGAATTTAGGGTTAGCATGGTAATCACCATCTACAACACTTACTAGACTTGCTCTTGGGTTCGTGTGCTTAAGGGCAAAATTTAGCGCTCCACCTTTTGCACCTTCTAAATTTTCCACATGGAAAAATCTAAACTTATTACCTAGTTTTTTGCAGTGCTCTTTAATAGGTTTCCAAAGAGTAGGATCATCGGTATTGTTATCCACAACTAGGACTTCATAATTGTTGTACTCAAGTTTTGAAAGTATATCTAATGTTTCAATTACTATTTCTGGTGGCTCTGCGTGGATAGGCACATGTACAGAAACCATAGGAGCATGTTTTTTCGTTCTGGCAGGCAATGGATTTCTTGGTCTTATCCATTTTTGCCTACACAATACATCATAAACTTCAATCAGCTGGAAAAAATCTCCGGGTAACATGATTATAAGAAGAGGAGCAAAAGCCACAAGAAGCAATTTTGTAAATAAGCTTGCGTGTATCGACGAAAGAAACGAACCACCCCACACAATACCAATTAGTATGAGTGCATAGTTAGCAAGATAGAAGGCCAATCCGGCGTATGAATAATTCTTGAACACCCTTTTAGCGACAAAAATGACTGATATATCAATAAGAAGATTAATCAGGAAAAGACTAGGTAAAAATGCATAATAAAGTGAGAAGGATTGCGTAATGATTATAAATACAAGAAGAAATGTCCAATCGGCAATTTGACCCCACTTTTTAAAAAGCAGATTTTTGGCAGCCAGCACAAAGATAGTACTTGCTAGAAAAATAGAGTAATAAACAAAAATATAAGACAAAATACTGCTCATTAATATAAGTCTAATATATTAGCATATTATGAGCTGAATGTCAAATATTACAGGATAGTATTTAAATTCCGATTTGGTAATATTAATGCTTAATTAGCCTTGCTTTTATGAGGAGACGTGATTTATCGGCCCAGCCATCACATGTAAAAAGAGTTACAATGTTTTTATCTTGCGAATACAGTTTTTTTAAGTCGCCCGGGTCAACATCTTCTTTCGAGATTATTTGGTAATCATAAACCGTTCCATGCTGGTCTTTCATGTTTATTAAATCTCCAACCTTGGCCTGCCGGAGCTTGCCAAATAGCTTTGTTGTATTGTGAGCATATATAATAGTATTATAGCCTTCGCCCAAAAACCCACTAGTAGGTAGATATAAAGCGACTGTGTTTGAGAGTACCCATTCACCATTTACAATTCCGCCTTGGTCCACATTAATGTCAATTTTAGCCGTGGGAATTATGATTTCGTGGGGAATGTTACCAGATATATGTACAATTGGCCTCTCTTTTTGTGTAATTTGATACCTGTAATAGATTTCTGTGTGGGTTGCGGCTCCGAGGAGAATTAGAAGAATACCAAGCGCTATGAGCGCTTTTGCTATGGTATTATTTTTTTGCTGGCTTTGCTGCTTTTTTTGTTTTTTTCTTGCCATAGAGAATTGTTCCGCCTGTTGTTAAGAGAATTCCGGCCACTTCCTCTATTGTAGCAACTAATGAGTCAAAAGTTCCTGTTCCGGCCATAGTGGACGCTCCAAGTACTTCTCCTTGTTTTTGTGAAGTTGATATGCCTAAGACTGCTCCATTGCTTGTGCCTCCACTTGATCTACCGTCAGATCTCCCATCAGATAATCCGTCTCCAGGTCCTCCAAGATTTCCTCCACCATTATTAGATGTACCAGTAGGTGTAGGCGTTGCTGTTGGAGTTGGTGTTGTGCCCGGGTCTTGTGTTGGAGTTGGTGTTGGTGTGCCAGTAGGGGTCACAGTTGGAGTTGGAGTAGGTCTGCCAGTTGGCGTAGGTGTAGCTGTAGGGCTAGCTGTAGGAGTAGGTGTAGCTGTAGGAATGTTACAGTTGTTATTAAAAAATGCTTGACCAGAAGGCCAATTTAGAGATGGAAGACCGTCAGGCGTGCCGTCATCATAAAAAGGTGGAATTATATCTCCCCATTGGTCACCATTGTGTGGAGCAGGAGGAGGATTATTTACGTCAAAAACAGGTCCGGTATGTTCTAATAAATGATCTCCTTGGCCGTTGTCATTTGAAGAATCTCCATCAACAGAAGCAGCATCAACTGTCTCTTTTACATAAGGGTTGGTTATGGAATTTGTTCTGTGGCAGATTGTTACTTTGTGTTCGTCATCAGCATTGGGTTTTGTTCCGTATGACTCCTTGGCACCAAATCCAAGTCCCAAAACTAGGGTAATTAAAACAGACAATAAAAGGAATAATTTCTTCATTAAAAAACGTCCTATAATTTAGAACGTTTTGGGATTATAACAACTATAAGACTAAATGTCAAGTACTCATTTAGGAAGTAATAGTAGTACTTTGTGCCTGTTTTTATTTTAACTCCAGGTTGAGATTGGGTTCAAATTTGGTCAAAAAAAGCTTATCGGCATATTTTAAACAATCGTACCAGGTGAACTATATATAGGATAGATAGTCTGGAAATATTTGTACAATTTAGACTATATAACTAAAACATACTTAAACAAATTAGACTATACCTATAATCTATTCTGTGTTGACAAAGCTAATAGCTTGTGATATATATAACAATTCTTGCCCGGACTATGAGATATTATTCAGAAAATGACTTCCTTACTGTTAAGGATGTCTCGCATCTATTACGACTATCAGAGCTTACTATATATAAGTATATTAGGCTTGAGAAGCTTGAAGCCATTGAATTTGGTGGCCATTACCGCATAGGAAAATCCTCGTTATCAAAATTCATAGAAGACCACATCGTAAGAAAGAGAAAACCATAAACCCATATGAAAAAAAGTATAAATCCAGTATCAATTATAATTCCAACTTTTAATGAAGAGGCAAATATTGAAGTTCTGGTAAAGAGAGTTCATGACTCACTTTCAAAAGAAAAAATTACCTACGAATTAATTTTTGTTGATGATAATTCAACGGATGGTTCTCAAAATCTTATAAAAAACATTGCTCTTCTATATCCTGTAATTTTACATATTAAACAAGGTAAAAAGGGAAAGGCATACTCCATTTTAGAGGGTATTGCTTATGCACAATTTGAAAATATTGCCATGATTGATGCGGATTTGCAGTATCCACCTGAGGCGATTCCTGAAATGCTTGGAATGCTCTCGGATTCAGACGTGATTGTGGCAAATAGGAAAAAATACAAAGCTTCTTTTTTAAGACGTGTTATGAGTAGGTCCTTTAGGCACGTGGTTGGAAAAGGTATGTTCGGTTTTAAACACGACATTCAGTCCGGATTAAAAGTGTTTAAGAAAAAAGTTTGGGAAACAGTTTCATTTACTCCTTCCTCTTCTTGGGCATTTGACCTGGAATTTCTACAAAGGGCTCGTGAATCAGGACACATAATTTCTGATCTTGACATAGACTTTGCGGAAAGGAAAAAAGGAGCTTCCAGTATACATTTTATAAAAAGTAGTGTGCCGGTTGCGTTAAGTGCTATATCTCTTGCTGTCAAAAAACCGGGTCCGCTTCACATAAAGCCAGATAAAGCAGAAGGAATGATAGGAGCAGGGATAGGGTTTAAAAGAAAAAAATATATAACCCACACAACTATTCCACACAACGCGTCGGCACTAAAAACTTTCACGCCCGCACAAAAGCTTTTTATTTTTCTTGTTGTTTTTGACATAGTACTTGGAATATATCTACGCCCGCTTTTCACTTTGCAGGTAATTGTAGCCGTCTTAAGCTCAATTTACTTTATTGATGTGATCTTCAATCTGTATCTTATTTTGAAGAGCCTTAATTTTCCGCAGGAAATTGTATCCTCAGAAGAAGAAATAGGTGAATTAAAAAATCCAGATCTTCCTATGTATACAATCCTTTGTCCACTTTACCGCGAGGCACATATTATTCCTAATTTTCTGGACGCCATATCCAAAATCGAATGGCCAAAATACAGGCTAGACGTGATACTTCTTTTAGAAGAGGATGACCGCCAGAGTGTCGAGGAAGTAGCTAAGATGAATCTTCCGTCTTATGTCAGAAGTATAGTTGTTCCGCATTCTCTCCCTAAGACAAAACCTAAAGCATGTAATTACGGGCTTGGATTTGCAAAAGGAGAATATTTAGTTGTTTATGATGCGGAAGATATCCCGGATCCGTTGCAGCTTAAAAAAGCATATCTTGCCTTTGGAAAAGTAAATAATGATGTTATTTGTCTTCAGGCAAAGTTAAATTATTACAATCCTAACCAAAATCTTTTGACCCGATTCTTTACAGCAGAATACTCATTATGGTTTGATGTGACACTTACGGGACTTCAATCTATTGATACAACAATTCCACTTGGTGGGACTAGCAACCATTTCAGGACTGCTTCGCTCCGTGAAGTTGAGGGTTGGGATCCGTTTAATGTGACGGAGGATGCGGATCTTGGAGTGCGCCTTTTCAAAAAAGGTTTCAAAACCGCAATTATCGATTCCGTAACTCTTGAAGAGGCAAACAGCCGTGTAGGGAATTGGTTCCGCCAGCGTAGCCGTTGGATTAAAGGGTACATGCAAACCTACCTTGTCCATATTCGTAATTCAACGTCTTTTCCTAAGAAAAAAGGAATCCATAGCCTTATTTTTCAACTTATCATAGGCGGTAAAATTGCTTTCGTTTTAATTAATCCAATACTTTGGGTTGCAACAATTGCCTATTTTGCGATCTACGCATATGTAGGTCCACAAATTGAAGCATTGTACCCCAGCACTGTTTTTTACATGGCGGTCTTTTCCCTTGTTTTTGGGAACTTCCTTTTCCTTTATTACTACATGATTGGTGTTGCTAAAAAAGAGCAGTGGAATCTTATGAAGTTTATTTTTTTAATTCCTATTTATTGGTTGATGATCTCAGCCGCTGCGTTTATGGCACTTTACCAGTTGATATTCAAGCCACACTATTGGGAAAAAACGCTTCACGGTTTGCACTTTGCTCCCGCAAAGAAAGCAGAAAAGAGATCGATTGAATTCCCAGGGTTGATTTTAAAACCGGTTCGATACGCATTATCACTTATTTTCTAATATGAAAAGATTTAAAAAATTCTTTATAAAAAAACCAGTTAATACTCTTGATAACTTTAATTTGAGTGTAAAATGGGAATCTGTTAAGGCTAGTAAAAAAACATTCATTGGAGGAGTTGCTTTGGTGTCAGCCTCAATTATCGCCAATTTTTTGAATTTTCTTTACAACGCATATTTGGGGAGAGTCCTAAATTTTGAAGATTTTGCTTTGATAGGTATTTTTGGAGGATTTTTGTCTTTTGCCTCGGTATTATTCGGTGCTTTCAGCACTACTTCAAACTTCAAGACAGGATTTTTAATTGGAAAGTATGGAAATAATGCCGGATATGGCTTTTGGAAATATATTAGAAGTAAAGCATTCTTAGCTTCGTTTTTAATAAGCGCTATTTGGATTTTATTGACCCCATTTTTGATGGGATACTTTCATACAAATAATCCACTCCTATTTATCTTATTCGGACTCATACTTTTAGTTGGTCTTGCAAACGGAGTAGATCGGGGTTTCCTCTCTTCAAGATTAATGTTTGGGTCACTTGCAGTAATTAATTTGTTTGAACCAATTATTAGAATGTCTATGGCAATTGGTCTTGTTTACTTAGGTTTTAAATTGTGGGCATTTTCTGCGATTCCCATTGGAACTATCTGTACTTTTTTTCTCGGCTGGATATTAATAATAAAACAGATTCAATCAGGAGAACATGATGCTCCTGAGCACGAGGTAAAAAAGTTCTCAAAAAAATTCTTCCTCGCGTCGATTTTAACTGGAGCTTCGTCAGTAGGATTTCTAACTTTAGATGTTCTTTTGGCAAAACATTATCTAACTTCATCAGATGCCGGAAAATACGCACTTTTGTCTTTAGTCGGGAAAATGGTGTATTTTTTAGGTGGACTAATTTCTCCTTTCTTGGTCCCTCTCATAAGTAGAAGCGAAGGTGCAAAAAAGAATTCTTCTCAAGTTTTGTATTTAATTCTATTTTGTACCATTATCCTTTCGCTCATTGGATATTTGGGATTTGGTTTGATGGGTTTTATTACAATTCCTATTCTTTATGGCAAGAAAGCTTTAGTAATTGTTCCATATCTTAGTCTCTTCACCCTAGGGATGATGGCCTATACAATCTCAAGAGTTTTTGTTAATTATTATCTTGTAAAGCGAAGCTATACATTTACGGCAGCCAATATTTTCTTGGCAGTTCTTCAAATTTCAACAATTAGTTTATTCCATAAAAACTTGCAAGCTATTGCTTATGGAATGGTTTTTGTTTGGTTTTCTAATTTGGTGTTAATTTCTTTGCTCCATTTTGGAATATGTTATGTCAAAAAATTTGAAGATAAGGTGTCCGATTTTTTAGAACTGCTTATTTCAAAACCGGCACAGAAAGACAATAAGTTTAAAATTTTAATTTTCAATTGGCGCGATACAAAACACAAGTGGGCAGGAGGCGCGGAAGTCTACGTGCAGGAGCTTGCTAAGCGCCTTGTAAAAGAGGGTAGCGCTGTCACTTTATTTGCCGGAAATAACACTAAAAACCCTAAAAACGAAACAATTGACGGAGTCCAAATTTACAGACGCGGAGGATTTTACACTGTTTATATATGGGCATTCTTATACTATGTTATACGTTTTCATGGAAAATTTGACCTAATTATAGATTCGGAGAACGGTATTCCTTTCTTTACGCCTTTGTACACTGGAAGGAAAAAATTCCTTTTAATACACCACGTCCATCAGGAAGTTTTCAGAAAAACCCTGAAATGGCCTTTGTCATCAATCGCTGCTTTTCTTGAGGCAAAACTCATGCCTTTTGTTTACAGAAACGTTCAAGTAATAACCGTATCGCCTTCTTCAAGAGACGAAATACTGAGGCATAAATTGACAAAATTTGAGCCTGTAATCATATACAACGGTGTAGATTCCAAAACATTTAAAGCGGGCAAAAAATCTACAAATCCTCTCGTCCTTTATGTAGGAAGATTGCAATATTACAAGAGTTTAAACGTATTTATAAAAGCAGCTAAAAAGGTTCTTGAAAAAGTTCCAAACGCAAAATTTGTAATTGCTGGAGAAGGTGGGCAACGAAAAAAACTTGAGAAATATGCCAAGAGGCTTGGGATTTTAAACAAGATTAATTTTTTGGGTTTTGTTTCTAATAAAAAAAAGATCGGTCTTTTGCAAAAAGCGTGGGTTTTTGTGAACCCTTCATTTATGGAGGGTTGGGGAATTACTACAATTGAAGCAGCCGCCTGTGGAACACCGGCAGTCGCATCAAATGTCCCTGGCTTACGCGATTCAATTAAAAATCCTCATACAGGATTCTTGGTCAAATACGCAGACGCTGACGCTTTTGCCGAAAAAATCACCAAATTAATTACTAACGATAACTTAAGACACGAAATGTCACGGGATTCAATTGTTTGGGCAAAAGGGTTTTCATGGGACAAGAGTGCAGATAAATTTTCTCAACTCATTCATAGAGGGAATGAAAAATCAAAGTCAAAACGCTTATTTCCGACTTTTGCATCCCAAATTTTTAACAGAAATTAAACCATGGAAAATATAACATTACTAAAAAACATTTTTATTCAATTGTTTTACAAAGTGACAAATGTATTCGGATTAAATAGAAAAACCGTAAGTGTAATTTGCTATCACAGTATATCTGACCATGGAAATAAATACTCTATTGGTTTAGGCCAATTTAAAAAAGAAATCACGGAACTTAAAAAGTACTACAAGTTTGTTTTTCTTGATGAAGTATTTTCGGTTAATAAAAAAATAACACCTATTATGTCTCTGACATTTGATGATGGTTATAAGGATGTATTAAGTGCGGTTGAATTTACTCAGAAAAATAACATCCCTGTTACATTGTTTGTTTTATCTGAGCCCGAAAAAGCAAATAGGAAAGAACTTAATCATGCGGGCGAATTCTTAAGCCTGAGTGACATTAAATACTTACACTCAATCGGTTGGAAAATAGGTAATCATAGTGCAACGCATTCTAATTTCAATAGACTTTCCGGTGAGGAGATAGAGAATGAAATTGTTAATTCCAAAAAAACATTGGAAAAAAAACTCGGCTTCCAAATAAATTATTTTGCATATCCCAAAGGAAAGTTCAATTCAAAAATAATAAATGCAGTCAAAAAAGCGGGTTATAAAGGAGCATTCGCCGCGTTTCCCGGAGTAATAAATTCAAAAACAGATAGATACATTATTCCGAGGTTCGTAATGGAAAAACAATTTAACATATCAAGAATTCCTGCAGTTTTTTCCAACTCAACGGAGTTGCTAAGAAAAATTTCAAATAGTTTATCTATAAAAAGCTATAGAAAGGGAAAATATTATGAAATCTAATATACAAATATCAATCGGAATATCTGCATACAACGAAGGGAAAAACATTTACTGGCTTTTAAATGACTTACTTAACCAACGCTTGAAGGATGGAAAGAGACTCGTTGAAATTATCGTTATATCAGACGGAAGTAGTGACAATACTGTCAATATTGTCAAATCATTTAAAGATAAAAGAATTGTTCTAATTGATGGGAAGACACGCAAAGGGAAAAACCAAAGGATAAACGAAATATGTGCAGTTTTTAAAGGGGACTTGTTGGTACTAATAGATGCGGATATCAAGCTTAATGATAACTTGGTCATAAACACGGTCACGGGTGTATTTAGAACCAAGAAAAATATAGGGCTTGTTGCAGGAAATGTTCAGCCGTTGCCCGCAAAAACAATTTATGATGCAGCATCAAATAACTTCATTGAATCACTCAACTTCATTAAAGGAAGAATAAACAATGGAGATAATATTTTTTCCGTTCGTGGTCCTTTATTAGCGTTGTCACAGGCGTTTGCTAAGAAGATTAACATTCCAACAGGCGTTCCGGATGATAGGTTTATATATTTTGAAAGCATTAAATACGGTTTTAAATTTTTATACGAAGATCAAGCGAAAGTATGGTTTAAATCACCACAGACTTTATCAGAACAAATAATGCAATGGTCAAGATTTAAAAGCGACAAAGAAAATTTGTCAAAAGCGATTGATGAGGAAGTTATAGCAAGGGAATATTTTAAACCTTTTTACTTAAAACTTGCGGCAATGTTATTTCAAATCATAAAAAATCCTATCGCATATTTAACCATGAAATATATTCATTTAAGAGTTGTATTAATTAAAACAAATCGTAATCCAGACATGTGGCAAATAATTAAGTCGACTAAAATCCTAGCATAATGAAAAAAAATAAAACACTTACAATCGGAATTTCCGCGCACAATGAGGAGGGTAATATAGGAAAGTTACTTGATTCCATAAGAGTGCAAAAAAGAAATAACTTTATTCTTGAATCTGTAACCGTAGCTTGTGATGGATGCAGTGACAAAACTGCAGAAGTTGTTAAAAAATATATCAAAAAAATCGATTGCCTACATCTTATTGATGACGGGAAAAGATTGGGAAAAGCTGAAAGACTTAACAAATTTTATAAAACCAACAAATCGGATGTTATTTTAATTTTAGACGCAGATGTAGTTATGGCCCATATGAATGTAATTTCGGAAATTATTAAAAAGTTTGATAGTCCTCGTGTGGGACTTGTGGGTGGATGTAATCTTCCGCTCTCTCCTCGAAATCTTTTTGAAAAAGTAATTTACACATGGCTTGAAATCTGGTTTGAAATAAGAAGTAATATAAACAATGGAGATTCTATACACAATAATTTGGGATGTGTTTCTGCATTGACCCGTGAATTTGCGAGACAAGTTGTGATTCCAAATAACATAATTCCTGACGATGACTTTACCTATTTCACCGCAGTTAGTTTGGGGTACAAATTTAAATTTGCAGAAAAAGCAGTCGTATTTTACAGAACTGTTGATAATTTAAATGATTTTTTTACACAACACAGCAGATTAATATTTTCAAAAAAATTTGTAGAGCAACAATTTGGATTGTGGGTCAACGAATACTACAAAACTTCAACAATTCTAAAACTGAAAGCAGTCACAAAAAATTTGCTTAAAAATCCTTTATTTACTAGTCTTTCTTTGATTTTGCAAGTTGTTTTGAGAAAAGGAGCAGGAATTCCAAAGGAAAATTATATTGGGGGATATTGGGAAACTGCCGTTTCGACAAAAAAATAATAAATATGAAAAATATAAACAAAAGTTCTTATAATTTATTCTCTCTTCTAATAAACAATTTTGGCGCATGGGCCAGAGGATATTTGAGGCATTACGAACCCATCAAATTTCCTAAAAAGGTTGATAATTTTGAGTTTGTCTCCGTGGTAAAAAAAACAGGCCCAAGAAAATCATACCCCCTCGCAATCTATGAAGACAAAAATGGCAGAAAAGCATTTGCCAAAATGAAGGATGCAAGATTAAAAGGATATCATTATTACTCGCTTTTAAACGAGATATACATGTATGAAGTTTTAAACAAAGTGGTAAAAAGAATTGGAAAGAAAATGCCTGCAGAGTTTAAAGATATATATATTCCAAAGGTGATTAAGAAAATCGAAGATAAAAATAAAGTGTTTTTTCTAATAGAATTTATAGATGGAAAAGTTGCGCAAGATGTAGTTCCGGAAGAAAAGATATCAATATATTTGAAGATAATAGATTTTCTACACTTCATTGGTAATAATTTAACAGCAGCTGAAAAAAGAAGAATTTCTGTAAGAACCTCTACTGATTACATCTTTCTCTACCCGTTATTAGTAGTTAAAGCATTAATTAGCTATCCAAAATTTACTTTAAGTATCATCAAAGGGATTCCGGTTTTTACAGCTTCCATCCCGGCACTCTTAAAAAATAACAATAAAGTTCTTACACACCGCGATTTACACTTTAAAAACATTATGCTTTCAAAAGGAAAGATCGTCCTTATTGACCTGCAGCACTGTGTGTATACGGATCCAATTCACGAAATGGTGACGACAATTAGGTATTGGTGGAAGCGGGATAATTTATTCTACCAGTTGCTTTTAAAGGAAATTAACAATAAATATTCATTCAGAAAAGACTTCGGTCGCTTGTTCAGTGGATTTATTGTAAATTCGGCAACTCACGGGTTGACAGGAAAAGGATATGGAAAAAGCACGATTAATAATTGGGTTGATTTTCTGCATTACGGAATAAGCACAAATAAATAATATGACAAAACAAATAACACTAACAATAGGAATACCTGCTTACAATGAAGAGCAGAACATTGCAGTACTCGCACAAACTCTCCTGAAGCAAGATTATTCAAACATCCATTTGGATAAAATCCTTGTTATTTCAGATGGCAGCACTGACAAAACTGTCGAGATGTTAAAAAGGATTGGAAGTAAAAAAATAACAATTATTGACAGAAAAGAACGGAAAGGAGCAATGAATACACAAAATGAAATTATTTCGCTTGCAAATTCAAATATCCTTATCATGTTAGATGCTGATGTTCTTCCATTTGGAACCAATTTTATGCAGGAGATAATTAAGCCAATTTCAGAGGATAGAAAAGTGGGACTCGTAGGTGCAGCAATTGAAAGCATTCCTGGCCGATCTTTTTTTGAAAAAATAATATCAGATAGTCACGAATTCAAAAAATCGGTATATCAAAAATATAACGCGGGAGACAATGTTTACATGTGTCACGGAAGAGCCCGTGCATTCAGCCGCGATTTTTATAAAAAGCTGATATGGGCGGAGGAAGGTCCTGAAGATGCCTTTTCTTATTTGGCATGTAAAGGTATGGGATTTAAATTCAAGTTTGCCCCAAATGCGATCGTCAAATTTAGGTCGCCAACAAAATTTTCTGATCATGCCAAGCAAAGCATGAGGTTTGAGCAAGGAAAACGCAATATTCAGAAATATTTTGACAAAAAAGTTGTTGAAAGAGAATATCAGATCCCTCCTAGATACATCGCAAGCGACCTCAGCATGTATTTGTTAAAAAAGCCAATTACTGGAATGGCGTTTTTAGCTATTAAGTTCTATATATTGTATCTTTCCTCGAGGAAACAAGTAGATTTATCTACCTGGGATATTGCAACAAGCTCTAAAAAATTATTATGGAAATAAAGAATAAAAAATTACCAAAAGTGACTGTTGCAATAAGCGCATATAATGAGGAAAGCAATATTAAAAACTTCCTTAGGTCTGTTTTGAAACAGAAAGAAGAAGGATTTGTTTTGGATGAAATTCTTCTATATTCTGATGGGGCAACGGATAAAACAGTTCAATACGCAAGAGAAGTGAAGTCCAAAAAAGTTAAAATAATAGGCGACTCTAAAAGACTCGGAAAATCCACAAGGTTAAATCAACTTTATGCCTTTTTAAAGAATGATTATCTAATTCAGTCAGACGCGGATGTAATCTTCTCTCACCAGTTTGTAATACGGGACATGATTAAACCCTTCATGGAAGATAAAAGCGTTGGAATGTGCGGGGGGAATCCAAAACCTGTCAGTGGAAAAACATTTACAGAAAAGGCAGTTAACTGCACTTTTGAAGCATATGCCCCTTTGAGATCGGAATTGAGAGGTGGAGATAACGTATTTTCCGTAGATGGTAGAATTTTAGCTTATAAAAAAGAACTTGTTAAAAAGATAGTTGTTCCGGAAGATACAATTGCAAATGATGCATACACTTTTTTTAGATGTCTTGAGCTAGGGTATAAATATAAATACGTTAAGCGCGCAATAGTTAATTTCCGTTCACCTCAGTCATTCACGGATCAGGTAAGACAAAATACAAGATTTATTGCAGCTCCAATGAGAATGAAAAGATTATTTGATGAAGATACAGTTTTAAGAGAGTATTTTGTTCCAAAGTCATTGCTAAGAAAATATATGATTAAGCAGTTTGTAAAGCATCCGGTTATGTGCATATATGTTTACTTGGTCAACACCTATTGTAGATACAAAGCAAAGAAAAATGAAAAAAATATGAACGCAAAATGGGCGGTCGCATTCAGCACAAAAGGAGCGATAAGATAAACATGAAAAATAAAAAGTTAACATTATCAATTGGAATTCCAGTCCACAACGAAGCTGACAATATCGGATATTTGTTAGAGTCCATTAATAAACAAAAACAAACGTGTTACGTGTTGGAAAAAATAAACGTGATTTGTGACGGAACAACAGATGGAACGGACAGAATAGTTTTTGAAAAAGCAAAACATAACAAACTTATAAAACTTCAGAACGATGGTATAAGAAAAGGTAAGAAAAAAAGGCTAACGCAAATTTACAAACTTAATAAAAGTGATGTCACAGTAACTTTTGATGGAGATGTTGTGCTTAGCCATTCTAATGTTTTAAACAAAATGATGGAGAATTTTTATAAAGATGAAATCGGAATAGTAAGTGCAAGATTGGTGCCAGTTTCAGAGAATACATTTTTCGGCAAACTCCAAGTCGTGTGGTTTAAGGTATGGCTTGAAGCAAGGAGAGACTACAAAAATGGAGATAACATAAACAATGTCAGAGGGTGTGCTCTTGCTGTAAGGTCGGATTTAGCAAAAACTATAAAATTTGATCAGAAAATAGTTTCAGACGCACAATTTATATATTTCTTTGCCTTAAAAAATAAAATGAAATTCAAATGGGCTCAGGACGCAAAAGTGTTATTTAGGGTACCAAGCACTTTGAGCGATTTTTTAGCCCAGAAGACAAGGTCTTCAAACGGCAAACAACAACTTGCAGAAAGATTCGGTTCAAAAATTCTCAGTGAATATAAAATACCCAATTCATATAAATTAAGAGCAGTTGGAAAAATGATAACCAAGTATCCATTTTTAACGATAGCCGCAGGTTTGTTTCAAATAGGTTTTAGAGTTTCTAGCAGTCACCTCAAAAAGACATATGATAATGGTTTATGGAAACAAGCTTCATCTACAAAGAAAGCAATAAGATCGATAAGTATTTAAGTTTAAAAAATGAAAAAGTTTATGAGTAATAAAATACTAAGCAAAATTTTGATAATATTTTTTGTAGGATTCTGTGCCCTGATTCTTGCATTTTCAATGCGCGGGAATTTGGGTAATCCAAGTTCTTCTGAATTAAATAATGCAATTTGGCAAGTAGATGGTCCTTTCGAGCTTTCTCCTGAAAGAGGGAGGTTTGCATTAACCTACTCACTCGTAGAAGACCACTCATTCCAATTTTCAAATAATATAGGAAAATTTGCAACGCCAGACGTTGCATTAAGCCATGGAAGATATGTATCACTTTTTGCACCTCTTCTATCATTTGTGACAATTCCCGGCTATATAGTCGGAAAATATTTAGGTGTTTCACAGGTAGGTACGTTTGCGATGGTTGCAGTATTTGCCTTATTTAACGTTGTTTTATTGAGAGCAATAGTTATTCGTTTAGGTGGTCACCCGGTTGCGGCGACCATTGCATCATTTATTTTTCTCTTCGCGACCCCTGCATTTGCCTATGCAGTAGATTTGTATCAGCATCATCTCTCAATCTTCCTGATACTGCTGAGTATTTATGTGCTATTAAGGTCAAATAAAGCTTGGGCTCTTGCTGTCGCGTTTCTTTCTTGTGCTGCGGCAATTCCGCTTGATTATCCAAATCTTTTCTTTATGGCACCAATTGGAATCTATGCAGTCGGAAGAATTATTTCATTTGAAAATATTCACAAAAGCTTGTCTGTTAAGATTAACATTTTTAAAATACTGACCCCGTTTGTCATGATTTTGCCCATTATATTATTCCTCTGGTTTAACCAAGCATCTTATGGTAATGCTTTCCAGCTGTCAGGGACACTACCTTCTGCAAAAGCAGTACAAAATACTCACGACCTTGCATCTATTTCTGCGGCTCAAAACGAAGGTGACAAAAAATCTGCAATTGGTTTTTTCAAAACAAGGAGTATTTTAAACGGGCTTTATATCCATTTCATAAGCCCTGACCGCGGTATAGTGTATTATGCGCCCGTGATTTTATTTGGAATTTTAGGATTTGCTTTGTCACTAAAGAAAAAAGTTAAGATGGTTCCTTTGCTCGCGGCAATTGTAGGTGCAAATATTTTGCTTTATTCTATGTGGGGAGACCCTTGGGGTGGGTGGGCATTTGGGTCGAGATATCTTATTCCAAGCTATGCTATTCTCTCAATTTTCGTTGGACTACTTCTTACATATTGGAGTAAAAAAATATGGTTTTTAGTAATATTCGTTTTAGTCGCATTCTATTCTATTGCGGTAAATGCGTTGGGTGCAATTACAACGAGTGCTGTGCCGCCGCAGTTAGAAGTTTTAAATTTAGAAAAAATTTCGGGACAAATACAAAAATACTCTTTTGATAGAAATTGGCAATTTTTAACTACCGGCCATTCAAAGTCATTTGTATACCAGACATTTTTACAAAATTATTTATCTCCTTTAGAGTTTTATCAAATTCTTTTGTTCTCATTATTTATAGTTGTTGGTGGCGTGCTTGTTTATTATGTTTTAATTTCAAAAAAGGGAGGAGTAGAAAATGCTTAGTTTTAGAAGTGGAGAATTAATAATAGGAGTTTCGGAAAATAATAGACTTTTTGATTTTGTCTCCCGTTTTTTAAAAAAATATGGATTCGCTCTATTGTTAATTATTCTTACCGCAATCGCTGCAATTTCATTTTATTATTTTTATCAGAACGGGCTTGGGCTTAAATATAATGATGCACGTTCACATTTGGATATAGGGAGGCGTGTTGTGGAAGGGTTAAAACCAGGACTTGCTCAACTTGGATCCGTATGGCTCCCTCTCCCACATCTTTTAATGGTCCCAACAGTCTGGATAGATTTTATGTGGCATACGGGTCTTTCCGGAGCTATTGTTTCTATGATCTCTTTTGTTGCGACAGGAATTCTCATTTACCTTTTCTTAAAAGAGCTTGGTGTAGGAATTTTTGGGAGACTTGCAGGTGCCGCAATTTTTGTAGCAAATCTCAATATTTTGTATTTGCAATCAACTGCAATGACGGAGCTTTTGCTTATTGCAACAATGATGGCGGGAGTTTATGAACTTCTGAAATGGTTTAAAACCGATAACATTTTAAGTCTTGTAAAAGGTGCATTTTTTATAATGCTTTCAACTCTCGTACGGTACGACGGATGGTTTCTTTTTATCGTTTCAATAGTTTTAATTTGCGTTCATGTTTTCCGAAAAAAAGGCTACAAAGCAAGTGAGGGCGCTGTGATTTTTTTCTGTACGCTTGCAGGGCTCGGTATTGCTCTTTGGTTTTTATGGAATCTGTTAATTTTTAAAGATCCTCTTTATTTTATAACAGGACCATATGCAGCGGCAACCCAGCAGCAACAACTTTCTGCTGCAGGAGTTCTCCCAACAAAAGGAAATTTACTGTTTTCTATAAAGGTTTATCTATACGCACTTTTATATAATTCAAATGTTTTCATCTCTATACTTGGTTTATTAGGTGCTGTGGTTTTCTGGCTTGACAAAAAAGTAAAAACTTCAGTCAAAATTGCGTCTCTCGCGCTTCTTGCGCCTTTAATATTTAACATTATCGCGCTTTTTATGGGTCAATCCGTTTTATATATCCAGGGAATTTCTGGAAACACCTGGTTTAATGTGCGCTATGGAATTATGATGATGCCATCAATTGCAATCTTTGCAGGATATCTGGTAGGCCGCGCCAAAAATTTCAGGCTTGTTTTGATAGGGCTTATTGCATTTGTTCTTTTCTTCTCTTTTGCAAATTTTGACGCGGTTACTATAGATGACGCCAAAGTTGGATCTTCACAAAAAAACGTTTCCGAAGTTTCCGGATGGCTCAGAAATAATGTTACTAATAAGCCCGGCTTTGTATTAATATCTGCTGCCTCCCACGACGCCATTATTTTTTCCTCAGGGCTTTCTATGGGCCGTTTTATTCATGAGGGGACAGGTCTATATTGGACATCAGCAACAACCTTGCCGGACCGTTGGGCAAGGTGGATAGTAATGAGAACAAATGATCTTAATGATTCCACATTTAAGTTAGTAAGTAAAACAACTGCATATAAGCTTGGAGATTATAAATTAGTCAACCATTATCCATTTGCTGATATTTACGAATTAAAACCGCAATTTTTAAATGGGTTAAATACAAAGCCAGTGTTAGGACCACAAAGATAACATGAAAAAAATAATAGTTCTCGTACTTATAGTAGTTATATTTTATTTTCTATTTGTAGGGTTTAAGACAAATGCCCTTCAACAAAAAGCCACGTGGTGGAATTTTCAGTCAATTGATACCATGAAATATTCCCGTGATTTATCAAGACAGAAATTGAAAGACCCATCATTTGATGGGGTAATTGACCAACAGGACAGAAACATTGCTGCAGCTGGCGCAACACATGTGGCAATTGCAACACCATATGACGAGGAATTTTATCCCATACTGTCCCGATGGGTTGCAGCCGCCAGAAAATACAATTTGAAAGTTTGGTTTAGGGGTAATTTTTCCGGGTGGGAAGGTTGGTTTGATTATCCTAAAATAACACGCGCTGAACATCTTAAAAAAACGGCAGATTTTATTACAAAACATAAAGATTTATTTATGGACGGAGACGTTTTTACAGCTTGTCCGGAATGTGAAAATGGGGGCACTGACGCAGGAGATCCACGGCAGACAGGAGATATTGAGGGTTTTAGAAAATTTATGATTGACGAGTATTCTGTAACACGCGCACAATTTGTGGGAATAAACAAAAATGTTGCTTCCAATTTTGATTCAATGAACGCGGATGTTGCAAAGGTTGTTATGGACCGCGATACAACAAACGCATTGGATGGAGTTGTTGCAATTGACCATTATGTCACAACTCCTGAAAAGCTTGTTTCTGACATAAAATCAATTTCTAATACTTCAGGCGGAAAAATAGTATTAGGTGAATTTGGCGCGCCGATCCCGGACATTAACGGTCAAATGAATGATAAAGAACAAGCCTCTTGGATAAAAGATGCACTTGCGAGTCTTGTCAAGGAAAAAGAAGTAATTGGCGTAAATTATTGGACAAATACAGGTGGCTCAACTGCGTTGTGGAGAGACGATGGAACGCCCAAAGATGCAGTATCGGCGGTTCAGTCAGTGTACCTACCATCTCTCGCGTTCGGCTCTTTAAAGGATGGAGCCGGAGGCTCAATTGAAAATGCAGATATGCAAATTGGAAACAAACATTTTTTCACAGATAAAAACGGGAATTATTCTTTTCCGTTTTTTACACCATTTCAAACTGCAAAAATTCGAGCTGTAGGTTTTAAAGAAATGACAATTAGTATCAGACCGGGCAACAATAAAACAATGGTATTAAAACTCGAAAATGAAGATTTTATTTTTAAAATTAGAAAGTTTATTTTCTCCGTTTTCAACAGATAATTTTCATTGACACAGATTTAACTTTAGAAAATCCCTTCAAGAAAATTCGAGTAGAGCATGAATTACAAGCATTCTATCAATTTCCTGGAGTAGGTGGATTCTGGTCATGCCAGTCAGTTACTGCATCCGTATCAAAACCGGGGACTATTCTTTCTGTTGAGTGTCCAAGCGGGACAAGCGGATTAACAGCAGGCGGCGTGAAGCCGGTTGTATCACTTCCCCAACTCATGCGGTCAACTTCTGTTGCGCCTGAATTTTTAAGTATCAAATGATCACCGGCATTATCCAGGCCGTCGCCAATCTGATTGCCAAGTTCCACTTTCAGAGCCCCTGCGGGAACAATCCAATGAGTCCAGGTGGACGCGTCTTTTGAAAGAAGTGCAAATCCGCCGGCTTTAATTATTTTGTTCGCATGAGTAATAGAAGTAGCCCCTGAATTATCGGTTAATGTCCAATCTTTGAGGGAAATATCGTGGTCAGTGGGGTTGAAAAGTTCCACCCACTCATCATTTTGCCCGAGCATCTTTCCGCAACTTGATGAAGATATGTTGGTAGACCCACCTACCGAAACGTTTACATTTGTTTGTGAGCCGCCGGTATTTATTGAATTGCTGCCGCCCGTATTTCCACTAGAAGAATTTCCACCGGTATTTGTATTTGATGTTACGTTTGTCACAACATTTGTATTATTTGTCTGGAGGAGTTTACATGCTTGGAGTTGGGTTACGACAACTTTATTTTTTGACCAAGCGCCGTTTCCGGAAATTACAATTGTTACATTATTTCCATTGACAGAAAGTATCCCGCGGTCTTTGGGACTATCAAGACCTTTGCTTGGGTCAACAAGATAGTAAACTTCATTTATAACCACATTATTTCCCGTAACTTCACCAAAAGTCAGGTCAAAAATAACCGACTTTGCCTGAAAATCATTTCCGGCAGATGAGGGAAAAGTGACTTTAAAATTATATGTTTTATCGCCTCCAGGATTAATTATGTTGAGTTTTACACCATCTGTTGCAGTGCTGTCATCAAAAAAGTTTTTGACAGATTTAGGGCCTGTAAGGCTGCCTGTCCCGTAGACTGGGGTTGCGCCGTCTTTTATTACCAGATCAAGAACTGTCTCGAGTTTTGGGTCTGCTCCAACCCCACCTGTCCTTACTCCCTTTACCGATACGAGCCTTGAAACGGAGGCATTATTGTGGACATCAACGTTACGGTTTTGCGGCGGATCCCCGGGCGCCATATTGGTAACAGTGAAAATGGGGTTATTCAAAGGGACATGGAAATTGACAACCAAGTCACCAAATGCCCGGACGGTTGATGGTTTAAAAAGGTCCGGCGCAACAAATTTAACCATTACTCCTATTATTACTAATGCTAATATAATTCTAAATAATCTTTTCATAATCCAAGCCCTGGTGTTGGGCTAGTTTGTAAAATAAAGTCGCTAGCTACAAAAAAGTCTCCCGTTATAGAATCGTGCCCAACCGGTTTTCTTTCGATAGATTGATTAGTTGCAGGATTTAAAGGAGCTGTTCCAAATTCAACCCGGTCAATAACGGTAGTCCCGTCAGAGGCGAGAAGTCTTAATATACCAGATGCAAAATTTACAGGGGCATTGTTACCGAGGTTAACAGTTATTGCATTGTTATCGGGCCAACATTTGTTTCCTTTATCTGTACCTTTATTAAATATACTTCCGTCTTTTGCAATTAAAGCAATCTGATGTGAGGGTAGCGTGGTGTTTGAAGTAACCAAGTCGGTAATATTAGATCCATCGCTAAGTTTGAAATTCTTCAAATTTACATCGCCACCTGTTCCATTATAAACTTCTATCCAATTTGTGTCTTTTTGTCCATCTACGCAGCTTGAAACCGGTAGTACTTCGTTTATGACCAAAGTTTGGGCGATTTGGGGAGTGGGTGTTGGAGAAGGTGTTGGGGTTGCAGATGGAGTTGCTGTTGGGAAGGCTTGGGCTGCTGAGAAGACGTTGTTGGTGGAATGTGCATTGCTTGAAAACAACGCGAAAGTTGTTTTGTAAGACAAAAATGCAATTAAAAATGTGCAAATAATTCCTAAAGAAATAAATTTAAGTTTGTTCATAATTCGATTGAGATTGCTTCGGTCCCTTGGGGACCTCGCAATGACAGGTTATGTGCTGTTTCCATTTTCTTTTGTAATTTCCGCTCAACTTCTTTTTCTATTTCCCGCTTAAGGTTCCATAGTTCAAGAATGATAAAAACAGTAATAGGGAAAACAACACTGCCAAAAAATCCAATTGGCGTTTTTAGAAAAACAATTGCGCGGCCTACATACGGAAGAAAGAAAGTCTCGCGACCCAAAATGTCGCTACTCGCTACAGTCTTATTGTCTGCAGCATTATTGGCGTCTCCCTGCGTCACAAAAGTTCCGTCTTCATTAATTTTTATAATTCTGTGGGTTACATTTACATCACCGCGTTTGAAAGCAATGATATCGCCTTTTTGATAAAGGGTCCTATGTTGTGTATAAATTACGCTACCTACGGGAAGAGTTGGCTGCATTGATCCGGAAAGGACAACAAAAGATTGAATCCCAAAAAAGTTGGTTTTAGCAGTTATGAATGTGAATAGTACAATTGGCAGAATAATTAAAACTGCAATTGTAAAAAGGCCTTTTGTAAATGTTTTTAATATTTTCATTTTATTTTTTTTTGTCATTCCGGACTTGATCCGGATTCTATTTTATTCTGGTTCCTCGGATCAAGTCCGAGGACGGTGTCTAGATCCCCAATCAAGTTGGGGATGACATATCCTGAGTTGGTAGCAGAGCTCTGCAGAACCCTGCCACCAACAAAAAATTATTGACTCGCGTCTTGATCGCCAACAAACGTAAACTTCTCGGTAATTGATTTACCTTGAAATGTATTATCAGCAAGCGGGTCAAATGTTAAAGTCATGCACACATACTTGGTAGCACTTACTGCAAGACCAGGTAGATCATACTCAGTCAAATTTAATTTATCTAATGTATTTCCACCGATCGCTGCTATAAGTGATGCAGTTATATCTGATGTACCGGTTGAGCAAGTGTTGTCATCACCCAGTTTGACCGAAGTGAATTGCAATTTTGTTGCAAGATCAGGAACACTTGTAGCGGTTTCTGTTCCGCTTAAATCGACATGTTGGATTGCTATTGATCCGTCATTATGCATCGAAATGAAACCGGATACCGTACCACCTGGAGCTAAATTACTAGCACCAATAGAAGCTGTAACAGTTGCAGCTGGTGTAGTTTCATCAGTATCATCAAGCTTAAGAGCAAGCGTACCGCTGGCAAATATATTTCCTGTGCTAGTTGCGCTGCTTGAAAAGAATGCGAAGGTTGCGCCGCCCATAAGAGCTAGGGCTGCTACAACTGAAATCGCGCTAAAAAATATTTTCTTATTCATTTATAATTCACCTCCAATCATTTTTTGTCCACCGAAAGATTTATAAGACCCCTCGCTAACGCTCGGGGTGATGGCTTAACGCCATCAAAAAATCAGCCCTGCCAGAAGCTGATTTCTATCGCTGGGCAGGATAGTTATATGTCTAAAAACTAAATCTTACTAATATATAATTTCAAAAAAAACTCACAAATGGAAAGCTACTCTATAAGTGGGCAAATTATAGAGATCCGACTTTTCTGCAAGAGATTCATGGCTTACGCTAAGAATATATCCCGAAGAAATTTAGATTGTCAGTCGGCGCCGTTTTATTGGCAATTACATGTATATGATGTGAAAATTTTTGAGTCAATATATCTCTTGTATATAAATAGTAATCAAACATTATTAAAAGATTTTTCACTCAAAAAAACGGATGTTTCACGGGGTAAATTTTTTTAATTCTGATGTAAGTTGTTCAATGTTTTGAAAAAGAGTAGTTGTCATTCCGGCTTCTTTTGCTGCTTCAATATTTTTAATCTGGTCGTCAATATATAAAATATCTTCGGGACGCGTTTGCAGTTTATCGGAAAGTAATTTGTATGTTTTTGCTTGGTCTTTTTCAACTCCAAGATCTTCCGCAGAAAATACATTCTCAAAAATCCCGGCGATTTTTGATTGTACTTCCGGTGCTTTTTGAATTCCGCCTGTTGTAAAAATGTTAAGAGAATATTTATCTTTTAGGGATGAATATAAATTTAAAACTTCATCATCAAATTCAAAATATTCAAAGAAGTTGAGTAGAGGATTTTTTTGTTTTAGCGTTTTGTATAAGCCGTTCACCGTATCTTTGTAATTTTTATCTTTGGGATTCAGAATAACGCGGGAAAAGTCTGTAATAATTGTATTTATCATTATGAAAATTATAACAAAAATTAAGTTCAGCTATTTATCCGCAAAATGCTTTGTTAGGATTTAGTATTGATTATGTAAAATTGTCAAACTACGTATTGACAAGATAAGCGTGGTTTGATATATTTCGGATTACAAATCTCTGCCCCACTACGTTCTGTTTACCCAAAAGGTACAGAACTTCGAGGGGCGTTTTTTTTTGAAATATGGCATCACCTAGAAAAGCATCAACATTTGCATACCTTCCAACCATCAACGCAGTTGCTGACGTTCTTGAAGAAAACGCCCAAAAATTAAAAGGATTTTTATTCTCATTCGTAGGGACAAGTCGCGAAGCACGAATTGCCGGAAGTAAATTTGCGCCAAGCATTAAAATGCCAAACATTAACAAGAAAAATATTTTGCGATTAGTTATTCCAATAGCCATTTTTGTAATTGTTGTCTTGGGAATTTTTGCAGTATTTGGGAAAAAGGATAACGCGTCCGTTGCCGGAGCAAACACAACCACAAATAATAATGATGTAAAGACAACAGAAATCAATAGAAACTTTACCTTCCCGCTGAAAGATAGTAAAGGTGCAAAAACGGGTGATTTTACATATATTATTCAATCGGCTGAACTGCGTCACCACATTGTTGTCAAAGGCCAACCGGCGTCAGCAGTTACGGGTAGAGTATTTTTAATTGTAAACATTAAAATAATAAACAGCCTTAACCAGGGTTTGCAGATTAACAGCCGAGATTATGTGAGAATTTCTGTAAACAATGATACAAAAAATTGGTTTGCCGCTGATATCCACAGCGATCCGGTTGAAGCACAAGCTATTTCTACAACTCCAACGCGCATTGGGATTGCAGTAAATGAAACAGACAAAGATTTAAAGCTTCAAGTAGGAGAAATAGCAGGTAAAAAAACAATAATTCCCGTATCATTCAAATAGGAAAATTCAGAATCTATATATATAGGTATGTGAGACGCGATGATTTAAAATATGTCGAGCTTTGTCAAGACCAAACAAAAAAAAGATCTCATAGAAGAGATTGAAAGCGCACTCGACTCAGTTGATTTTGGGAGTATTGAAATTTACGTTCAGGATAAAACAGTTACTCAAATAACTGTCCGCAACATCAAAAAAACCTCAATAAATATAACACACGAAACGCAGACTGGTGTTGAAGAAAAAACATCCGACCAAAAAGTTTTTAGTATTCATACGCAATTCAGGAGAACGGAATAAATTTGAATCGCGAATTAGGAATTAAGGTTCAATTGAAGTTGATAGATTGAGGGATTAGGGCGACACGAAGTAATTGAACAAATATTTGTAATAAAATTGTAAAAAAGCCAAAATGGCTATTGACAAATTGAACAGTTAAAAGTATAAAATAAGTATTCGGAGCTGACCGCAAACGGAGGCTTCTCTACATAATCTTAGGTGATTGTGTCGAGGAGTCTCCGTTTTTTTTGTCAAAAAAGAAACGGCAGGTTCCGGCTTCTCTCTAACGAGGGACGGGATAAAGAAGTGTTCCGATATTATCGGAAATCTTGGTCGAAAAGGAGGTGATTATTAAATGACAAAATTTCAAAAAAAAGTAGTTTCAGTAATAGCAGCAGGTGCAGTAGTTCTTTCTATGGCAACTCCAGCTTTCGCTGATACTACTATTCAAATTTCTGGAAATGGATCTGGTTCAAATAATGCTGTGCAAGCAGTACAGTCAAATTCAACCACCGTTTCACAGAGTAATACAGCAAATGTAAACAATAACATTACCACTAACGCAAATACAGGTGGCAATGACGCAAATTACAACACCGGTGGAGACGTAACCGTTAAAACTGGTGATGCAAAAACCACCACAAACGTAACCAATGTCCTTAACAGCAATGCTGCTACGGTCGCTGGATGTAATTGTGGATCTGACACAAATGTATTAATTTCAGGAAACGGAGCAAAATCCGAAAATCTTGTAACTCTTACAAATGAAAATTCAAACACTGTTGAACAAGCAAACAGTGCTGATGTTAGCAATAACATCAAGTCAGACGCCAAAACCGGAGGTAACGATGCAAATCTTAACACCGGAGGAGACGTGGTAGTTGTAACCGGAGATGCTACAGCAAATGCAAACGTTAAGACCGTTGCGAATTCAAATTCTGCAATGATCGGAGGCGGAGCAGGAGCTTCAGGATCTGGTGCATCCTTCAAAATTCTTGGAAATGGAGCTGGCAGCGATAACTGGATTAGCGCAGTCTTAGCAAATTCTTCAAGCGTTGAGCAGGCAAACTCAGCTAACATCGACAACGATGTTAACTCAGATGCAAAAACCGGAGGCAACGATGCTAAATTCAACACCGGAGGAGATGTAGTAATCTCAACCGGCGATGCGAAAGCAGGTGCAAACGTAGACAACATGGTTAACTTTAATAGTGCCAGCGTTGACTGTGGATGCACATTTGACGTTCTTGCAAAAATTGACGGAAACGGAGCTTCTTCTTATGGAGAAAACGGTCTTACCCAAAACGGTATTGACCTAGTTCTTGCTAACGCCAATGAAATCGGACAAGCAAATGCAGCAGACCTCGACAACGATGTCTACTCAAATGCAAAGACTGGTTACAATGACGCAAACCTTAACACTGGATCTGTAGAAAATGGAAACGACCCAGCTATCATAACTGGCGATTCCACTAACTCAACCGATGTTAATAACAGCGGCAACGTCAACACTGTTGGAGGAACACCATTTGTACTTCCACTTCCCGGAGGATCAAGTGTTAGCCTTTCTTTCGACATTCAAGCTTTATTGTCTTTCTTTGGATTGTCAATCTAGCTTTAAGGATTACTTGGTAGGGTGCTTTTTGTTAGCACTTCGACAAAAACACCCTACAAGTTTCCGAACAACATAGAAACAGTAAATAGTTATTAGTAAATAGAAAATATAGAAATTAATAAGAGTTCGATTAAAAAATAGTTCGTAAAAAATAAAATGACAAACAAAATTAAAAAAATACTATCAATCGCGCTAATCATAGTGTTACTACTTGGCCGGCTTTCTTTGCCAGTAGCAGCTTTAGCAGATGATGGACCTAGTGCACCGGACGCGCCCACTGCACCAAGTGCTCCAGCGCCTCCGGCACCACCAACCGCACCAACTATGCCAACAGCGCCAGCGCCTCCGGCACCACCAACCGCACCAACTATGCCAACCGCGCCAAGCGCGCCAACTCCACCTGCGCCACCTGCAGCACCAGACCTACCAACACCACCAACTATGCCAACGGCTCCAACCGCGCCAACAGCACCGACTTCTCCTAACTTTAACGCGCAAGCTGACACACAGACACAAACCGGAGGCGGGACTAATGCAAGCGGAAATGTTGGGGATACAAATATTACAACAGGTGGTGCAACAAACAATTCAACACTCGCAACAACAGGTAACAATAATTTGGCAACAGGTGGTGGTTCGTGTTCTACATGCAGCGGAAATTCGGCAACCCTTAATTCCGGTAATGGTTCTAATTCTAATAACTCTGCAAGTTCAACTGACCAAAATTCGGCAACTACATCTCAAGGAAACAGCGCAAATGTGGCAAACAATCTCACTACGGCAACTGTAACGGGTACAAATACCGCTTCAATGAACACTGGCAATTCGTCAATAACTACAGGTGACGCAAATACTTCAGGGACCGTGATCACGGCAGTTAACAATAATGTTGACGGTGTGGCTGTTGCAACATTCAATGTAGATACTAACCAAACAGGGGACATAATTTTGGCGCCCGGGAATGCAACAAGCTCTTGTACAAATGGATGCGGAGCACAAAATATAGTTGGTAATTCCGGCAACGGTGCAAATTCCACAAATACCGCGGATAGTTCGACTACAAATAATAACAATACTTCGCAGTCAAATAATGCGGGTATTGGAAGCAGCCTTGATTTATCGGCTAATTCCGGAAATAATGCAACGCAATTTAATACGGGCGGAGACTCCAATATCACAACAGGAAACGCAAATGTAGATGCAAACGTTTTGACTTTTGCCAACAACAATATTTCAGGCAACGTACTTTACAATGTGGTTAATATTTTCGGAAATTTGGTAGGGGATATTATTTTGCCACAATCAACAATAGACGCACTTCTTTGCGGCTGCAGCTCCACTTCAACAACGGCCAATTCCGGCAACGGCGCAGGGTCAAACAACACAGCAAACAGTTCTACAACAAATAACAACACAACCGGACAGACAAACAATGCAAATATTGACAATAATCTCACATTCAACGCAGCTACGGGTGGAAATGATGCAAACTTTAATACAAATGGCGATTCAACCGTCACTACAGGTTCGTCAAGTGTTGATGCAAATGTTTTGAATGTAGCCAACAATAATGTTGACGGTGGCACATGGTGGCTTGTTATTGTCAATGAAGCAGGGCATTGGATTGGAAAAATAATGGGCGCGCCGGATGGAGCAACTATGGCGGGTTCTGCCGGAACAGAATTTGAAGTGGATCCAGTAACGGGTGCAGTCACTGCAATCGACGGAAATTCAAACAACGGTGCTGGGTCAAACAACACGGCAAATAGTTCTACAACAAACAATAACACTACAACACAGTCAAACAACGCAAATATCCAAAATAATATTAATTTGTCAGCCAACACGGGCGGAAATAATTCCAACTACAACACTGGCGGAGATTCAAATATTACAACTGGTAATGCAAACGTAATTGCAAATCTTGTTAACTTTGTAAATAACAATATAACAGGCGGCGGAAAATTGGTTGTGACAGTTGTCAATGTATTTGGAAGCTGGCTTGGAAATTTTGTAACACCAGGCATGTCTGACCCAAATGATCCTGCAAAAACGGCCCAAAATCCGCAAAATGGTGGAGGCGGCGGAAATAATTCAAACAATAATTCAAACGGGTCTAACACGTCGAATTCTGGAGGTACAGTATCTGCCGGAGCCGGAACAGTGACAACAAATTCCGGAGGTTCATCTTCAACAGTCTTCTTTGGGGGAAATGTCCTCGGAACAAGCGCAACAGGTGGTACAACCGGAGGTCTTTTTGCAGGAATCACCGGAAATTCTAATAGCGGCCTTGTTAATACAAGCGTAAAAAGCGCTGCTCACATGTTGACCTTCAATCTTGCGTGGATTCTATTTATCGCCATTCCAATAGTAAGCGTCATAATTCTTAAAAAGAAGTTGACGTACTTGCGGGGTGTAGTTGTTAAAGGGGTACACCTGCTCTTGTAAGCGGCCATTCAAAACCCGTTTCTTACAAACTTCTTAACGCTTTACATCACTCTGGGTTTATATATTATTAAGTAATAATGAAGAAAATAATTGTTTCGCTTTTTATCCTGCCATTAATATTGCTATCCTTTTTGCGAGCCGCAGGTGTAGTTGTGGCTGATACGGTTGAGGTGACAGTTACAGGCAACGGTGATGGTTCGCAGAATACAGCAAGTGTCACGTCAACAAATACCACAACTGTTACTCAAAATAATACTGCAAATGTTCAAAATGACGTAAAAACTAATTCGGATACAGGCAACAATACGGCAAATAATAACACCGGTTCGCCATCAACGGATCCTTCACAAGCGGGGTCGACTGCAATTCAAACAGGAGATGTCTCCACAACAACTAATGTAACCAACAATAATATAAATTCAAACAGCGCAACGGGAAATTGTAATTGTGCTCAATCACAAAGTTCAACAACAGTAAATATTACGGATAACGGTGCTGGATCTACCAATACAGCTATCGTAAATGAAAATCTTGCTGCAAATGTTACCCAAAACAACACGGCAAATATCACAAATTCAATTACAACTGCTGCCAATACTGGAAATAATACGGCAAATAACAACAACGGAAATGTATTTATACTTACGGGAAATATCTCGTCTCTTGTCAATGTCTCAAACCAAAATATAAATAAAAATACGGCGTCGGGATTTGGACTTAATTTAGATCCAATTTTTAACATTTCAGGGAACGGCACAGGATCAAACAATATTATTGCCTACAATTTTACTAATACCCTTAATTATTCTGTAGATAATCGTTTCAACCTCAATAACGTGATTTGGGTTGCATTAAATACCGGAAATAATACGGCAAACAACAATAATGGAAATGTTTCAATCTCAACGGGTAGTATTGCTAGCGTAGTAAACGTTAATAATGCCGGAAATGATAATTCTTTTACCATTGATTGCCCCCAAACGCCTCCACCTCCACCCCCATGCACCGATAATTGCAATCCTACCAATAATCCACCGTCATCGGGTGGAGGAGGTTCAAGCAATTCTGGTGGTGGGTCCGGAGGAGGTTCAGGTGGAAGTTCCGGCGGTCAAGTACTTGCAGCGTCCACCGGATCAATTTTGCCAGAGACTGGCTCCGCCTGGATGTTTTTAGCAACATTATTTTTGTTTTCAATTTTCCTATCTGGATGGTATTTGCGTTTCTCAACGGACGTTTCGCCTCCTCGTTCGCGTAAATAATTCCCTCCTAACAAGCGTATAATGAATTCCATGCCTAAGAAAAAAACAAAATCCCCCAAAAAAGTAAAAAGAATAAAAAGAAAATCCAAAAAAAAAACAAAAAGCCAAAAAGGGCTTTTATTAATTTCAAGCCGCATTGTTCAATTGATATTCGGAAAGAATCGTCGCCAGCAGATAGGGAGCTCTATCATGATTTTGGCAGCATTTCTTCTTTTTTATATTTACTATCCACTAATTCTGTTATTTTTTCCCGTTATGCCCGCTGTTCATAGCCCAAACAGAATTACAATCCCAAAAATTAATGTCGCAGCACCTATTATTTGGGGTGTTGATCCGTTTAATTCGTCTACTTATCACGAAGCATTAACACACGGCGTTGCCCAAGCAAAAGGTACGTCATATCCTGCGCAAAGCGGGACTATGTATATTTTTGCCCATTCATCAGACTTTCCGTGGAGAATCACCCGTTATAATGTGATTTTTTTCAGGCTTGATGAACTAAAACCAGGGGACAAGATAATCGTAACTCGGGAAAACCGCGATTATATATATAAGGTACGTGAGCTTAGGACCGTTTTACCCTCGGATATTCAGTATTTAACAAAGGAGACGCGTACGCAGCTTATCTTGCAGACGTGTACACCTGTAGGAACAGACTGGTTCCGCCTCCTTGTATTTGCCGATCCAGTCAAGTAATTTAGCCTCAAAACACACTCAGGGTAAACAAGAAAAAACCTCTTCCGATTTCTCGAAAAGAGGTTTTCTCTCACTTCTAAGGGCTCTCTGCGCCCTATTCTATTCTGACTAATCTTGTGATTAGTTAGAATTTGACGAACCAGTTACCGTGACTTCTACAGCGGTTGATGAATCACCCGTTGTGATAGAGCTACTTCCACCTGTATTAAAGCTTGTGGAATTGCCTCCTGTGTTGGTTTCTGTTTCAACACCAGTTACGACAACAGTATTGTTACTTTGTTTCACAGTATTTGAATTACTGCTGACAACTAAAACACCATTACTAGAAAGCGCTCCATTACCAGAAATGGTAACGTCTGTGCTGCCGCCCGTTTGGCAACCGCATGGAGTTCCTGAATTAGTATTTGTTCCTCCCTCAACACCAACGCTTACTCCTGTTGTTGACCCTCCGGTTGTAATTGAGTTACTTCCGCCAGTATTAAAACTGGAATGGTTCCCCCCTGTATTTGTAGAGGACGAGACAAATGTGCCTACAAAAGTGTTGTTAGTTTGCTTTACTTTCGAAGAGCTTAAACTGAAAACACCTACTCCGTTGTGGGATAAGGCGCCATTACCAGAAATGGTAACGCTTGTTGAAGCAAATGCTGGAAGAGCAGATACTAGCATTATGCCTGCAGCAGCTGCTGTTATTGCTAATTTTTTTATCATTATTTTCACCTCCTTCCCTACATCCGAACCATTAAAAAGTTTCGATCGGATCTCAAATTGAAAAACTGGGAATAATTCGTGGAGAAAAAATTATATTTATTTTTAGGCGCAAAAAATACAGTTTCCATAGGCAGGAATTGATAATCAACAATTAAGAAAACTTATCCCCTTCGCAGTTTGAGTTGCGTAGGGTTGCTCCTTTCCCAAGACTGGGATAAGGACAAGCAGCGTAGGGCAATAGCTGTTTGATTCTTAATAGATTAAAGCATTCAAATATGCTGTGTCAATAAGACAAAGTATATAAAATGTTAGCAAACCCAGTTTACTTTACAGTGAATTATTTAAGATGTTATAAGAATTTTGTAAACATTGTGAAAGCATTATTCTCTCGTTAATCCTGATTCGTTTCCTTGACTAATGGGCATTTTTTCGCTAAAATAGGGCTAGGTTGATTTGTTGGAGGTGGTCGGAAGAACCACCTTTTTTTATCTCAACAAGTTATATTAAAAAAGTAATAAAAGTTATAGAATGCCCAGTCACTTAGTGTCTGGTGTAAACAAACTTTTAGATTGATAATAGTAACGAGGTTTAGAGGTTGCCCACACACTTTGTGTGTGAAGAGTAATAAATTTCTAAACTTATTTAACAAAAAAGTAAAAGTAGTAGATGCTCAGGCATTTCATGCCTGATGCATAATTACTTGAAAAGTAATTATGGCAGCAATACAGAGAAGCGAATTTGCATTAGCATTAAATCAGATAGCCTCAGAGAGGGGTGTTGACCCTGCTGTTGTCCTTGAGACAATGAAGGGCGCAATTCTTGCTGCTTACCGCAAAGATAATCCCATCCCCGATGAAGAAATAGATGACTACACAGTTGACCTAAATGAGAATACAGGTGAAACTTCCGTCCTTCACAAAAAAGAAAATGTAACGCCTCCAGGGTTTGGCAGAATCGCCGCTCAAACAGCAAAGCAAGTTTTACTCCAGAAAATCCGCGAAAAAGAAAAAGACGCTGTAATTCTTGAATACACAAAAAGAATAGGTACCGTAGTCAATGGTATGATTTTGCGTTTTGTCGGGCCAAATATCATCCTTGACGTAGGAAAAGCGGAAGCCATGATGGAAGCTGTGGACAAAATTCCTACAGAACAATATTTTATTAATAAAAAAATGCCTGTTTATATCCGCGGAATAGATGAAGAGAAAAGAGAAATCATGGTTTCTCGTGCACACCCCGGTTTGATTGAAGGGCTTTTGCGACGTGAAGTCCCGGAGGTTTCGTCAGGTTCGGTAACGGTTAAAAAAGTAGTTAGGGAGCCTGGAAACCGTGCTAAAATTGCTGTTTATTCTGAGCAATCTGGTATTGATCCTGTAGGATCTTGCGTTGGACAAAAAGGTGTGCGTATTCAGGCGGTAATTGATGCGCTTGATGGTCTTGAAAAAATTGATGTTATCCAGTGGAGTAATGACCCGGTTCACCTTATAACAAATGCACTTTCTCCAGCTAAGAATTTGACCGTTGAAGTAAATGAGAAAGAAAAAACTGCAAAAGTCACAGCTCCACGTGAAGAACTTCCATTGATTATAGGTCGCGAGGGACAGAACGTCCGTTTAGCTTCAAAACTTGCGGAATATAATATTGAGGTAGAAGGAATTGACGCGCCTGTTGTGGAAACTCCGGCTGAGGTAAAGCCAGTGGAAACTCCTGCTGAGGTAAAGCCAGTGGAAACTCCTGCTGAAATCGCGCCAGTAGAAGTTCCAAAAGAAGCAAAACCACTTGAACCTGAAGTTCAAGCAGTTGAACCAGAGCATGTAATGATACCTGAAGACGCTGCGTCGGAGGAAAAACCTGTTTCGGGACCTCCTACAGAGGCACCCACAGAAATAGCAGCAACAGACCTTGTCGAAACTCCTGTCGCAGACACAGACGCAGACATGAAAGTTTCTGAAGAAAGCGAAGAAAAAACTGCGGCCGCCCCTATCGACTCTGTCGAGGACACCGGCACGCTTCGCAAAAGCGATAGCGACGCGAGTGAGCCTAAGTAATCTGTCATGAGAAGCTTAGTTTATAAATACAAAATATGGACAAAAAAGACAAACTTAAAAAAGTTACAGTGCAAGCAAATACATCTGAATTCGCGCCAGTCGTCTCTGTTTTAGGCCACGTTGACCACGGAAAAACCTCATTACTTGATAAAATCCGCGAAACTTCTGTTGCCGCCCGCGAAAAAGGTGGAATTACCCAAAAAATTGGAGCCTCAGAGATTGAAATAAAACACGAAGGTCAGGTCCGCCACATAACTTTTATAGACACCCCGGGGCATGAGGCATTCGCCAATATGCGTTCACAAGGAGTTAATGCTGCAGATATCGCCTTACTCATAATTGCTGCCGACGATGGAATAATGCCCCAAACGCGTGAATCAATCGGAAAAATTCTTGAGGCAAAAATCCCATTCATCGTGGTATTTACAAAAATTGATATGGAAACTGCGCAAATCGAAAAATCAAAACAGCAGGTTTTATCTGAAGGAATTTTATTAGAAGGACTTGGTGGAAATGTCCCTTATATTGGTGTTTCTTCAAAAACCGGGGAGAAAGTTAAAGATCTGCTTGACCTCGTTGTTTTGGTTTATGATTATTCGGGTGCAAAAAAAGACAAAAACACGGAATTTATGGCCGTAGCAATTGATGTAAAGCACGATATGCGCCGCGGCATTGTTGGCTCTTTAGTTATAAAACAAGGGACGCTTTCTGTTGGCCAAGCGCTTTTTGCCCATGGGGAAGAAAAAGGAAAAGTGAAGGCAATTGTTAATGTTAACGCAAAAAATGTAAAAGAAGCGTTTCCGGGAGAAGCCGTTGAAATTCTTGGTCTAACAGAAGTTTTGCCGGCTGGATCTGTTATTTATGACAGGCAAGTTGAGCCAATTGTTGCGCCAGTAAAAGAAATTATTGTCCAAACGCCTGCCGACTTAATGCAATTTTTGACCGTGGATAGCCCTGAATTTATTCCAATTGTTTTAAAATGTGAGACAAGCGCAGAAATGGAGGCTGTTAAAAACTCAATGCCCGACAACATAAAAGTAATTTATGAAGGGCAAGGGGATATTGCAGTTTCAGATATTCTAATGGCAAAGGATTTCAAAGCGCTCGTTATGGGATTCAATGTAAATGTTACACGTGAAGCAAAACAGCTTGCTGACTCGGAAAAAGTTTTTTATAAATCATACAACATAATTTATCAAATGCTTGATGATATCAATAATTTGATATCAGTTTTGGGTGAAGAAAAAATTGAAAAAGAGCTGGGACGAGCCACAATTCAGGCCTCATTTATGGGTACAACGGGAGCCATTCTTGGGCTTAAAGTGACCGCAGGGAGGATTGCCGTTGGGGACCGTATTAAGGTTTTCAGAGCCGAGCGTGAGATGGGTGCTGCGGAAATCTCCTCAATCAAGCAGGGAAAAGAAGATGTGAAAATAGCCCAAAAGAATTCCGAGTGCGGTATCATGATTAGCCACGATATTGACTTTGCGCCACAAGATGTTATAATAGCCTATAGCAAAGTTAGCAGCTAAGAAATAGCCACAATCTGCCAAATTATTGAGGCTAAACGGTAAATACCTAAAATGACGAATTCATTGTTAAAAAACCAAAAGAGTCAAATACTTGAGCTTCTTGATTCAGAGGCAAGCGTTGGAATTATTCTTGGTGAAAGCCAAAGTATTGACACGGTAGCCGCGGCCCTTGGCCTTTATCTCACACTTGAGCAAATGGGCAAAAACGTCCAAATAATCTCTAAAAAAGATCCGATAGTTGAAGTTTCAAACCTTTTTGGTGTTGACCAGATTGGGCACTCTTTTGACGGACTTACCAAAATTGTCACAATTGCAGTCCCTTACCGCGAGGGAGAAATAGAGAAAGTCTCATATAATATAGAGGGAGACAAGCTAAATGTAAACCTATTTGCCGAGACAAACGGCATAAATTTTGATGAACGCGACGTCCAATATATTAAGAAAGGTTCTTCTCCTTCGTTAATTATCACTATTGGCGTATTAGATGAAACAGAGCTCACATCTTTTGTTGACCCAAAGTCTGTCCGTACAATTCATATAGACCGTAGCCCAATGAATAACCTTATTGGAGACGTTAATCTAATTGATCCGGCATTTTCTTCCGTTTCAGAAATTGTTACCTCGCTTATTATGGAAGCTGCACTTGATATAGATCTTGATGCATTCCAAAATCTCATGGATGGAATTACTTTTGCGACTCGTAATTTTACCCATCCCACAACGTCTGCTTTTGCTTTTGAAGCAGCCGGTTTTTTGCTTCAAAATGGCGCTAAGAGAAAAGAGAAAAAAGAAGATATAAGATCTACTAATGCGCAAGATAGCTTTCCAAAAGAAGACTATTTTCTTAACTCGCGTCCGCAGGGACAAAGTGGACAGAGTGGACAGTCACAAAGAGGACAAAACCAATCAGTTCCACAAAATCAGAATAGAAACCAGAACCAGGCCGGTCCGGTTCGTAACCAAAATCAATCCAACAATCCAAAATTAAAGTTCAATGCTCCATCCCAAAACCAAAATCCTAGTCCTACAGTTCAAAATCAACCTGTTGCAGCAACCAACAGGCCTCAAATGGCACCGCAAATGCCGCCTGCGTCCTCGGCGCAGCCAACGCAAAACCCAAGCTTGGATTCATTTGCAGATGACATTTTCAATACTCCCAATATAAATAAAGCGAGTGGTGAAACAGAAAACGCCGCGTCAGATGAAATTCCAGATGATTGGTTTCTCCCCAAGGTCTTCAAAGGGTCAAGAAAAGGGAATTAACAAGAGCCAATTGAAAATCGGGTTCAAATCTGTTAAAATACAAGTTGGTTATTAGATTTTGGTTCATAGTTCTTAGGAATTAATAAAATAATCCCCTAGAACCACGAACTAACAACCAATAATAATATATGGCTTTAGCTACAGACGACAAGAAAAAAATTATAGAAGAATTCGCAACCGTTAAAGGTGACACGGGAAGTCCTGAGGTCCAAATTGCACTTTTGACTCATCAAATTCAAAAGCTTACGGATCATTTAAAAATCCACCAAAAAGATTCACATTCTCGCCGTGGTTTACTTAATATGCTCTCAAAAAGACGCAGACTTTTTAATTTTTTAATTAGAATGGATAAGGACAGGGGTGGAGAAATAGGAAAGAAAGTAGGACTGGCCGCATAACTCAAGTATAAGACTTTAGACTTAAGATTTAAAACTTAAGAAAACAAAAGTCAAACCACTTAAATAAACCCCAGAATATAAATGAAGAAATCATCGAAAGTAATTAAAGTAAACGGTAATACTATCACGCTCGAGACCGGTGTTATGGCAGAACAAGCCACGGCAGCTGTTCTCGGACGCATGGGTGACACAATGGTTATTGCAACCGTTGTCATGGGTAAAAATGATACCACTCTTGGCTATTTTCCTCTTTCGGTTGAATATGTAGAAAGACTTTACGCTGGAGGCAAGATAAAAGGAAGCCGCTGGGTAAAACGTGAAGGAAGACCTTCGGACGAGGCTATTTTGACAGCACGTGTTATTGACCGCTCTATCAGACCTCTTTTTCCAAAAGAACTCAAAAAAGACATTCAAGTAGTAATTACTGTTTTATCAGTAGACGGAGAAAACAAACCCGATATTTTGGGTGCGGTTTGTGTCTCTGCAGCTTTATCACTCTCAAAAATCCCATGGAATGGACCTATTGGTGTAACCCGTGTGGGACTTCTTAAAAAAGACGCGGAAGAGGAATTAGTTATAAATCCGGCCGCAACAGAAGAGCCTTTTATGGAACTTGATTTAATAGTATCATCCCGCCAGGGTAAAGCAGTTATGATTGAGGCAGGAGCCAAGCAAGTAACAGAAGAGAGAGTTGATAGCGGAATAAAACTTGCCAAAGAAGCAAACGAAAGAATCGAAGAAGCAATAAATGAATGGGTCAAAGAAATTGGAGACAAAAAAATTGAGCTCGCAAAGGACGAAAAGATGGAAGAGATAAAGATGCTTGTCGAGAAATCATACAAGGACAAGATGATGGATTTAATTGAAAAAGGTGTGAACCGTGAGGTAGGAGCGGAACTTCAGGAAATAATTGACGCAATTTATGAACTTGAAAAAGAAAATATAGATGACAAAGGAAAAGTTGCCGGTGCGGTTGATTATGTTTTCAAAAAGACAGTACGTGAGGAAATTATTAATAACAAAAAAAGGCCGGATGGGCGAAAAATTGACCAAATCAGGCCAATCTCTGCTCAAGTTGGACTTATACCTCGCGTTCACGGTTCTGCTTTGTTCGCACGTGGAGAAACTCAAGGATTGTCAATTGCAACGCTCGGACCATCTTCTCTAGAGCAAATAATTGAAGGGCCAGAAGGTGAAGAGAAGAAACGTTACATGCATCATTATTCTTTCCCTCCATATTCTGTTGGAGAGACGGGACGCATGATGTCCCCGAATAGACGTGAAATTGGGCACGGAGCACTGGCAGAAAGAGCGCTTGAAGCAGTCTTACCAGAAGCATCGGCATTTCCATACGCAATTCGTGTTGTTTCAGAAATTATGTCTTCAAACGGATCTACTTCACAAGCTGCCGTTTGTGGTTCAACCCTTGCATTAATGGATGCCGGAGTTCCAATCACAGCTCCAGTTGCAGGAATTGCAATCGGACTTATGACACTTGGCGATAAATTTGTAGTTTTGACAGATATTATTGGACTTGAAGATTTTTCAGGAGACATGGATTTCAAAGTTGCGGGTACTGCAAAAGGAATAACCGCAATTCAATTGGACGTAAAAATTCCCGGATTATCCGACGAAATTGTTGAAGAAACGCTTGAAAAAGCTCGTGTTGCTCGTCTTGAAGTTTTGGAAAAAATGTTGAAAGTAATTCCATCTGCACGTCAAGATGTTTCAAAATATGCCCCAAAGATTAGGACAGTTAAGATTAATCCTGAAAAAATTGGCGAGGTTATTGGAAGCGGTGGAAAAACAATCAGAAACATTTCAGCAACAACTGGTGCTACAGTTGACGTTGCAGAAGACGGAACGGTTTCAATTTCTGCAATAGATGAAGCGGCAGTAGAGCGCGCAGCAGAATGGGTTGACCTTATTACCCGAGAACTGAAACGTGGTGAAGTTTTTGAAGGAATTGTCAAAAGAATTGTAACATTTGGAGCTTTTGTTGAAATAGTTCCCGGAAAAGAAGGGCTTGTTCATGTGTCTGAAATGTCAACAGAATACGTAAAAGATCCGAGTGATGTTGTTGAAATTGGACAAAAAGTAAAAGTAAATGTAAAAGAAGTTGATGAGCACGGAAGAATTAATCTTTCAATGATTTTTGGCGAAAGACCTGAAAGACCGGAAGGCGGTCAAGGTGGAGGAGGATCAGACCGAGGTGGACAAGGTCCACGTGATTCGGGAGGAATTCAAGTAGAAGATAGACCTCCACGTAGAGACGCAAGAAGTTTTGGACCTCCTAGAAGTTCTTCAGGGCCGTCACGTGGTGGATCTTATGGACCCAGAAATGACAGATCAAGCGGTCCAAGAAGCTCAGGACCAAGTAGAACTGGCGGAAGGCCACCTTTTAGACGCGGTTCAAGAAATAGTGGACCGGCCCCTTTTGATTCCCTTCGTCCGGCTGGAACCCGCGACGACCGCAACAGAAGATAATTTAATTCTCAGATAGCTATCCCCCCGTTCAATCCGTAATCCGTTTTCGGTGTTTTAATGAGACTAAAAAGTTATAATTAGATTTTGTTTACTGGGAAGTTACTGTAACCGTGGTGCTTGTACCTACATTATTAGCAGCATCATACGCTTTTGCTGTCAAATTATATAATCTGTTTCTCCCGAACGGTACGGTCCAGTTAGTTGAATAAGGAGAAGTAAAATCTGTTGAAATTCGCGTTCCGTTTACGTAGAAATCAACTTTTGTTACGCCAACATTGTCGTTTGCAGCCGCCGAAATTGATGTTTTAAGAAATTGTTTGACTACCCCCCCATTTAGAGGACTTGTTATTGAGACTGTTGGCGCTTGTGTATCTGGCCCGTTTGTAGGAGTTGGTGTTGCGGTTGGCGATGGAGTACCGGTAGGTGAAGGAGTTATAGTAGGGGTATCAGTAGGTGACGGAGTTAGTGTAGGCGTAGGTGTTGCGGTAGGTGTTGGTGTAGTAATGGAAGCACCAAATCCCACAAGTCCATTTAATGTTCCAAGACCGGTTGGTCCATCAAAGCCTGCGGCGCCATTACACATTATTGTTCCGCCGCAATTGCCGTTTGAGCCGGAAGTAACATCATGAAAATTAGTCAAATTATAATTTGAGTATAGAACTGATGCAGGATTAGAATTTGTTACCGCGGCAAGTGCGTATTCGCTAGCAACAATAGGTGAAGCAAGACTTGTCCCACCAACAATCCACCACCCCGCACTCCCGTTATAAGGCGTTGAGTCATAAATTGCAGCTCCTGTATTTGGGTCAGCATCTGCTGCAATATCTGCAATTGCTCGTTTGGTGCCACAATTTGTTAGATTCCAGTTGGAAAGCGCAGTTTGATAACTGTTCGCCAATTCGTAAGCCGAGCAACCACTTCCTGTCCCATTCCATACAGACTCTCCGGAATAAGAATTATCTGTAAAAAGTGAAAGTGTTGTTCCGCCAACTGCTATAACGTTTTTTGATGCCGCCGGGAATTCCGCGCCGTATCCACCGTCCCCAGAAGAAGCAGTAACTGCTACATTTGGGTGATTATAATAAGAATCATATCCTGTTTCTCCCGACCATTCAGACGCGCCGTAGCTATTAGAAATTGAAGTTGCGCCCATGGCTGCTGCTTGATTAACTGAAACTGCCAAGTCTAGAAGACTGTTAGTAGACGCCTCAACGAGTAAAATTTTACAGGTTTGGCAAATCATATGTGCTGTTTGGACATCAAGCGAAGTTTCAAGTGCCCAGCTGCTGTTGTTTTGAGGAAGAATTGACCCTCCAGACTGATTAACAACAGTAAGACATCCGTTTGCTTTTGTACAAGCAGGCAGTCCATAAGTTGAACTGTAAACTGAAAGGTCATTCTCAACAGTGGGGTCATTATACGCGTCTACTATTGCAATTATTTGAGGACCAAAAGTTATAGGCGTAGAACATGTTGATGCAACCGGGCCGCCCGGAGTACATGGTAAATTGTATGCTGAATGAAATTGGACTGTGCCAAAACCTGAAACAACATTGGGGGACGCCTGAGGCTTTCCATTTCCGTCAGTGACTACTTGAATGTGGCAGCTTGCAACGCCATTTTCTTTTGATACATCACAGGCGCGTTTAAAATTTCTAGAAGGGATATCTTTGAGTTTCTTTTCCGCAGCGCTTTGGGTTTTTGTTCCCACTAAAGCCGCTACTAAGAAAAGCATTAAACAAGCAGCAAAAAAGGCAGTTCGCTTTAAAAGCATAGTTAAGTGATAATATATCCTATAGGACGCATTTTGTCAATAGTGAAACTAGAAGTTTTTATCTTAAACATGCCTTTTTTAGACCTAACATCTAGTTTAATTTGAAATAGTATATCTGTCAACCCCGATTAGATCGGGGTCAAGCTTTTTATAAACTTTTTTCGATTTTTCTTCATCTGTTATCTATTTTAGTATGATGTTATACTTAAACTATGGATAATTCTGCTCAAAAAGTGGACAGTTCGGGTGTGACGGAGAGTCCGACAACTCCGCAAACAAACACTAATACAAACGGGAGTTTTAACGTTGATTCAGAGCTCGGAAAACTCGAGTCGTCTATAAATAGTGCTTCTTTACCTCCTGATTTGCATGATAAAGCAACGGCTATGCTTAACCGCTTGAAAATTATAAAAAATGACGGTAGTTTTTTTCTTGAATATGACTCAATTTCTAGATATATAGAATGGATTACAAATTTACCGTGGAATAAAAACTCGGAAGATATTTTGGATCTTGTCCATGCAAAGCAAGTTCTTGATACAAATCATTTTGGCTTAAATGATGTTAAGGAGAAAATTTTAGAATATTTGGCAATTATTATCCACAAAAAACAAAAAGGAATGGGAGTGGAATCTTTTGCCCGCGCACCAATTATTTCACTTGTCGGTTTGGTAGGAGTAGGAAAAACAACAATCGCATATTCAATTGCTGAAGCTTTAGGACGGAAAATAGAGCGTATTCCATTTGGGGGAATGGGTTCTGCTTCTCAACTCCGCGGAAAAACCAGGCTTTTTCCGGATGCCGAGCCGGGTCTTCTTATGAAAGCGTTAAGACGGGCAGGGACAAATAATCCTGTCATTTTACTTGATGAAATTGATCGAGTTTCGGCAGAAGCAAGGGCTGATATTATGGGAGTTTTGGTTGAACTTTTGGACCCTACGCAAAACAAGGCATTCTCAGACCACTTTATTGATTATCCATTTAATCTTCAAAACGTTCTTTTTGTTGCAACGTCAAATAACACAAAAGATATTTCTACGGCAGTTTTGGACCGTCTTGAAATTATCCAAATGCCTTCATATACTGATATTGAGAAAATAACAATTGCAAAAAATTATATGTTCCCAAAAGTTTTAAAAGAATCGGGGATGACAACTCAGGATATAATGATAGATGATAATGTTTGGGACGAGATTGTAAGACCTTTGGGATACGATTCGGGAATCCGTTCGCTTGAGAGAATCATTCAGGGTCTTGTCCGCAAGGTAGTTTTTTACGGATTGTCCGGGAAAATACCGGCGGGACAATTTCATTTAACGGCGCAAAATGTGAAGGAATATATTCCTGCATGGTAGTGGTAGTAAGCTGCCACACACGAATGTATTCTAATTTTTAGTCCGAATTACTCCGAATAATATCATTAGGATGCATTTGGAGTAAACATTTGCATGTATTAGAATAACAATTATGGATAGTGTTTCATTTATTTCTCTAGGTGGCGTTGGAGATGTTACTAAAAATTTGTCTGCGTACGTTTACGGTGACGAGATTTTACTCGTTGATTGTGGGATTGGTTTTGTGGATGACTCAATGCCTGGGGTTGACCTTATGATCCCCAATATTTCGTATTTAAAAAATACAAATAAAAAAATTGTCGGCATGATTTTGACCCACGGACATGAAGACCATATTGGGGCGCTTCCTTTTATCCTCCCGCTTCTGCCTAAATTTCCAATTTATGCGTCAACCCTAACAGCCGCTCTTTCAAATGAAAAATTGAAAGAATTTGGTGAAACAAACATGGTCCAAACCGTGAAATTTGATGACACTGTCCGTCTTGGCCAGTTCTCAGTCTCATTTGCCCGCGTCACCCACTCAATAATTGATGCGGCAAATCTTTTAATCAGGACGCCTGTGGGAAATTTTTACCATGGCAGTGATTTTAAATTTGATTACACCCCGGTTGATGGTAAACCGTCGGAAATCAGAAAAATTGCAAAATGGGGAGAGGAAGGAATTTTATGCACAATGTCAGATTGTCTTGGAGCTGAGCGTCCGGGGCATTCAAAGTCGGAAATAAATATCACTGAGAGTTTTGAAGAGGAATTCCGGCGCGCAAAAGGAAAAATATTTATTACAACTTACAGTTCTAACATATCGCGAATGAACCAAGCAATTGAGGTTGCCAAAAAGTTTAACAGGAGGGTATGTTTTATCGGCCGCAGTTTTTTAAAGTCCCGGGACATTGGGCGGAAATTAAAATATATGGATTTGCCGCCTAAAATGGAAATTCGCCCGCAAGAAATTAAGAGAGTTGCGCCTTCTAGCGTTTTAATTTTGATTGCCGGAAGTCAAGCGCAAGTTGAATCTGGTTTAGTCCGTATTTCACAAGATCAAGACCGCGACATTAGAATAACCCGCGGTGACAGCATTATATTTTCAGCAGACCCAATCCCAGGAAATGAGATAAACATTAATTCACTTATTGATACGCTTTCAAAAAAAGATGCAAGAGTTGTATATTCGCAAATTACAGATGATTTCCATGTTTCAGGTCACGGCTCTCAAGATGATTTAAAGCTTTTAATTTCTCTAACCAATCCTAAATTCGTACTTCCAATTGGTGGTACCTATAAGCATATGGTTGCGTATCGAGAGATTGCAAATAACATGGGATATACAGATGACAAAGTAATTTTTGCTGATAATTCACGCGAAATTATATTTACCCAAAACGGATTCAGAGTTGGAAAGGCGGCGTCTTTCCCTAATGTTTACGTGGACCAGGTAACGGGCGGCCAAATAGAAAGCTATGTAATTATGGATAGACAACAAATTGCAGAAGAGGGAGTTGTTATTGTTGTGACGGAGGTATCTTCAACAAACGGTCAATTATTGTCAAACCCTGATGTTATTTTGCGAGGTGTTAACATAACCAACAAAGAGTCTTTAGTTAAAGATCTTAGCCAAATTTTGAATAATGTTTTTACAAAAAAACAGGAAAAAGTTACTAATTGGGGATTTTACAGGAAAACAATTCAGCAAAAGACAGAGCAAATTTTGTTTGACGAAGGATATCAGCCGTTAGTAATCCCCGTGGTACTTGAGGTATAAAAATCCCAGTAAAATAGGTGTTCGTATCTGGACAAAATATGTTATAATAAGAACATATGTCATCACTTGGAAGTTTTTTAAAGCAGGCCCGTGTCCAAAAAAGGATCACTCAAGAAGAATTGGCTTTCAATGCAAAATTAGCTAGGAGTTATATTTCCAGATTGGAAGACGACAAGATTAAATCACCATCAGCAATAGTTTTAATACGGCTTTCTAATGCACTAGGAGTGTCGCATCAAGCATTATTTCATGCGGCAGGTTATGGTGCGAGTCTCAAAGAAGATAGATTGCCTTCAATGGGGGTATATCTACGATCTAAATACCCGAAATTATCAGAGGAAGCAATAAAACAACTAGAATCTTTTAAGCTATATCTTGAAAAAACATATAAGAAAAGTGATGAATAAAACTCCAAATAAATACATTGAAGTCCAGTCAGATGCAGAAGAAGTTCTTAAAATGTTTAAAATTTATGAACCCCCAGTTCCAACTGCAATAATTACCAAGGTTTTTAAAACAGCGACCATTGATGTTAATAGTTTTTTCGAAGACGAAGTATTGGGTTTTGTGTATCCAAATAGTGGTAACTGGCATATATTAATAAATGAAAATCTTCCGTTGGGTGCTCAAAGGTTTACTGTTTTTCATGAGCTTTACCACATGTTAAAATCTGAGCCAGGATTTTGTAGGCAGACCCCGGAGGGTGAGTTAAGAGAAAGCAAGGCAAATGTATTTGCAGCAAATATTTTAATGCCTGCTAGGTGGTTTAGAAAGGAGTGGGAAAAAAGCTTCGACGTCGAAATCATGGCTAGAAAGTTTTTTGTTAGTCCTTCGGCTGTGCGTGTCAGGTTAAAAAACCTCGAACATTATCTGAAAGCATAAAAATTTAGTTAAATTTCACCATATTGACAAACAGTTCAGAATGTCCTATAGTTATCATGCTGACTGTAGTTTTTACTTGGTAGCTTTGAATTTATACTGAAAAATGTTATCCTTTATAGACTAATTTGTTATGGCAAGGAAAAGGAAAAAATACAAAAAAAGAAGATCAGTAAAGCTTAAGAAAAATACGGTTTATATGCTTTTTGCCATTGGTTCAATTCTTGCTGGTTTTGCAATGTTCGCCTCATACACTCAAGCAAACTCCTTTCTCACAAAAATTAACCTTTATTTAACGGGATACTTTGGTTGGCTTTCATTTTTCGTTCCTATAATAGTCATTTTATTCGGTTTAATTCTTACAGGAATAAAATTGCCAATTTCTAAAGCTACCACTTTTTTTGGATTGCTATTATTAAGCCTTGCGTTATTTGGATTATTTCAATCTGGCGTTGTTGGTGCAAAATTGTTTTCTTTATCTGACTCTGTTTTTGGTTCTTGGCTTTCTCTTCTTGTATTTGTTGCTGCAGCTGTTGTTGGCTTAATGGTTTTTCTTAATCTTTCAATTGCACAGATTATGGCGGGTTTGTCAGGCGTGGGAGGTGTGTTTGCCGCGTCCTTAAAATCTCTTGCACCACTTTTTAAAACAAAAAAAGCAGCAGTCACAAACATGCAGCAAATTACAATTAAAGGTCTAAAAGATCCAATAAAAGGGGAACCTGCAAAACCGCTTCCACCGCCAAGGCCTAATTCTTTAACCACAAAAGATGGTATGCCAGTTGCGCAAGGGGGGCAAGGTGCAATATCTGATAAATTAATTCTCAATAAACCTCTTGAAATGGGCGTTTGGGAGTATCCACCTCTTTCTCTTCTTGCAATACACGCCGGAAAGCGTGATACAGGAGACGTCAAAAAAATCGCCAAGACAATTGAAGAGACTCTGCAAAGTTTTGGAGTAAAGGCCAGGGTTTCAGAAATTAATGTTGGACCGTCTGTTACACAATATGCTTTGGAAATTGCGTTAGGGACAAAACTCTCAAAAATAATTTCATTGTCAAATAATTTGGCGCTTGCAACAGAAGCACCGACCGGACAAATCAGAATTGAAGCGCCTATTCCAGGTAGAAATCTTGTTGGGATTGAAATTCCAAACCGTTCTCTTGAAATTGTATCCCTTAAAACAATGCTTGAATCCCCTCAGCTTGAGAAAGCAAAATCCAAACTTTCTGTGCCACTTGGGTTGGATGTTTCCGGTAACGCAGTAGTTGCAGATCTTGCGCGGATGCCACACGTACTTATTGCCGGTACAACTGGATCCGGAAAATCCGTAATTGTTAATTCAATCATAACCTCCCTTTTATTCCGCGCATCCCCTTCAGAAGTTAAAATGATTATGATTGATCCAAAAAGAGTTGAATTAACGGGTTACAATAATATTCCCCACTTGTTAACGCCCGTCGTTGCGGAACCAGAAAAAGCAGTTTCAGCACTAAAATGGGCAATGAAAGAAATGGACCGCAGATATGTCCAATTCCAGGATTCGGGCGTTAAAAATATAGATTCATATAACGAACTTGCTGGTTTTCAAGCGCTTCCATATATCATAATTTTTATAGATGAATTGGCCGATCTTATGGCAATCGCAAGTGTAGAAGTTGAAGATTCAATTGCTCGTCTTGCCCAGATGGCACGTGCAACAGGAATTCACTTGGTTTTAGCAACGCAGCGCCCGTCGGTTGATGTTTTGACAGGTCTTATTAAAGCAAATATACCTTGCCGCATTTCGTTTAACGTTTCATCAATGATTGACAGTAAAGTTATTCTTGACCAACCAGGAGCTGAAAAATTACTGGGACGCGGAGATATGCTATATGTCCCACCGGACCAGGCAAAGCCAACGCGTATACAAGGGACTTTTGTTTCCGACCAAGATGTAAAACGAGTTGTTAACTTTATAAAATCACGTGGAATTCCGGTTCAATATACAACGGAAGTGGTTGAGCAGGCGGTAAATATTAAAGGTAGAGGAAACGTTTCCGGAGATGGCATGGGTGGTGGAGGTGGTCACGATGAGCTTTTTGATCAAGCAGTCAGAATAGTATGTTCTCATGACCGCGCCTCGTCATCACTTTTGCAGCGCCGGCTTTCCGTGGGTTTCAACCGTGCCGCTCGGCTTCTTGAACAACTTGAAGAAGCTGGAGTTGTAGGGCCTGCCGACGGATCAAAACCAAGAGATGTTTTAATCCGCGACCCCGACCAATTCTTAAGCCAAATGCAATAAGTGTTTTCTTTATGAGGAAAATAAGCGATTTTTTAAAAGAGACTAGGGAGTCTCGCGGTTTGAGCCTTGAAAATGTTGAAGAAGCTACAAAAATTAAAAAAATATATCTTGCGGCAATTGAGCGGGGGGATTTTAAAAAATTACCTTCCGAAAGTTATGCCCAGGGTTTTGTAAAAAACTATGCTAAATTTCTTGGTATTCCAGCAGCGAGCTCCGTACCTTTATTCCGCCGCGAGTATGAATCAAAACAAAAAGTTCATATAGTCCCCGATTTCAGAAGGTCTCAGCACAAATTTAATCGCCATTTTTTTCTGAGCGCTCGGGGAATATTACTCTTCATAGTAATATTTGTAGTTGCTGTTTATATATTCATACAATATAGCTCTTTGCTTTTTCCACCGTCCATTACTATTATTAGTCCAAAAAACGGACAAACAATTGACGGAAACGTGGCAGAAGTTAGTGGTAAAACCGATCCATACGCAACAGTGACAGTTGATAATGATGAAGTATACGTAAATCTCCAGGGTGCTTTTAGAAAATCAGAATATCTATTTTCCGGTGACAACAAAATCAAAGTAGTGGCAAAAAACAGATTCGGGAAACAATCGGAAAAGATAATTGACGTTAAAGTGAAGTAAACAATTATAGTTAGATCAGGTTTATATTCTTGCTTTTAAATTCAAACCGTGATAATTTATAACTATGATAGACCCTGTCCAGGCGGTCATGCTTGTCGTCATTATTTTATTGTCGATGCTTCTCCTTGTATTAGGGATTCAAGTATTTTTTATACTTCGCGAGCTACGAAAGACTCTTTTCCGCGCAACTAAAGTTCTTGAGAATACAGAAACAATTACAGAATCAGTTTCTGAGCCAATGTCACTTTTATCAGGCCTGTTTCTTTCTGCAAAGTCACTTTCCACAATTTCTAAAATTTTAAAACGCATCAAAGACAAAGATGGAGACGAATAAACATGGAAAAGGCGGTTCTGCATTCCTCTGGGGCTTCATTCTAGGTGCCCTTACTGCAACATTGCTTACAACTAAAAAAGGAAGACAAATTTTGCGTGATATGTTGGACTTGGGGCTTGAGTTGGTAGAAGACTTTATTGAGCAAAAGAAACAATCCTCCCAAAAAGTCCAGGGCCCGGCAAAGGTCGATGAAAACACAAATCACAAAGCCGAAACCACAGTAGATAAAGCAGATAGTATCCCAGAAGAAAAAGTTTCGGACGAAGAAATTGCAGAAGATTTAGAGTCAGAAATCACAGAAGATGAGGTAGTTCCAGAAGAGTTGATCAAAGAGAAAGAAGAAGAATTGCGTGAAGTAGTAATGGATGTTCCTAACCCTGTTATACATAATATGACTTTTAAAAATCAAAGCGAGCCAAAAGAAGAAAGTGAGACTCCTAAAAACGGACATTCTAAAAAAAGACTTTTCCGAGGCCTCAAAAAAAGCAAATAGCAAACTTGACCGTAGACAGTAGACGGTAGTCCCTAAGCTTCCTATTTGGTATAATACTCCCATTGTGAAAAAAGTAGTAGTTATTGGAGGTGGGACTGGCGTTTTTACAGTGCTCTCAGGCCTTAAAGAGTATGAATATGACCTAGCTGCTATAGTATCTATGGCTGATGATGGAGGTTCAACGGGAGTCTTACGCGAAGAATTTGGGATTTTGCCGCCTGGTGATGTAAGACGTGCGCTTGTTGCGTTGTCGAATTCCGACAACAAAATGGTTTCCGAGCTTTTCAATTATCGCTTTGAGGAAAATTCTTCTCTCAAAGGGCATAGTCTTGGAAATTTGTTATTGACTGCACTCGCAAGAATCACAGGAAGCTGGAAAGAAGCACTCAAAGAGGCGGTTTATATCCTAAATGTAGAAGGGGAAGTTATTCCCGTAACTCTTAAAAAGACAAAGCTTCATGCAGAACTTGAAAACGGTACGGTTATTGAGGGAGAGACCAATATTGACATCCCAAAACATGACCCAACGCTTAAAATAAAAAGAATTTATCTTCAACCCCAAGTTGACGCGAATGAAGACGCGGTCCGTGCAATTAAACAGGCAGATTTTGTGATACTTGGACCAGGGGATCTGTATACATCTATTTTGCCCAACCTTATCGTCGACGGCATTGTGCCGGCGCTATCCAAAACTCGAGCTAAAATTATTTTCATCACAAATATAATGACAAAATTTGGGGAGACAAATAACTTTGCAGCCTCGGATTTTGTAGGAGCTATAGAATCATACTTGGGAGTTGGTATTTTGGATTATGTTGTTGTGAATGTTGAAAAAATGGCGGGGAGAACCCTCGAGCGATATAAAAAGGAAAACGTTGATTATGTTGCATATGACGCGGAAAATTTTAACAACCATTTTAAGACGATAACCGGAAAATTTTTAAGAAAAGGGCAATTTTTGAGACATGACCAAGAAAAACTGGCAAAAGTATTGTCAAGTATAATAGGGAAGTAGATTGAATACTACAAATACAATACCAATACTACCAATATCAAATAATTTAATGATTTAGCTTTGACACCATTTAAATATTTGTAGTATCGGTAGTATTAACATATGGATAATAAAGCAAAAGCTGAAAAAATTTCTCGGGAATTAAAGAATTTATTTCCTAATCCCCACACACCTTTAAATCATGGAAACCCTTGGGAGTTATATGTTGCCGTTGCATTATCTGCTCAACAAACAGACGTTGGAGTTAATAAAGTTACTGAAAATTTATTTAAAAAATACAAAAAACTCGAAGACTATCAAAAAACTCCCCTTGATGAGTTTGATTCGGACATAAAAAGCATCAACTTTCATAAAGGAAAATCAAAAGCAATCAAAAAAGCAGCGGATATTGTTGCAGAAAAATATAAAGGGAAAATGCCCGAGACAATGGAAGAGTTGACAGAACTACCCTTTATTGGAAGAAAAACTGCAAATGTTATTTTGCAGGAAGCATTTGGAAAAAGTGAAGGAGTAGTTGTCGATACACACGTAAGACGTCTTTCGAATCTCTTCGGCTTAACAAAAAATTCAGACCCTGTTAAAATCGAGCGGGATTTAATGGAAATTGTTCCACAGAAAGATTGGAGAGAATTCGGCCTAGGTTTGATTTGGTATGGAAGAACTTACTGCAAAGCCTCCTGCAAGCATACAGATTGCCCCCTGAGAGAATATATAGTAAAGTAGTTTTATGCACGATGGAGGAGATCTTCCAAAGCCAACTCCCAAAGATAGTTCGGAACCAAAGTTTCTAGATAAAGTAGCTCAGAAAAAGGCAGAACTTGATATCGCTTGATTAGGGATTTTCTTCAAGCTTTTCTACAAGTTCCTGAAGATTTAAAAATGTTTCTGGTATAGCAGCAACTAGTGAGATTAAGCCAACGTCACTCCATCTGTCTGCTGAATCATCAAGATTACTTGCTACCATCGCTGCTCGCTGTTCGTACTCGTTTCTTGGTTTTTGACGAGTTATGGTTTGGTTCGGCCTGGCAGGATTCGTAAGCTCGGTAACTGGTATTTCACGCATTAAGATATCGCTCTGAGCTTTTCTGTATCCGTACATCGCAAATGAGGCAATTGCTACAACTTCTCCCGCAATACCTCCTGCTTGCACTACATTTCTTATATTGTTAGCAACTATTTTTGCGGGTTTTTTAAACAAAAAATCTCTTCGTGAAACCCTTTCATTTAATGGCATAGGGGGATTATATCAAGTTTATTTTCTCGTTGGTTTTTGATTGAACCAACTGAAGTACACAACAGGAATAAAGAAGAGCATTATAGCTCCTGAAAACACAAGCCCTGCAATAATTGCGCCTCCTAAACCTCGCCATAATGGGTCGGTAAGCGTAATTGGTGTAAGTCCCAATATTGTCGCAAAAGTAGTCAAGGCAATGGGTTCAAGTCTAGAAGCTGAAGCCGAACTTATAGATTCAATAAAGGTCATATTGTGTTTTTGATTCTCCAAAATTTTATCCACAATAAGTATTGAATTTTTTACAACTATTCCAAAAAGAGCAAGAACCCCAATAAGAGCTGGAAAAGAAAGTGGTGTTCCGGTGAGCGCAAAAATTATAAAAACACCCGAAATAGAAAGTGGTATTACCAACATAACTATTAATGCGCGTCTGAATGATGAAAACTGAAGTACCATTGTTACAATAATGAGCAAGAAGGATAAAAGCATGGCACTTAAAATTGATTGAACAGAATTTGCGTTTTCTTCATTTACTCCACCCGTTTTCCATGAATATCCCTCGGGCAGCGCAAGCTTAGTATTTGCAAAGGACTCAAGCGACTTATTTTTATCCTGAACATTAAATCCTCTCTTTACAGCTGCGGTTACCGAGATTGTCCTTTTTCCATCCTCGCGTGTAATGATTGTTGGGTTTTCCTCGAGATTTAACTTACCAAGAGATGACAATGGGATATTTCCACCAGCCTGAAGCGGTAATATCACTTGGTCAAGTCTATTTGCAAATGCGGATTCGGGATAAAGTCTTAATGTGACATCCCGGTCTTTATTGTCCCCCGGGAACTTGTGTGAGGCTACCTTAAATCCGGAGGCGTAAAGTCTAAGCCAAAGTCCAAGCTGGTCATACCCAATATTTTGCTGAGCAAGAAGGGACTTATCCGGGACAAAAGCCAATTTACTAGTTCCGCTTTTAACTGATTTATCAACGTTAGTTACGCCGGGTTGCTTTTCCAGGTATGCAGCAACCTCATCTGCTTTTTTTCCTAAAATGGAGAGGTCATCCCCGAGCAATTTTATCTGAAGGTCTGCACCTGCCGGCGGTCCTCCTGACTCTTCCACTACGTTAAGTCTACCTTTTTGATAATTAGCAAATTTGGTCCTAAGTGAATCCGCAATTTCTGTTGACTCGCGCCTTTTGCCGGCATCAAGAAGATTTAGGCTAAAAAGCGCATTGTTGTCCCCAGCCCCTTGCGTCCCGCCGTTATTGCCAATTGATTGTCCTAGGTCAAGACTCGCAAACTTGATCCCGTTTGTATTTTTAAGATCGGTAAGAACTTTTAGTGCTTCTTTTTTTGTATCCCCGATTTGTGTACCTGCAGGAAGCTCGAGAGTTAGATACACAATGTTTTGGTCAGTCTTTGGGAAAAATTCGTTTTTTACAAGACCCAATGGTAAAAGCAAAAATGAAAATAACGAAAATATTATAACCATTGTAATAACCATTCTGCGGTTGTGCCCTGATGATAAAATCTTTTCAATAGTTTGTTTATAGGCAGCATTTATTTTGTCAAAACTGATAACACCCTCGCTATAATCTCGCCCGAAAATATTCCGAATTATTTTTGTTCTAAAACTCACTTGTCGATGATTTTTAGGGACAAAATATTCCGCAACCCTTTGTTTTATGACTGTTCTATAGCTACGAAGTGAGTAGATCACAAAAATAAATACGATTAGTGCGATAATTTCTACAATAAAAAGTTTCCCTTTTGGAATAACCGACCAAAGAATTGCAACAAGAATAATCGCAGCGAGAATTTTGATTAATTTTGTAACACGCTCTGGAATCTGAGGACGAAGAAATATTACCGTGAGCGGTAGTGTTATAAACATGGCTACTATAAAAGACCCAGCTAAAGCAGTGGAGACAACTATTGGAATTGATTTTATAAATTCTCCAATTATTCCGGTTGACAATAACAGAGGAAGAAATGCCCACACTGTTGTAACGGTTGTTGTAAATACAGGAGTTAAAAAGTCACGCCACACTAAAAGTCCGGTCTCGTAAGGACTGAACCGATTCGTCTTGTGATACGCGCTGACAGCAGAGATTACAACGACAGTATCATCTACCAAAAGTCCCAGTGATAAAATTAGGGAAAAGAGCGACAGGAAGTTAAGAGTAATTCCGGATTGCTTCATTACTATAAAAGTAATTAAAAAACTCAACGGAGCGGAAAGGGACGAGACAAGTGCTTGACGTGGACCCAAGAATATGAAGAGCACTAGGACAACAAGAATAACTGTAATTAAGAAATCCCTTGTCAAATCACGAAATTGTTTATCTATTTCATCCTGCGTGTTAATGAGTGTCACCGCGCGAAAGACGCCTGAAGTATTTTTCACTTCAGAATCAACAAGGCGTTTGGCAGAAGTAACTGCTGTGTTAATATTTGTTGCACTCGTCTTGTGAACTGCAAAAGTTACGGCGCGGCCAACTTTTCCATGAGGGTAAGCAATGAATGATTGTCCTTGTGAAGGTTTTGGCCGGTCTACAATTGTCGCAATATCTGAGAGAGCTACGGTTTGTGCAGCAGGACCAGGGAGCGCTATTTGTAGATTTCTTAGATCGTCAACTGTTGTTGCTTGCGGATCAATGGTTAGGGAGAATGTGCTATTTTCTGTTCTGACTGAACCTGCGGGAAAACTTTTAAGCGACGAAGTAATTATACTTGAGAGTTGGATGGGATTTACATTGTATGCAGCGTATGACTCCGGATTTATTGTTATTTGTACTTCCGTGTCTTCAAGTCCCGCAATATCAACTTTATCAATTTCTGGAAGATCCTCAACTTTTTTCTGCAAGTTTTTTGCAAATTTAAACAAGCTCCCATCGTCAGCACTTGTTGTCAAGACAAACGTCCAGACTGGAGCATTTTGAAAATCCAGTTTTAAAACCTGTGGCGCTAGAGCATCTGTTGGGAGAGTACTTACACCATCAACAGCGGATTTAACGTCATTCTTTGCTTTATCAGGGTCGGTACCTGACTGGAACTCAACGGTCACAATCGAGACATTGTCTTGAGAAGTAGAACTTACGGTCTTAACTTTTTCAAGACTATTAATAGAATCTTCTATTGGGACGGTGACAAGGGACTCAACGTCGGCTGGAGAGGCTCCGGGCAGAACAGTACTCACCAAGACAATTGGAATGTTAATTGTTGGATTAAGCTCGCGCGGGAGTGATGCATAAGAATATGCTCCAATAAGTATCACGGAAAAAAGAAGAAGAATGACGAGTCTTGGATTTGCAAGGTACTTGGCAAAAAGACTTTTCCTTAAGTTGGGATCAAATTTTAGAAACCTGAAAAGTCCGGTCCTGTCTTGTGCTGCCATAGTTTAGTTATTAACGTGGATTTGATCACCTGCTACAATATTTCTATCGAGAATAACGTGATCACCCGCCTTGAGCCCTTTTTCTACAGTCACAAAACTTCCAAGGACGTCCCCTAGCTCAATTCTTCTTGCGACCGCTTTCCCATTTTCTGTGACATAAGTAAAAGCACCATCTTGCGTCTGAAAAACATTATCTATTGGAATCTGAGGAATAGTAGACATGGTATCTGCGTACCCAACGGGGACTTCTATTCTTATATAAGAACTATCTGTCAGGAGAGAAGTAGCGTCATCGGGTAATGTGTAAATAATTACGTTAAGTAAACCGTCTGTTGCTTCTGTTGAAACATAATCCGGGAGTGCTTCATAAACTTTTTTGCCAACATAAATCCTGCTTGATTCAATCTTTGAAACTTTTTCGGCGATATCCCGAGGGACATATGCAATAACAGTTGTTTTCTTGTTTGTTCCGGAAATTGTAACAAGGGGTGTCCCAGGTGCCACTGATTGTCCCACAACTGCATGCACGCGTTCAATAACCCCATCAAAAGGGGCAGAAGGATACATAGTGGCTTCATTTATTTGCGCGAGGGCAAGTCCCAGCCGACTTGTTTCCCTTCCTAGATCAAGCATTTTTTGCTGAATTTGAAATTGCCTGACTGCCAAGTCGTGTTGAAAGTCAGCTAGTTGAGTTGGAGGATTTGCTGTATCCGATTGAAAACGAGCTTGGCGGTTTGAAATATTCAATTGAGCCACCGCCGCACCAACCTGTGCTATTTGACCTTTGAGAGCAAGAATCGCCGAATCATTTGAGCCATTGTTATTTGAGTCTTCAAGATTTTTAAGATTTGCATTGAGAGTTGATAAAATATTGTCATTAAAATCTATTAAACCTTGAGTGTCGGAAATAGATTGGTTAATAAGGCTGCGCATCATGTCGGAATTATTTTTATTTGCATCGGCAATTTGCATTTGCTTTCCAATAGAGTCTTTTTGGGCATCATAAGTATCCTGCACATTTTGGTATTGATCTGCAGCAATTTGCCGCTGGACTGAAAACGCGTTACCACCCTGGTAGTTATTGGCAAGACTTAAAAGATTGGTTCCGCGTGTGACAGTTTGTCCCTCAACCACATTGATGGCGGAAACAATACCTGGGGTTTGTGCCACAATTTGAATTACACCTGCTTTTTTAACTTTTGCCGATATACTTACTCTTGGTGCAACCCCCACCTTATAAACTGTGACCTCTTTTACAGGTGGAAGAGTTGTAGTTTCTTTGGGTTTTGGGGAAATTACAGAGTTGAGAACTATTGCCAAGAAGAGAATAAAAAGCGCGATGAAAAAACTTGCCATCGGTCTTTTTTGGACAAACACGGTTGTTTTCCGCCATATTACTTTGCTTCTTTGTCGAGTATTCAGGTCTTTTATTCTGCTTGAAGTTTGCGAGTAGAAACTCGAAACACGAGAAGTAACAGTTGATCCAATATTTTTTTTTCTTGTGTTTGCCATGACAATAAAGTGGAGTTACTTGGGGGGCAGTTATGGCAGTTCCTTGCGGAATACAAAAGCAACTTTATGATTTTACGGTAACGAGGCTAAATTGTCAATCGCTTATAACTATTCATGCTATAATAAATCTCTATGAAAGCGCAAGAAATAATTCAGAAATATATAGAATTCTTTAAAAAAAGAGATCATTTTCAAATCGCAAATTCTTCACTAGTTCCTGAAAATGATCCCACCACTTTATTCACATCGTCAGGTATGCAGCCCTTGGTCCCGTATCTATTGGGGGAGAAACATCCCCAAGGGAATCGGTTAGTTAATGTTCAAAATTGTTTTCGAGCGCAAGACATAGATGAGGTTGGAGATATGCGTCATACAACATTTTTTAGAATGCTTGGAAATTGGTCTCTCGGCGATTATTTTAAAAACGAGCAAATTCCATGGGTTTTTGAATTCTTAATCCGCGAGTTGGCTATTGATCCTGCTAAATTGTATGTCACGGTTTTTGAAGGATTTGGGAATATTTCTAAAGATTCGGAATCCGAAGAGATTTGGCGAGGTTTATTTAAAAAAGAAGGCTTAAACCCGGACGAAAGAATATTTTTTTATGGAGTTGAAAAAAATTGGTGGTCCCGTTCGGGCATACCTGATAAAATGCCAGTGGGTGAACCGGGTGGTCCAGATACTGAAATTTTTTACGATTTTGAAACAGATCACGATTCTAAATTCGGCCCGAAATGTCATATTAATTGTGATTGCGGAAGATATATAGAAATATGTAATTCTGTCTTTATGCAATACAAAAAAACTGGCGAGGGGTTTGAAGAATTATCACAAAAAAATGTTGACTTTGGAGGTGGACTAGAAAGATTGATAATGGCGACCGAAAATAAGCAAGATGTTTTTAAAACATCGTTGTTTAATTCGGTTGTTGAAAGCCTGGAAAATGTAATCTCCAAAAAATATGCTTCTAATCAAAGAGAAGTAAGGATTATTTCAGATCATTTAGTTGCATCAATCTTTTTAACCGCTAACAATGTCCGTCCGTCAAATAAAGAACAAGGATATATTTTGAGAAGACTTTTACGGCGTGCATTTGATAACTTCGAAAGCCTAAATGGAAGTACAATCGTTCCGGTAATTGAGACTATTGTTGATAGTTACAGTGAAACAGATAAATATCTAATCGAACAATTCGAAACTATTAAAAATGTAATTCTTGAGGAAGAGCAGAAGTATAAAAATACACTTTCTGAGGCAAAGAAATTCATCGGTAAAAAGTATAAAAAAGTAGGGGACGAGTTGATGGGTATAACTGAAATAACGGCAGACGATGCATTTGCTTTATATACTAGTCATGGTTTATCTCCAACGCAAATTAAAAGTCTTGGCTATGAGTTTGATAATCAGAAATTTGCGGAAAAAATGGAAGAGCACCAAAATTTGTCGCGTGCAGGAGCACAACAAAAATTCGCGGGTGGTCTAGCAGATCATCAGGAACAAACAATTAAAGGACATACGGCAACTCACTTAATGCATCAGGCAATTCGAGATGTTTTGGGAGACCAAGTTCATCAAACCGGTTCAAATATTACAACGGAAAGAGTTAGATTCGACTTTAATTTTGATAGAAAACTTACGGAAGAAGAAGTAAAACGGGTCGAAGAAATAGTCAATGAGAAAATTAAAGATAATCTTCCCGTGCATTTTGAAATAATGCCACTTCAAAAAGCAAAAGAAATTGGCGCAATAGGGTTGTTTGATGGAAAATATCAAAAAGATGTGAAGATATATTTTATTGGTCCTTTTTCAAACCGGTCGTCGGATAAACCGTACTCAGCCGAATTTTGTGGCGGTCCTCATGTTAATTTTACAGGTGAGATTAAAAAGTTTAAAATAATAAAAGAGGAAAGCCTTGGAAAATCCAACAGGCGAATTTATGCTGTTGTTGAATAAGGCCGCCCTAAACTAAATATGCAACTGCCTTTCCTAAAAAAAAGTGAGGAGAAGAAGAATTTTTTTCTTGCACTCCTTTTCAAACCCTATAAAGTTGGAGCGATTTTATTTGAAGAAATAAACGACAAACTTTTTATTCTCGCAAGTCACGAAGTTGAAACATCAAAAGATACAGATGACTTATCAGCAGAGGATTTGCTTCATGCCAGTGACCGCGCAATTAGCTTTGTTGAAACGAGCCTTCCAGCAGACGGAACAGTAGAAAAAACTATTTTTTCTGTTCCATACGACTGGGTAGTGGATGGAAAAATCCAAAAACAATATTTGGATAATCTAAAAAAAGTTTGCCAGGATTTAGGGCTTGTCCCCGTTGGCTTTCTCACATCAATTGAAGCAATTGTCCACTTTATTGAAAAAAATGAAGGAGCCCCTGTATCGGCAATATTTCTTGAAATTGCAAAAAGACATATGTATGCGTATTTGGTCAGAGGAGGAAAAATTTTGGAGATGGCAAACGAGTCAGTTTCGGATAATATTATGACGTCTTCTGAAACTTTGTTAAAAAAGCTTGAAAGCGTAGATGTTCTTCCATCAAAAATAATTTTGGCAGATTATGATGGCGGAGAATCAATTCAGCAGCAATTCTTGTCACACAAATGGCCAAGGGATATCCCTTTTCTTCATGTTCCACAAGTCGTAACGCTTGAAAAAGGTTTTGAAAATGAAGCAACGATCAACGGAGTAGCATCACAAATGGAGCTAGAGGTTTTGGCAAACGTTAAAACTGTTGAGGAAGAAGTAGTTCCGGAAGATGTACTGGAAGAAGCAAGTGCTCAGGAATTTGGTTTTGCAAAAGATTCAGACGTTGCAATTGAAAAAGCCAAAAAACTAGAAAATTTAGAAAAGTTGCCGGAAGAAAGTAGTGAAGATATTTTAAATGAAACAGAAAGTGTCAAAGCCGCCATTTCAGCCAAAAGTCCGCGGGGTAAGAAGGAGGAGCCCGAGATATCCTATTTTCAAGAGGGAGATACCCCCGGCCAAAGTGAGATAGAGGGCGATTTTCAAACGACTTCAAAATCGCAATTTCCCATAAATATAGGAAACGTTTTTTCCGGCATTAACTTTAAAAAGTTGAAAATTCCAAGTTTCTCTTTCCCAAGTCTACCATTTTTAAATAATACGTCAGCGGGACGTCCTAAATTAATAGCAGGTTTGGTCATAGTTATTGTTGTCATAGTATTATTTCTGTTTGTATACGTTAACTATTTGCTGCATGCAACGGTTGTAATTTTCACTGATAAAAAAGCTATTGATAAATCCCAGGATATTTCATTTTCTCAAAACCCAACAGGGGACAATGCTATAAAACTCAGCGCTACAAGCGAAGAAGTAAATGGTTCGGAAACAAAAAATTCCTCAGGGACAAAAGATACCGGAGACCACGCAAAAGGATCCATTACAATTTATAATAAAAATGAGGGTGATAAGTCATTTTCAAAAGGTACAATTTTAGTTGGTCCAAATAATCTTGAATTCCAGCTTTTAAATGACGTAAAAATCGCATCCACTAGTTCTTTTGCAACATCCCTTTCTTCTGCGGACGGAAAAGTAGAAGCGTCAAATTTTGGCAAAGAATACAATCTTCCCTCAGGTTCTAATTTCACTGTCAAAGGTTTTTCTTCTTCAGATTTCATAGGGAAAAATGGCAGCGCAATAAGCGGAGGTACAAAAACAACCTCTACAGTTGTTTCACAAAAAGATATCGACGATTTGCTCGCTCAAGTAATTTCTTCACTTGAAAGTGATGCTATGTCAAAAGCAAAATCAGGAGCCAGTACTGATACAGAAATTTTCCCAAAGAGTTTAACTCAAGACGTGAGTGATAAAAGTTATACTAAAAAAGTTAATGATCAAGCAGGAAGCGTTGGGATTTCTGCAACTATTAAATACAGTATAGGGGAGTACAATAAATCGGATTTAAGTAACTTTGTAGAAAATCTGTCAAAGAGCCAAGTACCTGGCACTTACGTTTTGCGCAAAGGCGATTCAACAACAGACGTAAATAATATAAAAATTTCTAAAGACGGGTCAAGCGCCACGGCAACTCTTAAAGTCCATGCTGTTTATGTACCACAAATTGATCCTAGTCAGCTTGCAGCGAGTTTAGGTGGAAAGTCGGAAAAATCATCCCAAAATAAGATCAGGAGTATAACCGGCGTAACCGACGTGAACATTTCATTTTCTAATAAAATTCCGTTCCTCCCTGCCATCTTGCCCTTAAACCCTAAAAATATAAATATAGAAGTCAAAGAGTAAACCAATGTCTACCTATTATATAAAACGCAAAACGTTAGGATTTAAACGCAAGAAAATGCTTGGACTTTTTTTAATTATTTTAGGAATGGGTATGTTTGCTTATTTTTTCTTCCCTATAATCTCATACCAGCTTTTTTTAGGAAATGCATACGCATCTGCTGGAATTGAGGCACCTATCCCAAAATATATGGTAATTTCAGGAGACTCCGGGTTTGGAAGTTTGCTTACGCAGGGAATAAATTCTTTAACTCATGATTACACAGACGCCCGTAATTGGTACCCAAGTCTTACTACAAATATAACTTCTCAGAAAAAAGTGAAAATTTCATCATATCTTTTATCTATTCCAAAACTAGGAATAGAAAGTGCGAGAGTTTCAACAACCGACTATGATCTGGATCACCATCTGGTTCAATATCTTGGTACTTCTATCCCGGGAGAAAAAGGAACGGCCGTTATTTTTGGACATTCAACAATTCCCGCCTGGTTTGACCAGCATAATTACAAAGCAATTTTTGCTACTCTTCATACAATTAAAATTGGCGACGAAATTGATGCAACAGTTGCCGATGCAACTTATAAATATAAAATCTTCTCAATTATTATTACCTCTCCTGATGACACCAATATGCTTTCGCAGAGTTTTGATAATTCATATATAACAATAGTTACCTGTACGCCGCCAGGTACAATATGGAAACGGCTTATTGTAAGGGCGGCTTTGCAACAGGTTGCAGATAAGACAACGTATTTATGGAAGAACAAAGCAATTTAAATAATAATTTAACACCAGTTCAAGAAGATCTACCTAATAGTTCGAGTGATTTTGGAATGAATGAAGATGAGATTAAAAATTATAAGCTAAAAAGCGCATGGGGAAGAATTAAATATTATTTTTCTGCAGTAGAGCCTGCAATTATCAAAGTTTTTAGCGCAATACTTTATTGGACAATGAAAATTATAAAGTCTGTTGTAGGATCCGCATTCAGGATGATTTTGGGAAAGGAAGTATAAAATAATACAAATACTACCAATGCCACAAATACTACAAATATTTCAATCGAGAGAAAATTAAATTATTGGAAATTGGTAGTATTGGTATATATTGGTTGTATTAAGCTATGGATGAGAAAACTTTAGCTCTTGAAGCAATACGCAAAAAATTAGTTGGAAAAAAGCTATCATATCGCGAGATATATGCGATTATGGATCAAATATCGCAAGATAAGCTGGGCGATATTTTGACCACATATTTTGTAGCATCCGGATATTCTGAAGGATTTTCTGATGAAGAATTATATTTCCTTACAAAAGCAATGGTTGAGACTGGGGAAAAGCTTGAGTTTTCAGGGCTAGTCGCAGATAAACATTCAATAGGTGGAGTTCCCGGAACTCGTGTCACACTTATTCTCGTCCCAATAATTGCTGCCGCCGGTTTTAAAATCCCAAAGAGTTCTTCACGTGCAATTACAACGCCAGCCGGAACGGCAGACTGCATGGAGGTTCTTTCTAATGTAACCTTCACAAAAGAAGAAATTTATGAAATTGTAAAAAAAGTGGGTGCATGTATTGTTTGGGGTGGGAGTTTTAAGATTGCACCGGCTGACGACGATATTATAAAAATTGAAGAGCCGCTTGTATTTGAAAGCTATGACAAAATAGTTGTGTCGGTCATGGCAAAAAAAGTTGCTTTTGGAGCAACGCACGTTGTAATTGATTTGCCATATGGAACAACTGTCAAAATTCACAGAGAAGAAGAAGCTGCCGTTCTTAAGAAAAAATTTGAATATCTCGGAGGCCGCTTTGGGATAAAAGTTGAAGCGATTATTCACAGAATGGAAGAACCTGCGGGAAATGGGGTAGGTCCTCTCCTTGAAGCACGCGACTCACTAAAAGTGTTAGAGCAAACTGAAGATAGGCCACTCGCACTAGAAGATTTAAGTATTGACGCATCTGCCAAGCTTTTAGAGCTGTGTCTTGTTGATTCTTCACAAAAAATAAAAGACGAATTCCAAAAAAAATATAAAGACACAAAGGCGTGGGCAAAGGATTTACTGACAAGTGGTCAAGCTCTTACCAAATTTAGGGAGATTGTGAAGGCTCAAGGAGGAGATGAAAATGTAACGTCAAAAGGTATGTTGCCTGGAAAACACCGACTTGTAAGGAAAACTTTATTAACGGGTAAGGTTACAAAAATTTCCAGCAAAAATATTACGACAGTTGCAAGGATTCTCGGCGCTCCTGAAGATCATCGCGCCGGACTATTTTTATACAAAAGATTGGGAGATAAGGTTGGACACGATGATGAATTGTATATGATGTATAGCGACAGTGAATATAGACTACATGAAGCCCACGACTCCCTAGATCTTTTTCCAATTTTTACTATAGAGAAATAGTTGTCCATTCCCCCATCGATTGACTCCGAAAGATTTTCTATATAAAATAGCATTTAGTTTATGAAGCGAGCTCTTATTGCAATCATAATCATCGCAATTCTTGCAGTTGCGGCCTTTTTCTATTGGTTTATAGGTAATGGTTCAGTTAATTCACAAGACCACTCCCAAAAAATATTTGTAATAAACAAAGGTGAACCAGTACGCGAAATAGGTAATTCGCTTAAAACACAAGGTCTAATTCGCGACCCAGTTATTTTCTTTGTCTTTGTAAAGTTAAATAATCAAGATAAAAATATTCAAGCCGGGGATTATCGTCTATCGCCAGCTATGAGTCTTTCAAAAGTGGTAGAAACGTTAAATCACGGCACTCTTGATATTTGGGTGACTGTTCCGGAAGGTTTGAGGGCTGAAGAAATTGCGGACATTTTTCAGAAAAATTTACCGTCTTATAAAGATTCATGGAGGTCACAGCTTGTTGAACAGGAAGGTTATCTTTTCCCGGATACTTATCTAATCCCCCGCGACGCAACAGCTGAACAAATAATTACACTCATGAAAAATAATTTTGATAATCGTATGAAGCAAGCCGGAATTCCAGAAACTGGTGCAAAGTTTACAAATGCTGTAATTATTGCATCAATCATTGAAAAAGAAGCAAAGTTCGCTCCGGACTTCCCAATAGTCGCGTCAGTTATCTATAATAGGTTGGGTCTTGGGATGAAGCTTGACGTTGATCCATCTGTTGCTTATGCTCTTGGCTATCAAAAAGATACGGGTAAATGGTGGAAGGAAGAACTAACATTCGACGATCTAAAAATTGCTTCACTTTATAATACATATCAAAACCCAGGACTTCCGCCTACCCCAATTTCAAACCCAGGAGTTGTAGCAATCCAGGCAGCTCTTAACCCCACGAGCTCAGACTACCTATATTATATATCTGACAAAACGGGTAAAATTCATCCGGAGAAAACAGCAGAAGAGCACGCCGCAGACATTCAAAAATATCTATAAATTTTGCTTGTTGGAATCTGGTGCTTGACAAACCACTGGCTTTCATATATAAATAAGCCTACCGAAAAAAGGGGGAAGTTTGGCTTCCTTCCTATTTTTTTGTTTTATTAAGTGCGTTTCTTCTAGAATTTATTTCTGATGGCAAAACAACTAGGCAGTACAAGACAATATTGGGGTAAGCAAGAAAAAACCTTACCTGAGTTAGATCTCCTTTCAATCCAGAAGGCGTCGTATAAATGGTTTATTGAAGAAGGTATTAGAGAAGTAATTGAAGAAATTTCCCCAATAGAAGATTTTACGGGCAAAAACTGGGAATTGGCGCTCGGAAACTACAAACTAGGAGACCCCAAAATTACAGAAGCAATTGCACTAGCAAAAGGCCTTACTTTTTTTTCACCTCTGACAGTTGAAGCAACTCTCGTTAACAAAAAAACCGGCAAAAATATTAAACAAAACGTATTCTTGGGTGAAGTCCCAAAAATGACAGACCGGGGGACATTTATTGTCAATGGAATAGAAAGGGTAATTGTTAGCCAAATTGTCAGATCTCCGGGAGTCTTCTTTACCGCAACAGAAGACCAAATTACAGGGAAAACACTTTACACTGCAGAAATGAGGCCGGTACACGGTTCATGGCTTGAATTTTCAACTACAAGAACAGATATGGTTGTGGTAAGGATCGACCGCCGCAAAAAATTCTTAGCATCAGTATTTCTAAAAGCACTTGGTATTGAAACAAATGATGAAATTTATGAGAGATTTAAAGGCGTTGAAGGAGCAGATACTTATATAAAAAATACTCTTGAAAAAGATGACGCAAAAGGCGGAACGGATGCATTAATCGAAATCTTTAAGAAAATGAACCCGGGAGAACCGGTTGTTATTGACACAATCAGACAAAATTTCCGCGATTCTTTCTTCGACAGAAGGCGCTATGATCTTTCACGCGTCGGCCGTTACAAAGTTAATAAGAAGCTTGCAGGACTTTCAAATTTTTCTGCACAAGAAGCGTTAACATTGACAATTGATGACGTAATTGGAATAGTTTCTTATCTTCTTCAATTGGCTCATGGAAAAGGGAAGATTGATGATATTGACCACTTGGCAAACCGCCGCATTCGTTCCGTTGGTGAGCTTGTTCAAACAACCGCTTTTCGTGTTGGAGCACTCCGTCTCGAACGTATAATTAAAGAAAAAATGTCTTTGGCCTCAACAGAAGAGCAATTTTCTCCATCTCATTTCATAAATGCGCACCCAATAATTGCAGCAATCAACGAATTTTTCAGAACTTCACAGCTTTCAGCAATTTTAGACCAGACAAATCCTTTATCTGAAATTGATAATATTCGTCGCTTAACTGTTATGGGAACAGGTGGAATTTCCCGTGAACGTGCTTCATTTTCAATCCGTGACATAAATTCATCTCAATATTCAAGAATTTGCCCAGTCCGTTCGCCAGAAGGACCAAATATAGGTCTCGTTACATATTTAGCGCTTTACGCCCGTGTTAATGATTATGGTTTTCTTGAAGCGCCATACAAAGTTGTTGAGACTGAGAAAAAAGGGTCAAAATCAAGGCTTAAAGTCTCAACTAAAATTGTTTACATGGACGCAGAGACTGAGATGGAACATTACATAACCCATGCTGATATTAAAGTAGATAATGATGGATACATTGTTGATGATCTGGTCCCGGCCCGTTTCAACGGTGAATATCTTGAGGTTGAAAAAGAAAAAATTGAATTTATTGATGTCATTCCAAGACAAGTTGTAGGGACATCGGCTGCTTTAATTCCATTTATTGACCATGATGAAGCAAACCGTGCTCTCATGGGTACTCACATGCAGTGCCAAGCAGTACCTCTTGTCAAAAATGAAAGCCCAATTATTGGGACTGGCATGGAATCAATGGTTTCATATGCCATGGGTAGGGTAAAAATAGCGCCATATGACGGAACTGTTTCTTTTGTTGACGCCAATCGTGTAATCCTTAAAGACGGGTCAAAAGAAGAGACATTCAAAATAGATAAATTCAAAAGAACCGCCCAAAACACTTTCTTCAACCAAAAGCCGGTTGTTTATGCAGGACAAAAAGTTAAAAAAGGAGACGTTTTAATTGATGGGCCAGCGTCGGAAAATGGAGAACTGGCACTCGGGAAAAATCTTGTTATAGCATACGCGTCGTTTGACGGGCTAGGATATGAAGACGCAATTGTTATTTCAGACCGTTTAGTGCGTGATGATTCGCTTACTTCCGTCCATATTGAAAAATATGAAGCAACCGTTGTTGATACAAAGCTTGGGCCAGAAGAGACGACTCGTGATATCCCAAACGTTGCTGAGGAAGATTTGGCAAACTTAGATGATGACGGAATTGTTGTAGTAGGATCAGAAGTTAAGCCGGGAGACATTTTAGTAGGTAAAATAGCTCCAAAAGGAGAAACGGAATTAACAGCAGAAGAAAGACTTCTCCGTGCAATTTTTGGTGAGAAAGCACGTGAAGTTAGGGATACTTCACTCCGCATGCCCCACGGCGAACACGGAATTATTACAAATGTACAAATATTGGACCGCGCAAAAGGTGATGAACTTGAACCTGGTACAATCAGAAAAATTCAGATAGAGGTTGCACAAATGAGACACGTTGTTGTGGGAGATAAGCTCGCAGGTCGCCACGGAAATAAAGGTGTTATTTCAAAAATAGTTCCGGATTGTGACATGCCATATCTTGAAGATGGATCGCCGGTTGATATTATCATTTCTCCAATTTCAGTTTTGGGACGTATGAATCTTGGTCAGCTTCTCGAAGCCCATCTTGGACTTGCAGCACAGAAACTTAATCTTAGAATCTCTTTGCCGGTATTTGAAAAGATGGATGAAGAAAAGTATATAGATCTTTTGAAAGAAGCAGGAATGCCTGTCAACGGTAAGATGAAACTTTTTGATTCGAGAACCGGTGAACCTTATGAAAATGATGTAGTTGTAGGAATTGGATACATCATGAAGCTTATCCACATGGTTGAAGACAAGGCGCACGCAAGGTCTACAGGACCATATTCACTTGTTACTCAACAGCCACTGGGTGGAAAAGCTCAAATGGGAGGACAAAGACTTGGAGAAATGGAAGTTTGGGCGCTTGAAGCGCATAGGGCAGCGTACACTTTGCAGGAAATGTTGACAATTAAATCGGATGATGTATCGGGACGCGCGAAGGCATTTGAGGCAATAATTAAAAGCGTTGATATTCCAACACCCCGTGTACCTGAATCATTTAAAGTTTTGATACGAGAATTACAATCTTTATCACTAAATATTATTCCAATGCAGGCAGTTGTTGCTGACGACAAAGAAGATACATCAGATACTCAAGAAGAGGTACGCGAAGAAGCGAAGGAATTAAAAGAAGGTTTGGAAGGCGTGGAAGTAACTGACGAAAAAGAAGCAGAATCACTTGGCGGAGAAGAAATAGCAACAAGTGAAGTTCAGCCTGAGCCGGAAGGGAAGACTAGCTAAAAATATGGAACCTAAAAGAAACAAACAAGAGAAAAAATTTGACGCTATTAATATTTCAGACTTCAAAGGTCTTAAGGTTCTTGTGGCAGAACCTGCTGATATTAGGGCATATTCATATGGTGAGGTTACAAAACCCGAAACAATTAACTACCGTACTTACAGGCCGGAGAAAGACGGATTATTTGATGAAAGAATTTTTGGTCCTACGCGCGATTTTGAATGTTATTGTGGAAAATACAAAAGGATCAGATACAAAGGAATAGTTTGTGATAGATGTGGAGTTGAAGTTACATACTCTCGGGTGAGACGCGAAAGAATGGGTCATATTGGTCTTGCGTCTCCTGTTGTTCATATATGGTTTTCAAAAGGTAGCCCATCAAAACTTTCGGTCCTTCTTGATATTGGCCAAAAAGATTTGGAATCGGTTATCTATTTTGCTTCATACCTTGTTACAAAAATTGATGAGGATAAAAGAAAAGATGCACAAAAAACACTTAACAATATAAAAGAAGAAAGAATTTCAAAACTCAAAAAACAAGCACAAGAAGAAAAGGATACTCTTGAAACTGATGAAAAATCAAAAGTAAAAGAAGTAAAAGGGACTCTAAAACAAGAAAAACAAACATTAGTACTTGAAGAGACGGATGTGGCTTTTCGCCAAAAGAAAATGGCACTTGAGAAAAGAGTAGAAACAGAAGTTGCAAGAACTGAAGAAATTTTTACAAGAGTCGGGGATATAATCAAGGGTCTCAAGCTTTGGGATGTATTATCAGAAGAAGAATACGTCCGTTTAATTGAATATGATGTACCAATCTTTTTTGAGGTTGAGACTGGCGCTTCTGCAATTCTTCATGCTATTGAATCGATTGATTTAACCAAACTTATTGGGGATCTTCGTGAAGAGGTACAGAAATCTTCAGGGCAAAAACAATTAAAATTATTGAAACGCCAACATTTAATTGAATCAGTTATTAAAGCAGGATTTAAACCGTCTTCTCTTGTGTTGCAGGTATTGCCGGTTTTACCACCGGATCTTCGCCCAATGGTTCAACTTAATGGTGGACGTTTTGCAACCAGTGACTTAAATGACTTATACCGCCGCGTAATTAACAGAAACAACCGCTTGAAACATTTAATTTCTCTAGGTGCACCGGAAATTATTCTTAGAAATGAAAAAAGAATGTTGCAGGAGTCTGTTGATTACCTTATTGATACATCTATTAGAACTTCACAAACCCAAAAACAATTTAAGTCACTCTCGGATATTTTGCGCGGAAAACAAGGTAGGTTCCGTAAGAACTTACTTGGAAAACGAGTTGATTATTCCGGACGTTCAGTTATTATCGTTGGACCGGAATTAACTCTTAACCAATGTGGACTTCCAAAAGAAATGGCATTAGAACTTTTCAAACCCTTTGTAATTCGTGAGGTTATTTCGCGTGGTCTTACTACTCCCAACGTAAAAGCCGCTAAAAGATTTATAGAAAGAAGATCTCCTGAGATTTTTGATATTTTAGAAGAAATAACCAGAAACCACCCTGTGCTTCTTAACCGAGCACCAACTTTACACAAGCTTGGTATCCAGGCATTCTATCCTGTTTTAGTTGAAGGATCGGCTATTAAAATTCACCCTTGCGTTTGTGCCGGTTATAACGCTGATTTTGATGGAGACCAAATGGCAATTCATGTCCCTTTGTCGGCTCGCGCACAAGAAGAAGCAACACGCTTAATGATGCCGCAACATAATTTATTGAAGCCGGCAGATGGTGCTCCAATCACACTCCCAAATAAGGAAATGGCGCTTGGAGCCTTTTATCTTACTTCAGTTGATGAAAGAATAAAACGCGAAAATCCAACTGTTTTTTCTGATGCAAAAGAAGCTCATCTTGCTTTCTCTCTAAAACACATTCAACTCCGCGAACCTATAAAAGTGAGAATTGATGGAAAAATCATGGATACAACAATTGGAAGAATTATATTCAATGAGAGATTACCAGAAGCACTTAGATTTATAAATCATGAAGTAAAGGCGTCCACTATAAAAGATATTGTTACACGAGCTATGGTTATAGCAAATGAAGAGGAAGTCGCAGCTTTAATTGATAATCTTAAAGAAATAGGGTTTTATGCAGCAACAGTTTCAGGAATTTCCGTATCAACATTTGATTTGAAACGCCTTCCAAACAAAGACACTTTAGTTAATGAAGCGGAAGACAAAATCAAGGAAATTGAGCAAGAATATCAAAACGGTCTTATCACACATGCAGAGCAAAGAAGACTTTCAAATAACGTGTGGCTTGAAGCAACTGAGAAAATGGCAAATCTTACTTGGGAATTATTCGACAAAAATGATATCGTCAGAATTATTGCCGAATCAGGAGGAGCGAGGGCCGGAAAAGATCAAATTAAACAGTTGGCAGCTATGCGTGGACTTATTTTTGACCCGCTCGGACGAATTGTTGAACTTCCTATTAAATCAAATTTCCGCGAAGGACTTTCAATTTTTGAATACGTTAACTCTGCCCGCGGTTCACGTAAAGGTTTGACTGACTCTGCTCTAAAAACTGCTGATGCCGGATATCTTACCCGCCGTTTGGTAGATGTAGCCCACGACGTCATAATTCGCCAAGGAGACTGTGGTATTTCAGAAGGAATAATGGTTGACATGACTCGCCGCGATAACGAGTCTTACATGACAAGCATGCTTCTTGGTCGTGTTGTTATGAAAGATATTGTGAGCAAAAAAGATAAAAAAACTCGGGTTTCAAAAGGGACTGAAATTAATTACGAAGCGCTTGCAGCAATTTTAAAAGACGAAACAATTACAGAGATTACTGTTCGTTCTCCACTTTTCTGCCGTCTCAGATACGGACTTTGTGCCGCGTGTTATGGTTGGGATCTATCATCATACAACCGTGCAGATATGGGAACCCCGGTTGGAGTTATTGCTGCTCAATCAATTGGAGAGCCTGGAACCCAGCTTACCATGCGTGTTCGTCACTTTGGAGGAGTTGTTATGTCTGACGTTACACAAGGATTGCCGCGTGTTGAAGAATTGTTTGAAGTACGCCGCCCAAAAGTTTTGGCTCCAATTGCCGAGATTGCCGGAAAGATTCAAATTAATAAAGTAGAGGACGGATATATAATTCGCGTAAGAAATACCCGAGTTAAACCGGTTGAAGAACGTGAATATTTTGTTCCTTTGACTTCTACCGTACTTGTTGAGGAAGGTGCCACTGTTGACGCAGGAACGCAACTTTGTGAAGGTTATCTTGATCCTCGTGATGTACTGAAGATTTCAGGGCTTCGCGCGGCGCAACAATATCTTATTGCCCAAATACAAAGTGTTTATGAGTCTCAAGGAATTGCAATTAATTATAAGCATTTTGAAACAATTGTCCGCAAAATGTCTGACAAAGTAATGATTGAAACACCGGGCGACACAAATCTTATGCCTGGAGATCTAGTTTCTAAACTAAGATTTGAAGAAGAAAACTCAAATATTATTTCTGAGGGCGGAGAACCATCATCAGCACGCGAGATAATTCTTGGAATAACAAAAGCTTCACTTGTCACAGATTCTTGGCTTTCAGCTTCATCTTTCCAGGAAACAACCCAGGTGTTAACTGATGCTGCACTTGAAGGACGGGTTGATAATCTTATCGGGCTTAAAGAAAATGTCATTGTTGGACGTCTTATTCCAGTCAGAGAAGAATTTATTGAAGCCAGTGTTGTAGAGCAGAATACTCCTGAGCCAACAGCCACTTCATAACACTAGTATTTCAGCTTCGAATATTGTAAAATAACAATCCATGCCGACATTAAATCAATTAATAAGAAAAGGAAGAACCAAAAAATTTAAAAAGGTTAAAGTAACCGGTCTTCGAACTGTCTTTAACGCAAAAGAAAGAAAATACACAACAGTCCCGTCACCTCAAAAGCGGGGAGTTGTAACTCTAGTGCGTACCATGACTCCAAGAAAACCTAACTCAGCACTCCGAAAAGTTGCCCGTGTGAAACTTTCTAATAGAGAAGAGGTTACGGCATACATTCAGGGAATTGGCCACAACTTGGCTGAGCACGGAATAGTTTTGGTCCGCGGCGGCCGCGTAAAAGATTTACCAGGAGTAAAATACCATTTGGTTAGGGGTAAATTTGATCTAGCTGGAGTAGAAGGAAGACGCTCATCAAGGAGTAAATACGGTACAAAAAGACCGGAAGCACAAGCTTAAAAAATTATGGCAAGAGGTGGAGCAAGTTATAAAAAAAGAAATATTCAGGGTGACCCGGTTTACGGGAGTGTACTTATAACAATGTTTACAAACCGACTAATGCGTGACGGTAAAAAGACAGTTGCACAAAGAGTTGTTTATAATGCATTAGAGATACTTAAAAAAGAGGGAGATCCTGTTAAATTGTTTGAGTCAGCAATAGAGTCAGTTGGACCAAAGACAGAAGTAAAAGCAAGACGTATTGGAGGCGCTGCATATCAAGTCCCTCAGGAAGTCCGCGGCGCAAGAAAAACTGCTCTTGCAATTCGCTGGTTACTGGAAGCCGCAAAAAAACGTCCGACTTCAGAATACAAGACAATGGCAGACAAGCTTGCAGCAGAACTTCTTGACGCTACTAAAAACGCCGGTGAAGCAGTGAAAAAAAGAGATGTAGCCCACCGTATGGCAGAAGCAAACAAAGCCTTTTCTCACTTCCGCTGGTAAACTGTTTCCAAACATCTGTTTGTAACTCCTCAAATCATCCTATATTATTGATTTTAGATTCAAATTTTGGTAAAATCACATCCCATGGCGAGAGAAACTCTCACAACTAATCCTGAAGCTCATTTTGGTGTAAGTCCTGATATTAGACTTTCTTTGGGTCTTGAAGTTCCTCCTTTAACTAAAAAACCTATTCCTACCCCCATTTCAATTCCTGCATCTTTTTTACAGACTTTTTTAAAAGATAATCCCAAAGGTTCAATATCTAAGTTACAAACGTCCCCAAGAAGTAGATATGCTCAACTAGGACTTGAAGTTGATGCTCAAGGTCTTCAAATTTCGGATTTGTTAAACTCACAGATTAGACTAGACGGAATGGTTGAGGCAGTTGCTCATGTTAGCAATTATTCTTTAAGAAGCGTTAGGTTAGATGAGGGTAGCGGTTTGTTTAAGCTTTATTATGATCATGGTGCGAGACTTGTTAATGGAGATTTACAAAAAGCTTTTGATAATGAGGATATTGTTATCAGTGGGGATCCAGGCCCTGATGAAAACTGGGATTTTATTCGAGATAACAGATCAAATAGCATATTAGGTGTAAAAATGCGGATTTCAAAAGATAGAAAATGGATTCCCTCTGATCAACAAAAAGGACCTATACAGATAAGTGATATGGGCCGTAATTTTAGAGAAGAGATAAAACAGTATTTAAATGAAGCGCCAAAATCCTCTTCACAAAAGCTTTGGATTGGAGAAACGGAATCTGAAATGACATTAAGAGGAAATACTCATGCAATATTACACGTATTAGCGACACCTGGTGGAAATGGTAAAACAACATTTGCGGATATTGGGGTTCATTTAAATTCTCGTGTGTTATATCCCGGCAACACACATTGGCCAATAATACTTGAGATTGTGAGCTCTACCGTTGATGGAGAAGCACCGGAGTACGTAAACATATATTTTGCAAAAGCTTAGGTTATTACTTATCGTACCAGTCGGCTGAAATTTTGTAAACCGCGCTTGGGTTAACGCTATGCCAATCTGATTTTCTTAATTGCGCAGAAGTTGAACTGTTTAAATCCCAAATCTCAAATCCCAATTTTATATCTTTAACCATTTTAAAATGCGGTCTTTCTTTCAAGTCGGTGCTTCCAAACCCAATTTTATATCCCGTATCTGAAAGTCTACCATCTCTATATAAGTAGAGAGCCAGAGGTAAAGTTATGCCTTCAGATGTACTTATGTAACTATAGAGTTGAAATTTTTTCCCTGGGTAAACTTCTGAAAATAATTTTTCCCAGGCGGTAGATCTTACCTGCGCGTCGCCCGGTCCCTGTAATAAAGACGGAAGTGTTCTATTTATACTAATTAAGACAAGTATTGTGATTAAAATAACTCCCAGTATTTTGTTCATTTTAAAAACGGCGTAATAAGCAAAACCGGAAAGAGTAATTATGAATGGGTGGAGAAAAACAAAGTAGCCAAAAAAGCGCTCACCACGGTAATATCTTAAAGCAAAAAACATCACAGCAAATGAGAGAATAAGTAAAATTATTTCTTTGTTTAATTTTCTTTTGACTGCATTTTTTAAAACCGCAAAAATTAAAAGAAATATTGTAAAATAACCTAAAAGCGGAATCCCTCCAACAATACTACTCCAAAGTTGTGGCCAAAAAATGCCTGCATAAGTAAACCATCTGTTTGCGACATAAATTTTATACTGTCCATATTGCAGGTAATCTATTATTCCGCGAAAATTATAGAAGTTATTTTTCACATCAAAAATTACAAAAGGAATAAAAGGAATTGTTAATCCAAATGCCGCGGATATAAGATATATAGGTTTTGGACGCTTAAAGATATACGCAAGTGGAATTAAAACTAATAGATACATTGCCTGAAAATGAGTATTAATTGCAATCGCAATAAACAATGAAAACAAAAAAGCAAAAAGATTTTTTCCAGTTTTTACATACTTTATTAAAAAATATATGGCAAGTGTTGAAAAAAGAGCAACAAGTGAGGGGTTAGCCAGATTCAGGCTTTGGTTAATTTGAGCAAAAGAAACCGCGCTCAATAGTCCAAGTATTATTCCAAACTTTTTATCAAGGAGTTCATACCCAATTAAAATCATCATGAAAACTATAAAAACGTAAGACGCCGCCATAACAATCCAAGGTGTCAAAATTGAGAAGGGATAAATTGCAGAAGATAAAATAAGCCAGATGTACCAGATGTTACCCGTTGTAAAATTTCCTGCGGAAGAAAAAGGGCCGGTTGCGGGTATTCTATGATTTTCCAGAGCGTATCTTGCGATTATTGCGTCCCGTGCCGGGTCTCCGGCCAATGCGTAACGATTACCAAAATTATAAAACCTTAAAAATGTGGCAAGCGCAAGAATTAAAAAAACTGAAACTATAAAGTAGTTTTTCTTATAAAATTCAAAAGACAAAAGCTTTTGTATCAATAAATTCATGGTGAGAATAATCTCGATTCATGTTAAGAATAAATGAATTAGTTGAGAATTACAATCGCAAGTTGTATTATTGTTAACACCTATGGAAAACATAAGATGGTTTGGTCATGCGAGCTTTTCAATAACAGATACAAAAAGCGGAAATAAGATTTATTTTATTGATCCATATCAACTTCCGGAACTCGGTCCGGAGAAAGCCGACATTATATTTATAACCCATGCGCATCCCGACCACTTGTCTTTAGGTGACATTGATCACATCTTAAAAAGTGAAACAATTGTTGTTGCAACTTCCGACTCTCTTGTGACCCTTAAAATTCCCGATTCCCAAAAATTCAATGTAACACCAAATCAGGAATATGAGATTAAAGGATTGAAGTTCGAGACAGTCCCGGCATATAATGTTGCTCCCGAAAAACTTAACTTTCATCCTAAAACAAATAATTGGGTTGGTTACATCATATTCGTAAATAATCTAAAAATTTACCACGCTGGAGATACGGATTTTATTCCGGAAATGAAAACATTTGCTGCTAAAAAACTTGACGTCGCAATGCTTCCGATGGGTGGAGATTACACAATGGGAGTTGAAGAAATGGTTGAAGCGGCCAACGCAATTGCTGCAAAAGTGACAATCCCAATGCATTATAGAAGAAATATCGGCGAAGATTACCCTGCGCACGAGGAAAAATTAAAAAAAGGCGTCAAAAATTCAAAGGTTTTAATTCTAGAAGAATTAGAATAATTTACTGCTGTACATCTATTCCTGTAATTTTGTCTCCGGGGACAATTGTATCAACCACCTCCAGACCACTAGTTACTTTCCCAAAGATAGTGTAATTAGGTTGTAGTGGTGTATCTTTTTTCATAATAAAAAACTGGCTTCCATTAGAGTTTGGACCATGATTGGCCATTGCCAAAATTCCGCGGACGTATCCTGCTTGATAAAGCGGGTCGCCCGGATGCAATTCATCCTCAAATGTAACTCCATAAATTGAAACGCCGCCAGATCCGTTTCCGTTTGGATCCCCTCCCTGAATAACCCAATCTTCAACCCTATGAAATGTTAAATTATTGTAGTAACCACGTTTGGCGAGTGTTGAAAAATTCATGACTGTTTTAGCGGCTTCTGTTGCATAAAGTTCTACATCAATATTCCCTTTTATCGTTTTTATTGTTGCGGTTTTTCCAGAGATTCTGTCTGTCTCAGGAATTGTAGGGACTGGCGTTGGGGTGTTGAGCTCAACTGTGGGACTAGGTGTTGGAGTCAAAAAATTAGTTGCGGTTTGGGGCGCAGTAGAGTTACTTTTATTGAAAAGCATATATATTAGTAAAAATCCTACAAATACAACTATTCCAAAGATTACTGCCGGTTTCATTGGTTTCTTATTTTAGCTTGATATAGCGGAAAATTCAAGAGGTTTGAAATGATAAATTTATTTTGGCGAGTTTGCCCTATACGTCGGCTAGTGTCGCTAGCCTTTCTAAGGACTCCATATTATTTTAAGGATGTCGTAATCTGTTTGATTTCATTATTGTTTAATAAATAATCATCCTCAATTCTTACGCCACCAAAACCCGGGATATAAATTCCAGGCTCTATTGAAAAAACCATTCCATTCACTAGAATATCATCAAATTTTGGATGTAGATGCGGCTTCTCATGAACCTCAAGTCCAATCCCGTGGCCTAAGCCGTGAGGGACAGGTTTAAATCCCTTTGAGACAAGAACGGCGTTTGCAATTTTTGCAGCATTTGCAGCGTTACCTTTTTTATTCACAATTATTGAGTCGGCTGCCTTTTTTTGTGCATCAAGAACCGCTTGGTAAACTTTCTTCGCGCGGGTTGACGAGCTTTTTGTAAGTAAAGTTCTTGTCATATCGCTACAATATTCGTCGATTTTTGCACCAAAGTCTAGTAATATAAATTCATCTTTGACTGATAATTTTTTGCTGGATGTTATGTGATGTGGAATCGAGGAATTTGCACCAAACGCTACAATTGAATCAAAGGCCAGAGTTCCTCCGTTTTCTTTTATGAATTTTTCCATTCGCCACGCCAATTCTTTCTCTGTAACATTAATTTTCATTCTTATATTCTCGAGAACATGAGAATAAGTTATATCCGTTAAAGCTGCGGCTTTTTTTAGCGCCCTAATTTCATCAACGTCTTTTATTTCCCGAAGTTTTTCTACCAAATCATCAGACAAAACAAATTTTGAAGAAATTTCTTTTTTGAATTTCTCAAGTTCGTATACTGTAAAATTTGTCTCAAAACCAATCCTATTTATTTTTAAATCTTTAACTATTTGACCAAGAGTTTTAAGTGGTTTTTCAATTGTCGCTTTCACATTTGATGGAATTATTTTTTCAACTGCTTCAATGTATCGCGAATCTGTAAAAAGCGTCGCAGTCGATTCGGTGATAAATAAATAAGCTTCTCGCTCGTCCTTCGAAAAGTTAGAATAGCCTGTTAAATAATGAATATTTAAAGCTGATGAAACTAGAAACGCATCAATTTTTTCTTTATCAAACGACCCTCTAAGTTTAGAAATTCTATTCTTATACATGTAATCTTTTTTGTCTCGGTTTTCTTCGATGATTTCCGTTTGCATATTCTGCTAAATCGTCTAAGTTAATTTGCCACTTTCCTTTTACTTTTTCCGAACCTAGTTTTTTTGCAATTTTTCTTAATTGGTCATCATTGTAGGGGTAAATTTCAAGGACCTTATTTATAGGAAGTATGGTTCCAGGTACATTCTCTTGTGGTTCCTTTATTACTTCTTTATATCCCTGCCCGATTATTTGAACATCTCTCCAATTCGAAAGTAAATTAGATATAAAAATGGTTGGATTTTCCTCTAACCCAATTAAACCCAAAAGACGTTGTCCTTCTGCTTGAACATTTTCGGGACTCAGATCAAAAAATGACGCTTGTTTTTGTTCCATACTCATAGCCACGATTATAGCATAGTAGAGATTGCTTCGTCCGATAAAGTCTGGCTCGAAATGACATTATTCCAGGATAACTAAAATAATTTTGTTGACTTTATATATTAATTTGTGAAAAACTATAGCTATGGATAATGCTACAGCTCCGGTCCCGTCACAGGAAAAAATTTCTTCCTCTCCAAAAGTTCTTCCGGTTGTTGTAGTAATAGTGGCACTGGTGTTTGGAGGTTTGATAGGTTATTTATTGAGACCTATTGGGGATAAATTGCTATCACAGAAATCAAATCCGGATTCAATGACCGGTAATAAAACCGTGACAAATAATAGTAATCCAAGTCCATCCCCCATTATTTCACTGAGTGCATCTATAAGCCCAACGCCTGTAGTTGATATGACTGACTGGTCATCGAAGAGCTCTTCATGTAACGTATCGTTCCCTTTACCGCCTAAGATGAAGCCATTTATAGACTCTGAGCCAACTCCAACAGCCGGAACAGGATTTACACTGGATCCAAAATACACCCGTTATTGGAAATATTCGGAAGCTAAGTCCACAGAGGCAATGTTTCAATCTCAAACACTCATAAAATATGCGGCCGATGTTACCTATGTGCCACATGATGATGACAACTACATAAAAATCCTCTGTGCGCCTAATCCAAGTAGTTATACAAATCAAGTACTCCTTAATACCCGGGTTATGAATTCTTATGGTCTTGCTCCTGTCAACACTACTCCGGAATCAAAATGGGGGCAAACAGCAATTATGACCAACTTTAACAATGGAGAACCACAAATTTCACCTACAGATAAATACTTTTTCCTAGCTACTAAAAAAAATATTTATGAGATATATTCTCACATAACTGATCAGAATTCCGACATTGTAAATGTTGCTAATAAAATAATAGATTCCATACAATTACTAGATCCTTAATTCACTTTCCATAAAGTCGTTGCAGGTTCAGCTATTTTTTGGTAAAATACATTTACGTTCGATTCGTCGGACGAATTTTTTTAAATATGGCTGATACATCACGACAAGTACCTTTAGACAAGATCCGCAATATCGGAATTATTGCGCACATTGATGCGGGTAAGACCACGACTTCTGAAAGAATCCTTTATTACACTGGAAAATCCTACAAAATAGGTGACATCGATGAGGGAAATACCGTCATGGACTGGATGGATCAGGAAAGAGAACGCGGAATAACAATTGTATCTGCTGCAACCACAACCTTTTGGACTCATTCGCCTTTGGGTAGATCTGAAGGACAAGATGTCCCATACCGCATAAACTTAATTGATACCCCGGGGCACGTTGATTTTACGGCAGAGGTTGAGCGTTCACTAAGAGTTCTTGATGGAGCTGTAACTGTTTTGGATGCGGAAGAAGGAGTTCAATCGCAATCTGAGACTGTTTGGAGACAAGCTGACAAATATCATGTCCCAAGAATTTGTTTCATCAACAAAATGGACAAACTCGGCGCTGACTTTTTGAAGACTGTTAAATCAATCGAAGATAGGCTCGGAGCAAACCCTTGCATTATGGTTCTACCAATTGGTGCGGAAAACGACTTCAAAGGCGTAGTTGATTTACTTAACATGAAATCGCTTACATGGAGCGGTGAAGAACTTGGTGCAACATATGATGTGTCTGATGAAATTCCTGCGGACATGAAAGCACAGGTTGAAGAGTATAGACATAAAATGATTGAGAAAATTGCAGAAAATAATGACAATCTTTTGGAAAAATATTTAAACAATGAAGAAATTTCAAATGAAGAATTAAAGCAAGGATTAAGAGCCGCTGTTGTTGGTTACAAATTAGTTCCAATTTATGCAGGTACTTCGCTAAGAAACAAAGGTGTTCAACCATTACTTGATGCTGTTGTTGATTATCTTCCGTCCCCTGCAGATTTGGGTGAAGTAAAAGGAATTAATCCAAAGACGAATGCTGAAGAAGTTAGAAAGCTCGTTCCTGATGAAGCATTTACCGGTTTTGCATTTAAAGTCCAAATTGATACTCACGTTGGAAAAATCACGTTCGTCAGAATTTATTCCGGAAAATTGGTATCAGGGTCATACGCATATAATTCAACAAGAGACGTAAAAGAGCGTGTGGGTCGGCTACTTCTTATGCATTCAAATCAAAGAGAAGAAATCACAGAAGCGTACGCCGGAGAAATTGTTGCTGTAGTTGGTCTTAAAGATACTATAACTGGAGACACAATTTGTGACCAGGCAAAACCCATTGTTCTTGAAAAAATAACATTCCCCGAGCCCGTCATTTCTTTAGCTATTGAACCAAAAACAAAATCAGACCAGGAAAAAATGGGTATGGCTTTGAAAAGACTTATGGAAGAAGATCCTACATTTAGTGTCAAAACAAATCATGAGACAAACCAGACAATAATTTCAGGAGTTGGAGAACTTCAGCTCGAAATTATGGTAGACCGCATGAAGAGAGAATTTAATGTAGGTGCAAATGTGGGAGCGCCGCAGGTTGCGTATAAAGAAACAATTGGAATTGAAACAACAGGAGAAGGTAAATACATTAAGCAAACGGGGGGTCATGGACAATATGGACACTGTTTGCTAAGAATAACTCCTCAGCCAAGAGGTGAAGGTTTTGAATTTGTTAATGCAATTAAAGGTGGAGCAATTCCTTCTGAATTTATCGGGTCTATTGAGAAAGGTGTTAAAGAAACTTTAGAAAAAGGGATGCTTCTTGGATACCCGGTAGTAGATATGAAAGTAACCGTTTATGATGGATCATATCACGATGTTGATTCGTCTGATATTGCTTTTAAAATTGCGGCATCTATGGCATTACAGGCCGCAAGTAAAAAGGCAGAGATGAAGCTTCTTGAGCCAATCATGAAAGTTGAAGTTACAACTCCAGAAGAATTTATGGGAGATGTAATTGGTGATCTTTCCGCAAAACGTGCTCAAATTTCGGGCAGTGAAGAAAGAGGTAATGCGCGTATTATTCTGGCTATGGTTCCGCTTGAGGAGCTTTCAGGCTACGCAACTACCTTAAGGTCCATGTCTCAAGGCAGAGCTACCTATTATATGGAACCTAGCCACTATGAAGAGGTCCCCAACAACATAGTGCAAGCCATGCTTGCCAAAAGCACATTCACCGGTAGAATTAGCGCGCAGTAATTCGTGACCTTTTTTCATTTTCATACTCCACATCAACCCAAACTAATCTGTTAAAATATATTTTGTGCAGATAACTTTTTACGGGACTGGATCGTCTACTCCATCACCAAAAATTGAGGGTAAAATCTTTAGGTCTTTTACCGGGTGGTATGTAGAAGCGGGTTCAAATTCTTTACTTTTCGACATTGGTTTGGGAGTACTCCACAAAATGCTTGAGGAAGGAACCGATATTGTTAAAAAACCAACCCACGTTTTTATTTCCCACTTTCATATAGACCACTTTGCTGATTTAATGCAGCTTATGCAGACCAGAAAAGTTGCTGCAAAAGATGAAAAGGATAGTTCGACTTTAAATATAATTGGGCCTAATGGGATAAATGAAATTTTTAAAACACTTTTAAATATAGAAAAATTAGTTGATCCAAATTATGAAATTAAAAAACCGGAGCTTTTTAAAATAAATGAAATTGGGGAGGATTCGATTTTTGAAGAAAATGGTTGGAAAGTAACGGCTTCTCCAATTAAGCATTTTGCAAGTAGCGTTAGTTACAGACTCGATTTTGAGGGAAAGTCGATAGTTTACTCAGGGGACATGGGATATGATGAACGGATTTGCGAGCTCGGGAAAAATGCAGACCTTGCGATTTTGGAATGCTCGTATCCTGATAACCGTTCGGAGTCACATCTAGGACCTTCTGAAGTTGGTAAGCTTGCAAAACTCGGCAACTTTAAAAAAGTAGTTTTGACTCACATGTATCCTGACTGCGAAGGTCGGGAAGACGAGATGATAAAAACAATTAAAGATATTGTAGATTGCGAAGTTATAATTCCGCAGGATTTTACCAAAATCGAGGTTTAAGATTGCACCGTATCGATAAAAACCAGGACTCGTAACAAAGTTACAAATTTAACATTTCCTGCTGAATTTTTAAAATCTTCCGAATACTCGATACTAAATACTGAATGCTGTATACTAAAAACTGAACCCTATATGTCGTCCCGATAAATCGGGACTCCTAAGGGCTCCATAATATTTTTAAGGAAGTCGTATGCCTAGAGTTAAGCTTTCGGAGTTTCGTGCCAAGACAATAATTAATAATCATTTGAAAAATTCTTACTCAGGATTTCCTTTCAATGGTGAAAAAGATTCCATAGCAAAGATTGAGGAATCTATCAGGCCTGAAAGTCGCTATGTTGTCAAGGTTGATCAGGGTGTAAAGAGGCGGTTTAAACAAGGTTTGGTATTGCTCGATGTTTCCAGGGCAGACAAAATGATTAATGCAATTTCTGGTTGGATTAAAAAAGGGTACAGCCATTTTCTTATTGAAGAGTTTATTCCACATACGGACGACGAAGAAAGATATCTAGCACTTGCAAGGACCAGTCTCGGAACAGTTATTTCATATTCAAAAAAAGGCGGGGTTGATATTGAAGACCATGCGTCAGAAGTAAAAAGTGAATTAATAAAAGATGCAGAGGACGTTAAAAAAATTGCGATAGAAATAGATTTAAATCCAGATATTTTAGAGAAAATCATAGAAGCATTTGATATAAATTATTTTTCCTTTTTGGAAATTAATCCACTTGTCATTTCTTTTAAAAAACCTTATATGCTTGATATTGCAGCAGAAATTGATTCCGCCGCGGAATTTTTTGTTGACAATTGGAGCTCGCGAGATTTTAGAGAAGCTCCCATGATTTCATCCGGGTCGACACCAACTCATAAATCAACAGAAGAAATAAACGTTCAAAACTTATCTGAAAAGTCGCAAGCGTCATTTAAATTGGTAGTTTTAAATCCTGAAGGCTCGATTTTTATGTTACTGTCAGGCGGCGGAGCGAGCGTTGTATTAGCAGATGAAGTTTATAACCTTGATTTTGGTCCAAAACTCGCCAATTATGGTGAATACTCCGGAAATCCTAATGAAGAAGAAACATTACTTTATACCAAAAATATACTGAGTCTACTTGTTAATTCGCATGCAGCTGACAAGGTTTTAATAATAGGTGGTGGGGTTGCAAACTTTACAGATGTTCGAATAACTTTCCGTGGATTGATTCGTGCACTTGAACAATTTAAAGATACATTGAAGGAGCAAGGCGTCAAGATTTATGTAAGACGCGGCGGACCACACCAGGAAGACGGTTTGAAAATGATAAAAAAATTCATGCAGGAAAATGGAATTGGCGGAGAAGTATTTGGTCCGGAACTTGTATTAACAGATATTGTTACAAAAGCTCTAAATAAATAATATGCTCGATATTCAAAAAATCAGAAAATCACAAACCAACGTTTTAACACTAGGATCATATCCAACAATTATTCAATCTATTCTTGATTTTGATTTCTCTTCAGGAAAAGAAACACCAAGTATCAAAGGGATTATTGCAACCGGCCGTAAATTTGAAAGATATTTTTTTGGAAGACGCGAAATTTTAATTCCTGTTTACTCTTCATTTGAAAATGTTTCAGAAGATAAACTTTCGCAAATAACATATTTTTTGAATTTGTCTTCCGGCAGACGTGTTTTAACTTCATCAATTGAGGCGATGGATAAATTACCTGCGCTAATTGGTGGTGTAGTTTTTGCTGAAAATGTTCCGGAAAAACACGCGCTTTCTCTCCGTGAATTCGCTAAAGATAAGAATGTTTTTTTAATCGGTCCTGCAAGCGTTGGGCTTCTTCTTCCTTCAAAAATAAAAATAGGGGCAATTGGTGGGGTTGATCACAAACAACTTGTAATGGCAAAAGTTTTTGAACAAGGTTCTATTGCGGTTCTTTCTGCATCGGGTGGTATGACAAATGAAATAATAAATATTGTGACTTCTCTTGGAAAAAGGCTTTCCTTTTCTCTTTCTTTTGGAGGTGACAGATATCCTGCAACAACGCCACTCGACGCATTTTTAGCAGCTGAAAATGATCCGGAAACTTCGGCTATAGTTTATTTTGGGGAGCTCGGAGGGACTGACGAATATGATGTTATAGAACTTATCCAAACGGGAAAATTAACTAAAAAAATTATTTGTTATATAGCCGGCACAGTTGCTGAGATGTTTCCTACCTCTCCCCAATTTGGTCATGCAAAAGCCATGGCATCAAGCCAAAAAGAGACAGCACGCGCAAAACGGGATGCGCTTCGTACAGCACGAGTTTCAGTGGCAGAGAGTTTCTCCGACTTTATTGAATATATACGTGCAACTCCGGGGGCAATTAAAATAAGTAAACCAGACACGTATATAAAACAGACAAATAAGAAAAATCCCGTAAAAAAAGATATAATTGAAAATATGGATGACAGGCGCCATGCGTTAATTGCTACAAGTATTTCGCGCGATGATGGAGGCAGGCCAACAGTTTTAGGAGAAGATCTTCTGGAATTTTCCAAAAAACACTCTTTTGGTTATATAGTAGCTTCGCTTTTTTTGGGCAAAAAAATAAAATCTAAAGAATTAGAGGAGTTTGTTAACTTTATATTAAAACTTTTAGTCGACCACGGTCCATATGTTTCGGGAGCAGTTAATACTATTGTTGCTTCACGTGCCGGACGGGATCTAGTATCTTCACTTGCTGCGGGATTGTTAACAATAGGTCCGCGATTTGGTGGAGCAATAAATCAAGCAGCCGCTTCATGGATTGATGGAGTCTCGTCTCAAAAAAACGCTGATGATTTTGTGGAAAGTTTTGCAAAACAAAAAAAATACATTTCGGGAATAGGTCACAGAAAATATAGAATTGACTTGCCGGATCCGAGAGTTGCTGAGATAGTTTCATATTCGGAGGGTTTGGAAGCAAGATTTACAAATTTTGCTAAGGGAGTTGAAAAGGTGACAGTTGCGAAAAAAGGAAATTTAATTTTAAATGTCGACGGTGCAATTGCAGCTGTTTTACTTGATATTTTGTCTGAAAAGGAGGGTTATTCATTTGAAGATTTAAAACAACTTGTTGATATGGAATTTTTCAATGCTTTATTCGTTTTATCCCGCTCAGTTGGTTTTATTGGCCATTTTATTGACCAAAAAAGACTTGACGAAGGAATATTCCGTCTGGATGAAGAGCATGTAGCGGACGCTGCGAGAGACGAGTAGTTAGCGATCTTGACAACTGTTATTTTATAATGTTAACGTAAATATATGAATAAGATTTTAGTTGTAGCGGTAGTTGCCGCTATTGCAGTAGTTGGTATATATATTCTTTTGGGTGCAAGTAAAAATGGTGCCCAAAACTCAATGAGTGAACAGGCTGCAACTCCAACCGTTGAAAAGACTGATAAGAGCAAAATGGAGCAGGCAAAAAATACTATTACTCTCACTTCGCAAGGTTTTTCTCCCTCAACGCTTACTGTAAGCAAAGGCGCTAAGGTTGTGTGGGTGAATAATAGCGGGTCAACCGCCTCAATTAATTCTAATCCTCATCCAACCCATACTGATTATCCCCTATTAAATCTTGGTCAGGTAACGGATGGGGAAAGCGTTGAGTTAACATTTCCAAAAAGTGGAACTTACGGCTATCACAATCATTTAAATCCAACTGAAACGGGAACAGTAATTGTTGAATAAGAAATATCCTTCTTTGGAGCTCCTCATTGATGGTCTTAAATCAATTGCTTATACAGTTATAGAAGCTTTCCTACTTCACAATAATCTCACCCTTAAATCCAGGG